>NZ_JAAOYY010000003.1:0-987296 GCF_011759615.1 Pedobacter sp. SG908
CCATGACAGTGTACCCTGCACTGCCCCTGCAACATAAACCCGATTGCAATGGAAAGCCGCCGCTCCTTCTGCGGCGCTTGGAACGGAAAGCGGGAACAAACCTATATAGTAGCACGAAACCTGATTTACGGAAAAACAAACAACACTATAGTATATAAGCAATACTTATATATGTTAAAATTTGTTAACTGTATATTTGTACTGAATTGCTTTGCATAGCTTTTTTGGGCGCCATGACGGTGTGCCCTGCACTGCCCCTACAGCATAAACCCGATTGCAATGGAAAGCCCGCAGCGCAGCGAGGACTTGAAATGGAAAGCGGGAACAAACCTATATAGTAGTACGAAACCTGCTTTTCCTAAAAAACAAACAACACTATAGTATATAAGCAATACTTATATATATGTTAAAATTTGTTAACTGTATATTTGTACTGAATTGCTTTGCATAGCTTAGCGGCCAATTGTTTTTATTGATGTTATCGTATTATTAATTATCTTTGCAGAATGTTTAAAGTTAAACACTTAATTATTTTAGTATTTGTTGCCGCTTTAGGTATTGCGGGTTGTAAAAGTCGTTTCGAGAAATTGAGAGCGAGTAATGATGTTGCAAAAAAATACCAAGAGGCTCTTCGTTTGTATAATAAACGTGATTACAGCAAAGCTTTGGTACTTTTTGAAGATCTTTCTCAAAAATATAGGGGCCGTGCAGAAGCTGAGGATCTGAACTATTATTATGCTTATACGCTATACAGATTAAGTGATTATACAACTGCAAGATACCAGTTTAAAAGTTTTGCAGAAACCTATCCAGCAAGTAAAAATGCAGAAGAAGCTAGATACATGGGGGCTTATTGTTTCTATTTAGAATCTCCAAATTTCTCGTTAGACCAGGAAAACACTTATAAAGCTATTGATGCGCTACAATTATTTATCAACTTATACCCTACCAGCGATCGTGCTGCAGCTGCTGGCAAATATATTGCCACACTAAGGGGCAAGTTAGAGGATAAAGCATTTGAAAATGCTAAAATGTACTTAACTACAGGGCCTAGTAATGTAGATAACTATAGAGCAGCTGTTATTGCCTTAAAAAATGCGCAGAGAGATTACCCAGATATTAAATATGCTGAGGAAATGGACTACCTGATGATTAAAGCGCAATATTTATACGCAAAAAACAGTTATGTCATTCGCCAGGAAGACCGTTATAATGAAGCACTTGCTTTATATACTGAGTTTACTGAAAACCACCCTGACAGTAAATACACTAAAGACGCAAAGGCGCTTAAGGATGATGTTGAGGCAGGAATTGCGGCTACTAAACAAGAATTGGCATTATATGCCGCTGATCAAGAAAAATACAAGCAGATGCTGATCAGAACCGGGAAGTTAAAAGATACTTCTGCTACAATTAATAAAACGGATATTAAAAACAAGTAATACATGAATACTAACAAACCTGCTGTACCCAATACTACGGTAACCAGAAACGTACACGATTTAGATAAAACTACAGATAACTTATACGAATCTTTAGTGGTAATTGCTAAAAGAGCAAATCAGATTTCGAACAACGTTAAAGAAGAGTTACACGGTAAATTGGCAGAATTTGCTTCAAGCAACGACAATTTAGAAGAAATTTTCGAAAATCGTGAGCAGATTGAAATCAGCAAACATTACGAGCGTATGCCGAAACCTGTTTTGATTGCTATTGATGAATTTTTGAACGAGAAAATCTATCACAGAAATCCTGCTAAAGAACAAAAGTAACTGGCATAGCGCATAGCGTTTAGGGCAAAGCGTTTAATACTACGCTCTATGCTTTATGCCCCATGCCCTAAACACTATGCTCAAAAATAAAAACATAATCCTTGGCGTTTGCGGTAGCATCGCGGCATATAAGTCGGCTATTTTAGTTCGGCTCCTCGTAAAAGCTGGTGCAAACGTAAAGGTTATTCTTACTCCTGATGGTGCTAATTTCATTACACCACTTACCCTTGCTACGCTTTCTAAAAATCCGGTTTATACGCAATACTTCGAAGAAGAAACTGGCGTATGGAGCAACCATGTTGAACTGGGTTTATGGGCCGATTTAATGATCATCGCTCCAATAAGTGCCAATACACTGGCTAAACTGGCAACCGGCATCTGCGATAATTTATTAACCGCTGTTTACCTTTCGGCCAAATGTCCGGTTTATGTAGCCCCGGCAATGGATCTGGATATGTGGAAGCACGAAACTACCCAGGGCAATATCGAACGTATTACTAGCTACAGTAATACAGTTATAGCACCTGCTAATGGCGAACTTGCCAGTGGGCTCTGGGGTGAAGGTCGGATGGCCGAACCTGACGAAATTGTTTCTTTTCTGGATGGTGCCATAAAAAAATCGATGCCACTATTTGGCAAAAAGGTAATGGTTACCGCTGGTCCAACTTACGAGGCCATTGACCCGGTACGTTTTATAGGCAATCATTCATCAGGAAAAATGGGCTTTGCACTGGCTGATGAACTGGCAAGGCTTGGAGCTGATGTTACTTTAATTGCCGGACCAACAGCACAAAAATCTACTCAAACTTTAAAAAGGATTGACGTAATAAGTGCACAGGATATGCTCGATGCTTGTTCATCGGTGTTCCCCGAAACAGATATTACGGTAATGTGTGCAGCCGTGGCAGATTATCGCCCTAAAGTAATTGCCACTCAAAAAATTAAAAAGCAGGACAGCGGATTGGTTTTGGAACTGGAAAAAACAAAGGATATACTCGCCTCCTTAGGTGCGGCAAAAAAAGCACACCAGATTTTGGTTGGTTTTGCTTTAGAAACCAATGATGAAGAGAATTATGCCAAAGGCAAACTAGAAAAGAAAAATCTAGATCTTGTTGTTCTAAATTCTTTAAATGACAAGGGTGCAGGTTTTAAATCAGATACCAATAAAATTACTATTTTTAACAAAGCTTTGGAACGGACTGTATTTGAAATGAAATCGAAAACGGATGTTGCCAAAGATATTTGTACTGCCATTTTAAAAATTGCGAAATGATAAAAAAGATTGTTTGGATATTGATATTGGTTGGTTTCGGAAAACTGCAGGCGCAGGAGTTGAATGCAAGAGTAACTTTGCTGGCGCCCCAGGTTTCGAACATCAGCAAGCCAACTTTAGATGCTTTGCAGAAAACAATCCGCGATTTTTTAAACAATAACAAATTCAGCAACGAAAGTTATCAACCACAGGAACGTATCAATTGTAGTTTTATCATCACCATCAATTCGTGGGATGGTGGTTCTGGATATACTGCAGAAGCACAGATCCAAAGCAGCCGCCCGGTTTTTAACAGCTCTTACAACAGCACTTTGTTAAATATGAGTGATAAGAATTTCGATTTTAATTTCAACGATGGTGCTACAATCGACTTTTCTGATCAGAATTACATTTCCAATATCAGTGCCCTCCTCACCTATTACGCTTATACCATCATCGGAATGGATAAAGATAGTTTTAGCAAGATGGGCGGAACTCCTTTTTATAAAAAAGCACAGAACATCATTAACCTGGCGCAAGCCTCAGGCAATACCGGCTGGAGAGCAGCTGATGGTTTGCGCAATCGCTTTTGGTTTAATGAAAATGTTTTGAATCCTATTTTTAGCGAACTGCGCAATTTCATCTATAGTTACCATTTAAGTGGCCTGGATCAGCTAACCGATAATGATAAGGGCTTAACACAGATTGTTGCTGCCTTACCTGCCCTCCAACAAATGGATAAGCAGAAACTGGGTTCTATTTTCCCTAATGTTTACTTTGCGGCTAAAGCCGAAGAAGTAACGAATGTACTTTCTAAACTAAACGGCCAGGAACGCATGAAAGCTTACAATATGTTGGCAGAAATCGATCCGGCGAATATTGGCAAGTACGAAGTGCTGAAGAAAAATTAATTTTTTGGTTAAGCAGTTAATTGTTTTAATCGGTTAGTTGTACATAATATGGCTAAACAGTTTCAATGGTTAAGCGCTAAGTAGTTTCTCTATTCGTTGCGATTAATTAATTTTAGAAAAGCAATCTCAGCATTTCAATTAAAGCTAGTCCTGCTTTTGTTCATACGCCTACAGGCCTTACACACAGGCCGGTATCCACGTCAATCAGGTTTAATAACTAGAGTCAGTTTTTCATAGGCGGGGTTTTCCTTTCCAAAGCCTAATAGGCATGCAACATTCTACCTGCTCATGCGTCTTATATCACAGTTAACCGGTTAATCAGTTTCAACAATTAACCAATAAAGTTAAAAATTTGTTAAAATATTTTGATTTTACGAATATCTTCGTACATTTGAATACGAAATAATTCGTACAACTTGTAACATATGACTAATCATAACATCAAACCAACAGAAGGTGAAATGGAAATCCTCCAGGTGCTTTGGCAAAAGGGGAATGCGACGGTAAGAGAGGTTCATGAAGCACTGAATAAAAAAGACTCTGGCTATACCACAACTTTAAAACTGATGCAGATTCTGCACGAGAAAGGAATGGTAGAAAGAGATACCAACCAAAAAACGCACATTTATAAAGCGCTTGTTAGTCGGGATAAAACTGAAAAACAATTGGTAAACAAAATGATCGATAACGTATTTAACGGATCGGCAGCGAGATTGGTGATGCAGGCTTTGGGTAACCACAGTGCAAGTGCTGATGAAATTGACGAAATAAAAAAATATTTAGATAGCCTAAAGTAAGGTTAGTGTTGAAGGTTGAAAGGTGTAGGGTTTTGATCCCTAATAAACAGTAAAATTTTCGGATTGTCTCCGTATAAAAAATTAAAATCACCGTTATGGAAACTTTATTACAACAGTTCATCAAAGCATTTGGCTGGAGTATTTTAAACTCACTTTGGCAAAGCGCCATCATTTATGGCATCCTATTTATCGTAATGCTTAGCATTCCGAAGCTGGCGGCAAAACATAAGCACAACCTAGCCTTTGGTGCCATCATTTTAATGTTTATTGGCTTTGGCTATAATTTCATTCATCAATTAACTTTAAATGCAAATAATCAGGCTCCCGCCATTAATGCACAAAATATACAGGTTTACCAATATTTTAACAACCTTCCGCCAAGTTTTAGCAGTAAGGCAGAGCAGTATTTCCCTATAGTAGTTATATTTTATGCCATTGGCATCTTGCTTCAGTTATTCGTTATTATTAAAGGCTATAGTCAGCTTTCAAAACTTAAAAAAGAAAGTTTAAGCGCTATTCCAGATAGTTGGAAAACCATTTTTGAGCAGGTAATTGCTCACCTTAAAATCAACAAAGTTATCCAGTTCCACCTCTCCTCTATTGTTAACGTACCTTTGGTAATCGGTTATTTAAAACCTGTGGTATTATTTCCACTGGCCCTGGTAAACCAATTAGACAACGATCAGGTAGAAGCGATATTAATCCATGAGTTATCACACATCAGAAGAAACGATTTTTTATTAAACCTGATTAAAACCGCCATAGAAACATTATTATTCTATAATCCATTTGTGTGGATGGCAGGTAGATTTATACATATTGAGCGCGAGCATGCCTGCGATGATCTGGTATTAAAAATTACCGGGAAACCGTTGAATTATGCCCATGCCCTACTTAAACTCGAACTATTAAAAGACAAAAACAGTCCGGCTTATGCACTGGCAGCAACAGGCAAGACCCAGAATTTATATCAACGCATAAAAAGAATAACCAACATGAAAACAAATTATTTAAACGCCAAACAACAAATGGCAGCCTTAACTTTAGGCGTAGCCTGCTTGTTTTCTATTGCTTGGATCAATCCAACGGAAAAGAAAAAAGAAACTAAAAAAACACCGAAAACTGAAGTTTTGAGTTTGATTGACCACCATAATGTGAAAACCATCGTTTGCACAGACACCACAAAAAAACGCAAAATTAAAATTGTAACCATTGATGCGGATGGTAAGAAAACAGAGTATAACTCCTTAAAAGAAATGCCTGATAGCTTAAGAAAAGACTTTTATAGAGATGAACTTTTCGCAGGAAAAAACATTTACAGACTGCATACTGATAGTAATTTTAAATTTAAGTTCAACGATTCGTTATTACTGGCCAAAATACATAAAGAGTATAATTCACCAGAAGCGCAAGCTAAATGGAAAAAATTTGGAGAAGATATGGCCAAACAATATAACTCACCAGAGGCACAGGCTAAATGGAAAAAATTCGGTGAAGATATTGCCAAACAATACAATTCGCCGGAAGCACAGGCCAAGTGGAAAAAATTTGGAGAAGAGATGCAAAAGAAAATGAATTCTCCTGAAGCCCAGGCCAAATGGAAAAAAATGGGTGAAGATATGGCGAAAGAGTTTAGCAGCCCCGAAGCGCAAGCAAAATGGAGAAAGATGGGCGAAGAAATGTCTGCCAAAATGAATTCACCTGAGTTTAGAGCGCAGATCGATAACATCAGGATGCAAGCTTTAAAATCTGGAGATATTGCAAAATTATCTGGTTTAAGCAAATTACATACCGATTCTTTATTTAAAACCAAAGGTTACCAGCTTTCTTCAGATGGTGTAATTTTTAAATACAATGATAACTCGAACAGTAAGGTGAGACAAACTGAGGAGTATAAAAAATTGAAAGAAAAATTCGACAACGAAGTAAAAGAGCTGAAAGAAAAGTTGGAGAAAAAAGAGAAAAAAGAAAAGGTAGAAGGTGGTAACAAAAGTTCACAGGTAACTCCCGCAGTAATGTTATACAATAATCAAAATTTTACCAGTGCTGTTAAACCACTGAACACCCTAAATGCGGTAGTAACGTATAAAAAATCTGATTTTACCAATGCCGATCAAACAGCAATAAAAAGTTATGTTCAGGCCGTTAACTTAAAAGTTGATAATGGTAATGTAATTAACATTTCGATAAAATAACAACACATAAACCAAACAGATCATGAGCAGCGAAGATTATTCTTCGCTGTTTTTGTTTTGTATGCACCTGTTGAATAAATTTTAATATTTTTGCTTAGCATGCTACAAAAACTTTCTATACGTAATTACGCATTAATTGATAGTCTCGATATCGAATTCGATAAAGGCTTAAATATTATAACTGGTGAAACAGGAGCTGGTAAATCTATTATTTTAGGAGCATTATCGCTAATTTTAGGACAGCGAGCAGAAAGCAAATACTTTTTTAACCAGGATAAAAAATGTGTTATTGAAGGAAGTTTTGCACTGGCAGATGAAAACCTGAAAGAACTTTTCGAAGAAAATGATTTAGATTTTGCAAACGAAAGTATTTTACGTAGAGAGATATCCATAGATGGTAAAACCAGATCGTTTATTAACGACACCCCGGTTAATTTATCAATTCTTAAACAAATTGGCGAAAAGCTGATCGACATCCATTCTCAGCATGCCACCCAGGAGATTAACGATACCGATTTTCAATTGTTAATTGTCGATTCATTAGCTAACCACCAGTCGCTATTGTTTAATTACCGCAGCGGGTTTAAAAAGCTAAAGCAAGAAACCAACCTATTGAAGAAATTAGTGAGCGAGGCAGACGAGGCAAGAAATAAGCAAGATTATGAGCAGTTTCTATTTAACGAACTCGAGCAGGCAAAACTACAAGATGGTGAACAGGAAGATTTAGAGCAAGAGTTAGAACGTTTAACGCATGCCGAAACCATAAAAAGAGCATTACTTACCGCTTCGGGCTTAATTAACGAAAGTGAACCTTCTGCCCTTCAGATTTTAAAAGAAGCTTCCTTACAACTACAGAATATAGAAAAATTCGATCCTGCAATTAATGTACTGTACGAACGTTTGCGCTCATCAATTATCGAAATAAAAGATATTACCGACGAGGTTTCTGGCATTGAAGAGAATACCATACACAGTGCCGATCGGTTAGAAATTGTAAACCAAAGGTTGGATCTGTTTTATACCCTGCAGCAAAAGCACCGGGTTGCTAATAATACCGAATTACTGGTACTTCAAAAACAATTGGAAGAGAATCTTAACAAACTGTTATCTTCCGATGAGCATATAGAAAAACTACAGAAAGAAATAGATCAACTTAATAAAGAATTGCATAAACAGGCCGAGCAATTAAGTGCCAACCGCAAGAAAGCAATTAAAATGGTTGAGGAACAGACCAGTATTACTTTGAAACAGGTAGGTATGCTTAATGCTAAATTGGTGTTAGAACAAAAAAGCTTGAACGAATTGAATAAAGATGGATTGGATGAAATCAACCTACTCTTTACAGCCAATGCTGGCCAAGCCCCTGCCCCGGTAAATAAAGTAGCATCTGGTGGTGAATTATCACGGCTGATGTTAGCCATAAAAGCTTTATTGGCCAAACATACTTCGTTACCAACCATTATTTTCGATGAGATTGATACCGGGATTTCTGGCGAGACCGCTTTAAAAGTTGGAGAAGTAATTGCCGATTTAGGCCAGAACATGCAGGTAATTTCGATTACACACCTACCACAAATTGCCGCCAAAGGCATATCGCATTACTTTGTTCACAAAAATGAAGACCGTGGAAAAACCACAACCGGCATTCGTAAACTTAAACAAGAAGAACGTATTGGTGTTATTGCCGAAATGTTAAGTGGTAAAAACCCGGGTACATCGGCTATAGAAAATGCACGGGAGTTGCTCGCTTAGTTTATCAATCGGTCGTCGTCACCTTGATTTCATTTCGGGGTCTTGTCATTTGTAAATTTACTGCTAGATTTTACCATTTGGCTATAAGACATATTAATTCCATGGCCTATATTACCACAGGACCATCTTGAGTTGAATAGTATTTAGCCGTCTGTGAGGACACAGACCACGACGATAAACCGAAAAATTTCAAAAAGCACTAATAATTTTACATTCGAGTCTTATTCAAACTAATAAATTAGTTTATATTTAAATAATGAAATCTTTTATACTTCTACTTTCATTATTAATCATCGGTAACTTTTGTGCTGCTCAACAAAGTTATATTCTTTCGGGTATAGTTAAAGATAAACGGGGTGAGGCTCTACCAGGTGCAGGCGTATATGTAAGCGGTTATAAAATTGCGACCGTTTCTAACAATGATGGTGGCTATAGCTTACCGCTAAAACCTGGCAATTACGATATTTTGGTACAGCTTATTGGCTATAAAGCGCTAAATAAAAACGTTATTATTTCAGATAAGGCCATAAAACTCGATCTGATTTTGGAAGAAAGCATTACCCAATTAAATGAAGTAACCATTAAGCCAGATCCGAACAGGGAACATTATATTGCCATGTTCAAAGATTTTTTTATTGGTACTACACCAAATGCCGCACAATGTAAAATGATTAATCCAAATGTGCTGATAATCGATTACGATCAGGACAATGCTTTACTTACTGTAAAATGCAACCAGTTTCTCATCATCGAAAATAAGGCATTGGGCTACCGAATCAAGTACCTGGTTAATAATTTCGAGTACAGCCGTAAAACCAACATTGTTTATTACCAGGGCTTTCCTACCTACGAAGATTTAAAAGGTTCTAAGCACAAAAAGGAAGTTTGGAATAAAATGCGTTTAACAGCCTACCTTGGCTCTCCCCAGCATTTTTTTAAATCGTTATACCATAAAAAGATCACCGAAGAAGGTTTTATCATCAACAAATTAAAAAGTATCCCTAATAGCAACAGGCCCAAAGACAGCCTAATTAATGCTAATATCAGGCAATTTACCCAGGCTCAAACCTTTACAGGTAATATTCACCTCACCATGGGCGATTCGCTAAATTACTGGATCAAAAAGAAAAATCTACCTAAGGAGGTTTCGGTATTGAGCAAAGTTCCTGTGTTGCAGGATACACTGGCCAGACTAACAACCGAACCTGCCATTCAGGAAATTAATTTTACTGATAAACTTTATGTGGTTTATACTAAAGAGCCCGAGAATCCCGCATTTACAGGAAGGATTGGTTTCGCTATTAGCAGGCCACCCGATTATTTTGGCTATCAGGTATCAACTATCACCTTACAGCAACCTCCTATTTATTTTTACGAAAACGGAGGCATTTACAACCCACGATCGATGCTTTTTTCGGGCTATTGGGCCTGGGAAAAAATAGCGGATAGCGTGCCGATGGATTATTTACCTCCTGCTAATTTAGAAGAGAAAAAGTAGAAATGGCATCAGCCCGATTTAAAGCACAACTACGGTAGATTATTTTTTTCCTTTTTTTGGAAAGCAGGCAGTGCTATTGGGTTCAAACGGTCCCGCATTTCGTTACAAATCCTTGCCTTCATGCTTCAGGCAGGGGTTTAGCTGGCAATACCAGTAATACTATTTAGGTACCATGCAAACCTACCTTTGTTAAATAAACGCGACAGAGCGGGTAGCCCACAGTGAAGCCTAGCGCAACGAGGACTACAAGCGATGGCGGGACTGCTCTAGCCATGAAAAACAGGCCTTTCGTTTTCAGAAAACAATATTTGCTATTCACTTGACTTACTTTAATCAAATTTTCTTCTTAAAGATCTTTCGATACACTCAGGATTATAAATTGTATTAGCCCGCTCTCAGCTCAAAATGACGATTATTTGCAAATGTTAAATTTGTTAAAAATCTTGTGCGTTTTTAATAAATATTACGCCTTTTGGTTACATTCGTCTCTATGATTAAAAGCCTTTTAGTAGCCCTTACGCTGATCATATTGGGTACTAATGCCATTGCTCAAAACACCTTCTCAATTAGTGGTTTGGTTAGGGATCAAAAAGATGGATTACCTGGCGCAAGTATCTATTTAAGTGGGTACAAGATTGCTACTGTGGCTGATAACGATGGTCGATTTAAATTATCTAATCTAAAACCGGGCAGTTACGATCTGCTCGTTCAACTGGTTGGTTATCTCCCCTATTCTAAAAGTGTAATCATTTCCGATAAATCGGTACAGGTAGAACTGGTTTTGAAAGAAAATGTTGCGCAACTGGAAGAAGTTGTAATTAGGGCCGATCCCAACCGTCAGAAGTATATCAACCAGTTTAAAGATTTTTTTATTGGGAAAACCCCAAATGCTTTACAGTGCAAGATATTAAATCCGCAGGTGCTAAATATAGATTTCGACATAACCAAAAGTACCTTAACGGTTTCTACAACTGAGTTTCTGATTGTAGAGAATAAAGCTTTGGGTTATCGGCTTAAATATATGCTTGACCGTTTCGAGTATAATTCGAGAACACATATCATTTATTATTCTGGTCACCCGTTTTTTGAAGAATTAAAAGCATCGGCGGCTAAAAAGAAAAAGTATATTGCTGCCAGAGAGGTTGCATATTATGGTTCGTCGCAACATTTCTTCCGTTCGCTTTATGCCAACAAAACGCAAGAAGAAGGGTTTATCATTAATAAGATGATTAAAGTACCCAATCCTAACCGTTATCCTGAATATTTAATTAATGCCAATTTAGAAAAGATTAAGGCTGTACCGGAGAAAACAGGTATCAGACAGAATAAAGGTAAAATAGATACCGCACTGCTCGCTTTTTGGACCAAACAAAAAGAAATGCCCCGAACCATCGACAAATTTTCGAGAGCAGAGGTACTTACCGATACTTTAGTGCACTATTTTAACCAGAATTTGAAATACTTGAGCTATACCGATGCTCTTTTGATTCAATATACAAAAGAAAAAGAATCACTTGCTTATTCTAAAACAGGTTTCTGGATTTTCAGGCCACTGGATGTTCCGGAAAATGAAATTTCAGTAGCGAATTTAACCGGCGAAGGTGTGCGTTTCTACGAAAATGGTGGCATTTATGATTCCCGATCATTGCTTTATGAAGGTTACTGGGCATATGAAAAAGTGGCCGATATGGTACCGATGGATTATGTGCCCCTCCCAAAGAAGTAAACGAATAAGGTTGCTAGTGAAAATAAAAATGTTGAAAAGTAGGCATTCGTAGAAATTAAAATTACTAAAAATATTAGTAATTTTAATTTATGATCGGCGAAGAAGAAAAACAATATTTTAAAGGACGGGGCGCTCAAGTTAATCCACACAATAAATTTTTAAAGGATGTTTATGTAAAGGAACATGATGAAGGAATAGATGACTGGGAGGAGAGCGATCGAAAAACTTCCTTTATTTTTGAAAATTCGAAAACCATTGTAAACAAAGTTGACAGCCCCGATGTAGGCATGGCTTATTCTTTAAATCCATACCAGGGCTGCGAACATGGCTGTACTTATTGTTATGCGCGCAACTCGCATCAATATTGGGGTTATAGCGCAGGAATTGAGTTTGAACGGAAAATAATCGTTAAAAAAGATGCCCCAGCACTATTTAAAAAGTTCTTAGAGAAAAAAGGCTGGGATGCCACCACTATTTCTCTTTCTGGCAATACCGATTGTTACCAGCCTGCTGAAAGAAAGTTTAAACTTACCAGGCAGCTGCTCGAAATTGCATTGGCCTACAAACAGCCCATCGGTATGATTACCAAAAATTCACTTATTCTTCGCGATCGGGATATTCTGCAAGAAATGGCGAAGCTGAATCTCTGCATGGTTTACGTTTCCATCAATAGCTTAAATGAAGATTTGAGGCAGGTGATGGAACCCCGTACAACAACTGCTAAACAGCGCTTAAAGGTTGTGGAGGAACTTAGTAAAGATGGAATCCCTATGGGGGTTATGGTTGCTCCACTTGTGCCTGGTTTAAGCGACCATGAAATTCCTAAAATTTTAAAGGCTATAGCAAATGCTGGCGCTATTAAGGCGGGTTATACAGTGGTGAGGCTAAATGGAGCGATTGGACAAATATTTGAAGACTGGCTACAGAAAAATTTCCCAGATCGTTTTGATAAAGTTTGGCATATGATCCAAAGCTGCCATGGTGGGCATGTTAACGATAGCAGATTTGGCGATAGAATGCGGGGAGATGGTAATATTTCTCAAATGATTAGAGATAATTTTAGGCTGCATTGCCGTTTAAATGGCTTAAATATGAAGGACATTATTTTAGACCACACTTTGTTCAAAATTCCAAGTAACCAGGTGAGTCTGTTTTAAAATTCGGGGAGAAAAATCCCTAGCGCTCAGGCCGTGGTTTTATCATCACGGCCATCTCAATATTTTGGTCCTGATTTGCAATCGGGATGTTAGAACAATCAAAATATTAGATTCTTTATAAACCCAAATTTGTAATCCACATTGATTAAACTTAGTTTTAACCTTATGAATATTGCCTTAATAACCTACCTAGATAAAGGTGCTTACGATACAACTACCGTTGAAAGTGAGGATGATAAACTCTTATATTTTTTAAAAGATAAAGGATTAAATATTGAAAAAATCATCTGGAATGATACAAACATTAAATGGGAAGATTACTCGCTTGCCATTTTAAAATCGCCGTGGGATTACTTTGACCTGATTGAAGAATTTTACGCCTGGCTCGACCTTTTGGAAGCTAAAAAAGTGAGGCTGCTTAACCCAATCGATGTGGTGAGGTGGAATTCGAATAAAAAATATCTTCAGGAGATTGAAACTGCCGGCTTAAAAATTATACCCAGCGCCTTTATCAATAAGCAGGAAGATGTAACGCTTAAACACTTCTTTGAAAAATTTAATACCAATAAATTAATTGTGAAGCCCTGTGTGAGTGGCGGCGCAAAAAATACCTTCAAGGTGACAGCAGAAAATGTTGAAGAAGTAAACCAAAAGCTAAATAAACTTATTCAGGAAGAAGATTTTATTGTTCAACCGTTTTTGCCAGAAATCCTGGAAAGTGGCGAATGGTCTTTCATTTTCTTTAATGGTGTATATAGTCATTCGTTAATCAAACAGGCTAAACCTGGCGATTTCAGGGTACAACCGGCCCACGGTGGCACTGTTCACCCACAAAAACCTAGCGAAGAAGAGGTTGCTACGGCACAGCAATATGTAACGTTGTTTGCTAAAGATTGCCTATATGCACGGGTTGATGGTACTTTTGTTAATGGCAATTTTTTATTGATGGAACTGGAATTGATAGAACCTTTCCTGTTTTTAAATACCGAACCCGAAAATTATATTCGGTATTATAAGGCATTGAAGGAGCTGATGTAAAGAGAATCGTCATTTTGAGCGGAGTGCAACCGAGTCGAGAACCACATTAGTGCTCAGCGAAGCTGAATCTACTGTAAATAGATCTCTCCCCGCCTACACTGGTAGGTATTCCACTACGTTCCAAAAGATGACGATTGTTAGTTTTAGATTACTTAGCGGCAAAAACCTGTACCCAATAGTTATCTGTTTTGGCTGCACCCATTTCTTTAAAAGATGCTGTCATGATGTTTTTGCAGTGACTTTCGCTGGCAATCCAATCATTAAAAACCTGTGCTTCTGTAGTTTGCCCAAATGCAATATTTTCACCCACTGTTGTCCAGTTATAGCCAGTAGCCGTAACCCTCGAACCAACTGTTTCGCCATTTGCAGAGGTATGTACCATGCTTTTAATTGATGCCATGTATTTACTTTGATAAATTGCAGCCGAGGCCAGATTGGCATTCCAGGTTAAAGCTGCAACAGGTGGCATTTTAGTAGTACCGCAATTACAACCGGCCAAACGGGTATCGTTAACCAGTTTTAACAGCACATCGTTGTTAATGTTCGTAGCAGTAGAGTTTTCTATTTTTAATGTTGTATCTGGTGTATTGGAATCAGTTCCTTTTTTACAGGACAATGCACAACATAGCGCTAAACACGCTAAAGAAAAGGTAATTAGTTTCATTAATAAGGAATAGTTTAAGGAAAGGTACAACGATTTTCTTTATAAAAATTAATTTCTACCTATTTTTTTATATTCCAAAAAACAGCTAAGTAGTAGTCTAGTATCCTAAACAAAAAAAACTCCCGATTTTTATCGGGAGTTTCTTACTTATTTACTTGAAGAATCTTCTTCTTGTTTTGGCTCTTCTTTTTTCTTTTCGCCTTTTTTGTGGTTGATCAAAATCTGTTCGGTAGTTTTATCATAATCAATTTCTAAAACGTCACCTTCAGCCAATTCGCCTTTAAGAATCTCTTCAGCAATTGGATCTTCTAAATATTTCTGAATGGCTCTTTTTAACGGACGAGCACCAAAATTACTATCAAAACCTTTATCAGCAATATATTCTTTAGCATTTTCAGTTAATGCAATTTCATAACCAAGGGTATGAACGCGACCAAATAAGGCTTTTAATTCGATATCGATAATTCTGAAGATTTCTTCTTTACCCAAGCTATTAAATACCACTACATCATCAACACGGTTTAAGAACTCAGGAGCAAAAGCACGTTTTAAAGCACTTTCGATTACACCACGGCTGTGAGAATCGGCCTGATTTGTTTTCGCTGTTGTAGAGAAACCAACGCCTTGACCAAAATCTTTTAGCTGACGGGCACCAATATTAGATGTCATAATGATGATTGTATTTCTAAAATCAACTTTACGGCCTAAACTATCGGTTAATTGTCCCTCATCTAAAACCTGTAATAAGATATTGAATACATCAGGGTGCGCTTTCTCAATCTCATCCAATAAGATTACGGCATAAGGTTTTCTTCTAACTTTTTCAGTTAATTGTCCGCCTTCTTCATAACCTACATATCCTGGAGGCGCGCCCACTAAACGTGACACCGCAAATTTCTCCATATACTCACTCATGTCGATCTGGATCAAAGAATCATCACTATCGAACATAAAACGGGCCAGCTCTTTTGCCAATTCTGTTTTACCTACACCAGTTGGGCCTAAGAAAATAAATGAACCAATTGGTTTTTTAGGATCTTTTAATCCAGCTCTTGTACGTTGTATTGCTTTGGTTAATTTTTTGATTGCATCATCCTGACCAATAATTTTCTCGGCCACTTTATCGTACATGTTCAACAGTTTTGCACTGTCTGTTTGCCCCACACGTTGTACCGGAATACCAGTCATCATCGAAACCACTTCGGCTACGTTATCTTCTGATACTTCGTAACGTTTAGTTTTGGTTTCGGCTTCCCACTCCGCTTTAGCTTTATCTAATTCTTCAATTAAATTTTTCTCTGTATCGCGTAGTTTTGCAGCTTCTTCGTATTTCTGGCTACGTACAACCTTGTTTTTCTCTAATTTGATATCTTCAATTTTAGCTTCAATATCAATAATGTTCTGAGGAACGTGGATGTTGGTTAAGTGAACACGTGAACCTGCTTCATCTAAAGCATCAATGGCTTTATCAGGTAAGAAACGATCAGAGATATAACGCGATGTTAAAGTAACGCAAGCTAAAATAGCTTCATCAGTATAAGTTACACCATGGTGTTCTTCGTACTTATCTTTTATACGTGTTAAAATTTCTACAGTTTCATCCGGTGTAGCCGGTTCTACCATCACTTTTTGGAAACGACGGTCTAAAGCACCATCTTTTTCAATGTACTGACGGTATTCATCTAATGTTGTAGCACCAATACATTGAATTTCGCCCCTTGCCAAAGCAGGTTTGAACATATTGGATGCATCTAATGAACCTGATGCGCCACCAGCACCAACAATGGTATGAATCTCATCAATAAATAAAATTACATCTGTAGATTTTTCAAGCTCGTTCATCACGGCTTTCATACGTTCTTCGAACTGGCCACGGTATTTTGTACCGGCCACCAGTGATGCCAAATCTAATGTAACTACACGTTTGCCAAAAAGCACACGCGAAACTTTACGTTGTACAATGCGTAAGGCAAGGCCTTCTGCAATTGCCGATTTACCAACTCCTGGTTCTCCGATTAAAATCGGATTGTTCTTTTTTCTGCGGGATAAAATCTGCGATACACGCTCAATTTCTTTCTCGCGGCCTACAATAGGATCTAAACGACCTTCTTCAGCAGCTTTTGTTAAATCACGGCCGAAGTTATCCAAAACAGGGGTTTTAGATTTTATATCTGAAACCTTTTTAGGCGTACTAAAGCTTTCTTCTTCGCGATAATCATCATCGCCTCCTGTAGAAGCACTATTTGAGATATCATCTCTGAAACCATTTTTATTCACTTCAACCTCCTGTTTAAAAACATCGTAAGTAACACCATACTGCAATAAGATTTGCGAGGCGATGTTATCATCATCTCTCAAAACCGATAATAGCAAATGTTCGGTGCCAATTAAATCGCTTTTAAATATTTTGGCTTCTAAATAAGTGATTTTTAAAACTTTTTCTGCCTGTTTTGTTAATGGAATATTGCCTAAGTTTACTGTAACACTCGAAGTACCGCGAACGGCATCTTCAATTGAGCGGCGCAATTTACCGGTATCAACCCCTAACGATCGTAAAATTTTTATAGCCATGCCATCGCCTTCGCGGATGAGGCCCAATAATAAATGCTCGGTTCCGATGTAATCGTGCCCTAAGCGGAGCGCTTCCTCCCTACTAAAAGAGATTACATCTTTAACCTGTGGTGAAAATTTTGCTTCCATAATACCTTTCTTAACAGCTACGTCCCTAAACTATAAAATAACTTTATAAAAACGAACGTACTGTTTTCTTTATTTTATCAACAATTGCGCCATATGGGTGGATAAAGAGGCTTTTGAATGCCTGAGAACCCAAAATTCAATGTAAGACTATCGCTTCGACAAATATTATTTTATTTATATCTATCTACGTAATAAGTGTTCTATAGGTTTTAAAGGGACATTTGCCAAAAACATCCGATTACAAATATTACATTGTCGGTTTATTGTAAGGATTTTTTCGCCATCAAAAACTGACAATATGTATCTTTTTACTAAGGCAATTTACAAGTTTTGACAGAAAAACAAAAACAACGTGACATCATTTAACAATTTCATTAGATAAAAATCAACAAACGAATCCAATAGACCTACCCTATAATAATCTTAATACGAAATTAACTGTAATTAGGTTGTTTTTGTTTTTTAACATAGTAGTTTATTGTAATTCATTTATCATAAAGAATAAGTATATCCTTTGGTACGTAGCTTTAACAGTTTGGGCTATAAAAACGTTTCAGCAAATTGCGCTTTATTGTTGGAGGATAACTTCTGCAAAAACTGCAACGGAACATCAGTAGCACCAAGTTTATTACATCGTGAAACTAAATCATTTAAATCGAAATGGCCAGATAGCGATTGATAAAGTTCTCCGGCAGCCTGCTCAAACCCCACACTCCAATCTGTAAAACAACGTCGGTCATATTTGCCAATTTGCAGTAAAGCAACTGATTCATGGCGTTCATCATTTACAATTTTTTTAAAAAGTCTGCGGATGATCCGTTCATCCCCTTCCAGCAATTGCATAAACCTTCCTTTACTCTTTGTAATTTGCTGACCTCTTACATACAATAGTATTCCGGTAATATTATTCCGGTTATTAAAATCCTTACACTGATTAAGCAAGACTTTAAGTTCATCGTGATTAAACAAGTCACTCTCTACACTTGTATAAATTAAATAAAAGATGGGTTTTAAAATTTCATTCTCAAATTTCATAGGGATAATTAACGCTATTTTTTATATCTCCGATAAAATACGCCAATTATCTGATTATTCTTAAAAAATTAAATAAAAAAACAACCTCAATCGCTTAAATTCAAGTAAAAAACTATTAATAAACCAATTATTCACCTTCATAGACTAATGAATTAAAAAATTACAAGCATAATTTTCGTTTTTATTTTAGCCACCAAGAAAAAATCGTCTATTTTCTTTAAAACATGATCTATAAAACAAACATTGTTTTGATGATGATAAAACATAAAAGAACATGGGCTTCTCTATACGCTGATGTACGAGTTTTAGATTTTCCCAGTTGCAAAATGGCAACCGGGAAAATCAAAAAATCAGGAAGCTTAAAAATGAATACTAATTTTCATTGTACGATGGAAAATTGACAGATATTACCATTATATCAAATGTAATCATTATGGGATATAGGCACCGCTGAATTCCGTTAAACCATCTTTACGCATGGCTTCGATAATTAAACAGGTATAGGCAAAATCCCAGCTTGAAGTAACCTCTGAATTCTGATTAAGACCATAAGGCCAGTAATGTTGGCTATCACCACTGAGTTGGGCTGTATTGTCATTTGTGATCTGCCTCAATATTGCGGTTACGCTTGGTGCCTGCAGTTTACCATTAACAAGCGTACTCCACCACCACGAAGAAGTTCCGGTACCTAAAGTGTGCGAACCTTCATGAAGCATTGTTCTGAGGTTTTGATAGGAAGAATTGGTTCCAAACCGCATCCAGCCTTGGTTGTTGGCATCGGCCGTTGGTACACCGTCAACATAATTTAAATACACGTGTTTCGTAACAGAGGTATAGTTGTTAAAATACCAAAGTGCACTATCAATGGCCACCTGCAACCTACCATATGCCGCAAGCTCTTCTGCACCAGGGTTTTGAGATTTGTTAAAGGTGTAGGTGAAATTACCTTTTGCAATGGTTTTAAAGGTAATTTCATTACTATAACTCACACCCTTCGCATTAATGGCATAAGCCCTGGCATAATAGGTGGTTTTTGGTGTAAGGTTCTTTAAGCTCACCCTAAACTTACCAAGTCCGGCGTTATTATGCTTCACTTTGCTATTGCTAATGGTAGGATTTGGCGAGGATGCATAAACAATACCTCGTTCTGTAATGGCATCTCCACCATCTGTTAACACTTCAATATCTGCTGCTGCTACCGTTGAGCCTATAATATACATAGGCGAAAAACCAAATGTAGAGCTGGCTATACTGGCTGTGGTGAGTTCGATTTCATTACCGTAAGCAACTCCTGCTTTATTAATGGCGAAGGCTCTGACATAATATTTAGTGGAAGCCGTTAAGCCCGTAAGCTGACTGGTAAAAACACCTGCCCCGTTAATGCTAATAACACCAACCTTCTTGCTGTCAATAGTTGGTTTCGGTGAGGTACTCCAGCAAATTCCCTGATCGGTAACAGCAGAACCTCCCTTATCGGTAATGGTTCCGCCGCCTGTTGCACCAGTGGTTGTAATGGAAGTAAATTCGGTAGTAGTTAAAGTAGCGACAGCACCAGTTACCTCCGTCTTAGTAGTTGTAGGTTCTGCTACTTTTTCAGTTTTTTTACAGCCAACGAATAAAGTAAGAACCATAAACGCCGGGATGAGATATATTTTAGGTTGGTTATTCATTTTTTTTCGTTATCAGAAGTTAATGCCGATAGATTTAAGCACTAATAATTAAGAGGAATGATCATAATCTTACCTACGAATACCTTATTAAGCGTAAGTATTTTTTATAGAAAAACACCCTGGGAAAGTGACTAACCCAAGGTGTTTATTTAATCTATTTAGCCCACTTCAATAATTTGACGCTTTTAACTTTTATATATTGGCCAGAATTATCTATCGATACGCCGAAACCTATTGAGACAGTGGTTTGTTGCGTAAGTGAAAAATTCAATTCACCATCAGCGATATTAGCATAAGCAATAGCCGCAGCCGGAATATCAGTTACATTCGGTAGGGTATTACCGGCAGCAACAGCAATATACCTTGAACCTCCGCTATTCTGATCAATACCAGATAACCTAAAAGTATATCTGCCCGCGGGCAATGTGATGGTTTGATAAATAAGACCATTGGTAACAGGTGTATTGATTCCCCAGCCGGATTCGAAAGATAATACACCAACGCCACTTCTTAACTCATACCCACCATATTGATTGTTGTTGATATTCTTAGCACCTGAACTAGTGGTCCATCCTGCTAATGTTCCCCATCTTGATCCATCGTAAGCAGCTCTTGTAAATGGGCCGGTATTCGATAATAAGCTGGTCATATCTTCATCAACGGAGAGATTGGCCGAATAAGCTACTCTGAAAGTATCTACACAATTTGTATCGGGCAGAAACAAAGTACGGTACTTAAATGTAGAACCACTCTTGTAATTTTTAAGAATTGTTTTGGTAGAATCAATCGGTGTTCTAACCGTAACCAAGGTGTTGCTGGAATTGGTATACTGAAGTTCAGTGGTAAAAACACCGGTTAATTTATCCATACCTAACCACTGGATGGTTGCGTTGCCATCTGTTCCTTTAACCGCTGTGGAAATCCCGCGGTTACTTAGTGAAGCTTTATAACGATCGCCATAAGATCTGGCATTGGCATAAACCGGAATAGACTTATTACCCGCTTTATCATAAGTATATATGGTAAAATTCTGTAAACCTTCTGTACTGATGGGTATAGAGTAATTAAGTGTATCTACGATATTTTTTTTCACAACCGGGATTACTATTGAATCTTTTTTGTTGTTCCAAAATATTTTACAACTTACAACTTTAGGATCTGCCAGAAAAAGTCCTTTTAACACTACTCTCGAATCACCGGAATACATTTTCACAGAATCCAGCTTACCTGTATAAGAAATTTCACCACCTGCTACAAATTTCTTAAAGTCATCCTGTTTGGTACAGGCACTGTAAACACCTGCAACCAATATGAGCAAGGCAAAAACAGTTAACTTTTTATATTTTTTTGATTTATAATTATTCATCTTTATAATTTTTAAATGAAACTTAAATCGCTATCGCGGATCTCCATAACATTGAATCTCAGAAATGGATTGAAAAGTTGTGCCCTGCCAGTTTTTATTAGATTTAATGCGCAGATAACGGAATTTTTTACCAACAGCTCCAAAAGTATAACTGATACCGGCATTGGCAAAGGCATAATCTTCTGATGTTTGAACACCATAAGCACTACCTGATGGTTTTGTAGATTTATATGATCCAATCATTACCCAATTATTAAAGCTACCATCTGCAGGAGGGTTATCCGATGCCCAGATCTCAAAATCCTTTAAATTTCCACCATAATAATACATCCTTCCGGCATTCAGATATTCAGGATAGTTCCACACCACAATTCTGCTTAAAACAGCAGGTTTTCCGATATCGAAAGTTACCCATTGTGGTGTTATCTGTGTTACATCTGTAAGTGAACACCTTGGCCAGTCAATAAAGTTATTATCCCACATATTCTCTAATGCAGTTGAAGTGTAAGTCTGCACTGCATCTGTTGGAAGTTTTAACGCTTTATACAGCGATTTAGAAAGTGCTGTTTCATACAGTGGCTTTAAGGTAGTATATAAGGTATCACTATAATTTAACCACCTGTCGCGAATAGTAATGGCAAATTTACTGCTAAGTGTGTCCAAACCACGAATTGACTGGTTAATATCTGCCGCAGAAGTGTATATGTTTTTACCCAGCGATTCATATTTACCATTTTTCATGATCATTACTTCAATGGATAAATCGGCTTTGGCCGGATTGCTTGATGTAAAGTTAATCCCTGCAAAATCAGGTATCACTTTTAGGTTTCTGAACACCCCCCTAATTGGATTTTCCAAAGGTTTTATTTTAACAATTTTTGGTGCTGAAGCGACCTCACTTCTGTTTACAGCATAAATCATCACTTCATGTTCATTGGTATCGCCAAAGCCTTCTACCAATAGGCTGCTGCTATAATAAGATGCTTTAACTTCAGCCTGCGTACCATTTGCTAGTTTATATACCGCCTTAACATAAAGCAAATCCTTGTCAGTAGGTAAGGTATAGCTAATTTTTGCATTTGCCGGACCGTTCTCTACTAAAATGTTGGAAACCTGCCCTGGTGGCGTTTCATTCTTTTCGAATGGTATAAGTGCCTCCTGCTTACATCCTATAAATGATACTATCATCATTGATAGCACCCAAAAAAATAGTTTATTAATCTTTTTCATATTTTTCTATTGATTAATGATAATTTTACCATCCAGGGTTTTGTACCAGATTAGGGTTAACTGTCAAATCATAAGTTCTAATTGGCCACAAATAATCACGCGGTGCTATAAAATTCTGACTTAATACCGTTCTCACACGATAATAAGACTGCTCGTCAGGCTGGTTTACACTCCATGCTGTAATGGGCTGGTTAAACATCTCGGCTGCACGTTTCCACCTTCTGATGTCCCAATAGCGGCTACCTTCAAAAGCCATTTCAATTAAACGCTCCTGTTGAATAATCTGGCGCATACCATCTTTAGTGGTATATTTTGATGGATTGGTTGAATAGTTCGTCCATGATGTTTCTACACTTTGTAAACCTGCCCTGGTTCTGATTTTATTAATATAATTATATACATCAGAAGAAGGACTTGACAAAGTCTCATTTAATGCTTCCGCATACATCAGATATAAATCTGCTAAACGGACCTCCGGCCATGCATAAGTTCTGTATGTTGCCCCGCTGTTGCTTTGCGACATATTCCAATCCACCACTTTCTTAACAAAATAACCAGTTTCATTATACCAGCCAAAGTTATTTGCGCCGGCCAATTGTGTAGATTTTGCTTCAACTGTATAGGTATTTTCATCAGAGCCTGAAGGGCTGTCATATTTGTACCAGGTAGCGCCGTCAAATGCTAAATCGGCATAGAAACGTGGCTCTCTGTCAAAATTTAATCTTGCAGTATTATACCCTTCTTTGATGTAAAAACGCTCAGCTTTTACCGCTTTCCTAATAGTATAGCGATTACTGAAATCGAGTGTTTTATCTTCATTGATAGGTACTCCGTTTTTTGAATAAAACATCTCTGCAATCTTAATAGGCGGCGCTAATTGTTGTCTGGCTGATCCTACCGGGATCGGATCTGAACCTTTCATTAAACGTGGCATAGCTACCTGTTGCATAAATGATGATAAACTATTTGGGTTAGCCCAAACATGCTCAGAATTTTGAGCAACTCTTTCCGTCAAAGCTCCTCTGATGGTAAGCTGCCTCAATGTACTGTCAGATAATTTAAACTGTGACCCAGGAAATTGATATAATTTAAATCCTGCACTTTCGGCTGCATCTACCGCAGCTTTTGCCGCATCCTTAGCCTTTATCCATTTATTAGCATCGTATGTAGTATTAAAAAGGGCAACTCCATCTTTATCCCTGAAGCCTGCATAATCTGTATTTCCATTAAACAACGGGCTTGCCGCTGTGAGGAGTAATCTAGCCTTAATTGCAAGTGCGATAGGTTTTGTAATACGTCCCAGCTCATTGGTCCTATCGGTAATAATCATGGGTAAGTTGGTTGTCGCTTCATCCAACAAATTATTCACATAATTTACACAATCATCAAAAGGCATCCTTTTAATCCTTACTTCCTCAACAGATGCATCAAGATTCAGATTTTTATCTACGATTGGAATCGGGCCATACATACGCAGCAGCAAAAAGTTATAATATGCTTTTAAAAATTTTACTTCTGCAATCCAGCGCTGTCTTTCATCCAATTTAAGATCCGGAACTTTGGTTTGATCCTGTACATTATCCAAGAAAATATTACAAGTTCTGATCGCTTTGTATAAACCAAAGTTATCATTATATCCTCCTCCCTGATAACGTCCATTCCATGCATCCATTAATGGATTGTCGGCATTCTGGCTACCTCTGGCTATACGCCAACCATAAGAGATAAATTCCCGCTCTTCTATATTTGACCAGATTTCATCCCCAGCCATAAACCCCATATTATATAATGGTTCGCCGTCTTTAGGCAAAAAGGAATAACAGGTAAATAAATACTTTTCTGCCTCACTTCTTAAGGTAAATGCATTGTCTATTGTGGCCACGTTATCAGGAACGATATCCAGATACTTTTTACACGAGCCCAATAAAACTAAACTCAGCATTAAAATGGTGGCAAACCCCATTAAACCAGGCTTCTTTTTATTTTGAAATAATATTTCGGTACTTTTCATTGTATTTTCTTTAACAATCTTTAAAAACTTAAACTCACACCTAAATTGTATACCGTTTGTACAGGGTAACCTAAACCGTTTCCACCCATTTCGACATCCCATAAGCTAAATGAACTAAATGCGGTAGGATTACTGGCATTTAAATAAAACCGGGTAGCCTTGATTCCAAGTTTGTTTTGGATTCTAGTTGGAAGATTATAACCAATCTCTACCGTTTTTAATCTTAAAAATGATCCATTACGCATCCACCAGGTTGATGTTTGATTATTATTAGCAATAAATTTATCGCTCAATCGTGGCCAGAATGCATATATATCACGATTTTCTTCACTCCAATGGCTCTTGGCAATCACATCAAGAAGACCATTTTGCGAACCTCCGTTAAATACAAAAGGAGAAATATTTTGCGGATTGATAAAAAATGATGAACGGGCAGAACCTTGGAAAAAAGCAGAGATATCAAAACCTTTAAAGCCAAATGTTCCTCCAAAACCATAAATAATTTCTGGTGCTTGTGGTAGTCCGATAGGCACAGCATCCGCTTCTGATATGATACCGTCCCCATTTACATCTCTGTATTTGATATCACCACCACCGTAATCAAGTCCAGGTTTACCGGCAAACTGCACAGGTGAATTTTTGGCTTCAGCATCGTCAACAAATAGCCTTTCTGCGATATATCCAAAAGTTTGCGTACTTGGTAGTCCTACACGGGAGCGGTATGCCTCATTTGTATTATAAGCAGGCTCATCGTTGATTAAGATTTTATTAGTAGCATAGGTAAGATTACCTCTTAACTGCAAATACATACCGTTTCCAAAAGACTTGTTATAATTAGCCGAAAAGTCAACTCCCCTGCTTTCCATCTCATTGGTATTGGCCTTAACTGCCGCCTGAAGTCCCATTGTACTTGGCACATATACCCTATCTGTTAAAATATTTGAGCGGTTTTGTTTATATACATCAATATTGAGACTTAATGCATCAAACAGGGTCATGTCCAAACCAAGATTGAGTTGCTTAGATTTTTCCCATGTGATTAAAGGATTTGCATAACGAGAAATAGAGATACCATTTTTATAATAAAAGTTATTCTCTCCAAATGTTCCGCCAAAATCTCCATTATTCATGTTTACCTCTGAAAGATAGAAGAAACGATCCTGAGTTCTTCCAATTTGATCATTACCGGTTATCCCATAAGTGGCTCTTAATTTTACATTGCTTAATACTTTGCTCAATGGTTTGAAGAATTTTTCATTTGAGATCAAATAACCCAAACCAAAGGATGGGAAGAAACCAAAACGATTATTTGCAGCAAAACGCTCCGATCCATTATAACCAAAATTGAATTCTGCCAGATAGCGATTATCATATCCATAAGTTGCACGTCCGGACACGCCCTGATTACGGGATGGCAACGACAACTGAAGACTTCCTGCATTCGCAGCCAGATAATTCCTCATATTGGTAATCAACATTCCGGTTACCGCGTGTTTCTCTTTAAAAGTATGATTATAATTTACAGCTACTTCTGTATAAAAAGTAGAGTTTAAACTTTTAGTTCCTTCTGAATAATTAAGATATTCTGTTCCTGTAAGTCCATATGTTGGAGGTGCACCACTATTTAATAAGTTGAGCATAATATCTCCACCTGCCGGATTAGGAACAGCTGAATAGTAAAAAGGATTATAATTGCGCGCAATATCAAAATAGGAATACCGGATTACGTAAGACATCAGTCGCGCACTTAAACCTGGTAGTACCCCTTTTAAATCTTGCTTTAGTTCAATTTGTGTTTGTAAGGTTGAAGAATTGTTATCCTGATATCCTTTCACCATTTCTGCGTAAGGATTAATATAAAGTGATCCACTAGGAGAAATTGCGTTACCGAATAGAGGATGTTTGGAATAGGGCTGATAACTTGCAGGATAAACTGCAGGGAACATCACCGGATTTGACCAAAGTGCCTGATTAAAAATCTTCTGACCGCCATTGATTTTATTTCCCTTATCATCAAAACCGCCAACCGGGCCTCTGTAATCATCAAACTGACCATAGACCCTCACAATAGCTTCCGTAGTGTTGGTTAGGTTTATATTAACCGTAGATCTCAATGAATAGTTTCTAAGTTTGATGTTACTATTGAAATTATTGAGATCTGCCACTTTCAGTACCCCATTATCAATATTATAAGTACCCGAAATATAATAGCTTGCTTTACTTCCACCACCCGTTACGTTCATATTATAACGTTGGTTAAATGTATAATCCTTAATTAACTCTTTTATCCAGTTATTATTTGGATATAAAAGCGGATTCTCACCAGCCGCGGTAGCATCAATTTTAGTCTGCAGGTAAGGCAATATCGCCAATCTGCTCCTGGTCAAAGCTGCTTCGTTAGCCAATTTCATATAGGTAACATTATCGGCGAATTTGAAATTTTTCGTATTGCCGGATAATGAAGTTTCAGCACGGAAAAAATATTTGGTTTCTCCAGCCTGTCCTGCTTTTGTTAAAATCAAAAGTACACCATTTGCACCCCTGGCCCCATAAACTGCTGAAGCAGTTGCATCCTTCAACACGTTGAATGAGGCAATATCATCAGGCTGTAAACGTGCCATATCATTTTGAGTAGATTCTACACCATCAATCAAAATTAACGGATCTTGCTTACCTGCACCGAAACTACCCAACCCCCGAATAAAAAAAGACGCATTATCTGCACCTGGTTCACCACTACGTTGATAAGCAATCATACCAGCCACTCTTCCTGCCAGCATTGTTGTCAGGTTACTGGTTGGTCCTTTTAGCTCTTTTGGGTTAATGGAAGTGATGGAACTGATCACACTGGTTTTTTTCTGTGTACCAAAACCAACCACAGCAACGTCATTAAGTGTATTCGCATCCGGCTTTAATACTACGCTAATAGTATATACTCCATCACTTCCGCGTTCATAGTCAGCAATGCTTTTTGTTACTGCTTTGTATCCCACTAAGCTAAAAAGTAATTTTCCAGATTTTGCAACCTTAATGGTATAGCGTCCCTGATCATCTGTGGATATTCCACGGCTTGATCCAGATACCTTAACGTTTACCCCGGGTAAACCGCCTACAGTATCTCTCACCACCCCCTTAACAGTTACTTCACTTTGTGCAGAAGCAGAAAAACAAAAGCCCGTGAACATTATTATGCCCACAAGCGTTCGGAAAACGCTTCCACGGAAAAATAAACAGCCCGAATTTTGAGCCTTCTTTTTGTAGATTTTTCTCATTGTTTGATTTTAGTTTGATATAGTTTGTCGATTAGTTTATTCATGAGCATACCAATCACCATATGGTCAAACCTTATGATGGCAGATATTCTTACTTTGCAAAACTCAGCTGAAAGCTTTTCTAGTTAGTGAAAGAGCTTGATGATAAATTAGGCAAAATCATCTATTATAGAGATAACTATAAGCAGATGTTATTCTAATGTTTTTAATAGTTTGGTTTTCTTCATATGTGCATTATTATATTTGGTTGGTTGCAACAAATTAACTACTAAAATCCCTATCCGAGTGAGGGGCAATATGGTAATTTTTAGGGGCCAAATTAATATGAAAAGCCTTTCAACTACTCAATTAAACACATTTCATCAAATTAAAACGTTTAACTAACGTTTATTTTTTTTCGAAAAAAAATTATTACTAACGCACGAAGTTTTGAAGAATACAGCAAATGGTTATAATACTTGTTAAAGTTTAGATACCCTCTGGTTTCGATGACATTATAATATAGCAGGATTCTAAGTCCTTTAATTAGAAATTATGATCCAGCCATCGTCAAAAAGTTATGATATACTTCATAAACCACTTTGTAATGGGCTTGTTGTTCTTATCTTTGTAAGCAATTTTGGCGTTGCCATTATTTGGTTGGGCAAAATCAGTCTGTAAGAAAAACTGTTACCTTCCTTTAATATCAATCTTAGCATTAAAAACTACTTTAAAAACAATACAATTATAATGTCTGACGAAAAAATAATCTTTTCAATGGCAGGAGTAAATAAAATTTACCCTCCACAAAAACAGGTTTTAAAAAATATTTACCTTTCTTTCTTTTACGGGGCTAAAATCGGGGTTATCGGTTTAAACGGCTCTGGTAAGTCATCCCTTTTAAAAATTATTGCCGGTTTAGATAAATCTTATCAGGGCGAAGTAGTTTTCTCGCCAGGTTATTCGGTGGGTTATTTAGCACAAGAACCGATCTTAGATCCAGAAAAAACCGTTCGCGAGGTGGTTGAAGAAGGCGTTGCCGAAGTTACCGCCATTTTAAAAGAATACGAAGAAGTAAATGAGGCCTTTGGTTTGGAAGAAAACTATTCTGATCCTGACAAAATGGATAAGTTAATGGCCAGACAGGGCGAACTTCAGGATAAAATCGATTCTTTGGGCGCCTGGGAAATTGATTCGAAATTGGAAAGAGCCATGGATGCCTTACGTTGCCCTGATCCTGACACTAAAATAGGTGTATTATCGGGAGGTGAACGCCGCCGTGTGGCCATGTGCCGTTTATTGCTTCAGCACCCTGATGTATTATTATTGGATGAGCCTACCAACCACTTGGATGCCGAAAGTATCGATTGGTTAGAGCAATTCTTACAAAACTACGAAGGAACCGTTATTGCAGTTACCCACGATAGGTATTTCTTAGATAATGTAGCCGGATGGATTTTAGAGTTAGACCGCGGTGAGGGTATTCCATGGAAAGGGAATTACAGTAGCTGGTTAGATCAGAAAGCAAAACGTTTATCGCAGGAAGAGAAAACAGAAAGCAAACGCCAGAAAACTTTGGAACGTGAGCTGGAATGGGTACGTATGGCACCAAAAGCACGTCATGCAAAATCTAAAGCACGTTTAGCCAACTACGATAAATTAGCTTCAGAAGATGGCAGAGAAAGAGAAGATAAATTGGAGCTCTTTATTCCTGCAGGCCCACGCCTGGGTAATGTGGTAATTGAAGCAACAAATGTTACCAAAGCTTACGGCGATAAAGTATTGTTCGATAATTTAAACTTCTCCCTTCCTCCAGCAGGTATTGTGGGTATTATTGGTCCCAATGGTGCAGGTAAAACCACATTATTCCGTTTAATTACCGGACAGGAAGAAGCAGATGCCGGTACTTTCCGTGTTGGCGAAACGGTTGAGCTGGGTTATGTAGATCAGATGCATAATGATTTAGATGCCGATAAAACCGTGTACGAAAATATTACCGATGGATTAGACAATATACAATTGGGAAATAAAGCAGTTAACGGACGTGCTTATGTTTCAAAATTCAACTTTAATGGTGGCGATCAGCAGAAAAAAGTGGGTATTTTATCGGGTGGTGAGCGTAACCGTGTGCACTTGGCCATTACCTTGAAAAAAGGAGCCAATGTATTGCTATTGGATGAGCCAACCAACGATATTGACGTGAATACTTTACGTGCACTAGAAGAAGCCTTAGAAAACTTTGGTGGTTGTGCCGTAGTGATCAGTCACGACAGGTGGTTTTTGGATAGGATCTGTACACACATTCTTGCTTTCGAAGGTAACTCTGAAGTTTACTTCTTCGAAGGTAACTATTCAGATTATGAAGAAAACCGCAAAAAGCGCTTGGGCGATGTTACCCCAAAACGCATCAGATATAAAAAATTAAATTAATACAAAGTCCCGATTTTCATCGGGACTTTTTTGTTTGAGAAGCGTAATTTGAAATATATTTCCAATTTCACCGAAGTCAAGTTTAGCGTCATTTTACTATAAAACTTGACTTCTTTTATTGCCACTACATAGATGGTTGAAAAGGATTTGGCCTTTGGTTTTCTTTCGCTTTGCGTTTCCCCCTAAAAAAGAAGTACAGGTTAATAAACAGCATAATTCCAAGATAAATGGCAAAGCCACCAATTTTAGAGCCCAATGCCTCAATTAAATTACGGTAATCGTTAGCGCCAATCGTAATCTTCATAATGAGCAGTGCGAAACCAATGTTCAATAGATAAAAACCCGTTTCGAAGAGCTTGTTCGTCGCATTGGCAATCTCTTCTCTTCCCTTAAAAATATCTAACATATATACCTTACTGTTTTTGAACAGCGTTTTTGAAACATAAAAAGTCAAAAAAAGTGCAACTGGTAAATAAACTGCGTAGCCGATTAAAATTTTTGTCGTTTCCATAATTGAAAATTTTAGATTGTTACTTTATTAATTTATGAATGGTATTGGTAAGCAAATAGATATTTAAATAGTGAAGAACAGACAGGAGGCAAACAATGGTGGCCACTTTTACCGCCATCACTTCTACAAGCTGCTGCGATGAAAGGATTGTCTCCCACCCTATTAACGTCATGGCACAGTAGCCAATATTCACCAAGTAGTAAGAAACCAGTAACGATTTATTAATCTGCTGACAGAGATCGAGATGATCGGGAATGAGTTCGGCTACAAAGATATTTCCGTTACGGTAACATATTTTTCCTACTACTACGATGATGAATACGATAACCGTTATAAAGATGGCATATCCGAGTACATTGTAATCCATAACCAGCAATTTTAAATTATTTAATTTTCAGGAAAAACTGAAAGTATAGATTAAAAAAATACGCCCCTTTGGAGGCATTCTTAAAAATATAGTATACTCTTTTTCCTTTCACCATGTAAAAGTAAGTCAAATTTACTAAACTTTCAAATATTACTGAAAATTAATTACAAAAGATCACTTCGTTACCATTAACAAACTTAATATAAGAAACATCTTTCCTTTGGTTAAGCAAAGGAAAAATGTTTTGATTTACATTGGTCAAATTTCTGCATCATGTTAACTGATGAACTTATAATTAACAAGTGAACTAATGGCCAATGAACTTCTAGCGACTATTTTTCAAGGCTTTTTTCACCGCAGCATCCGTCACTTCCTCCATTATTTTATAACCTGCAAGGTTAGGATGAACACCATCAACTGTTAGTTCAGCCCGCTGTCCTTTCCTTTCGTCTACCAGCGGCGTCCAATAATCCAAAGTGGTGTAATTTCTATCTTTGGCATAGGCCTCAATTTTTTCATTTAAGTTCACAATGGAATCGGCCGCTTTAATACGCTTATTCCATGGATATTCGTAAACAGGCAGATATTTACAGAGTATTACCTTAATATGGTGCAACCGCGCCAGTTCTGCCATCGATTTAATGTTATCCATAATCTTATCAGTGGTAACATGACCAGTATTGCCCGCAATATCATTACTACCCGCCAAAATAATCACCACTTTTGGTTTAAGGTTAATTACATCCTGCCGGAAACGGATCAGTAACTGCGAAGAGATCTGTCCGCTTATTCCCCTATCCACATAAGAATTGTTATTAAAATATTCAGGATCTTTCTGTTTCCAGAATTCAAAAATCGAACTCCCTAAAAATACCACCCGCTTTTCTTTTCGGTTTGGAGGTGGCAAAAGTTCATTCTCTTTCTGGTACTTTGTAAGGGCCGCCCAATCATCGGCAAAGTTTTCTTTTTCAGGTTTATTGTTTAAAGAATCCGCTTTCTGAGCCTGGGCAAACAAACTGCCTGTAGAAATCAGCAAGATAAAAAACAAGAAATTACTTTTCATGGGGATATGTTATTGGTAAACGAGCGAAACGCTAAACTAAATAAACCGGGTTTAATTATTCTATTCGTCGACATTAAAGTTACCATTCGTTTTACCTTTTTTATTTCCAAACTGGCTCAGGTTATAACTCAAGGTAGCTTGTACAAAACGGCTGATAAACCTTGTCCTGTTCTCGGAAATGGAGTTATTGGTAATGCTGGTGCTAAAAAGTGCCCCCTGATTAAATAAATCGTTCGCCTGGACAGAAAAAAGGAGTTTGTTGCCCTTAAGGAACGAAGTATTTATTCCCATGTTTACCAGTAAAGGATTACCGGCATACAAACTATATCCAAAATTCAAGCTTTTAGAAGCCGACGCATTTACCCGAAAATGCTTGTCGGGGATCCAGCTGACACTTCCACTCAAAGCCACAACCTGTACATTTTTAATGTTTTGGTTCATTACCGAATAGGTATTTGAACTGAAACTATATGACGCACTGGTATTAAAAGAATATTTTTTCTGATTGAGGTTAAACCTAAATCCATTCGAAACGTTAATGCCGCTACTCCTGTTCAATACATTATCGGTATAAAAAACATTGTGGCTGTAAGCAACATTCCCATTTATAGATAAAGACAGTTTATTATCAAGCATTCTTTTGTTGAAAGAATAATTTCCTCCCACATTATAAATGCCGTTCACATTTTCGTAGGTGGTTTGTTGCTTTAAGCTGTTCAGCGTATCCCTGAGAAAAACTGTATTGCTTACCACGCTGTTAATGGCGAAAGTTCCCGATAAGCCAGCCATAATACTTAAGCCAGATTTCGTACTAAATTTGTTAAAACTCAGATCAGCAGTGTGGCTCGATGTCGCTTTCAGGTCGGGGTTACCAATAATAAGGTTCTGTACATCATTATTGTTCCTCACTGGCTGCAGTTTATTAAAATCAGGCGAATTGGTATAACCATTATAGCCAAAACTCAAGTTTCCGTTGTCTTTAATCTGATAGCTTAAATTGGCCGAAGGAGAAAAATTCAGCTGATAATTTTTGAGTTCCTGTCCGGTGTTCTGGTATTTACCAATAATGATGCTTGGCGAAAAATTAAGACCAAAATTATAACTGATCCGGTTGCTATTGGTATTGTAACCGATGCTGATGTTCTGGTTAATGAAATTCGATACATAATCCTGCCCTGATGAATCGACCACAAAACTATTTCCCAATGGACTGGTAACGGACGTAGTTTGCAGGTTCCTGCTCCTGCTTACCGAAAAGCGATAGGAAAAATTGATAAAACTGTATCCGCTACTATCATCTACCTTTTTTAAGGAGTTTGAAAACTGGATATTTCCACCAAAGTTCGAATTTGAAGTATTGTTATCTACCAAACGGTTTAATAACGAATCTTTAACCAGTACATTTGTAGTTTCGTTATAATAACGGATAATATCGTTAATGGTACTGTTGCTATTTCCGCCACTGCTGCCAAAATTGAAACCCATGGATAGCGAACGTTTATTATTGGCCAAACGTCTTGACCAGTTGATGCTTCCATTAAGATTTGGATTACTATTGCGGGAAGCCGAATTGGAAATAAGATCCTGTTTGATATAGCCTGTTTTATTGGAGGTGGAAAAAGCATCATTCCTGATATTGGCCAAAGAGCCGGCCAGCGAAGCATTGAAATAATTCTTTTTTGTAGCACCGTTTAACCCCAGGTTAATGTTATTGTTTAAAGAATTAGAGTTATTGGTACTTTCCCTTAAATCGTTAATGGTTCCCTGTGGGTTAAAAGTTTCGAGGTAATTGCTCTGAATGGATTTATTGGTGCCGCTGCTAAAATTATAACTCCCGTTAACGCTAAATTCTTTTGAAATTTTATCCCTGATATTACCATTCAAGGCACCATTATTCATCTGGCTGAACTCATTATTGGTAATGCCATAGCGACCGCTAAAACCAATCTGTTTTGTTTTTTTCCATATACTGCCGTTGGTTCCCAGATTATGCGCATTGTTGGTAGCAGAATTCACATTCATTCCCCCAAAAATACCCTTATCCATGCCAGGCTTGGTAACCAAGTTCAGCATTTTTTGAGGGGTACCGATTTTAATGCCGGTAAAATTAGCTTCATCGCCATAATCATCAATTACCTGTAGTTTGGCAATGATATCTGCTGGTAACTGCCTGATATAATCCTCTACATTGCTGGTAAAAAAATCTTCACCATTCACCCGAAGCTTGGTCATTTTTTTTCCCATTGCCGTAACAGCACCTTTTTCATCAACCTCAATGCCCTGTAACTGTTTTAAAAGGTCTTCAACCTTGTCGTTTTCCCTAATGGTATAAGCGCAGGCATTATACTCGATGGTATCTTTTTTGATTTTAATGGGATCAATCTTTACTTTAACCTCTACATCTTCGAGGCGGATGCTTTCGGTTTTAAGCATAATTGGATCCAGGTTGGAACTTTTTTTGGAAGATTCGACTTCGTAAATTGATGCATAAGGTTTATAGCCCAACGCCTTTATGCTAAGATAGAATTTGTTGTGTCCTACTTTTGGGAATGTAAAATTGCCTTTCGAATCTGAATTAGACCGTAGGGTATCCTTATCGGTAATCAATTGGATACTTACCCCCTCAATAGGCTTTCTTAAAGAATCGGTTACGTGGCCGCTTATTTTAAACTGAGACTGAGCGAGAGCGTTAAAGGAGAAAGTGATCAGTATAAAAAATAATAAAAAGCATAAATTATTGCTTTTTCTCATCCCTCGGACCTCTTTTATAAATTACCAGACCATTTAAAAAATTACGCAGGATCTGATCGCCACAGGGTTTAAAATTTTCGTGGTCTTCATTCCTGAAAATATCGCCCAATTCTGCCTTGGTTACCTTAAATCCAACGAGGTCGCAAATGGTTATAATATCCTCTGTTTTTAATGATAAGGCCACTCTCAGTTTTTTTAATATATCGTTGTTGCTCATTGCTAATTGTTGTAAAGTTATAATGTTGGAATGTTTTAAAGCTGCAGAATACTTAAAACTTTTAGTTGGCTACCCAGACTCCCGATTTCGGATTAATCTAACTCGCTACTTCTAATTTAAGTTTTTTCCCTTTAATTTTTTCGCCGCTTAATGCTTTTAATAATTTCTCTACTTTGCTTCTTTTAACCGCGACGTAACTCGTAGTATCTTTAACTTCGATCAAGCCAAGATCTTCCTTTGTTAAATTACCTTTCTGCAAAAATAAACCTACAATATCAATTTTGTTAATTTTATCCTTTTTGCCATGTGCAAGATATAAAGTTATCCAATCGCTGGCTTCTGGTAATGTATACTGCTCTGATAAAACTTCTTCTTCAATATCATCCGGTAAATATTTATAATGCTCTTCTGTAGTTAAAATAGCGTATGCTGTTCCTTTTGCATGCATCCTGGCCGTTCTACCATTGCGATGGATATAAGCATCTTCAGTGTAGGGCAATTGATAATGTACAATATGCTCTACTTCAGGAATATCTAGACCACGGGCGGCTAAATCTGTTGTAATTAAAATCCGATGGCTACCATTTCTAAATTTAAGCAATGCCTTTTCACGATCGAACTGTTCCATCCCACCGTGAAAAACATCGTGACCTAAACCATTTTCGAAAAGTAAGTCGCTTATCCGATCTACCGTTTCCCTATGGTTACAGAAAACCAATGTATTTTTACTACCTATTTTACTCAGTAATCTGAAAAGGTAATCTAGCTTATCGGCTGCAGGTGCAGTTATTTTTTTAAGCTTTAGATCTGGTTTTGCTTCGATATTTTTTGAAAAATCAACTTCAACAGGCACATTTAACTTTACAAAAGCCGGAATTTCCTCCATTTTGGTAGCAGAAGTAAGTATACGCTGTTTTAACGAAAGCAGTGAGCCGATGATGTAAGACATGTCTTGCTCAAAGCCAAACTCCAGCGCTTTATCAAATTCGTCTAAGATTAAGGTCTCGATAAAAGATTCGTCAAAGTTTTGATGTTCTAAATGGTAAGCTATCCTACCAGGTGTTCCGATCAGGACAGCAGGTGGATGTGCAAGATTATTCTTTTCTATCCGTACGGCATGCCCACCGTAACAGCAGTTTACTTTAAACGGAGTACCCATTTGTTTAAAAACCTGCTCTATTTGTAAGGCAAGCTCTCTCGACGGTACCAAAACTAAGGCTTGCACGCCCTTAACTCCGGCTTTTAGGTTGGAAAGTAATGGCAATAAAAAGGCCAGCGTTTTCCCCGAACCCGTTGGCGCAATCAATATCACATCTTTACCAGTCTTGGCTGCTTTTACAGAAGACTCCTGCATCTCATTAAGTGCAGTAATGTTTAATTTTTTTAAGGCATTTTCTATCATTCCGCCATAAAGGTAATCATTTCTCTTTAGGGCTAAAACGGCATCCTTTTTTAGGGCTTGAAAAATCTTTCCCTGAGTTTCCGCAGGGTAGAAAAGTTTAATCTTTTCTCGAGCAACATTAACATATTACCACGTTTAGACATTGATGATATCACTTTTTCGTTAACCGCATCAACTGATGATAAGATCTTGTCAGCCAGTTCATCTGCAAATTTATTCGCTCTGCTATTTTGTAATAACTGGAACTCTTGAATCAATTCTGCTCTCATAATTAAGATTTTTTAATGAATGTACAAATATTAACGGACCGAATAATAATTTGTTTCAAGAAATAATAAGTCCATCTAAACTATTATCACTAACTTGTTGATAACTAACTTTTTGTTAGCAAATAAACAATCTGCACTTAACACATATTTAATTTTTAGCGCCTATTTTTATAAAAACCTGATTACCATTCGTTAACCTCAAAAACTCAAATGTATGACGTGGAAAAAATTTAGTGGTGAAATTATTCAGTCTTCAATCCTCGAAGAAGTAGAAAATGCGATTATCAGAGAAACAGAAAATGGCTATAAGCTTAAAGTTTGCATCGGTACCGATTCGCAGGTTAAAGGGGCAGTAACCGATTTTGCAACCGTAATTGTTCTGTTAAGAGAACACCATGGTGGTTTTATGTACATCCACCAGGAAAAGAGCTCACAACAGGTAAGCATTAAAGAAAGAATGTTAATGGAAGTACAAAAATCTATTGAAACAGCTTACTCTATTTGCGATTTACTTGACATTTATGACGTAGCGCTTGAAGTACATGCCGATATCAACACGAGTCCATCGTTTAAATCGAACAAGGCACTTAATGATGCAATGGGATACATTTTAAGCATGGGCTTTATCTTTAAAGCTAAACCGGAAGCATTTGCCAGTTCTACCTGTGCGGATAAGATGGTACATTAGCAGAAAAGCTTTGACAAATTTCTTAGTCTAATACTAGAAATTTGTCAAAGCCGATCTTTTTTATAAATAACATATAGTTTTTTTTTGGAAAGCAGTTGCAGTAGCTTTTGATTATTGTAGTCCCGCTCCCGCTTCTGCCGATGAAATATCGGCATCTCGCTCTGATCGGGTTTAGGGGGCTTAAACAGTGCAGCTATCCGGGGTAAAATAAACATAGCCGATATCAATCTCCTTACAAATTATACTGCTAAGTCTTCGACTACGCTCAAACTGACATACATTTAGTATATTTCCCTAACTTTATGCCATCTAGTGGTCTTCGTGGTAAAAAAGATGTAAAATGGATAGCACACTCAACTCTGCGATCTCTGCGCCTTCATTCTGCGAACTTTGCGGTTAAACCTAAACTATTCTCAACAAAACTGCATCTTTGTTGTTGTGCTTTAAAACAAAAACTTGAAAACATATAGATTAGAATTTACCCAAAAACTCCCTGCCGATTTAGATACCGCATGGGACTTTTTCTCTTCACCATTGAATTTAGCCGAGATTACACCGAATAACATGACATTCGAGGTAACCTCCCCAAACATGGCCAATACCAAAATGTATCCCGGCCTGATCATTACTTACAAAGTTTCGCCCTTATTCGGTATCAAACTAAACTGGGTAACAGAAATAACGCATGTTAAGGATAAAGAATATTTTATAGACGAACAGCGGTTTGGTCCATTTTCATTCTGGCATCACCAGCACCATTTCGAAAAGGTACACGACGGTGTATTAATGCACGACATTTTGCATTACGGCATCGGTTGGGGACCAATTGGTAACATTGCAAATGCCTTGATCGTAAATCGTAAAATCAATGAAATTTTTAAATTTCGATCTCAGAAAGTAGAAGAATTATTTGGTAAACTTTAGGCTGAACCAACTACCATTGTTTAGTAGAAATGGTTTCGGCTTTCTTCTTGGCTTTTTCGACTCTGTTGGTGGCTAAATACTTTTTAAAATCATCGCCAAATTTTTCAACTTTAAGATAAGTGCTATTTAAAATATCTTTCCATGCACCTGCGTTCAGCTTACCTGGCGTACGCTCTAAAGGCACACCAATTTTTGTAGTTGGCACAAAATTCCCGTAACGATCTCTCTGGTATGGAATAAACAACATATTAGTTAGCCAGAATCTATATCTTCCATTACGTGCCTCAAAAACAAAACTATAACTTACCTCTCCACTGGGATGGCCAGCAACTAAAATTGTTTTATCAATTACTATCGTGCCTTTAGCTAAAACAGAAGAATCGGTAACACTTTCCTGAATCATCGATTTTTTATAAGCAACATTAACGAAAGCTTTTGCTCTTTGCAGTAAAGTATCTTTGCTCAGCAGTTGGGAATCTACAACCTTATAATAGATAAATTTACCGTTATCATCTTTTGAAAACTGTTTTTGCTGTGCAGATAATTGAATTGAAAAGGCGGCAAGAATAATAAAAAGAAGATATTTCATGTAAAATCGGTTAATAGATAAATCTAAATATTTAAAGGTAAGAAAAAGCCGTCCCGATTTCACATCGGGACGGCCTAATATTATTTATTTCCTTAAAAAGCGTAAACTGCCGCTAAAGAGAACTGACCTCCATTTGGTGCAGCAGCGCCACCTTCTTTAAAGAAAGGTTTATCGCTATTGTGGTCTAATCTTACCTCTGGAATAAAGGTTAAACCACCAGATTTAATGTTTGCGGTAAGTGTTACTGCCGTAAAGGCCGTAGCTGGAACTGCACCTGCTGCTTTAAATTTGAAATATTCACCTCTTAACCCTAAAGTTACCGCATCTAATACAGCGTACTGCGGGTATAAAGCAGCACCAGCATAACTTCCTGGTACAGCACTATCCTTAATATCATAATTAGCGGCATTTAAACCTAATTTAAACTTTTCCGTAATCTGATATGCAGTAGTTAAATCCACAATGGTTCCGTACCCACCGAAACCCGCGCCCGATAAAGCATTAATGTAGGCTGTCCAACCTTCTACCGGTGCAACCATTAACTGACCGCCAATAGCCGAAACACCTCGCGATGCACTGTAAACATTCCAATCATTAAATAAACCAGCCATTAAACTTACTTTATCGCTGAATTTATAAGTTGCTTTAATACCTGCATTTTGGAATGGACCATTAGTAAATAAGTATGAAGTTGAGTAGTTGAAGTTTCCAACCGGAGAAATTACCTCATATCCAATAAAGGTACCCATGTAACCAGCAGTCATGCTAAATTCATTTGTGAACTCGTAGTTAACATATAAATTCTGGATATTAAATGAAGAACCACCAGCAGCGGCATCAGGAATAGATTGCGATTGTCCTCTCGGGCCAAAAGAAAGCTCTCCAACAAATGAAGCCTTGCCTGTTTTTTTCTTCAGCGCAATATCGATCATCCCTAGCGATACTGAGTTGTGATCTGTTACAAAAGATGTCTTTGCATTTAATGGATTCTTAGCAAAATCATATTTAAAGTACGTATCTACCGACCCTGAAATTTCAAGTGGTGATGTAGTGGTTTCTTGAGCCTGGGCACACGTAGTGCTGGCCATTGCAAAAATAGCTGTTAAAAGTTTCTTCATGTTTGAGCTTGATTTGAGTTTAGATATATAAAGTCCTTAAGAAATTGATTCTGTTAATGGGCTGTTTTTTTCGATATAGATGGCTCTCTCTTCTACCAGTAAAGTACCTTGAGAGTATTTTTCATCATGCTGAGAAGCATCAAGACCTAGTTCTTCTTCTTCTTCAGAAACCCTGATTGGATTGATCAGATTTACCAGTTTGAAAATAACGAACGATACAACGAAACTGAAGATGATTACGATTACAGCACCTTTTAGTTGTGTAATAAAGAAAGCTGGGTTACCATAAAATAATCCGTCAGCACCTGCAGCATTTACTGTTTTTGTAGCAAAAACACCAGTTAACAACATACCAACAATACCACCTACACCATGACAAGGGAAAACGTCTAATGTATCATCCAAACTGGTTTTTTGTTTCCATGTAACTACAAGGTTAGAGATAACTGCAGCAATAGCACCAATAAATATACTTGATGAAATACTTACAAAACCTGCACCTGGTGTAATGGCTACCAAACCAACTACTGCACCGATACAAAAGCCTAAAACTGAAGGTTTTTTACCTCTTGCAACATCAAAGAACATCCACGATAAACCTGCAGCACCTGCAGCAGTATTTGTAGTTAAAAATGCCGAAACAGCTAAGCTACCTGCGCTTAATGCAGAACCTGCATTAAATCCAAACCAACCGAACCATAATAAACCAGTACCAATTAATACATATGGAATATTAGCCGGTGGAACTTCTTTATGCTCTAAGTGAGATTTTCTACGTTTTAAAACCAATGCTCCTGCTAAAGCCGCCATACCTGCAGAAATGTGTACTACTGTACCGCCTGCAAAGTCTAACACACCCATTTTAAACAAGAAACCTTGTGGGTGCCATGTCCAGTGAGCCAAAGGAGAATAAACAAATATTGCGAACAAAACAATAAACAGAATGTATGAAGTAAAACGAATACGTTCTGCAACTGCTCCAACTACCAAACCTGGCGTAATAATGGCAAACATTAATTGAAACACAGCAAATAAAGAAAGCGGAATAGTTAAATCCGATCCTCCTTGAAGATGTGGTGCTCCAGAATTTACACCTTTGAAGAACAAAAATGTTGATGGATTTCCGATAAAGCCACCAATAGTATCTCCAAAAGCCAAACTAAAACCAACAACTGTCCACAAAACTGTAATTACTCCTGCCGCTACAACACTTTTAATCATTGTGGATAATACATTTTTACGGTGAACCATACCACCATAAAAGAATGCAAGACCTGGGGTCATTAAAAATACAAGCGCTGCTGCGATTAATATGAATGCAATATCAGGTCCACTATACTTGCCTTCATCAAAATTAGGGAGAAGCGGAATAAATAGAGCGAAAATCGCGACGATCATTAAGATCGCGAAAGGCGCAAACTGTTTAAAGGAGAATTTACTCATAGTTTTTAGTTTAATTTGTTTGTAATATTTAATTATTAATCAAACGTTTGACAATAATTGATCAAACGTTTGATTTATTTTTATAAAAATACGATATATTGTAGTTTTTACACCATTAAATCAAAATATTTTAATAAAAACAAATGATTTTTATAAAATAGAGCAAAAATTAACCGTAAAATTAAAAATAACAAAAAATTCAACGGATTTTAATGTAAGTTTTTAATAAAAACAAAATCACATATTAACCATCATTTATCCAATTTTAGCTAAAATTTGTAATTTTTAACCTAAAAAACTCATCAATAACAGAAAAACCCATGAAATTTCATGGGTTTTTCTAAAAATTATTAAAAATTTTATCTTTTTAAGAAAAATAAGCAGATCCTTGAACTATCCCTCTTTTTTCTATTTCTTTATCCATATACGTTTGAATTGCCGATTTATTAAGCCCCCAGTTTGGTGCAATTAGCAAATCCCAGTCTGAAATACCAAAAAGACGTTGAATAACAATATCTGGACGCAAAAGCGGGATCAACTCGCAAAGCAGATCAGTATATTCTTCGAGTGAAAATAACTTAAAAGGCTCTTTTTTGTATTTAGCCCCCATTATAGAACCCTCTACAACATGAAGATGGTGAAATTTAACAAACTTAATTTGTGGAAAACGGTTAATTTCATGAATATAACCATACATCTGTTCTCTGGTTTCCCAAGGGAAACCAAAAATAGTATGTACACACAAATCAAGCTTACTGTCTTTTAAAAGCTCAACCGCAGCAACAAATTCGCCATGACTACAGCCCCTGTTAATCTGATCAAGGGTTTCATCATAGATAGATTCCATACCCATCTCCAAGTCTACGTCAAAACGATCGGTATAACTTTCTAATAAAGCTACCTTTTCGGCATCGATACAATCAGGACGGGTACCCACTGCAAACCCCACTATATCTTCGGTATTAATAGATAAGACCTCATCGTACATCATCTTTAAATAATGCACCGGAGCGTAAGTATTAGTGTTCGGCTGAAAATAAACAATATACTTATCAGCTTTATAAGAAGTTTTAGCCCTTAACATGCCTTCGGCAAGCTGATCTTTAATATTTGGATTTTTACGCGAAGGTTCTGGTGTAAAAGAATCTACATTACAATAAGTACATCCACCGTAACCCTTGCTACCATCGCGATTAGGGCAGGTAAAACCACCATCTACAATTACTTTAAACACGCGCTGCCCTTTATACTTTTCGCGCAAATACGTGCCGTAATTTTTATACCCCTTTATCCCTGAATCTACAAGTGTTCCCATTAATTGCAAAAATACGCTTTTTGTTCGAGACACGAGGTTAGATTTGAGATATTAGAGCGGAGATGTGAGATTAGGCCTACAATTAGGGTTAGGGGAAAACACACTGCTGCTCATTAAAGTTTAAAAATTCTATCTTTTTTTAGAAAATCAACACCTGTGTTTCATTTTCATGTCAGGCCCGCCGCAGGTGTCTGGCAGGTCTTACACCCAGGCCGGTATTTGCCATGTCGGGTTTAGAATAAGTTCTTACCTGCACAGACCTAAGCTAACTAAACCCGGTAGCAGCGAGCACGAGGCAATAGTTCATTGCCGAAGTAAAGCGGATAACGGGGCTTTCGGAACCTATTGATACAGAACCCTGCTTTTCAAAATGTAAAAATTAGATTTGGGGCGGTAAGATTTAGCATATATATAAGGTAGATGGTTTAGGGTTTAGGTAAACAACCAGCAACTCAACAGCGTTCAAAAATTTAGTTCTTTTTTTAGAAAAGCAAAACCTGTGGTTCTTCGCAGTGCCAGTCCCGCCACATGCTCATACGCCTGCAGGCCTTAGGCGCGGGGCCGGTATCCGCCATGTCGGGTTTAAAATAAGCTGTTACCTGCACAAACCTAAGCTAACTAAACCCGGTAGCAGCGAGCACGAGGCAATAGTTCATTGCCGAAGTAAAGCGGATAACGGGGCTTTCGGAACCGATGGATACCAACTCTTGCTTTTCAAAATCAGATTGAAGGGGTTAATATAAGATTGAGGTCTAAAAGCCGGGTTGACAAGCAGTATTCTTTAATGCAAAAAACCTCGCAGTTTTTAAAGTCTGCGAGGTTCCGTAATAAATTCTTCATCTCGTACCGTCATCCTGAACTTGTTTCAGGATCTATCCTATCACTAAGATGCTGAAACAAGTTCAGCAGGACGACCCTGGCTAACCTTACTGTTCTTTTTTGTTAATGAAAAAGTAGACCGGTACACCTAGCAAAACAATCACAAGCCCAGGCCAGGTATATTGTTGTTTATAAATGAGCAGTAAAATGCAAAATGCCGCCCCTATTAATAAATAAACAATTGGAGTAACTGGATATAACCAGGTTTTGTAAGGTCTTTCAAGTTTAGGTTGTTTTATCCTTAAATAAATAACCCCAAAAACAGTTATCATATAAAAGAGTACTATAACAAAAGAGATCATATCTAACAGATTGCCATACTGCCCACTTAAACATAAAGCAGATGCCCAGATCCCTTGCATCCAAAGCGATTTTTCCGGAACACCATTTTTATTGTTTTTAAGCGCTGCTTTAAAAAACATTCCATCTTTTGCCATAGTCTGAAAAACCCTTGCCCCTGCTAATACAATTCCATTAACGCAGCCAAAAGTAGAAATCATCACCAACAAGGCAATTACAATTGTACCAATTCCATTACCAAAAATTTGTTCTGAAGCGGCAACAGCAACCCGATCATTTAATGCAAAAGCAATACTATCTCTGTTTAGGGTATTGAGATAAATAAAGTTGACCAATAGATAAAGAATCATTACTGCCGAGGTACCTAAAACCATAGAACGTACTACATTTTTTTTAGGATTTTCAATCTCTCCTGAAACGAAAGTTACGTTTTCCCAGGCCACACTCGAAAATACTGAACCTACCATTGCCGCTGCAATTCCACCCATTATAGTCATCCCTGAAATAGATTCCCATCCAGATTTTAAGAAATTTCCACTCGAATCTGTTTTAAGATTATTAAAAGCACTAGACCCAAAACCTAAATTTTCAGTCCAAAAGCTATTTTTTACTAAGAAGAAGCCTAAAATAATTAAAGCAATTAAAGCAACAATTTTAGATCCTGTAAAAATATTCTGCAATATTTTACCACTTTCAACACCCTTTGTATTAATATAAGTTAAAAGCAGAATAACAGCAATGGCAAGAATCTGTATCCAGGTAATTTTATAACCGCCGCTTTGGAAAATCGGAGCAGCATCGTTTAATGCAGGGATTAGATAAGCCGTAAATTTACCAAAAGCAACGGCAACGGCTGCAATAGTTCCGGTTTGGATTACAGTAAACAAGCCCCAACCGTAAAGAAACCCCATCATTTTGCCAAAAATCTCTTTCAGGTAAGTGTATTGTCCGCCCGCTTTAGGAAACATAGAAGAAAGCTCCCCATAAGAAATTGCAGCTGCAACTGTCATCACCCCAGTTATTACCCATACCACAATCAACCAGTAACCAGAACCTAAGTTTCTCATTATATCGGCACTGACAATAAAGATCCCGCTTCCGATCATCGAGCCCATTACCAACATTGTAGCATCAAAAAGGCTTAATTTTCTCTTAGAAGGTCCATCTTCTTTTTCAATTTTCATCTTTAGTTTGGTTTAGTTTGTGGCTAATTTATTTAAAAAAAAGAAAATAGGAGCGCTTCAATTGTATTATTTTAATTGAGCAAAATTTTATTTGTCTTGGCAATGAAAATTTTAATCACAAGAAGAATATTTTATTATCTTGCTAATTATAAGTCCGAAGTCCATAGTAGATTAACGGATTAAAGAAGTTCGGAGTTTAAGCGGGATGCTTGGAGTCGATAAAACAATTAACCGATTTATACAGTTAAGCAATAACAACTAACCAAATATAAAACCAATTATTAACTATGGATTTTTTACAAAACAATTTAATTTACTGTATCCCGGCTCTGGGCCTTGCGGGGATTATAGTTATGATGATTAAAAGTGCCTGGGTAAACAAGCAAGATGCAGGTGATAAGAATATGCAAGAGCTTGCGGGCTACATAGCCGATGGTGCTATGGCCTTTTTAAAAGCCGAATGGAGGGTATTGAGCATTTTTGTCGTTTTTACGGCTGCACTCCTAGCCTACTCGGGAACAATTACTGAAATTAAAGGTGTTCCGATGCACTCGAGCTGGATTATCTCTATCTCTTTTATTATAGGAGCGGTATTTTCTGCAACTGCGGGTTATATCGGAATGAAATCGGCTACAAAAGCCAATGTTAGAACCACGCAAGCGGCCAGAACAAGTTTAAAACAAGCATTAAAAGTTTCATTTACCGGAGGTACGGTAATGGGTTTGGGTGTTGCCGGATTAGCTGTTTTGGGTTTAGGTGGCTTATTCATTGTGTTTTTAAAGCATTTTAACGTAGTATCTGTAAACAGCGTTGAAATGAAAACTGCTATAGAAGTTTTAACCGGATTTTCTTTGGGTGCCGAATCTATTGCCTTATTTGCCCGTGTTGGCGGTGGTATTTATACCAAAGCTGCCGATGTTGGTGCAGATTTAGTGGGTAAAGTTGAGGCTGGTATCCCTGAAGATGATGTACGCAACCCTGCTACCATAGCCGATAACGTTGGCGATAATGTAGGTGATGTTGCGGGCATGGGTGCCGATTTGTTCGGTTCATATGTAGCTACTATATTAGCTACTATGGTTTTAGGACAGGAAATTGATGTGAAGGATAATTTCGGAGGGATGTCTCCTATTCTTCTTCCAATGGTAATCTGTGGTTTGGGTATTATATTTTCGATTATCGGAACCTGGTTTGTAACCATTAAAGACGAAAAATCGAATGTTCAAAATGCGTTAAACCTAGGTAACTGGTCGTCGATTGTGATTACGGCGGTGGCTTCATTCTTTATTGTGAAATGGATGCTACCAGAAACCCTTAACCTTCGTGGTTATGAGTTTTCGAGCATCAATGTATTTTATGCCATTATAGTAGGCTTGGTAGTGGGCACCATTATGAGTATTGTGACCGAATATTTCACCGCAATGGGCAAAGGGCCCGTAAACTCGATTATCCAACAATCTTCAACTGGCCATGCCACCAATATTATTGCAGGTTTATCTGTAGGAATGAAATCTACCGTAATCCCTATCCTGGTATTAGCAGGAGGAATTATGGCTTCCTATCACTTTGCTGGTTTATATGGCGTGGCTATTGCAGCGGCAGGAATGATGGCTACAACAGCTATGCAGCTGGCGATTGATGCTTTCGGACCAATTGCGGATAATGCAGGCGGCATTGCCGAAATGAGTCAATTGCCGCCAGAGGTACGCGAACGTACCGACAATTTAGATGCAGTTGGAAATACAACCGCAGCAACCGGTAAAGGATTTGCTATTGCATCTGCAGCCTTAACATCTTTAGCTTTATTTGCAGCTTTTGTAGGTATTGCGGGTATTAATGCGATAGATATTTATAAAGCGCCAGTTTTGGCCGGACTATTTGTTGGCGGTATGATCCCGTTTATCTTTTCTGCACTTTGTATTCAGGCGGTGGGTAAAGCGGCAATGGATATGGTTCAGGAAGTTCGCCGCCAGTTCCGCGAAATCCCGGGCATTATGGAATACAAAGCTAAACCTGAATACGAAAAATGTGTAGCCATTTCTACCAAGGCTTCTATCCGTGAAATGATGATGCCTGGAGCTATTGCTTTAATTACCCCGGTAATTGTAGGCTTTACCTTTGGGCCAGAAGTTTTGGGTGGCTTATTGGCTGGAGTAACCGTTACTGGTGTATTGATGGGAATTTTCCAAAGTAATGCGGGGGGTGCCTGGGATAATGCCAAAAAATCTTTTGAGCAGGGTGTAATCATTAACGGCGAAACATTTTACAAAAAATCAGAACCGCATAAGGCTTCGGTTACCGGAGATACCGTTGGCGATCCTTTTAAAGATACTTCAGGCCCTTCGATGAATATTTTGATTAAATTAATGTCTATTGTTTCACTAGTTATTGCTCCATACATCGCAGTTAAAGCAATTGCAAGCGAACATAAGCAAGAAGTTCGGAAAGAAATCAGAATTGAGCAAAAAACCGATAGTTTGGGACATATAATTACCGACACTTTAACAAATACAACCGATACATTAAAGTTTTAGTTGTAAAATCATAGATATAATAAAAGTAAAAGGGATTTTTAACCAAAATCCCTTTTACTTTTCCGTAATTTTTAATTACGTTTGAGGCTGAAATAATCTAAACAAAAACTAAAATATGGGTTTATTTACTAAGAAGCCGATGCATTTACTGCTAGAAGAAGCGGGAGATTCAGCCAAAGGCTTAAAGCGTACACTTAGTGCTGGTGCATTAGTGGCATTAGGTGTGGGCGCAATTATTGGTGCTGGTTTATTTGTTAGAACAGCAGCAGCAGCAGCACAAAATGCTGGGCCATCTGTTACCATTGGCTTTATTATAGCCGCAATTGGTTGTGCATTAGCCGGTTTATGCTACGCAGAACTATCATCATCTATTCCGATCTCCGGTAGTGCTTACACTTACACTTATGCCACTATGGGCGAGTTTATGGCCTGGATAATTGGCTGGGATTTAGTGTTAGAATATGCTGTTGGGGCTGCAACAGTAGGTATTGCCTGGAGCGAATACTTAAATAAATTACTGGTCGAAGTATTGCATACCTCGCCCATACCTTACGAGTGGTGCCACTCACCTTTCCAGTCGCATCCAGATGGTACCGTAAATGGAATTATCAACCTTCCTGCATTATTTATTGTAGGCTTATTGAGCTTACTTTTAATTAAAGGAACTTCAGAATCTGCTTTTGTAAACGGTCTGATCGTAATTACTAAAGTAAGTATTGTAATCTTAATCATTGTTTTAGGTTGGGGCTTTATTCATGAAGCCAATCACCATCCATATATTCCAAAAGCAACTACTTATGTAGATCATGCAGGCATCAGCCATAGTTTTGGTGGTTTCTGGGGTGTTCTCGGTGCGGCCGGAACAGTATTCTTTGCCTTCATCGGTTTTGATGCTGTAAGTACTGCAGCACAAGAAACTAAAAACCCTAAAACAGCAATGCCAATTGGTATCTTAGGTTCATTAGCTGTGTGTACTGTTTTATACATCTTATTTGCACACGTTTTAACCGGTATCGCTCCTGTTGAATTCTTTAGAACTAAAGGTGGTGAAGCATCGGTTGTGGCTGCAATTAGCGAATACATGACAGGTTATGGCTGGTTAGCTAAATTGGTTACCGTAGCTATTTTAGCAGGTTTTTCTTCCGTAATTTTGGTAATGTTATTGGGCCAGAGCCGTGTATTTTACTCCATGAGTAAAGATGGTTTATTACCAAAAATGTTCAGCGATTTACACCCTAAATTCAAAACACCTTACAAAGCCAACCTAGTAATTTTGGTAATCGTAGGTTTATTTGCAGCTTTCATCCCTGGTGATGTAGTGGGTGATATGACCAGTATTGGTACTTTATTTGCCTTTATGCTAGTTTGTATCGCAGTAATTATTTTAAGAAAAACTGATCCTGATCTTCCACGTCAGTTCAAGACACCTTGGGTACCTTTAATCCCAATTTTAGGTGTAATTACCTGCGGATTAATGATCCTTGGTTTAGGCTGGACAAACTGGTTAAGGTTATTTGGCTGGTTAGCTTTAGGCTTTATTATCTATTTTGGATACAGCAAACAGCATTCTCATTTAAAAGATTCTAAATAAGCCGAATATTTAAAAAAAATTAAGCCTCGACCAAAAGTCGGGGCTTTTTTTATGTTAAATAATTGTTAATAAAACTACCTTTGCAAAAAATTGATAACATGTACCGCCATCCAGCCAAATTTAAGCGCGTTTATTTCTTCCTAACTATTGTTTTGTTATTCATTTCTGCTGCAGGATACGCACAAAGAACAATTAATGATGTAATGGATTCCACAACAGTAAACCATTTGCTCATTATCTCGAAGAAATATGGTTCATTATCTTTCAGTGGTTATTTACAGCCACAGTTCCAATTGGCGCAATCGAAAGGTACGCAGGCTGAGTTTCAGGGTGGAAATTTTGGCGATTTTACCAATAACAGGTTCAGGTTAAGAAGAGGCCGTTTGAGGGCAGATTACATGATGTTAACGGAAGATGGTGCTCCCTCTACCTACTTCGTACTTCAGTTTGATGGTACAGAACAAGGTGTAGCGATCCGGGATTTCTGGGGACGTTATTACGAGAATAAATGGAAAATATTGGCAGTAACTCTTGGTCTTTCGGGCCGTCCATTTGGTAATGAGCTCCAACTGTCATCATCAGTAAGGGAAGCACCTGAACGTGGTCGAATGTCGCAGATTTTAATGAAAACAGAACGTGATCTGGGTGTAACCTTTACTTTAAACCCACGCTGGAAAGATGCCAAACTCAAAAATTTTGTACTCGATTTTGGTGTTTATAATGGTCAGGGCTTAGCTGGTAACGGAGAATTCGATAACAGCAAGGATTATATTTTAAGGTTAAGCCATAAAACTTATGCATTTAAAAACTTTACCATTGCAGGCGGAATAAGTACGCTTCAGGGAGGCTTAGATCACCGCTTGCCTGTGAGCTATAAGATGGAGCAAATAAATGATACATGGAAAATGGTTAAAGATTCATCTACAGCTACCATAAACAAAGTGGCCCCAAGAAGATATTATGGTGCGGATATACAACTGGCTACCAAAACCAAAAGCTGGAAATCAGAGTTTAGAGCAGAAGTAATATCGGGCTTACAAACAGGTACCTCAACCACATCAACCACACCTGGCTCTTATCCTGTTGATAATAAGGCCGTGGCCTTGCCTTTTTATACACGTACTTTTAATGGTGCCTACTTTACCTTTGTACAAACCTTAAACAGTACAGATAACCAGCTAATTTTGAAATATGACTGGTACGATCCGAATGCTAAAGTAAAAGGCATGGATATTTCTGGCGATAAAGGGCTTTCTCCTGCTGATGTGCGTTTCGACACCTTTGGATTTGGTTTTTTACACCACTTTAATCCACATTTTAAAGCAGTGCTTTATTACGATATTATTAAAAACGAATCGACTCAAATTCAGGGCTATACAGCTGACAGAAAAGACAATGTGCTTACTTTAAGAACACAGTTCTATTTCTAATAAATAACTGTACAATTGAGGAATTGATACAAATTCCACTACCTTTGCTTAAAATTGCGCCGCTATGAAATTCGATTTTATGACGTTCAACTTAAGCCAGATCCTATCGACCACGATGGTACTCTTTGCTATTATCGATATTTTGGGCGCTATTCCCGTTGTGATCGAATTGCGTAGAAAAGCTGGCCATATCGAATCAGAAAAAGCATCATTAGTAGCTACGGGCTTAATGATCCTCTTTCTGTTTGTCGGAGAATCTTTATTGAAAGTGATTGGATTAGATGTAGAATCTTTCGCCATAGCAGGTTCATTTGTGATCTTCTTTATTGCCATGGAAATGGTATTGGGATTAACCATTTTTAAAGAAGAAGCGCCAGAAACGGTTTCTATTGTTCCATTAGCCTTTCCTTTAATTGCCGGAGCAGGTACTATGACAACTTTGCTATCATTAAAAACAGAATACCATACCCAGAATATTTTAGTGGGCATTATACTTAATATGTTGTTTGTTTACTTTGTATTGAAAAATACCAACAGGCTGGAAAAACTTTTCGGAAAATCTGGTTTAAACATCTTACGTAAAGCCTTTGGGGTAATTTTATTGGCTATAGCAATTAAATTATTCAGAAATAATACAGGGCTTTAAAGTACCATTTCAACGATTCATCACTCTGGATTTATTTCAGGGTCTATCTGCAAGAAAGATGCTGAAATAAATGCAGCATGACGATTAATTGAGAGAAATAACGTTTCTAAATGACAATCCTCCAATTTAACTTGTAACAATAATTCCGTATATTCATCTAAACATAAAGCTTACATTATGAACAGCTTTGAAGAATATACCTTAATTATCGGAGCAATAGCCGTTTTAATCGAAGCGGTAAAATACTTTAAAAAGAATTTCAAATCTTGGTTCGAACATACGTAGCGTTACATTATATCGACGTCACCCTGACCTGTAGCGTAGCGGAAAGCTACGAAGTAAATTTATTTCGGGGTCTATTTTACAGGAAAAATGCTGACCACGTAGTAGCTACAAGACCATTGAAAACACTACTTCTACTTGTAAAACAAATTCAGCACGACGATCGCTTTGAGAAAGCACGTTAAAAAATGACCGTTATAAATAAAAATTAGTCGAGCTCAGGTTAATAAGTCACACTTGATCTTAAAATCACAGAATCCTTTAATCTTGGCTATTCCTGACCTTTTTTAATCAACCTCGCTACAAACATCGTATCGGCGTTATTTTCATAACCTTTAATCAGTTCCATTTTTTCCAGCTCTAGCGGCAACTGCTCAATCATATGCTGCACAATGGCTTCGTTTTCTTCGGCAAAGGCGGAGCAGGTAATATAAATTAAAGGCTTACCAGGCTTTAAATATTTTACAATATTTTGGACGATCCCCCTTTGGATGTTTGCAAATTGATTGATTTTCCGTTCCTCAAAAAACGTAAGCATTTCGGGTGTTCTGCCCCATGTTCCGGAACCGGTACAAGGCGCATCCAAAATGATCCCATCAAATTGATAGTGGTGTAAAACCTGATCGTTGTTCTGTAAAAGATCTAGCTCTTTTTTATGGTATTTTTTGATCCCGGCTAAGCGGAAACGTTCATCTAGATTTAAGAGTACACTTTCTCTCAGATCGGAAACCAAAAGCTCGATAACAGGCTCCAAACTGTGCAAAAGCAATGTTTTTCCACCTGATGCCGCACAGCAGTCCCACCATTTATCCCATTTGTTAGGTTTAAAATAATGGCCCGTATGCTGAGAAGATAAATCCTGAACCTGGTAACTGCCTTCTTTTAAAACAGTTTCGAGCTTGGTTCCATTGGGCAAGGCCAAAGCAGTTGGGGAAATAGCTTTAACCTCAATTTTTTCATCTTCTAATTTGGAGATGATGCTTGCAGATTCTTCGGCCCCTACCCTAATAAACAGATCGGGTTGTTTGAAGAATGAGGTATAAAATGCCTCCCGGTTTAATCCATCAGATAGATTTGCATGAAACGGATATACCTCCTGAAAATTAAAATCCGGATACTTCGTTTTGATAATGGATATTTTTTCTTCAAGCTGCAGCGTAATGCTTTCTTTTAGTTCCGGCAAATTTTTCTCCACAATAAGGCTAAGCGTATCGTGGCACAAGAAATCGGCAATACTCAAACGTTCTTCCTGTGGAAGCCCTGATAAAGCCTTACCTAATCTAAAAAAGCTATATATATGACGCGTGGCCCATCTCCTATCGGATGATCCCATTTGTTTATGTTGCTTAAAATAGGTTGGTAGAAAACGATGCAAGGGCAAACTTCCATCATAATTATTCAAAATCTGTTCAAAGGCCCTTAACTGATGATCTGCTCTCATGCAATAATTAAAATGGAAGAAAAATAAATATAGAATTACTCAACTATGTTTAACGCAAAGTTTTTAAACTTCAATAACATTAAACTGGTGTTAATATAGCCTAATTTTTCATCATGGATAAATGAAAAGTTATTATGAAGACCTTTATATTTATCTTTTATCAGATAATCTCTATAATCCTCTCCGTATGTGGTTAACAGTTTACCGAAGTAGTAGCCAACATCAAAGCCCTTAAAAGCGTATTCTCCAGGCTCAAATCCGTATCTGTAGCGATATTTTTTAACAAAGGTAATAACTGCGCTGCTTTTGTAGTCTATTTTATAAGAAGAGCTGATAATCGTATTCAGATCCTGTAATTTATCGGTAGGATAATTCTGTTTTACCCAGTTAGGATGGCCAAACAGATTAATACTATAACCACCTGTAGGTAGATGCTTTAATTTATACAGTTTTTCTACTGTTGGCAATACAAAAGTCCTGTCCGATGAGGTAAGCACCACTACATACTCTTTACCTTTGATCATTTTTGTTTCAAAAGCATAGGCCGAAGCATACTCCTGTACCACAAACTTGGTATTGCTTTGAAAATAGTTCCTTATTGGTGCTGCAAACTGTTCGTCTTCTGTTTTCTTAGGGTTAATCAACACCACTATGGTATTAGCAGGATTATAGTTTTTAGCAATATATGTAGCTATTTTTTTTCCATGTAAGCCAATATTATTTACAATGGACACCAGGTTTGGATTATTAAATTCAGCAGGTTCGGAAGCGGCCAGAGGAGATACAATAATTGCATTATTTTCTTTGGCATAATTGGCGATAAACTTTAATCCATCAGGAAAAACGGGGCCAATAATTAAATTGCTTTGTTTAAACCGCTCATTTTTGTACAAGAGCGATATATGTGCATTATCATCTTGCGTATCGAAAACATTCAGTTTAAAATTTAAGCCCTGGGCCGCTGCAGAATCCAATCCCAATTTAAAACCCTGATAGAAATCAATAGGCATGGCATATTTCTCGATATCGGCTTTTGTGGCTGTTTTTAAATTCAGTTCATCCAATTTAAAGGGAACGAGCAGAGAAATACTTGCCTGCGAAAACTTTTTGATAGGCTTTTTATCTGCTGGCTTTTCTTTTTCAACAGGTTTACCGGCTTCGGGCTTGGGTGTCCTGATTTTAGGCGAACAAGCACCCAAAACTACCGCAAACAAAACCAGCAATCCATAAACCTTCTTGAAATTCATACCTATCATTTTTAACAAAATATGCTAGCAAAGGTTATTCCACCTTGCTAGCATCACCTTTATTTTATGCAGTTCGGACTGAAAATTCCAAACTGAAAACTCCCAACTCAAAACTAAACAACTATTCCCACTCAATAGTTGCAGGTGGTTTAGAGCTGATATCGTATACGACTCTATTGATGCCCTTAACTTTATTGATGATTTCGTTTGAGATTTTAGCCAATACCGGATAAGGTAGGTGGCACCAATCTGCCGTCATTCCATCAAGCGATTCCACAGCTCTTAGTGCAATTACATTTTCGTAAGTACGTTCATCGCCCATTACCCCAACAGATCTCACGGGTAAGAAGATTGCGCCTGCCTGCCACACTTTATCATAAAGGCCTGCTTCTTTTAAATTGTCGATATAAATTTTATCGGCATCTTGTAAAATGGCTACCTTTTCTGGGGTAACCTCTCCAATAATGCGGATACCTAAACCTGGTCCTGGAAATGGGTGGCGGCCTAAAATAAACGATTCTAAACCTAAAGCGGTACCTACTCTTCTTACTTCATCTTTAAACAAAGTTTTAAGTGGTTCTACTACTTTAAGTTTCATGAAATCTGGCAAACCGCCCACATTATGGTGCGATTTAATAGTTGCAGATGGACCTTTAACCGAAACCGACTCAATAATATCTGGGTAAATTGTACCTTGGGCCAACCACTTTACATCTTGAATAAGGTGAGATTCTTCATCGAAAACTTCGATAAACACACGGCCAATAATTTTACGTTTTGTTTCTGGATCTTCTACCCCAGCCAACTGACCCAAGAATTTGTCTTTAGCATCAACGCCTTTAATATTTAAGCCAAAATCTTTGTATTGCTCTAAAACACTTTCATATTCGTTTTTACGCAATAAACCGTTATCAACAAATATACAGTGTAGGTTTGTGCCAATAGCTTTATGCAAAAGCACTGCAGCTACGCTACTATCAACACCACCTGAAAGCGCCAGAACAACTTTATCGTTACCTACAGTAGCTTTAATATCGGCAATTGTAGTTTCAACAAAAGCAGCAGAAGTCCAGTCCTGGCTACATCCGCAGATATCAACCAAGAAGTTTTCTAAAAGAATTTTTCCATCAATACTGTGCGTTACCTCAGGGTGAAATTGGATCGCATAAGTATCAGAATCTTTGATGTGATAGGCCGCTACTTTTACACTATCGGTACTGGCAATCAATTCAAAGTTTTCAGGAATATCGGTAATGGTATCGCCATGGCTCATCCAAACTTGCGAGTCGATGTTTATGCCTTTAAATAATTTGTTCTCCTGATTTACAAAATTCAAGTTAGCACGGCCGTACTCGCGTGTTGAAGATGGCTGAACCGCACCACCCGAATGTTGGGCAATATATTGTGCACCATAACAAACCGCCAATAATGGATATTTTAAATGGTATTTCGATAAATCGATTTGAGGTGCATCTTCCTGACGGACAGAATAAGGACTACCCGAAAAAATAACCCCTTTTACGTCAGGTGTAACCTCAGGAAGATTGTTGTATGGATATATTTCACAGTAAATATTTAATTCGCGAACCCTACGAGCGATGAGTTGTGTAAATTGCGAACCAAAATCGACGATAATGATTTTTTCTTGCATCCGCAAAGGTACCAATTAGATATGAGATTTGAGACCGGAGATTTAAGATTTTTAGCGGAAAAAGTCCGAAGCTGGCAATCAGGAGTCTAAAGTCAAATATGGGGAGATAACTCAAGGAAACGAGCATCCATCTTAATATCAATTATTCGATCAAGCATTACGAGTTATAAGCTAAATTAGACCAAGTAGTTCCTCATCAGTCATGGCAAAATCTCCTCTGAAAATCACTTGAGCTTTTCCATCAAGTAGACCTATTTTTCTTTTTTTACCATTTTTAGATTTTTTAGAAACAAAATAATTGATGATTTCATTTCTCTTCCAATAACCGAAAACGATTCCTACACCTACAATTAAAAAAACCTTATTCATTTAGGTAAAGTACGAAAACTATTTAACCTTATCAATCATGTATTTTTTTCGTTTATGAATTAGCGGCCCCTTACTCTTAAACTTGCGAAGCTCTCCCCTGCTTTCCCTCTGTGAAACTTTGTAAGGCACCACACTATTCACCAATGAACCGATGACAAGTAAACTAATGAACCTCTACGATTCTATCAAAACCACCTCGACACCAAATTTTCTTAAAAAATCTACTCCCTCATCGCTAGGCAAACCTTTATAAGCCGCATATGATTTTGAATAATACACCAATTTAATGCCTGATGATAAAATTAAACGGGCACAGGCAATACAAGGCGACAATGTGGTGTATAAAGTACATCCTTCTATTTTCGATCCATTTTTTGAGGCATACAGTATAGCATTTTCCTCAGCATGTAAAGCCAAAGAACAACTTCCTTTACTATCGCGGGCACAGCCATGCTCTGGCCATTCCTCGTCACAGTTGTGGGTACCGGCCGGCGGGCCATTGTAACCGATAGAAATTATGCGCGTATCTTTTGTTAACACTGCACCTACATGGGCACGCACACAATGTGAGCGGGCAGCCAAATCGGTGGCCAGGTTCATAAATATCGAGTCGAAACTTGGTTTATCTGTCATTATAAAAATTAAAAAAGCCACAAAGAACTAAATCTCTGTGGCTGTAAAATTACTTTATTAAAAATTAATGTCCACCAGAAATTTTCTCATCAAAATTAATTCCCTGTGTCTTCAAAATGGCACTTCCTTTAATTGCATAAAATGCAAGGTATGCAAAACACAGCACCCCAACTAAGTAACTGTATTGGATACCTGTAAACTTTGAAAGGTATCCTTGCGCTAAACTCACAATACCACCACCCATAATCATCATAATTAAAAAACTACTTCCCTGACTGGTGTGTTTACCTAAGCCACTAACAGCCAAAGTAAAAATACATGGCCACAATGTACTGCAGAATAAACCCACGCTAGTAAACGCGTAAACACTAGTCATACCCGTAGTAAACATACCAATAAATAAGGCTATAATGCCCATTACCGAAAAAATTAATAGCATGCGTGCCGGGTTTCCTTTACTGGCCATATCGGCACCAATTAATACAACTATTACTGCTGCATATACATAAAATGGTGTTAAATCGTGTTTAGCGATAGCATTTGCAACTAAGAAAACACCAAAAGCTAAATAAGGTGCTACAAATCTCAATATCTTTTGTAAGGTCATATCTTCAGTAAAAGCTTCTACCGCCCCTGTCCAACGACCAATCATTAAACTAGCCCAATATAAAGAAACATATGGAGCAATATCTTTAATGGCAAATCCTAATTTCTCTTCCATATATGCAGGTAAATTACTGGCAGTAGATACCTCTACACCAACATATAGAAAAATAGCAATCATTCCCAGTACCAACTGGGGGTAATTCAAAGCAGATCCCTTAATCGATTTAGTATCATTTGCTGAAGCTTCTACTAAAGTAGGTCGATCAGGCAAAGAAGACATTTTTAAAAATACAGCTACTAAAAGAAAGGCTACTCCTAATATTAAATATGGAATTTTTACACTTTCGATGCTCACATTGGTAGTAGCGCTTGTAGCAACACCAAAAATAGCGAAGTTTACCAATAGTGGGCCAATGGTTGTACCAAAATTATTAATACCACCTGCAAGCGTTAAACGTTGTGAACCAGTTTTAATTGGCCCCAAGGCAATAGCCAAAGGATTTGCAACAGTTTGTTGTAAAGAGAAACCCAGGGCAACAATAAACAAGCCAGATAACATTAACGGAAATGAGTGCAGATTTGCTGCCGGGTAAAACAAAAGCGTTCCGGCTGCCGAAATAACAAGCCCCAAAGCTAAAGAGTTTTTGTAGCCTAATTTATTTACAATATCCTGGCCCATTACTACCGAAATGCCATTATAAATTAAAGCGCCAACCGTATATGCAATATAAAATGCAAACGATACCAACTGGCTTTGAAATTGAGTTAAATTAAAGGCCTGCTTAAATACCGGTATTAAAATGTCATTACTGGCGGCCACAAAGCCCCAGAAAAAGAATACCGTGACCAAAGGAATAAATTGCCCCCATTTGGTTTGTGTTTGTTCTGAACTCATTTTTTAAATTTAGTTTTAGTGGCTCTAAACATAAATAAAAAAAAATGAAAACCAGTAATTTTATGCAACCTATGCAACAAAAATAAATGTTATATGTTTAGGTATAAAGTTGCATATTCGCATATTATAAACAATACAATGCATGTTTGAAGCCATATTACTCGGTATAGGAGCAGGGATTATTTCGTCGTTTTTAACTGGGCCGGTATTTTTTGCAATGATCAAAACTAGCATAGAAAGGGGCTTCAAAGCTGGGTTTTCTTTAGCTATTGGCGTAATTATTAGTGATGTGATCTTAATTGGCCTGGTTCTTTTTGGTAGCCAGTTTGTTGATTATAAAGCCGAATTTGATAAATACGTTGGCAGCATTGGCGGTGTATTTCTGCTTGCAGTGGGTATTTATTACCTGCTTTCTAAAATTACCGTACATTACGATAGCACCACACTTCAAAAAGTGAGTAAACGGGGTTATGTACTCAAAGGTTTTTTAATGTGCATCCTCACTCCTTCTACCCTTATGTTCTGGATTATTGTAAGTGGGATCATTTCGGTTAAATTGAACAATATGCTGAACGAAAAATTAGTTTGCTTTTTTATCGCCATGGCTACTCAATTAAGCATCGATGGAGCAAAGAGCTTTTACTCCAGTAAACTCCGTTATAAAATAAAAGAAGATGCACTGAAGAAACTCAATAAAATAGCCGGGGTAGTGATTATCTTTTTCGCCTTCTGGCTCATTATTAAAACCTACCTGAAGTTTTACGCATAAAAATTGAACAGACTCAGTACATTAATGTCTGATGTCCGCTGTACCTTTGAGGTTAATATTATTTTTTGGAAAGCAACAGCACTGCTCCTATTAAACGCTAGTCCTGCCAATGCTGCATTCCTCACCCGATAAAAGATCGGGTTCCGGGCTTTCCGCGAATGTCAGGTTTAGATTAGGGAAGATCGTACTCGATCTTACGGTCACCCTGGCAGAAAATGAGCGCAAAAAAATAGCCCATATAAATATGAGCTATTTGTTATTCAAGTACCCTTTAGGGGGATAGGGGCCTAATAAGCCCTTTGGTTATTTCCTTCCTTCCAGTTAACAAAAGCTTTATTAACCACTTTGTTTCCACCTGGGGTAGGATAATTTCCTGAGAAATACCAGTCACCTTTGTTTTTCGGACAGGCTTCATGCAGGTTCTCTAAACTTTGATAAATGACTTCAACCTCAGCAACAGTACCTTTTGGTGTAATAATCTGTGCTATTTTAGCCGAAATTTCTTCTGGAGTAAACGGTTTATAAATTTCCTTAACGTGGTTTACAATTTCCTCTTTTGGTAAAAGTAACGAAGCTTTACATTTGGTGTAAACATCTTCTATTACCTGCCACATGCCACGCTCTGTTAACAACTGAATAGCAGCATCGAAAGCCACGAACTGCCCCATCCTACTCATATCGATACCATAACAATCAGGGTAACGGATCTGAGGTGCAGAAGAAACAATAATAATTTTCTTAGGATGTAAACGGTCAACAATTTTAATGATACTCTGCTTTAAGGTAGTACCACGTACAATCGAATCATCAAGTGCTACTAAAGTATCCTGGTGGTTATTGATAATACCATAAGTAGTATCGTAAACGTGTGCCACCATTTCGCTACGATCAGCATCCTGGGTGATGAAAGTTCTTAGCTTTACATCTTTAACAGCCAGCTTTTCTACACGTGGAGCTAAAGACAACAGGTCTTCAAGCTGTTGATCTGTTAGCGATTCTTTTTTATGTAAAAGTATATCTTTCTGGTGCCTGCGTACATATTGCTGAACACCATCAACCATTCCGAAAAACGCCACTTCTGCCGTATTTGGAATAAATGAGAATACTGTATTTTTTAAATCGTAATTAACGGCCTGAAGAATTTTATCACTCAATAAACGGCCTAACTGCTTGCGTTCGCGGTAAATCTCTACATCACTTCCTTTTGAGAAATAGATGCGCTCGAAAGAGCAAGATAACCTTTCGGTAGGCTCGCGGAATTGCTCCATGCTTACCTCACCATTTTTCTTGATAATTAAAGCATGGCCCGGATCGATCTCTTTAACATCTTTAAACTGAATATTAAATGCAGTTTGCAAGGCTGGTCTTTCAGAGGCCGCTACAACGATCTCATCATCATAATAATAATATGCCGGACGGATACCTGCCGGATCGCGCATAATAAACGAGTCGCCATTACCAACCATACCACAGATAGAATAACCACCATCCCAGGTTTTGGCCGAGCGGCGAAGGATATTGGCAATATCTAAATTATCAGATATTTTGTGTGTAATAGCAACGTTATCGTGCCCTTCTTTTTTATACTGATCGAAAAGCTCCTGGTTCTCATCATCTAAAAAGTGACCGATTTTTTCTAATACTGTAACCGTATCTGCTTTTTCTTTTGGGTGTTGACCTAACTCGTATAATTGTTCCAGTAACTCATCAACATTCGTCATGTTAAAGTTACCTGCAATAACCAGGTTACGTGTCATCCAATTATTTTGCCTTAAAAAAGGGTGGCAATTTTCGATACTGTTTTTACCATGCGTACCATAACGCAAATGGCCCATTAACACCTCGCCGATAAAGCTTACGTTGTTTTTGAGCCATTCTGTATCCTGCATTAATTCAGGCGTGTTTTCTTGGATATCAACAAATTTGTTCTGCACATATTCGAAAATATCGGCTACCGCATTAGATGCCATGCTCCGGTATCGGCTAATGTACCTACTGCCCGGTTTCATATCCAATTTAATGGTGGCAATACCTGCGCCATCCTGGCCCCGGTTATGCTGTTTTTCCATTAAAAGGTATAATTTGTTAAGGCCGTAAAGTGCTGTACCGTACTTTTGCTGGTAGTAAGAAAGTGGTTTTAACAGGCGAATAAAAGCGATTCCGCATTCGTGTTTTATCTGATCACTCATTGTGTGGGTTTGAAGCCGCAAAGTTATCCTTTTAACTTGTTACAACCTAAAGAAAAATACTTTCTTTTGTCACAACGGAGTTAATTTGGAATCATACAATTTAACCATTTAGAATTATTCAAAAATAGCTAAAAACGATAAGTTATTAAAAAGGTCCAAAAAAAGCGCAAAATTCCTTTACCCATCCTTTACCCTTTGTTTACCCTTTCTTGCTACCAAGTTAACCCCAGGGTTACCCCAGGCTTACCTATTCTTTACCTTTTGGTTACCTAAAAGGTAAAGCCAGGGGCTGCTTTGGGCCTTTCTTCGGTATGCCAGGGCCGATGCTGCCCGCCAGCAAGTACGAAGCGCACCTGTTCAAGAATGGCCTTGCAATACATTCCTCCCTGTTTTAAACGAGCATAGATTTGCTAAAGAAAATCTTCAATCCGTTAATATTTCATCTTAATGAAAAGTGCTAAACAGACATGGGTTGCCAGTTAGCAATTTGCAGTTAACCTATTTTAGCTGGCAATTGGCCGTCAACAATCAAAATAATCTGGCAATTTAACAATTCATATCCCTCATAGCTTATTAGATTTCAGCGACTCTCCAAAAAAAACAGAGGCATGTTCATCAAAAGCAATTGGATCGCCACTGGTATAAAAAGATTTCTCTCCCTGCTTACCTAACTTTTGTTCCATTTCAGGGTGTCTCTTTAAATAATCAGCTAAACTATTGGCTACAATCTCGCCTTGCGTTAAAACGCTTATATGATCTGGAAATACTTTCTTCAGTTTAGGCATTAACAAGGGATAATGCGTGCAAGCCAATAGTACACAATCGATATCTGCCGATTGGTTAAGTAATTGATCGCAATACTCACTTATAAAAAAGTCTGCACCAGGCTGTAAGTGTTCGTTGTTTTCGATCAGTGGAACCCACATTGGGCAGCTTTGCTGGTAAACCTTAATTTCAGGAAAAAATTTATTGATCTCTAAAAGATAAGATTGAGAATTAACCGTTCCCCTGGTTCCCATTACACCAACTTGTTTTGTGCTGGTATATCTGTCAATAACCTCTGCGGTAGGCCTAATTACCCCCAATACTCTCCTATCGGGATATTTAGCAGGAAGATCTATTTGCTGGATGGTTCTAAGTGCTTTTGCAGATGCGGTGTTGCATGCCAGGATAACCAAATGGCATCCTTTGGCAAAAAGCCATTCTACGCATTCTAAAGTATATTTATAAATGGTATCAAAAGAATGATCGCCATAGGGCGAACGGGCATTATCGCCTAAATAGATATAATTGTAATCGGGCAATTTATCAGCAATAGAACGGAAAACCGTTAACCCACCATAACCTGAATCGAAAATGCCTATTGGCGAAGAGTTTTGCATGCCTTTGATGTTGGAAAGTTGAAATGTAGGAATATTAGTTGAAATGTTAAAATGATCGCCTTCCTAAACTTGTTTCAGGATATTACCCACAGGAAAGTAGGGCATTAAAGATGCTGAAATAAATCCCAAAGCTCGGATCAGCATGACGAAACTGCGTAAACAAAAAAGCGGAACTAAGTTAGACTTAATTCCGCAGTATCTTTTTATGACTTGAGCCGTATAACTCAAGACTATAGATTGACAAAGGCTATTTCTTAGGAGCAGCTGTTTTTGCAGCGGTTGCTGTAATACCTAATTTAGATTTAACTGCAGCAGTAATATCATCACCACCATCCCAGAATACTAAATTGTTACCACCCTGTCCGTTTGCAATATCGAAAACGTAAGCTAAACCTTTTTCTTTAGCTACAGCAGAAATTGCGGTTGCAACTTTAGCCTGGATTGGTTGGAATAATTCACCTTGTTTAGTACCTATATCTTGTGAAGCTTTAGTGCGCGCATCAGTAATGCGTTTTTCTAAATCCTGTAATTCTTGACCTGCAGCTTGTAATTCTTTACCCACTGTTTCTTTATTAGCCTCGCTTAAAGTTTTTTGTTTAGCTTCTGCAGCAGCCATTTTACTTTGATATTCTTTGATCATTGCATCAATATCTGCTTGCTTTTGTTTTCCTAAGGTTTCTAAAGTGGTTTGAGCTGTTTTAGCTTCTGGTAAATTTGCAAATACCTCCTCAGAATTAATGTGACCCAATTTTTGTTGTGCATTTGCCATATTCGCTGTAAACAATAAACCTGCTGCTACAAAGAATACGTTAATTAACTTTCTCATCGTTTTATTTTACTTTTTTATTTTTTTCTAATTGTTTTTCTTCAAAAATCAGGGGCGAATATACTAATTATTTACAGTCCCCGGTTTATAACCTAATTTTACAATTACATCATTACTAACATCGTAACTGCTACTTGCATAAATCATCATTGTTGCTTCACTGCTCTTGTCGAAAATGAAGTCTAAATATTTAGATTTTGCAATCTGTTTAATCGCCTCGGCTACTTTATCCTGAATAGGTTTAATTAATTTTACCCTGCTTTGAAAAAGATCTCCATCTGGTCCAAACTTAGAACGTTGAAATTCTTTAGCCTGTTTTTCTTTTTCTATGATTTCGTTTTCACGGCGTTTGCGCATATCATCAGTTAACAAAACCTGATCGGCCTGATAAGCTTTGTACATCCTGTCTATTTCAGAAAAATTCTGATCTACTTGTTGTTGCCACTGTTTAGAGGCAACGTCTAATTGAGTTAATGCCGATTTATATTCTGGTAAATGCTTCAAAATATACTCCGTGTCTACATAAGCAAACTTCTGTGCAAAGGCACCAAAAGAAGTGCAAAGTAGGAATGCGATAAAAAGATATTTCTTCATTTTTTGTGTGTGTTAATGATATAGTTAATAACCTAAGCTTTGTTTAAACTCTTATTGCAATGATTTATTGCATAATTAGTTAATTTTTTGTTCTTTATCAATTAAAATCCACCTAATTGTTGTGCGATACTAAAATGGAACTGACCTTTGTTCGCGCTTGGTAAACCAGGAATAGCATCAAAGCCATATCCGTAATCAATACCCAACAAACCAAATATAGGAAGGAAGATCCTTGCACCAACACCAACTGATCTTCTAATGTTGAAAGGATTAAAATCACTAAACCTGTTCCAGGTATTACCACCTTCTGCAAAGGCCAAAACAAATGCAGTAGCTTGTTGACTTGCAATAACCGGATAACGTGCTTCCAATACATATTTAGTGTAAATTGGGCTACCAGACTGTTGTGCCACATTTGGATTAGAACCTACCGGAATTACCGTATTATTAGAATAACCACGCATTGCAATTAACTCAGATCCTTGTAAGAAATCGAATCCTTGCATACCATCACCACCTAGTTTGAAACGCTCGAATGCTGATTGACCAACTGCTTTATTGTATTGACCCAAGAAACCGAACTGTGCTTGTGCTTTAATTACCAGGTTACCTACAACACGTTGATACCATTGTGAATCGAATTTCCATTTATGATATTCTGTAAAACGGTATTTTTCTTTATCAGATGCTGTTGCATAATTCACCTTGTTAAACAGTGAATATGGTGGCGTTGCCTGAATAGTGAAACGTAAGAACGATCCCGATTTAGGAAAGATTGGCGAATCTCTTGAATCGCGGCTAATCTCTTGTGATAAGTTTAAGTTATAAGAAGTACCAGTACTAAATAAATATCCTGAATAATTATTTAAGATATATTGTTGCAGGTTAACCGCATGGCTTAACTGAAAATAGTTATCTGGCCAGTTTAATCTTCTACCCAAGCTAACCGTTACACCATTTAAACGTATTTTTTGGAACTGGGCATTATCAGAACTTAATCCATTAGATTGTAATGAGGTAAATGCACTCACCCCAAAACTTACCGGTTTCTCGCCACCAAACCAAGGTTGTGAGAATGAGAAACTATATGATTGGTAATATTTACCATTCGTCTGTCCACGTAAGCTTAATTTTTGCCCATCTCCTTTTGGCAATGGTTTGTAAGCTTTTAGATTAAATAAGTTACGTAATGAGAAGTTATTGAAAGTTAAACCTAATGTACCAATGATACGGCCACCACCAAAACCACCTGATAGCTCAATCTGATCTGAAGGTTTCTCTTCTACTGCATATTCAATATCTACAGTACCATCTGCCGGGTTAGGACGAGGTGTAGGTACAGTTTTAGACTCATCGAAATTACCTAATTGACCAATTTCGCGAATGGTACGAATTAGATCACTTTTATTAAATTTCTGTCCTGGTTTAGTGCGGATCTCACGTAAAACAACCTTATCGTTCGTAATTGTGTTACCTTTTAACGTAATGCGGTTGTTGGTATACTGTGGTCCTTCGTACATGCGCAATTCCACATCAACAGTATCGCCATAAATTTTGGTCTGTACCGGATCGATATTAAAAGTTAAATATCCGTTATCGGTATACATACTGTTAATGTCGCCACCGTTTTCGCCACCACCGTTTAATTTTTTATTTAATTTCTCTTCGCTAAAAACATCACCTTTTTCGATGGTTAATACTTTTTGCAAAATACTATCCGGATAAATGGCATTACCTGCCCAGGTAATATTACCAAAATAATACTTTTTACCTTCGTAAAGGTCCATTCTAATGTTAACCTTTTTCTTGTTATATTGGTAAATGGTATCTTTTAGTAATTCTGCATCACGATAACCTTTCTCGTGCATTTTAGCAATCATTTTTACCTTATTCTCTTCGTATTTCTCTTTCGCGAATTTTCCTGAGCCCCAAAAACGCCACCATGCAAACTGTTTAGGGTTTTTAAGGTATTTTCTCAGTTTTGCTGATTTGAAATCTTTGTTTCCGGTAAAATCGATATGCTGTACTTTAACACGGTGACCTTTATCTATATTAGCTTCTAATACCACACTGTTTTCTGCATTCGGATCTTTACGTGTTTTGTACTCGATCTGGGTAAAGAAAAAGCCCTTATCCAATAAGTATTTTTTAACAATAGCCGAGGTGGTATTGTACAAGTTATCGTTTACGATTTTACCTGTTTTATCATTTAACTTTTCTTGAATGGCAGTTTTTTCAGATTTGCGAATACCTTTTAAATCGATAGAACTTAAACGTGGGCGTTCTACTACTTCAATTTCAAAATAAACAGAATCCTGAACAATTTTTTCGATGTTAAGTTTAACATCATCAAACAAGCCCTGTGCCCACAACGTTTTAATTGCATCAGAAGTTGCCTCGCCAGGAAGAACGATTTTATCACCTTTAGCTAATTTAGACAAGGTAATTAATACTTCTTTATCTAAATATTGGGTTCCGGTTACTGTGGTACCGCCAATGATATATTCTTTTGGACTAAAATAATCGAGATCTAAGCCACCAACCTTTAAAGAAGGGGTTACCGGTGCCTGACCTTGTGGACGTATTTGAGCGAAGGCCGGAGCGGCTAAAACTAGTAGGATTAAAACTTGAAATATTCTTTTCATTAAAATTAGTTGTTCAGTAATGGCTAAAAGGTAACGATATTTTATAAAGTAAAATTTCTTTACGTTGTTCCCTTATTATGGTTTCATTTATCGTATAAAAGTGGTGCTAAGTTAGTTTAAACGCTTGTTAAAAAGTGTTAAAAGAAAAATTAGTTTAATTGTTCACTAATTTTACCAAAACGGCGTTCGCGTTTTTGATAGTCTACAATAGCCTCGAAAAGATCTTCACGTCTGAAATCCGGCCATAAAACATCAGTAAAATAAAACTCGGTATAAGCCATTTGCCAAAGCAGATAATTGCTAATACGATGTTCGCCACTTGTCCTGATCATCAATTCAGGATCGGGTATATTTACGGTTGTTAGTTTAGATGAAAACAGGTCTTCGTTAATATCATCCAAAGAAATGATATTGTTTTTTACTGCTGATGCAATTTTTTTTGCAGCCTCCAAAATCTCCCACTTTGCACTATAACTTAATGCCAGTGTTAATGTACATTTTTCGTTATGGGCTGTTTTCTCCATAGCTTCTTTTAAATCATCAATACACTCTTGGGGTAAAGATGCAATATTGCCAATTGCATTCAGCTTAATATTATTTTTATTAAGTGTTTCGGTTTCTTTGTTAATGGTAGAAATCAGGATCTGCATTAAAGCATCTACCTCTTCTTTGGGTCTGTTCCAATTTTCGGTAGAAAAAGCATATAAAGTAAGGTATTCAATACCTACTTCAACACAACCTTCTACAATGTCTTTTACAGAAAGCACACCTTGTTCATGTCCGAAAACCCGCACTTTACCCTGGCCTTTTGCCCATCTTCCATTACCATCCATGATTACGGCAATGTGCTTTGGCAGGCGGCTATAGTCTATTTGTTCTTTAAATCCCATTAATTATGTCAAAATCAGCTTAAAAGGAATAGCATTTTGAGGATACAAAGGTAAAAGATATGCCAACACTAACAAATAGATAAGTGTCCCTTTTTCGAAAATCGCCTCTTTGAGTCCCTGGCTGTCCGATTTGATAGCGTGAAGGATCGGATAAATTAACCTGATTTTGGCCTTCTCCAACAAATACAGGATTAACCGGATAACGGCCGCTCACATCGTCTAGATAATCGGTAAATGCTGTCCTATAACCCAATTCGGTAAAAACGCTCCAGGTGTTTTTGTAATTATACCTTAGCCCTAATCCATATGGGATAGTTAAAACAGCATTGTTATAACCATTTTCCTGACCTTCGGTTCTTAGTCGATCTAACCGATATCTTTCACCATCAATTTTTACCGTTGGTTTAAATATAAGTAAACCTGCACCCGTAAAAAGGTATGGTGTAAATTGTCTGTTTCCTCCACCAAGATTAAAATTGAAAAAATTGAAATCAATTAAGCCACTAAATTCGTTCAGCATCGTTTTAAAACGCAGGTTCCTTTCTCGGAACTGCTCATTACTCGAGTAAGAATCATCGGCTTTTATTTGCCCGTAAGTATAATTTAAACGTACGCCAAGGTATTGGTTAAAGTTCCGTTTTACATAAAGCCCGCCCGAGAGACCACTAATTAGCAAAGGATTGTTCTGATTAAGATCGCCCATATAACCTGCACCACCAGCCATAATCCCAACTTCCCAAGAGGGTTCGCCTATTACCGCACGCTGTGCATGAACAAGCTGCCCGCTAAAGATGAAAAAGAGGATAATTAATAACTGTTTGTTTGGCGTCATACTTAGTAGTTACGGGTATCGATGCCCCATAATAATTTATTTCTTAACGTGTTTAAGTAGGTTTCATTATTAAGGCGGATAAGATTTACACAAAAATCTGCCTTTTTTATACTAATTTTTACCGAACGCTCTACAGTAACAGTTCGGCTATCGCAGGAAACCAAAAATTTTGATTCTCTGGCTTCTACCTCAAAAGAGAGCTTATTGTTATCTGGTACGACTACTGGCCTCACATTCAAATTATGTGGCGCAATAGGGGTAATTACGAAGTTTTCAGAATCTGGATAAATAATCGGTCCGCCGCAACTTAATGAGTATGCTGTTGAACCTGTTGGGGTGGCAATAATTAATCCATCGGCCCAATAAGAGTTAATAAACTCATTATTCATTGAAGCATGGATAATCATCATTGCTGAATTATCGCGACGGTGAATGGTAATATCGTTCAATGCAAAATTTTCTTCGCCAAATAAACCATTATCAGATTCTAACGTTAAAAGGGACCTGGAATCTAAGGTATATTCTTTATTGATCAGCGCATTGAGGGCCGATCCAATTTCGTTTTTGTTTATACTGGCCAAGAATCCTAAACGGCCAAAGTTAATTCCGATTACCGGTATGCCCGAATTACGGATTAACGATAGGGTATCGAGTAAGGTACCATCTCCACCTAAGCTCAGCAATACATCGGCAAGTTCCTTTAATTCGGTATGATTGTGAAAAATAACGGTATTTGCAGGCAGTTTAATTTTACCATGAAGCGATGTTTTAAACTTAGAATATAAAACAGGCTGAATACGATGTTCAGCTAAATGATTAAAAACCTCTTGTACATAGGGCAAAACCGTATCATTAAAATCTCTGCCGTAAATTGCAATCCTCATAAAGTAGGTTTATACATTTAAATAGTTCATGAAAGAATCGTAACGCTCCTGCGATCCATCATCAATCTGGGTGTTATTGTATACCTCTTTAACCAGATAATCATATCTTTCGAAAGAGGCTACCAATGAAGTAATTTCTGTTTTGTTTACTTTGAGCGTTACTTCTAAACGTGTAGAATCTTCGAAAGAATTCACATATGAAGAGAGTACCTGCGCATTATCGGCTTCAACAATCTGCGCAATATGTGCCAGAGAATTATCGCGGTTACTAATCTCCAAAACAATAATCCCACCAGGTTCGTTTACCGCATACTGTTCGGCCACCGCATTTACCATGTTATTGATAGAAATTAAACCAACATAATTTTTCTGTTGATCTAAAACCGGAACAGCCGTTAATTTTAGCTGGCTCAATAACCTGATTACATCGTAAGCATGTGCATTACCCAATACGAAAACATTAAGTATGTTTACCGCACTATCGCTTAAAAGGGTATCGTGATTATCAATATTTAATAAATCATCTTCAGAAACCAAACCCAATAAAGTTACCTCGTTAACAACTGGCAAGTGCTTTAGTTTAAAATCGTTCATACGATCTAAAGCTTTCTGTACCGTGTCATCGGTTCTTAGTGATGGAATTGCATCTGATATGATTTCTGCTGCAAACATTTATTTCAACAATATTCTATTTAAAAATTTCTCTAAAAATGCATTAAATATTTCCGGATGCTCCATCATAGGTGCATGACCGCATTTATCAACCCAGTTCAATTCCGAATTCGGCAACAATTCGTGAAATTCTTCTGCCACTTCTGGCGGAGTAACCTTATCGTTTTTGCCCCATATTAAGGAAACCGGTATGGTAATCTTAGACAGTTCTTTAGCCATATTGTGGCGTATTGCCGATTTTGCCATGGTTAAGATACGAATAACCCTCGATCTATCGTTAACTGTTTTAAAAACATCATCAACCAGTTCTTTAGTTGCTGTGGCCGGATCGTAAAAAGTAAATTCTACTTTTTCCTTAATATAATCGTAGCTCTCTCTACGTGGAAAAGATCCTCCAAAAGCATTTTCGTATAAACCAGAGCTACCCGTAAGCACCAGGGCTTTAACAAATTCCTGGTGAGCAACCGTAAATACCAAACCTACGTGGCCACCAAGTGAATTACCAACAAGCACTACCTGGTTTAAATTTTTATATTTTAAAAAGCGATGAAGATACCTCGACAGTGCTTTTACGCCCAATGTTAAAATAGGCAAATCGTAAATTGGTAAAATTGGAATAATTACACGATAGCGATCTTTAAACTGTTCGATAACCAGTTCCCAATTGCTTAGTTCGCCCATTAGGCCATGTAGCAATACCAGTGTCTCGCCTGTTCCAGCTTCGATGTATTTAAATCCGTCTTCTTCTATTATCGGGTAAGTCATATATATTCTAGATGGTATTGTGCTACTAAGTTAGTAGAGTAAAATTAAATTTATGCATTTATATGCCATTTTTCTGAAATAAAATCGAAAACGGTATAAAAACTTCATTTGCAATGCGTAGAGCGATAAGCGACTGGCGATAAATTGGCCTTAAACCTCTTAATCCTCTACCTTTTACCTTAATTAAGCCAGTTTTTCTTTAACAATCTCTGCAATTAATTTACCATCAGCTTTACCTGCAAGTTCCTTATTTGCCATGCCCATTACCTTACCCATATCCTTAACCGATGTAGCACCAGATTGTTTGATTACGGCCTCGATAATTGTAGCAACCTCAGCCCTGTCTAACTGTTTTGGTAAAAATTGATTAATTACTTCAATTTCTTCTTCTTCTACCCGATATAAATCTTCCCGATTTTGTTGTTTGTAAATATCAGCAGATTCGCGGCGTTGTTTAATCAGTTTCTGAAGAATTTTAAGTTCAGCTTCTTCGGTAATTTCTTCCGAAGATCCTTTCTCTGTTTTAGCTAAAAGTAAGGCTGCTTTTATTGCCCTTAAACCTCTTAACTGTGCATTATTTTTAGCCAACATGGCTTTTTTTATTTCCTGATCTATTGTATTTGATATCATTTTTAAGCCCAAAGCCCTAAAGGGGCTTTCCTTTCATTAGTTTAAAATAAAAAAATTATATTGTTATTTCCTCCCCGTATTAATCCCCCCTTCAGGGGACTAGGGGGTTCTATTTATAATCGTTGCTGTAGCCTGTACGGTTGGCATAATCAGCATATCGTTAATATTAACATGCTTCGGCCTGCTTACTACATACCAAATCGCATCGGCAATATCATCGGCAATTAGCGGCTCCAGGTCTTCATACACCTTTTTCGCCCGGTCTTCATCACCTTTAAAGCGCACCACCGAAAATTCGGTTTCTACCATCCCTGGATTAATTTCGGTAACCTTTATGCCATGAGGCAATAAATCGATACGCATACCTTTGCTTAAAGCATCTACAGCATGTTTGCTGGCACAATATACGTTTCCATTTGGATAAACTTCTTTCCCGGCAATAGAACCAATGTTAATAATATGGCCCGATTGATTTGGGATCATCCAGTTGGAAACAATTTTGGTTACGTAAAGCAAGCCTTTTACATTGGTATCAATCATGGTGTCCCAATCGTTGGTATCGCCTTTATCAATGGGGTCTAAACCCTGACTCAAGCCTGCATTGTTAATCAAAACATCAACCTTTTTCCATTCTGCTGGCAAAACTTCTAAAGCATTGGTAAGACTTTCTTTATCGCGAACATCTGCAAAAACCTGTTTGATGGTAATGGCATATTTATCTTCCAAATGATGGGCAATTTTAGCCAACCGATCTTCTCTGCGGGCCAATAATATCAAATTATAACCTTTTTGGGCAAATGTATGTGCGCACGCCTCGCCAATACCAGAAGTTGCACCTGTAATTAATGCGATTTTAGACATTTTTATGAATTTTAAGTCTCGGTAATCCTTTAAGATATCATCTTTGATTTACCTACACCAACAAAGGTAAGTTTTTTTGGATTGCAGGACTATTGAAAAATCAAACTGAATGTTAATTGACGTAATTTCAACTTATCTATCGGATTGGCATAAACAGTATTGTCGTGCTGAAGCAAATCATTGGTTGAATACGAGAGTTTTATTTCGGGCGACATTTTAAAATACTCGAAATAAATATCGAAACCGATACCTGTTTCGTAAGACAGGTAATTTCTTTTATTTTTTAAAAACTTATTTACAGCTGTTTCTCCTTCATCGAAGGTTTTCTTTTTCGAAGCTATATCTATCGAATATTTAACACCGCCCAACCAATATGCCCTAAAATTGTTCATCCGGTTCGACTTTACCTTTATGCCTAACGGAAATTCGAACATCGTGGCCTGAACTTTTCTTTCTACTACTGTTTGAAAGTTTTTTGTTTGTCCGTTGCCAACATTAATCGGCGCCATGGGCTCATACTCGTAAGTTACCACCCTATCGCTAAAAATAAGGGAAGGTGTTGCCCTGATATCGAAGTTATCTGAGATCATCCTATTCATTACAAAACCCAACCCAAAACCCTGAGATGGTGGGCTAGAAATAGAATTTAATGTTGAGGTAACCGGAATACCAGAATTTGGATCGTAAGAGGGATCCAGGGAATTTGGCATCTCATAAAAAGGCGATCGCCAGTTTTGCTTTTTAAGAATTTTGTATTCAGCTGAGATATACTGGAAATTAAAACCAAAACTCCAATCTTCATCATCTATTCCGCCACCCCAATTTTGAGCAAAGGCGGTTGTAGAAATAATAAAAAGTGAAAGAATGAGGCTTAATTTTCTGATCATTTGGTTCCTACATATATCGAACTTATTCCAAACGTTAAAATTCTTTGTTTGGTACTTTTAAAGCCAACTTTTTCCATCAGATTGGTAAAATCTTCCCCGTCTGGAAAAGCTGCTACCGATTCTGGCAAATAAGTGTAGGCTCTGTGGTCTTTAGAAAATAGTTTTCCAAAGAAAGGCGTCACCTGTTTAAAATAAAAACTGTACAATTGTTTTACCGGAAAAACTTTTGGTTTCGAAAATTCCAATATCACCATTTTCCCGTTGGGCTTTAATACCCTGTACATATCTGCCAATCCTTTTTCGAGGTTTTCGAAATTACGCACACCATAAGCGCAGGTAATCGCATCAAAAGTATTATTTTCGAAATGCAGACCTTCGGAATCGCCTACCTGAACAGTAAAAACTTCGTTTAAACTACGCTCGTTAATTTTCTTCTTGGCTACTTCTAACATTCCTTCAGAAATATCAACGCCAATTACCTTTTCGGGATGAAGCTTTTTTATGGATTCAAAAGCAAAATCACCAGTTCCCGTAGCTACATCAAGTAAAGTTCTTGGATGGATGGAAACCAATTCTTTAATGGCTTTCTTGCGCCATAATACATCAATGCCTAAAGAAAGAAAATGATTTAAAAAATCGTAAGTGCCAGAAATGTTGTTAAACATGGTTGCAACCTGCTCTTTTTTAGTTGCATCTTCTACTTGGTATGGAGTGATATTCTGATTCATGATATGGAGCAAAGATAGAGAAAAGTCCGGAGTCTTTAGTCCGGAGTCCGAAGTCTTTGAGGCAAAGTATTCACCATAGTGTCAAAAATTAGATTTAAAATTTCAATTTGTACTTCAGACTTCGGACTTCGGACTTCGGACTCAAAACCCTACCTTTGCACTATGATTATCAAAACGGCAACATTTGTTTGCAGCAACACGCAGATTTCGGCGCTACCCGTACCAACCATGCCCGAATATGCATTTATTGGCCGCTCTAATGTGGGTAAATCTTCATTAATTAATATGTTGGTTAATCAGCATGGATTGGCCAAAACCTCGCAACGTCCGGGAAAAACACAGTTAATTAATCACTTTTTAATTAATGAGGCCTGGTATATTGTCGATTTACCAGGTTATGGTTATGCTAAGGTTTCTAAAACCAGCAGAGAGAAATGGGAGAAATTTATCCGCGCCTATATCACCAAAAGAGAAAGTTTGCAATGCGTTTTTGTTTTGATAGACAGCCGTTTAGAACCTCAGGGAATTGATATTGAATTTTGCTATTGGTTAGGTGAAAAGCAGATACCGTTTTCGCTAATTTTTACCAAAGCCGATAAACAAGGTATGACCACTACCCAGAAAAATGTTGCTGCCTTTAAGAAAAAATTAGGCGAATTTTTCGAAGAAATTCCAGCCACCTTTATCACTTCTGCAGAAAAAGGAAACGGAAAAGATGATGTTTTAAATTTCATCTACGAAGTAAATAAGGATTTTGTTGTACCAACAGATTATAAGAAGTTTTAACCAGTTCAATGGTTCATTAGTCATTAGTTCATGGTTTATAGTCGAATAGATACCTAAGCACCCTATCAATGAACCATTTAGCCATTAACCAAAATAACAAATTAACCAGTTAACCGATTTATACCGTTAACCCTTTCCAATAAATGAAAAAATACTTTTCACTCGTATTATTCGCCCATTCTGTTTTTGCCCTACCATTTGCCATGATTGGTTTCTTTTTGGGCGTAACCACAACAGAAAATCCATTTTCCTGGTATAAGCTGATTTTAGTTTTGCTCTGTATGGTTTTTGCCAGAAACTCGGCTATGGCTTTTAACCGTTATCTCGACAGAAATATTGACGCGAAGAACCCGCGGACTAAAATGCGCGACATACCTGCAGGTAAAGTTTCGGCAAATGAGGCGTTGATTTTCGTTATTGCCAATTGTGTACTTTTCGCCATTACCACCTACTTCATTAACCCGCTTTGTTTCTATTTATCGCCAGTGGCTTTGTTTGTGGTTTTGTTTTATAGCTACACCAAACGCTTCACTGCGCTTTGTCATTTGGTATTGGGTTTAGGCCTGGCGCTTGCTCCCATTGGTGCTTATATTGCCGTAACCGGGCATTTTGCGCTGGTTCCTGTACTTTACTCCTTAACCGTATTATTCTGGGTAAGTGGATTTGATATTATATATGCCCTACAGGACGAAGAATTTGACCGTGAAGAAAAATTACATTCCATCCCATCGGCACTTGGCATTAAAAATGCTTTGAATGTTTCGGTGCTGTTGCATATACTCTCTGCCACCTGTGTTATTTTGCCTGTGTTTTTTACATCCTTCAGTTGGGTTTATTACGTAGGTATTGTGTTTTTCTGTTCGATGTTGATTTATCAGCACTTATTAGTAAAACCAAATGATATTAGCAAAGTAAACAGGGCATTTCAAACCTTAAATGGTTATGCATCGGTAGTATTTGCCATATGCTTTTTAATAGACGCGTATTTGAGACATAAATAAAATGACTGAATTTTGAATGAGACAATATAGCATTGCGCAGTAAACCATTCACTCTTTCAATCATTCTATAATTCAATAATTAATTACTATGATAACTAAGAAACCTAGAACATATATTCCACAGGAATTAAACATTACCTGGGAAAATTTAGAACCACTTTTCACTGAACTGCAAAACCGCGAAATAACCAGCGCTGTGGAATTAGAGCATTGGTTAAAAGACCGTTCTGAGCTGGAAGCAGCTTTGGAAGAAGACTTTGCCTGGAGATACATCAGAATGAGCTGCGATACCGCAAATGAAGAGTTGGTTAAAAACTTTCAATATTTTGCGACTGAAATAGAGCCAAAAATTTCTCCATTAGCCAATGAATTGAACAAAAAATTTGTCGATAGTCCATTTATGGATGATTTGGACAAAGAAAAATATTTCGTTTACAGCCGTGCGATAAAAAAAGCATTAGAGCTTTACCGCGATGAAAACATCGAGCTGTTTACCGAATTACAGGTGAAACAACAAAAATATCAAGGCATTACCGGTGCCATGAGTGTTGAGTTAAATGGTCAGGAATATACTTTGGAACAGGCCTCGATTTTTATTAAAGATTTAAACCGTGAGGTACGCGAAAATGCATGGAAAACAATCCAACAGCGCCGTTTGGTTGATAAAGATGATTTAAATATTTTGTTTGATGAGCTGATTAAACTGCGTAACCAGGTTGCCTTAAATGCGGGTTTTGAGAACTACCGCGATTACATGTTTCAGGCTTTAGGCCGTTTTGATTATACCCCGCAGGATTGTTATGATTTTGCAAATGCCATCGAAAAAGAAATTGTTCCGATTTTAAAAGAACAGGCAGAAAAACGCCGAGAAGCTTTAGGACTAGAAGTATTAAAACCTTGGGATTTAGAAGTAAGCATTAGTGGCAAACCGGCTTTGAAACCTTTTAACAACGGCGAAGAGCTGATTGATAAAAGTATTGCCTGTTTTAATGCTATTGATGAAAAGTTAGGCTCAAAATTGGCAACCATGAAAGCCAATAACCTTTTTGACGTAGAGAGCAGAAAGGGTAAAGCGCCAGGTGGATATAATTACCCATTGGCCGAAACAGGAGCGCCGTTTATCTTCATGAACTCGGCAAATTCGTTGCACGATTTAACCACGATGGTTCACGAAGGCGGTCATGCGATCCATACCTTTTTAACCGCAAATTTAGAGCTAAACGATTTTAAGCACTGCCCATCTGAGGTAGCCGAACTGGCATCAATGAGTATGGAACTCATCTCAATGGATAAGTGGGATGTTTATTTCGATAACGAAGAAGATTTAAACCGTGCTAAAAAAGAACAGTTGGCTGATGTTTTGAAAACATTACCTTGGGTTGCCGTAATTGATCAGTTTCAACACTGGATTTACACCAACCCTAACCATACCGCAGCCGACCGTGAAGAAACCTTTAAGCAGATTTTTAACCGTTTTGGTGCTGGTTTTGCCGATTGGACAGATTTAGAACAACAATTTGGAAATGGCTGGCAAAAGCAGCTGCATTTATTCGAAGTTCCTTTTTATTATATCGAATATGCAATTGCTCAGTTAGGCGCCATTGCCGTTTGGAAAAATTATAAAGAAAATCCAGAAAAGGCTTTAAATCGATACTTGGCGGCACTTTCATTAGGTTATACCAAGCCAATGAACGAAATATATGAAACTGCAGGAATTAAGTTTGATTTCAGTGCAGAATATGTAAAAGAACTGGCAAATTTTGTAAAAACAGAACTGGAAAAACTGGGATAAGGCAGAAGGGTTTTTTCCCTTAAAATGATAAATTAGAAGTCGTGGCATTTAGCCACGACTTTTTTTGTTTGTTGTACTTTTTACCACGGAAACACAGAGGGCACGGAACCGTAATTTACATCACAGGTAATCAAAACCAATGTTTTATGTGCAGCACCCAACTGAATAGACCTGATGGAAGTGAAAATCCCTTTTGGGTATTGGATATATTGTTCTTCCCAAAATTCCCCCAAAAAGGATTGTAACAAACAGAAGGACTGAACCTTACCTATGTATAACAGGCTTTGCTCTCCAAAAAAATATGCTACTTCTTGAGGGAGAAAACACATAATCTCCTATAAATTACGCTTCATCCTTTTTCCTGATCCTTAGTATGACAAACATCACCAAAACCGATAATAGAATCATGATCAGATAACTGTAACTGAGGTTACTTTCATCTTTGGCAGGGATCAGGTTTACGATACCATAACTCAAAAAAGAAACAATCACGTAAGTAATCCCTCCTGTTAATCCACCTGCAATGCCCGCATTTTTCGGGAATTTGCTCAGGCAGAAAGTAAAGTAATTATTAAAGGTAAAGCCTGCTCCTACGTGGATTAAAAAGGCAAAGAAAATTAACGACCAGAGGTTAGAAACAAAATTTAAACTTATAATCATCAGCACAACAAAAGCCACCTGAAACAAAGAATTGATCATTAATCTTTTAAAGAAAGGCCTGTTAATGGTGGCCTTACCGATAAAGCCCCCTACCATCCAGGCGAAACCTAAAAACAGGGAACTATAACCTGCAGTAACCGGCGAAAAATTAAAGTGATGTTCAATGATAAACGGACCAGTCATATTGTAAACCATCACCATACAATAGGCTAAACCCAACATTACAATCCCCAATGTAAAGCTCGTTGTTTTAATCATTTCGATATAAATGCCCGTTATCTTTTTCAGTTGAAAATCGGTAAAATGTTTTAAGGTTTCACCACTGAACAATAATTCCAATACAGCAAAAACAAGTGCAAAACCGGCCAAAAAATAGAAATTAGATTCCCAACCAAATGCCGTTTGGAGATAACCGCCAATAAATGGTGCTACAATTGGCCCGGTAGACCAAATAATGGAAAACATGCTGAGATAGTGTTTTAGCTGGTCGCCTTCATAAAGATCGACAAAGTAAGCCCTTTTTGCCACTACGATTGCGCCTACCGTAAGTCCATGAACAATCCGCATCAGATAAATGAGATAAATGTTTTGGGTAGTGGCGATAATGATACTTGCAGCAGCGAAGATTAATAGCGAGTATAAACAGATCTTATACCTGCCAAAACTATCGAGTACACTCCCGATAAAAAGTTGTGCCACCCCATAACTAATTAAGAAAATACTTAATGTAAGTTGAACCTGAACGCTGCTTACCTGCATTTCGCCAGCCATTGTTGGTAAAGAAGGGATGTAAATATCGGTAGCAAAACCTGATAACGGAATTAAAGCAAAGGCCAGTAAAGTAGCCAAACCCTGGTGACGTTCTTTAATGTATTTTATTTGTGTTGTATCTGCATTCATATTGGTACTATAATCGTTAAAAATATTCAAATCAAACATCTATTTAAGGGCTCTTATATATCTGATTGATTATTGACAACAAAATTAGGGCTTTCACTTATCCGAAAATTATGCGAATCAAACAAAGGATTATTTAAGCCAAATAATTGCAAATTTTTACTTTAATCTAATAATTACCGTTCTTTTCGATGTCGTTATACCATCCAACGAGTAGTGAAATGAAAATTATATCCTGCTTTAAACGTTTTTAACCAAACTTTTTATAAGTTTGAAGAAACAAGCAAATAAAAGATGTTCGAAAAGCTATTCAGAAAGAAATCTATTTCCAAGATATTACAAGATGCGGCAAAAGGCTATGGCGACCATGAAAATACATTACATAAAACACTCGGTGTACGCGATTTAACAGCTTTTGGAATTGCAGCGATTATTGGAGCAGGAATTTTTAGTACGATTGGCAAGGCAAGTGCAGATGGTGGTCCGGCAGTAATCTTTTTATTTATTTTTACGGCAGTAGCCTGCAGCTTTGCGGCCTTTGCTTACGCAGAGTTTGCATCAATGGTGCCCGTTTCTGGTAGTGCTTATACCTATTCTTATGTGGCCTTTGGCGAACTGATTGCCTGGATTATCGGATGGTCGCTCATTATGGAGTATTCCATTGGTAATATTACGGTAGCCATATCCTGGTCTGATTACTTTACGGGACTACTCTCCACCATAAAAATACCTCCCCTGGGCATAGATGGCATCCATGTACCCGACTGGATGACAATGGATTACCTCAGTGCTTATAACGGACATAAACACGCTGAAGCGCTTCTGGCGGCAGGCAAAAACCTGGCAGATTTAGATTCGGCTACAGCTTTAGCCAATAATGCATGGCTTACCGCTCCTAAAATAGGTGGTTTTCACCTCGTTGCAGATATTCCTGCTCTAGGTATTATCATTTTAATTACCTGGTTAATTTACCGCGGTATGAAAGAGAGCCGCAATGCCAGTAACGCCATGGTGGTGGTTAAACTTGCGGTAATTCTTTTGGTATTGGCGGTTGGTATATTTTACGTAGACACAAAAAACTGGGATCCATTTGCGCCAAACGGAGTTTCTGGAATTTTAAAGGGCGTTTCGGCTGTATTTTTTGCATATATCGGTTTCGATGCCATTTCTACAACAGCTGAAGAATGTAAAAACCCACAACGCGATTTACCTCGTGGAATGATGTGGGCAATTATTATCTGCACCATCCTTTATGTAGCTATTGCATTGGTTTTAACCGGTATTGTTAAATCGAATACCTTAGCCGTTGGCGATCCCTTAGCTTTCGTTTTTGATCAGATTAACTTAAAATTAATGAGCGGTATTATTGCCGTAAGTGCGGTATTTGCCATGGCCAGTGTACTTTTGGTTTTCCAAATGGGACAACCACGTATCTGGATGAGCATGAGCAGAGATGGGTTATTACCTAAATCTTTTTCTAAAATTCATCCGAAATACAAAACACCTTCATTTGCAACTATTGTGGTAGGTTTTGTAGTGGCTGTACCATCACTGTTCATGAATCTGACCATCGTTACCGATCTCTGTTCTATCGGAACACTTTTTGCTTTCGTATTGGTTTGTGCAGGGGTTTTAGTATTACAGAACAGGCCTGATGTTCAACGTGGGAAATTCAAAATTCCTTATATAAATAGTAAGTTTATTATTCCGATTATATTAATTGCAACCATAATTTTTGCATTCACCAAATATGGGAAAGAAACAAAAGCATTCTTTTTCAATTCGCCTAAAACCATCCAAACCGTAACTTTTGTTACTTCTTTAAGTGGTGATGAACTGAAAATTGTTAAAGAGGAAATTGTTAAGAATGCTGCGCCACAAATTTTATTGGCGGAAAAAGTAGATGCAGAATCTTATCTAAGTGCATTGCCTGCTGATCGTTACGAGCAGTTTATTTCAGCCTCAAAAGTACCTGTGGAAAAGAAATACGAAAGTGGTTGGGGCTTATTTAAGCACAAAATTCCAATGTGGATTTTCTTGATCATCTGCGTAATCATTACCTACTATTGCATCACTAAAAACTTATCGTTAATTCCAGTTTTAGGGCTGATCAGCTGTTTGTACATGATGTGCGAACTTGGTATTTCAAACTGGATTGGTTTCGGCATCTGGCTGGTAGTAGGGCTTGTGGTTTATTTTGCCTATGGTTACAAGCATAGTAAATTGGCAAATCCGGAGGTTTAAGCTATAGATGAATGATATGACAATTTTTGAGAAAATAGAGAAACATCAGGCAGAGAAAGACTATGTCAAAATTAAAAGAGACGTTGGTAACAAATCTTATGTACTTTCTCATGGTTATATCTTAGATCACTCATTTGATTTTGTTCTCCTTAAAGTGAACGATGATTTTCTATTTAACGGATTTACCATTTTTCCAATATCTTCTATTACCAAAATCAGACACAACGACTATGACCAATTTTTCGATTCCATAATGGAACAGGAGGGCCAGAAAAAGCTGATCGAAATGCCTTACCAAATTAATTTAGAAAGCTGGGAAACCATTTTCAATTCTATAAAAAGCACAAACTTAAACTGTTCGGTAGAAAACGAAAACAATAAGAGATTCTTTTTTAAAATCGGTGAGATTGTAAAAGTGAAGAAAAGAAGTTTAAAAATTTTGAACTTCGATCCCGCAGGTTATCTGGATGATGAGCCGACAAAGATAAAGTATAAGGAAATTTCTGCTATAGACTTTGATGATAACTATGCCAATACAATGGCTAAGTACTTAAGGACAAAGCTATAAATTGTTACTTAATTACTCATTCTGCGTCACGCTGAAATCTATTCATAGTATCTTCTAATTCTTCTGTCAGTGAGACGCCAACCGATAGCCCTCGAGTGGTAAGATCATGAAACAAATTGAGGGTGACGATCTCGCAAATGTCCTTCTAACATTAAATCTTCTTTCTTTAATAAAAAGAAAATTATATTTACTCTATCGGTCGGTGTCTCACCGACCGAAAAAATTTGATAATAATTGTAATATCTGTATTTTGTATAAAAGTTGTCCCTGCAACTCAAATACGAATAAATTATGCACATTTTCCACAAAAGACAGGGACAAATGGATTATCATATTTTTATACCGATACCATCTGCAATTTTGCTCATTTATTAAGCGATGATAACTTGAAAATGATCATCATAAATTCACTTAAATTTTTAGTTTATCAAAAGCTTATTGAGGTATATGGTTATGTTATCATGCCCAATCACATCCATTTAATCTGGAATATGCTCAAATTAAATGGAAAGGAATCTCCAGCAGCCAGCTTTACTAAATTCACAGCACACAAATTTAGAAAGTATCTTTTGGTAAATAATCCTATACTTATAAATCAATACCGTTCTCAAAAGAACGACAGGATTTTTCAGTTCTGGAAAAGAGACCCACTGGCGATTCCTTTAAGTAAGGAAAGTATTATAATACAAAAATTAGATTATATCCATGATAATCCAATTAAAGAAAAATGGAATTTATGTACTCATCCTGAAGATTATAACTGGAGTAGTGCAAACTTTTATGAAACAGGGATTGATCAATTCAAGATACTCACGCATTTTAGGGATTAATCATTTCGGTCGGTGAGACACCAACCGATAGGAAAAATACCGTTCTCAAAAGAACGACAGGATTTTTCAATTCTGGAAAAGAGACCCACTGGCGATTCCTTTAAGTAAGGAAAGTATTATAATACAAAAATTAGATTATATCCATGATAATCCAATTAAAGAAAAATGGAATTTATGCACTCATCCTGAAGATTATAACTGGAGTAGTGCAAACTTTTATGAAACAGGGATTGATCAATTCAAGATACTCACGCATTTTAGGGATTAATCATTTCGGTCGGTGAGACACCAACCGATAGGAAAAAAATGGAATAAGGACAAATTTTATGGATAAAATAAAAATCCCCTTTCTTTAAAAGAAAGAGGATTATATTTATTTCTTCTTTATAAAAGCTAGCGCTGTAATCATCACCAGTCCCAATCCAGATGCAATCATGTAATTATTGGCATGGTCGAGATGATATATTTTAGCTATGGGGCCGGCTAAAAACAAGCCAATTCCCATTATCATGATCGCTTTTCTCATCAATTAAACTGGCAACCTGTTTAATTCAATATCATCTGGTGTAACGAAAATCAATGGAACTTTCTCTACATCAACATAACTGCTATCCAAACCAAAACTCCGCTCCTCAGACAAACTTAATTTCTTAAGGATAAAATAGTAATCCATAATCTGTCTCTCGTAGAAACTCAACTTGGTAAATTTAGATAAATGTTTTTCTAAAAGAACAAACCTGAAATCGCCAGCAATTTTATGTTTGTTTAACGAAGTATACTGGCTCGTAATATCGATCTCTCCATTTTTCACTAACTCTTCAACCACTTTACGGTACAATAAATTTACACGTTGTTCAATCCTGAAACCTAACCTAAAGTCGATCCTGATTAACTTGCCCGGAATTAGGAATTCAACTTTATAATCTAAAGTATATGGCTCATCCATTACATCAACGTGTACCAACCAGTACACATCAGCGCGTTTTGGTTCTTTTTGAATAATGGAATAGATAATCTTCGATTCGATCTCAGTTTTAAAGTTAGCACTCGTTAAATAAACCAGCTGAGACGAGTATTTCGGAACAGATTCATCGCTGCTTAATTCAGTTAAAATCTCATAATAATCTTCAATTTCGACATATTTAACAAAGCGGTTTTTGATTTTTCGGGCCACAAACCAACTCCACATCACTGTAAATAACAAGGACCCGATTAATACCGTTACCCAACCACCATGCAAGAATTTGGTTAAATTACTGATCAAAAATGTACCCTCAATAATAACGTACGTAAAAAAGAATAAGGCTATTAAATATTTCGGGAAACGTTTACTTCTCAAATAAAAACTCACCAAAATAGTGGTCATTAACATGGCTATCGTAATTGATAAACCATAGGCTGCGTCCATTTTCTCTGCTTTTTGGAACAACAATACAATGCCGCAGCAACCAATCCACAACATCCAGTTAATCGAAGGAACGTATAATTGGCCTTTAGAAACTGATGGGTAAACAATTTTAATTTTAGGCCAAAGGTTTAAGCGCACGGCCTCGGCAATTAAGGTAAAAGAGCCGCTAATTAAAGCCTGACTGGCAATTACTGCTGCCATTGTAGCCAGTATAACCATTGGAATCTGAAACTGATCAGGAACGATTTGGAAAAAGGGATTCATCTTTGCCCCAGGAACGTAACTCCCGCTGTTCTGCAAAATCCAAACACCCTGCCCCAAATAGTTTAGAATAAGGGTGAGTTTCACAAAAATCCAACTGATCCTGATGTTATTTCTACCACAGTGCCCCAAGTCAGAATATAAAGCCTCTGCCCCTGTTGTACATAAAAAGACACCACCCAGAATTAAAAATGCTAATTTATTGGTAACCAGTAAATGAATAGCATAGTATGGATTAAATGCCTTTAGGATGCTGAAATCTTTTACAATAAAAGACACGCCTAAAACACCCAAAACAGCAAACCAAACAAACATTACCGGACCAAATAGTTTCCCTACCAAATTGGTTCCGAACTGCTGGATAACAAATAGGATAGTTAAAATGGTTAGTACAATTGGAATAACCGGTACCTCAAATTTATTGGTAAGCCCTTCAATTGCTGATGTTACGGTAATACTGGGCGTGATAATACCATCTGCCAGTAATGCACAGCCACCTACAACAGCTGGAACCACCAGCCACTTAGCCTTTTTGCGCACCAGGGAGAATAAAGAGAAAATACCACCCTCGCCCTTATTATCGGCTCTTAGGGTAATAATAACATACTTAATGGTGGTTTGTAAGGTTAATGTCCAAATGATACAAGATAAAACGCCTAGAACATTTGTTGGATTGATATCTTGCTTGCCCCCTAAAATTGTTGTAAAAATTGCATTTAAGGTATATAGGGGTGATGTACCAATATCACCGAACACAATTCCTAAACTGATTAGAACACCGCCGGCGGTTAACGCGTTGACATTTTTATGATTTGACACTTCGTTGATTATTTTAGTGCGGCAAAAGTAAACTAACTATAACAATTTAACAACCAAATTATTGTGTATTTTCAACACTATGAAAATTAAATTTTATTGTTAAATTGTGTTAAATTATGGGTTTTAAACAAAATGTTTAATTTCTTTGTTTTAAATTAATACATTTGCTATACCAATTTGATGAAACTCTACACTAAGATAACGTTACTCACAAAACTCGCATGCACATTGTGCATCGTTTTGTTGTGCAATGTAAATTCTTGGTCGCAACAAACTGATAGCATTCACATCAGCTTAAAAAACAGAACAAAAAAAACAAGCCGAATTCCTGAAATTAAAGCCAATATTACACCTTACAAGCCACTTTATATGACTGTAGGTGGTTCTGGAATATTCAATACTTACGGTACAGCCCCTAAAAATGCAACAGTTGTAGCGAAAGATAAATTGTTAAGCATTGTAAAAATATATCCTAATCCAGTAGAAGATCAGTTAAATATTATTTTATCTATAGGAAAAGATGGCACCCAAACTACGATCAAAATCATCGATTTATTGGGAAATGAAGTGGCGACACTTCTAAATGAACGCTTAAATGCAGGTGAACAGACCAAAAGTTTTGTCATTCCGAATAGAATTAACCCAGGCATTTACTTTTTAAGGGTTATTGCTGGTTCTGAAAGCCAGGTAAAACGGATCTCAGTTTTATAACACCATTTTCTTTTCTATTTTTGATTGATGTGGATTTAATTCCCGTCTATTTTATCATATTTTATATTCTTAAAAATGAAAATCATCGCCATTGGCAGAAACTATGCCGAACATGCAAAAGAACTGAACAACCCGGTTCCAACCACACCAGTAATTTTTCTAAAACCTGATACAGCAGTTTTAAAAGATAATAAACCTTTTTACCTACCTGATTTTTCTGATGATATTCACTACGAACTAGAGGTGGTGTTAAAAATTTGTAAAGAAGGAAAACACATTGCCGAAAAATTTGCAGCTAATTATTATGATGAAATTGGATTAGGCATCGACTTTACAGCGCGCGATATCCAGAGCAGGCACAAAGAAAAAGGATTACCCTGGGAGCTTGCCAAAGCATTCGACAATTCTGCCCCCATTAGCGTTTTTCTTCCTAAAAGCGATTTTGAAGATCTTTACAATTTAAATTTCGAGTTAAAAATAAACGGCGAAAGCAGGCAGATTGGCCATACTAAAGATTTGTTATTCTCGTTCGAGAAGATAATCAGCTTTGTTTCCCAATATATTACTTTAAAAAAAGGCGATCTAATTTTTACCGGAACACCACAGGGTGTCGGAAAAATAAATAAAGGCGATAAACTGGAAGCCTGGTTAGAAGGAAAGCAACTTTTAAATTTTGATGTAAAGTAACGAATGATTAAAAACCCGATCCACTACAAGTTAAAATTTTCCATTTCAATTTACCTTTTATTTGCTTCAACCTTTGTTCAGGCACAACAGATTTTCAGCACGAATAAGTACCCGATTACAGATTTCAGGCAACCTTTAGATATTAGCCCCCCTGCCCTGGCAGGTTCTTTTGGAGAGATCAGAGGCAACCACTTTCATTCTGGAATTGATTTCAGGACCAACCAGCGCGAAGGTTATCCTGTTTATGCAGTTGCAGACGGATATATTTCGAGGTTAAGGGTTCAGAACAGTGGTTTTGGGCAGGCATTGTACATCAATCATCCTAATGGTTTTACCACGGTTTACGGCCACTTACAGCGTTTCGCCCCAAAAATTGCCACAATTGTTAAAAATCTCGAATATGAAAAGAAGTCTTTTGAGATTGATGAATTTCCTGATGCCACATTAATTCCGGTACATAAAGGCGAAATTATTGCCTGGTCTGGTAACCGTGGCAGCTCTGGCGGTCCACATTTACATTTCGAAATCAGAGATACCAAAACTGAAGAAACCATAAATCCACAGTTTTTCGGGATCATCATACCCGATAATATCCCCCCTGTTATTCATGGCTTATATGTATACCGCTTAAATGGCAAAACCTTTAATGAAAATATACCAAAACAGGCCATTAGCATTAGTGGAACAAATGGCAGTTATAAAACTACTGCACCTATTAGCTTAACTGGTGAGGTTGGCTTCGGTATCGTGGTAACTGACAGACATAATGGTTTATCAGGCACCAATGGAGTATATTCCATTCAGTTAGAGGTAGATGGAAAGAAAGTATATACTTCTGCTCTTGAACGTTTTGCTTTCGAAGACAGTAAAGCAATTAATTCGCATATCGATTACCCTGCTTACTTAAATACTAAAAGAAGTATCCAGAAAAGTTTTATTGAGCCTGGCAACCCTTTAAAAATTTACAGTGGTTTAGTCAATAGCGGACGGATTAATTTCAACGACGGTGCCACACATCAGCTTCGTTATATCGTTACCGATTCCAAAGGAAATTCAGCTGTATTACCTTTTACAGTAAATGCGGGTTTAGAGCCCATAGCAAAAGCAAGTGTTCCTGCAGGGATAATTTATCCGTATAATAAAGTGAATGAATTTAATACCGATGATATTAAGGTGGTTTTCCCACTCGGGACATTGTATAGTGATTTAAACTTCACTTATAAAAAATTGCCTAAACCGGCTGGTAATGCCTGGTCGGCTGTACATCAGATTCACAATAAGTATACGCCACTGCATGTCGGTTTCGATATCTCAATCAAAGCTAATAATCTGCCGGAGAACCTGAGGAGTAAAGCATTAATCGTAAATTCTAATGGTTCATCTCAAGGCGGTTTTTTCGAGAATGGGTATGTTAAGGCTACTCCAAAAAACTTTGGCAGCTTTTATATTGCCATTGATACCATTGCACCGAGGATAGTACCCGTAAATATCTCGGAAGGGAAAAATATGGCCGGTTTATCTAAAATATTTTTTAAGATCAGCGATAATCTATCCGGAATAAAAAGTTTTAATGGCTATATTGATGGCAAGTGGGCATTGATGGAATTCGATGCTAAAACGGCAACGCTATGGCACAGTTTCGACGAAAGAACAGCTTCAGGGAAACATACACTTGAATTGGTTGTGGCAGACATGAAAGAAAATACGCGGAAATACACGGTAACATTTTTTAAATAGATACAAGATTTTGAGGATTGATGGATTTAAAGATCAAGTCGACATCAAAATCCATGTTTTAAACCAAAAAATGTCATCTTTTAACATATATCGAACACTATAACAGCTTAAACTGTTTAAATTGCACTGCGGTTAACAATAGCGATTAACCGATTTAAACCGTTAACCGATTAACCAATAATTATGGCAGAGTTAAAAGAAGGTGATCAGGCACCAGCAATTACATCAAAAGATCAAAATGGTATTGATGTTTCTTTAAGCGATTATAAAGGCAAAACAGTTGTGCTTTACTTTTATCCGAAAGACGATACTCCTGGCTGTACCGCCGAAGCTTGTGATTTCAGAGATAACTATCAAGGTTTACAGGCCAAGGGCATTGTAGTTTTAGGCGTTAGTGTTGATGATGAAAAATCGCACCAGAAATTTGTAACCAAACATAATTTGCCATTTACCTTACTGGCAGATACTGATCAGAAAATTGTAAATGATTATGGTGTTTGGGCAGAGAAAAACATGTATGGCAAAAAATATATGGGTACAGTTCGCACAACCTTTATTATAGATGGCGATGGAAAAATTATCCATATCATCAAAAAAGTTGACACAAAAAACTCAACACAACAAGTACTCAATTTAATCAATAACTAATTATGATATAGCGGGTAAAATATTACCTTTGTTATATAACAACAACCTCTTATTTTAATGAAACATACAATTAAAGAGCTAGAAGATATTGCCTCTCAAATCAGAAGAGATATCGTAAGAATGGTTCATGGATGTCAGTCTGGCCACCCTGGTGCCTCACTTGGATGCGCAGATTTTTTTACTGCATTATACTTTGAAGTAATGAACTACAAAACCGACTTCACGATGGAAGGCGCTGGCGAAGATTTATTCTTCCTTTCGAACGGACATATTTCTCCTGTTTGGTACAGCACATTGGCTCATGCTGGTTTTTTCGATAAAAGTGAACTGGCAACTTTCCGTAAACTAGATTCCAGATTACAAGGTCACCCAACTACACATGAACATTTGCCTGGTATCCGCATCGCTTCAGGTTCATTAGGCCAAGGCTTATCAGTTGCCATTGGTGCTGCATTAGCTAAAAGGCTAAATGGCGATAAATCTACCATTTTTGCCTTATTGGGTGATGGAGAATTACAGGAAGGACAAAACTGGGAAGCAGCTATGTTCGCCCCATTTAATAAAGTTGACCATTTAATCGCATCGGTTGATTACAACGGACAGCAAATTGATGGTCCTACAAGTAAAGTTCTTGCCCTGGATGATTTACAAGCTAAATTCGAAGCTTTCGGATGGCATGTAATTAATACAGACGGTAATGATATGCAAGCTATAGTTGAAGGTTTACATTATGCTAAAACCTTAACCGGAAAAGGCAAGCCGATTTTGAATTTAATGAGCACGCAAATGGGTGCTGGTGTAGATTATATGATGGGTACGCACAAATGGCATGGTACAGCGCCAAATGATGAGCAATTAGCTGCAGCGTTAGCGCAATTACCAGAAACTTTAGGGGACTATTAGCTCCCCTCTCCCCTAAAAGGGGGAGTAAATAACTTTTAATTTTAACTACAAATAGAGCCCCTTTAGGGCTTTGGGGTATGAAAACCTGCGAAGCAATTTTGAACGCAGCTAATTAAAAATATAAAAAACGTGAAAAAATATACATATACAGAAAAAAAAGATACACGTTCGGGTTTTGGTGCTGGCTTGCATGAGGCTGGAAAGAAAAACGAAAATGTGGTTGCCTTATGTGCCGATTTAGTTGGATCGCTTAAAATGGATGCTTTTATTAAAGATTTTCCTGAGCGTTTTACACAAGTTGGTATTGCCGAAGCAAACATGATCGGTATTGCAGCAGGTATGACCATAGGTGGTAAAATTCCTTTCACCGGTACTTTTGCCAACTTCTCTACTGGCCGTGTTTACGATCAAATCCGTCAATCAGTAGCTTATTCTAACAAAAACGTTAAAATCTGTGCATCACATGCTGGTTTAACCTTAGGCGAAGATGGTGCAACACACCAGATCTTAGAAGATATCGGTTTAATGAAAATGTTGCCAGGAATGGTAGTAATCAATCCTTGCGATTACAACCAAACCAAAGCAGCAACAATGGCCATTGCAGAATATGAAGGTCCGGTTTATCTGCGTTTTGGTCGCCCGGTAATCCCTGTTTTTACAGATCCGGATCAAAAATTTGAGATCGGTAAAGCATGGATGGTTAACGAAGGAACAGATGTGACTATTATTGCTACAGGCCATATGGTTTGGAAAGCGATTGAGGCTGGTGAAAAATTAGCTGAATTGGGTATTGACGCTGAAATTATTAATATCCACACCATTAAACCTTTGGATGACGAAGCCATCTTAAAATCGGTTAAGAAAACAGGCTGTGTGGTTACCTGCGAAGAGCACAATAAATTTGGTGGCCTAGGCGAAAGCGTAGCACGTTTGTTAACTACTGAATTGCCAACTCCACAAGAGTTTGTAGCCACTAACGATACTTTTGGCGAAAGCGGAACACCAGATCAGTTAATGTCTAAATATGGCTTAGATGCTGTAAACATTGTTGAAGCTGTTCAAAAAGTAATTGGCAGGAAAAAATAGATTTGAGATAAAGATATGAGATTTGAGACATGAGATCGAATCTCATATCCAATTCTCATATCTCAATTCTCACATCTCAAATCTAGAGATAGAATGAAACAAGTTGAAGATTCAGAAATTCTTACCATGTTTGCTGTCGAGCGCACGCGTAATGAAGCCTTTAACCTGTTGTTAAAAAAATACCAGCAAAAAATATATTGGCACATTAGGAGATTGGTGCTAAACCACGATGACTGCGACGACCTTTTGCAGGAAGTATTTGTTAAAGTTTGGAAAAATCTAGATAAATTCAGAAGTGATTCACAATTGTATACCTGGATATACCGCATCGCTACAAACGAATCGATTACTTTTTTAAACAAGCAAAAACAAAAAAACAATACTCCTTTAGATGAAGTTTCATCTGAACTGGCCGACAATCTGGTGGCATCATCTTATTTTAACGGCGATAAGCTTGAGCTTAAACTGCAAAAAGCAATCCTTACCCTACCTGAAAAACAACGGATTATCTTCAATATGAAATATTTTGATGATATGAAATATGAAGAGATTTCTGAAGTTTTAGGAACCTCGGTAGGTGCGCTAAAGGCATCGTTTCACATTGCCGCAAAAAAAATTGAAGCTTTTATTACAAATGATGAAATAGACTATTAAACCTTTTCACTTTAATTGTATCATATATCTGTGATGAACGAAAATATAGAAAATAACGATTGGATGAACGAAGCCCCTGCACTTGCGGCAATGGGGAAACGCAATCCTTTCTCCGTTCCTGATGGATATTTCGAAAATTGTGATGAGGCCATTTTTTCTGCTGTCTTTTTAAATGGATTGAAACAGAAAACCAGTGACAATAATTTTGAAGTTCCGCAGAATTATTTTGAAGATTTAACGGAACGCATTCAAATCCGGATTGCCCTTTCCGAAATGCCTAAGGCAGAACAAGCCTTTGCAGTACCCGAAAATTATTTCGACACGCTGCAGACTAGAATTGCCGATAGGATTGCAGCATCAGCGCCTAAAAAGGAGGTTAAAGTTATTCCTTTATGGAGACGCAACATTGTTAAATATACAAGTGCAGCATGTTTCTTATTAATGGCCTCGATTGGTGTTTATTTTTACCAGAACAGCTCAATTACGACAACTCAACAGGTACAATCACCGGAAGCAATAAACGAACAACTATTATATGATATTGATGAAAGTACAATCATTGATCATTTAGAAGCGCAAAATACTACATCATCTAATATAAAAACTACTTCTGCCTCAGATACAGAAATGGAAAACTATATCTTGAGTAATTTCTCTTCAAGTGATTTATCTCAGGAACTAAATAATTAAGAAATGAAGAATTTACTTTTTGTTGCTTTAATGTTTTTATTACCTACAAGCCTATTGGCACAAAGACCAAAGGCAGAAGAAATAGAATCACTTAAAATAGCTTTTTTCACTCAAAAACTGGATTTATCGCCAGAAGAGGCTAAGATTTTCTGGCCAATTTATAACGATATGCAGGCAGAACAAGCTGCCTTACGCAAAGAACGGATGCAGAAAATGATCTCTTTCAGAAAAACGACTGAAATAGATAATCTAACCGATGCACAGGTACAAAGTTTAATTACCAGCGAATTCGATTTCAAGCAAAAAGATCTTAATCTTGATAAAAAATATTACAACAAACTTAAATCGGTATTGCCGATAAAAATTGTTGGAAAGTTTTACCGGGCGCAGGAAGGTTTTAAACGCGAGTTACTCAATAGATTTAAAGGCGGACAAAAGCAATAAAGAAAAAGACTTACAGCAATGTAGGTCTTTTTTGTTTTAAAGCACTCTTTCAATTCCGTACTTTTGTACCATGCTTACCCAACGTCAGTTGTTTTTACAACACAATGCACAAACCTCTCCAGAGCCGCTTATGCTCGAATTTGTAAGAGCAAAAGGAATCTACATTTACGATGCACAAAACAAAAAACACATCGATCTTATTGCCGGTATTGGTGTAAGTAATGTTGGCCATTGCCATCCTGCGGTAGTGAAGGCTATTCAAGATCAGGCAGAAACTTATATGCACCTGATGGTTTATGGCGAATATGTACAAACGCCTCAGGTAAATTTTGCCAAAGCCCTTGCCGATATTTTACCCGAAAGTTTAAGTTGCACCTACTTTTTAAACTCAGGAACCGAGGCTGTAGAAGGTGCCATGAAGCTGGCTAAACGGTATACTGGCAGAAAAGGGTTTATTGCCTGCAAAAATGCTTACCACGGCAGTACACAAGGAGCAGAAAGTTTAATGGAAAGTGATTTCTACTCTTCTGGCTATGGTCCTTTCTTGCCCAATGTAAGTTTTATTGAACATAACAAAGTTGATGATCTCGAAAAAATCACTTCAGAAATCGCTGCTGTTTTTATCGAGCCTATACAAGGCGAAGCCGGAATAAGGGTTGCCGATTTAAACTATATGAAGGCTTTGCGGGCAAAATGTATAGAAACCGGAACTTTATTAATCTTCGACGAAATACAATCTGGCTTTGGCCGCAGTGGTAAAATGTTTGCCTTCCAGCATTATAATGTAGTGCCTGATGTACTGCTCCTGGCGAAAGGAATTGGTGGTGGAATGCCAATTGGTGCTTTTATCAGTTCATTGGAAATAATGTCGGTATTATCGCATACACCAATTTTGGGTCACATGACTACTTTTGGTGGTCATCCGGTTTGTTGCGCTGCCGGTTTGGCAACCTTACGTACCTTGGTTGATGATCTCATTGTTGATGAAGTAGAAGAAAAAGGGCAATTATTTAAACAGCTCCTTCAACATCCTGCCATTAAGGAAATTAGAGGAAAAGGTTTGATGCTTGCTGTTGAATTTGAGAATTTCGAGATCAATAAAAAAATCATCGATGCCTGTATCTTAGATGGCGTACTGTCTGACTGGTTTTTACATTGCAGCAATTCTATGCGCATTGCCCCTCCTTTAATTATTACAAAAGAAGAAATTAAAGAAGCTTGCAAGACCATCTTAAAAAATATTAACTTAGTTGCAGGGTAAAAAGCATGGGGCATAGCTTAAAATGCTGAAAAATAGAACTACTAACTGTTAGCTGAAATGAATGTATTAATCGTTGAAGATGAAAAGAGCCTGGCGCTTGAAATGGATGAATTCTTGAGTAAAGAAGGATTTATTGTAGAACATGCCTGGAAAAAATCTTCTGCAGAAGAAAAGATATTTGTAAACAATTACGATTTCATTTTATTAGATCTGGGCTTGCCAGATGGCGATGGCTTCGACATTTTGAAACAATTAAAATCTACGAAAGACCGAGATGATGCCGTAATCATTTTAACTGCCCGTAGTGCTGTTGATGACCGCATTAAAGGCCTTGATGAAGGCGCAGATGATTATTTACCGAAGCCATTTTCGTTAAACGAACTTTTAGCGCGTATGCACGCGATTACCCGTAGGAAACACAAATTGGAGAAAAACGAGGTAAACATCCACAACTTCTTACTCAATATTCAGAATAGAACCGTTTCTTTTGGTGATGAAAGATTAAACCTTACCAAAAAGGAATTCGAAATATTTAACTATTTGGTGTTGAACAAAAACCGAGTGGTATCGAGAATGAGCTTAACTGAACATGTTTGGGGTGATATTTTAGAAGTTAATTCTGATTCGAACTTTGTAGATGTGCATGTTAAAAACCTCCGAAAAAAACTTGCAGGAATTAGCCCAATAGATTGGTTTGAAACCGTAAGGAGTATTGGATACAGGATTAATTGCTAATGAGTTAGAAAGTCGGAGGTGGAAGTTTAGTGAGTTGTAATTTTCAATCAGCAGTTTGCAGTTAGCAATTTAACAAATACAAAAATTTAGTTAACCGATTTAAACAATTAACCAGTTAACCCAACGCCCAATAAAGCATCATGTTAAACATCATCCATATAAATGAAGTTACAGGTTAAATTTTCTTTATATAATGCGATAACCAAAATTGCCATCATTTTGGTATTGGGTGCCATCATTTTATTCTCGCTTGACAGACTTGCCTACAACCAGTTTGATAACCGTCTGATCAAAAAAAAGAATAAAATTATTAAGCACTTAAATGATGATGAAATCGACAGCCTATTAAATAAACAACAATCTTTTACCGATTATAACATATTAAAAGAAGAATTTATTGTTTTAACAGACATTCCAGACAATCAAAAAGATTCTACAGCGAAGGTATTTACCGAAAAGAGGGAAATTGAAGGTGATATTGAGGTATACAGAATACTCAATTATAAATTTTCTTATCATACAAACTGGTATAACCTGGAGATCGGAGAAACAATGACCGCCCTCCAGTCCATTAAAAATTCGATCCGTTTTTACATGCTGATTGTACTGGTTGCGGCCTTACTGATTACCCTTGTAACCGACTTTACTTTTTCCAACTTCTTATTGAAACCCTTTTATCTAATTATCGATAAAAAAATTAATCTGGTTGACGACCCATCTCACTACAACTATCAGAATATACCAACCACTACCAACGATTTTAAAATCTTGGATAACAGCATAAATTCTCTTATGCGTAAAATAAACACACTTTTCGCCTTAGAAAAGCAGTTTATTGCTAACGTTTCGCACGAACTACTTACCCCAATTTCAATTTTAAGTACACGCTTCGAAAATATGCTCAACACACCTGGCATTCCTGTAGAGCACGAAAATAAGATATATGCATCATTAAAAACCCTGAACCGCTTAAAGGTGATCATTAACAGTTTGTTACTTATTTCGAAAGTAGAAAACAATCAATACCTAAAAACAGAAGAAATTAGCCTTAAACGCGAAATAGATGATATATATGAAGATCTGGAAGATCGAATAGCGGATAAAAACATCAGCTATAATGCCAACCTCTCGAAGGATTTTCATTTCACCGGAAATAAAGCACTGATACATACACTTCTAATCAATATTATCAATAATGCGATAAAGTACAATGTTGTGGGCGGTTCCATTACCATAACAGATAAAACCGAAGCAGAAAAATATATCCTTTCTATTAGCGATACCGGATCTGGCATGAGTATGGCACTTGTAGAAAATGCATTCGATCGTTTTAAAAGGGGAAATACCGAAGAAAATGGCTTTGGCTTAGGGCTCGCTATTGTACAAAGTATTGCCCGTTTCCATAAAATAGAGGTCGATATTAAATCTGAAGAGCACAAAGGAACCAGCATTTCGCTGTTTTTTTCAAAATAAAACCAGCTAAAATAAGGGGTACAAAGAAATAGTTTTTTTGTACTCGGTAGAGTTTCGTTAATAAAACAAAAGGTTACACCAATTAAAGATGCAACCTTTTTTAATTTTTTCAACTACTTTACAGCATCGGTTGCTGCTTTCGACCACTCCTCGCTTAACTTAAGCACGTAATCAGAATATTTTTGTATTTCATCTGGCTTTAGCTTACTTGCCCAGCCCGTTGCCTGATTTGCCCAAGCAGTGTATTTATCGCTTATGGCTTTAATTTCAGCAGCGTTTTTACTTTTTACCGCTACAGCATATTCATCTTTTAATTTGCTATATTCAGCAAGGCCTTTATTTACTTCTTCACTTGAGAAAGTCGGAACATCTGTTTTAACGGTTTCAGTTGTTTTTGTAGTTACTTTCTTAATGGTGTCTCCATTAGCAGAAATTTCGCTTGAGTCTTTGGTCGTTTCTGTTTTTTTAGTACTATCGCACGATACTAATGTAGAAGCCAGCAGACCTACTGCAGCAATTGATAAGAAGGTGTTTTTCATGATGGATTTAGTTTTTAGCCGAAAGATGACTAAATATTGTGCCAAATCATTAAAAGCCCGATTAATCAAGAGATAATTTTGTCTATAAATCCTCAAACCGTTCCCAAAACCCATCAACAGGTAATTTGGCGAATATGTTTACAGGTTCTTTTTTTACCGGGTGTATAAACTGTAGGCGCCGCGCATGTAGGCAAATACTTCCTTTTCTGCTTCCTCGCGGATAACCATATTTATTATCACCCATAATCGGGCAGCCCATTGATGATAGCTGAACCCTAATCTGGTGCGAACGGCCTGTTAAAGGATCAACCTCCAAAAGATAATAATCGCCAACCTTGGCTTTTACTTTATAAGAAAGCTCGGCCCGCTGGCTGCCAGTAACTTCTGTATTATAATAAGAAACCACATTTTTCTGTGGGTTTTTCACCAGCCAATGTACCAAAGTAGCCGATTCTTTCTCTGGCTTGTTCTTCACCACTGCCCAATAGGTTTTCTTTACTTCCCTGTTTTTAAAAACAGCATTCATCCGTTCTAAAGCCTTACTGGTTTTAGCAAACAAAATTACACCACTCACCGGTCGATCTAAACGGTGTACAACCCCTAAAAAAGCACCATTGGGTTTATTGTACTTTTTAGCGATATACTTTTTCACCTGTTCATCCAAAGGCTCATCGCCAGTTTCATCAACCTGCACAATATCACCTGCTCTTTTGTTAATAGCGATTAAATGATTGTCTTCAAAAAGGATGTCGTTATCGGTAATTGGCATTTAACCCCTCCGCCCCTAAAGGGGAACTTAAATTTAATTATATATTGATTTATTTTTTAGATATTAACCTCTTGTAATAAAGGCCCATTTAGGGGTTTGAGGTTAATATTGTTCTTTCTCGTTCGGGAAATCATTTCCTTTTACATCGCGGATGTACGATTGCGCCGCACCCAAAATTTCGTCGTAAAGATTTATATACTGGCGTAAAAAACGGGGCTTAAACCCTTTGGTTAAACCAATCATATCATTTACCACCAAAACCTGTCCATCGCAGTTTGGACCAGCACCAATACCAATAGTTGGGATATGCAGGCTTTCTGTAACTTCTTTACCTAGTGCAGCAGGAATTTTTTCCAACACGATTGCAAAGCAACCAGCAGCCTGTAAAGCCAAAACATCTGTTTTTAACTTATTGGCTTCTTCTTCTTCCTTAGCGCGAACAGTATAGGTGCCGAATTTATAAATAGACTGTGGTGTTAAGCCCAAGTGTCCCATTACAGGAATTCCCGCTGTGATGATGCGTTGAACAGATTCGATAATTTCTTCACCGCCTTCCAATTTAACGCCATGAGCCCCCGATTCTTTCATAATCCTTATTGCCGAGTTCAAAGCTTCCTTCGAGTTTCCCTGATAAGAGCCAAAAGGTAAATCAACTACAACGAAAGCCCGTTTAACGGCCCTTATTACGGATGCAGCATGATAAATCATCTGATCTAGGGTTATGGGCAAAGTAGTTTCATGACCAGCCATTACATTTGAAGCAGAATCGCCAACAAGTAAAACGTCTAATCCTGCATCATCTAGGATAGTTGCCATCGAATAATCGTAGGCCGTTAACATAGATATTTTTTCACCACGTTGTTTCATTTCCTGTAAAATGTGCGTGGTGATGCGTTTGATTTCTTTATGTACCGACATGGGATTTGTTTTGTGTTGCCAAAAGTATCGTTTTTTCTTTAAAAAGGTATAAGGTTTGAGGCATAAGGTTTAGGGTTGAGCCATCTTATCCCCTACAGCCTAAACCTTTCACCTTATTTCACTTTTCTCTTTACATTCCCAATCTAAAATCCTATCTTTGTACCCCGAAATGGAAGGGATATATTCATCTTTTTTTGCACCCTGCAAAAACGGCTTTAATGCCGAAAGCCATTCTTTTTTCAACTCTTTTTTAAATCAAAATCCATATTGTAATTACCATGACTAACTACACCAAGTTACCTGCGATTTTATTACTGGCCGATGGCACAGTTTTTTACGGCAAAGCTGCCGGAAAAATTGGCACCACTACTGGCGAAATCTGTTTTAATACCGGGATGACAGGTTACCAGGAAATTTTTACTGATCCAAGTTACTTTGGACAGATAATGGTTACCACCAATGCCCACATTGGTAATTATGGTATCCATAAAGACGAAATCGAATCAGGTTCGATCAAAATTGCTGGTTTAGTTTGCAAAAATTACAACATTGTTTATAGCCGTAAAGAAGCGACAGAATCTATTCAGGATTATTTCCAGAATGATAACCTGGTAGCCATTTCTGATATCGACACCCGTGCATTGGTTCGCCACATTAGAGATAAAGGCGCAATGAATGCAATTATTTCTTCTGAAATCACCGATATTGAAGAGTTAAAACAAAAACTGGCCGAGGTACCTTCAATGGAAGGCTTAGAGCTTTCTTCTAAAGTAAGTACAACTGAACCATATTTTTACGGTAACCCTGAAGCAAGCTTAAAAGTGGCTGCTTTAGATTTAGGTATCAAGAAAAACATTTTGCGCAATTTCGAAAACCGCGATATTTACGTTCAGGTTTTCCCGGCTAAAACTACTTTTGCCGAAATGGAAAAATTTAACCCTGACGGCTACTTTATTTCAAATGGCCCTGGCGATCCATCGGTAATGCCATATGCTGTAGAAACGATCACGGAAATTTTAGCGGCAGACAAGCCATTGTTCGGTATCTGCTTAGGTCACCAGTTATTGGCGGAGGCGAACGGCATTGGCACCATGAAAATGTTTAATGGTCACCGTGGATTAAACCACCCTGTAAAAAACATCATTAAAAATCATTGCGAAGTTACTTCTCAAAACCACGGTTTTGGGGTAATTCCTGATGAGGTTAGAAACTCCGATAAAGTAGAGATTACACACGTTAACTTAAACGATAAATCAATCGAAGGAATCCGTGTTAAAGGTAAAAAAGCATTTTCGGTTCAATATCACCCTGAGTCTTCTCCAGGCCCACATGATTCGCGTTACTTATTTGATGATTTTGTTGAAGTAATGAAAGGTGCGCTAGCGTGGTAGGGTTAAGGTTGAAAGACTAAAACTTAAAGACCAAAGTTTAAAGGCGAAAATACAATAATATGATCTGCGGATTTGCGGCAAAAACAAGCTGTTGATCCGCAGATTTCTTTTATAATCTATTTTCGCCTGTATAAAACATCATTTTACCGACATTTTCGGCTATGTATTCAAAAATTCATTTCCTATTCATTTAAAGCTCCTTACATTCGCAACATGGAAACAAAAAAAGCCATTATCAGTGTGAAAGACCTGGTAAAAAAATACGATGATTTCGTGGCCGTTCAAGGGCTTAGTTTTGAGGTATATGAGCATGAGATTTTCGGTCTGCTTGGCCCTAATGGCGCTGGAAAAACCACGACCCTCGAAATTATTGAAACTTTGAGAGCTAAAACATCGGGTGAAATTATTGTAGATGGTTTTTCTGTAGATAAACAACCACAAGACATTAAACAGATTATAGGTGTACAACTACAGGCTGCGGGTTATTATCCAAACCTAAACCTGATCGAACTGATCGAACTTTTTGCCGGTCTATATGGCGCCAACATCAAACCCATGGAGATGCTGGAGAAAGTAAACCTCCAAGATAAAGCCAAAGCTAAATACAAAGCACTTTCAGGCGGACAAAAGCAGCGTTTTTCTATAGCCACAACACTCATTAACCAACCGAAGATTATTTTTTTGGACGAACCTACAACAGGTCTAGATCCACAGGCTCGCAGAAATCTCTGGGACCTGATTACAGAAATCCGCGATGCAGGAACAACTGTGGTTATTACCACTCACTATATGGACGAAGCCGAACAGCTTTGTGATCGCGTAGCTTTTGTAGAACGTGGTCAGATTATCGCGCTGGATACTCCTGATAATTTAATAGATAAATTAGTGAGCAGCGGTTTTGAACGCAAAAAAGAGGTTAAAAAAGCCAATCTGGAGGATGTTTTCATTAATCTGACAGGTCAGGAATGGAGAGAATAATTTAAATTCTATTTTTTTTGAAAAGCAAGGGCAGCATTCCAATTAATGTTACTCCCGCTTTTCGTTACAATCTTTTTGTAAATCTTATGAACAGGTAATAAAAACATCTAGAACAAAAAGGATTTACACTACAATCGGGTTTAAGAACATAAAACAGCACAACTATTAATCAAATAGTAAATGAAAAAATATAACAACCTTACAGCAACCCTGGCTCTTGCCAAAGCGAGTTTCCGGTCGATTATGCGGAGTCCTTCGGCGGTGGTTTTTACCCTGGCTTTCCCTTTGATATTTATCCTCGTTTTTGGCTTTTTGGGTGGCGGCGGAACACGTATCGATGTAGGCGTTACCCCTGACTCAGACGTTAACAACCCAGTGATGGGCATGCTAGAAAAAACAGGCATGATCCATTTGGTAAAAGATAAATCAAAAGCCGAGTTTGATAAATTACTTGAAAAAGGCAACGTTGATGCCATGATTGATGTGCACAGAAAAGTAAATTCTGCTGCCTATTCGGTTAATGTAGTTTATACTTCTGCATCGAGAGATAAAGGCGGGATTTTAAAATCAGTTTTAAACAATATCTTTTACGATAAAACCTTAAAACCTACAGTAGCAGAAATTAAAGAAAGTACCATTACGGGCAGAGAATATAAAACGATTGATTTTATCCTTCCAGGCCAACTAGGCTTTTCGCTATTAAGCACAGGCGTTTTCGGAACAGCATTCGTATTCTTAAGTCTTCGCCAAACCCTGGTAATTAAGCGCTTTTTTGCAACTCCGGTAAAGCGTTCGAGCATTGTAATTGGTGAAGGGGTTGCCCGTATTGGCTTTGCCTTAATTGGTGCGTTATTTATTATTTTAATTGGCCATTTCTTTTTTGGCTTTACCCTTGTACATGGTGCACTCACGGTCGTCAACATGCTTATACTGGCCACACTTGGTGTTATTGTATTTATGGGCTTTGGTTTTATTATTTCGGGTATTGCCAAAAGCGAAAGCATGGTGCCTCCAATATCGAACATCGTTACTTTACCACAGTTTTTACTTTCGGGAACATTTTTTTCTATAGAAGCTTTTCCAAGCTGGTTACAACCCATTAGCCGGGCCTTACCGCTTACCTATTTAAACGATGCTATGCGCAAAGTAGCCTTTGAAGGTTTAGGTTTGTGGGATGTTAAATTCCAGATTATGATCCTATTAATTTGGGGTATTGGCATTTACGCAGTAGCGGTAAAAGTATTTAAGTGGGAATAAGCACTTTAAAAACATTTTGAAATGATAACATATATGTTATCATTTTTTTTTGGAAAAAAATTTAGTATCGGATATGTTTATTTTTAAGTCTAACCGATAATTATTACCTTTGGAAATGTGGGATTTTGATTTAAGCGATTTAGAAGAGCTATTACCGCAAATAGAAAGGTTATACGAAAAAAAGGCCAAGTTAGAAACTTCAAGGCCATTGCCTAATAGTGCCCTACACCGTATCAAAGAAGATCTTACCCTAGAGTGGACTTATAACTCGAACAGCATAGAAGGAAATACCCTAAGCCTGAAAGAAACCCAAATGGTTTTACAGGAAGGCATGACCGTTAAAGGCAAATCGTTACGAGAACATTTTGAAGCCTATAATCACGAAAAAGCTATTGATTACCTCTACACCTTAGTCAATAAAAACTATACGCTCAGAAGCATTGATATTCTATCGCTTCATGGCCTAGTGCTTAGAAGCATTGAAGATGATTATGCGGGCCGTTTAAGAAATGGCGGTGTGCGCATTGTGGGCGCAAACTTTACACCACCCAATGCCAATAAGGTTTCTGATTTATTAGATCAATTAATCAGCTTTGTAAATGATAACCCATTGGGCTTAAATGATATTCTATTATCTAGTATTTTTCATCATAAACTCGTTTGGATCCATCCTTTTTTTGATGGGAATGGGCGTACCGTGAGGCTTGCCATGAATTTATTGCTCATGCGAAATGGCTTCCCTCCTGCTATTATCCTTAAAAATGACAGAAAGAAATACTACGAAGCACTTAACCAAGCTAATAAAGGCAATTACCATAAACTTTGCTTATTAATGTTACAGGCCTTAGAGCGTTCGTTAAATATCTATGTAAATGCATTGCCTGGAAACAATTATGGCGATTATGAACCAATATCACATATCGTTTCTGAGCCTGATGTTCCCTATGGCCAAGAGTATGTGAGCCTATTGGCCAGACAGGGCAAAATAGATGCCTATAAAGAAGGCAGAGATTGGCTTACTACAAAGTCTGCGGTACAAAGCTATATCAAAACACGCAAAAGAAAACGTTAACCTTTTTTAACTTTTCGGTGGATGGTATTGGCGTAATTTTACCAAAAAAATTTAATGAAAAGTTTGATCATCTTTTGTGGTATTTTACTTATTGCCAATACTTCGGAAGCACAGTTTAAATTCTTGGCAAACAACAGCTCTGACCAATACAAGGCTAAAATTTTTGTTGATAAATGTGAAGGGAATGCCTGTAGTGGGAAAGCCACGATTATTATTTACGATATGGCCACAGATAGAGAAATAGATACTTTCCACTCCGAAGACCTAGATTTTAACTTAACTGAAACTCAAAATGCTAAACTTGGATGGCTGGAACTTGGCAAATACCAAACACCATTAATTTTTGGCGATTTTAATTTTGACGGCTTTGAAGATCTTGCCATCAGAAATGGTAATAATGGTGCTTATGCCAGCCCATCATACCAGGTTTATTTATCATCAAAAGAAAACAAATTCCTGCTTAGCAAGGAACTCACCAAACTGGCCAGCGAAAACCTGGGCATGTTTGATATTGATAAAAAAACAAGGCAAATTGCCATCCATCAAAAAGATGGCTGTTGTTTTGATAAAACCATCAATTACAAATTTGACGCAAAAAATGTATTATACGAAGACTCATCGGTAATTGAAGATTCGAGCATCGCCGATAACGTTACGGTGATTACTCAGAAACTGGTTGATGGAAAAATAAAAAGAACCGTGCAAAAATTCAAGATCAAAGATTATTACAATCAATAATAAGAATTCACTAACCACAGCTTAACACGGATTTCTGCCTTCGTTACCTTTTTATTTTAGCCGTAGCGTCTCGATACGACATACCAATAGTTTATTTTAGTGTCTTTTAATGGGATCCTAAGACCAGATTGTGATGTTATTACTGAGGGTCTATATCGCAGGAAAGATGCTGAAATAAATTCAGCATGACGATCGCTGTCTATGCAGCTCAATAAACTTAAAGGGCTGCTTTTACCAAAAATGGCAGTATTTCTTTCTGGAAACTTACAAAGTTTTTACGAACATCAGAATCGCTAACCGAAGTAAATGCAAAAGAAAACACAATGCTTTTACTTGCTTTTAATAAAAAGGCCAATCCTTCTCTTCTTGCAGGATTATTCTTAAAGTTATCCAATTGCAGATAGGCGGCTAATAATAAGGCCTCAAGCTGATCTGATAAATGCTTTAAAAACTCCTGCGAATTTGCATTTTCACGAACAAAATCCCAGCCGATAAATTCGTTACACGCGGTAAACGATAAGCGGCTTGTTTTCATTACCAGTGCTTTCAAGTGCTCTTCTTCTGAAGTGTAACTTACTTTATTGTGCAATATTTCATAAAGGTTTTGATCCAGGTAATCCATCAGGATACCATCTAAAACCTGTTCCTTACTCTCAAAATATTTGTAAATTGTAGCTTTAGCTATACGGGCCTTTTTTGCAATTTCGTTTACACTGGTTTTATGGTAACCGTATTTTCTAAATAGTTCTTTGGCAGCCTTTTTTACTGTTTCTTTTATTTTTTCAGCTTCCATTTTAATTGCTTACGTGTATTAGTGTGTTGCCTTGCAAAGAAACATTATATGCTTTCAAGCTTCTTTCTGCAGGTGCTTTTTGTGGGCTACCATCAAGCAATGAAAATTTTGCACCCGAACAGGGGTCGGTTGCAGTTACTCCGCTGTCATCAGGCGCTACTTTGCAGATTTTCTCCGGGTTCACAGTACTGCAGCGATCGAAGGCAACATATCCTCCAAGTGGTGTTTTTACAATTAGTAGTCCACCTACCCCATTATTCGAAACTACCAATACATTATTTACCGATTTAAGGCTAAATTCGGTTATGGTTACATTATAATTTACAGCCACATCAGGAATGTAACCTCCATCTTTACCGCAACCTGTAACAATTAGCAGTACAAACAATATGGTATATAGGTATTTCATCATTAAATTAAAGCAGATTTAAATTGCTTTAAGAAACGTGCGTCATTCTCAGAGAATAAGCGCAAATCTTTAATTACGTATTTCAGATTGGCAATACGTTCTATTCCCATCCCAAATGCAAAACCACTGTATTTTTTTGAATCAATACCGCAGTTTTCCAAAACATTTGGATCTACCATACCACAACCCAAAATTTCTACCCAACCACTGTATTTACAAAACTGGCAACCAGCACCTTTACAAATGGTACAAGAAATATCCATCTCTGCAGATGGTTCGGTAAAAGGGAAATATGATGGACGGAAACGCACTTTTGTGCCTTCTCCGTATAACTCTTGAACGAAATAAAACAAGGTCTGCTTTAAATCGGCAAATGAAACATTTTCATCAACATACAAACCTTCCACTTGATGGAAAAAGCAGTGGGCACGGGCAGAAATGGCTTCGTTACGGTAAACACGGCCTGGCATAATTGCCCTGAATGGCGGCTGGCCCTGCTCCATCATACGCACCTGTACCGAAGAAGTATGCGTACGTAAGGCAATATCGCCTTTCTCACCACCTTTTTTTATGAAGAAAGTATCTTGCATATCTCTTGCAGGATGCTCTTCAGGGAAGTTTAGTGCCGAAAAGTTATGCCAATCATCTTCAATTTCAGGACCTTCAGCTACGGTAAAACCTAGTTTAGCAAAAATCTCTACGATTTCTCTCCGTACCAAGGCTAAAGGATGGCGTGAGCCAATCTCGAAACCTTCGCCAGGTAAAGTTAAATCTTGTTGCGTGTTTTCAGTTTTTGCTTCAGAATTTTCAGTAGATTCTTTTAAGGTGAGGTATTTTGATTCAGCAAGTTGCTTAAACTCATTTAAAACCTTACCTAACGACCTTTTTTCTTCAACAGAAACCGATTTGAATTCGTCGAAAATTTCTTTGATTATACCTTTGCTCCCTAAATATTTAATACGGAATTGCTCTAACTCGTCTGCTTTTTCAGTTACGAAAGCATTAATTTTATCGGTATACTGTGCTATTTTATCCTGTAACATGGCTTCAAATATACAGCAAATTATCCAATAATTTTAGGGTTGGTGAGTTCAAATAATCTGTTTACAATACCATTATAAAAGAAAATGAACCCATAAACAACAAAAGCCGCTTAAGCGGCTTTTGTTGTAATCGTAAATCTATGGGTTTTAAATTACCCCCAATTCTTTACCTACTTTGGTAAATGCGGCAATCGCTTTATCTAAGTGATGTTGCTCATGTCCAGCTGATAATTGTACACGAATTCTCGCTTTGCCCTGTGGCACAACTGGATAAAAGAACCCGATTACATAAATACCCTCTTCTAACATTTTAGCAGCGAACTGCTGTGCAATTTTAGCATCATACAACATTACCGGAACAATTGGATGGAAACCTGGTTTAATATCGAAACCAGCCTCGGTCATTTTTTCACGGAAATATTTGGTATTGTTTTCCAATTTATCTCTTAACGATGTGGTTTCGCTTAACATATCCAATACTGCAATAGATGCACCTGCAATTGCTGGCGCTAAGGTATTAGAGAATAAATATGGACGTGAACGTTGGCGCAACATATCGATAATTTCTTTTTTGCCAGAGGTAAAACCACCAGATGCACCACCTAAAGCTTTACCCAAAGTGCCGGTAATAATATCGATACGGTCGATCACATTGAAATGCTCGTGTGTTCCGCGGCCATTTTTACCGATAAAACCTGTACAATGCGATTCATCGATCATAATCAAGGCTTCGTATTTATCAGCCAGATCTGCAATTTTATCCAGCGGAGCAACCGATCCATCCATAGAGAAAGCACCATCAGTAACAATAATTCTATGTCTGCAATCTTTGGCAGCAATTAACTGTTTTTCCAGATCTTCCATATCTGCATTTTTATAACGGAAACGTTGTGCTTTACACAATCTAACACCGTCTATAATTGATGCGTGATTTAACTCATCAGAAATAATAGCATCTTCTGCATTAAATAATGGTTCGAAAACCCCACCATTTGCATCAAATGCGGCAGCATATAAAATGGTATCCTCCGTACCTAAAAATTTAGAAATCTTAGCTTCCAGTTCTTTGTGCACATCTTGTGTTCCGCAGATAAAACGCACTGAAGACATTCCATAGCCATGATCGTCGATTGCTTTCTTAGCTGCTTCTATCACTTTTGGATGAGAAGAAAGACCTAAATAATTATTTGCACAAAAGTTGACTACTTCAGCACCACCACTTACTTTAATGTCGGCACCCTGAGGTGTAATAATTATACGTTCGCGTTTAAATAATCCAGCGTTTTCGATTTCTTCAAGTTCTTTTTGAAGAACAGGTTGTAATGTTTTATACATGGCCTTTTTATATGGTTGATTTTGGGTCCAAAGTTATAAAAAAAAGTCTTTTCCGACCTAAAAACGCAATTTCCATCATAAACCTTACAGACAAACGTTTGATCGATAAACTAATTGACGTTATGCATTTTATTATTATTATAAAACATTGTACCATCACTATTTTTTTTCGATCTTAACAAACTTTAACATGTAACTATGTGTATATGTTAAAAGATATTCGATATTTAGGGTATACTAATTAATTATGATAAGAATTTGCGCACTCCTGTTTTTTTGCGGCTTTACCAATATTATTTTTGCTCAACAATCTACCGTTACAGGTGTAGTTAAAGATAATAGCGGTCAGCCTATTCCTTTTGCCTCAGTTTATTTAAAAAATACAACTAGTGGAACATCTGCAAATATTGATGGAAAATACTCCATGAAGTTAAAAAACGGTGAATATACTTTGAGTTTTAGGGCTGTAGGCTATAAACAGCAAGATCATATCATTAACCTTTCGGCAGATCAATCGCTTAACGTAACATTAACATCAGAAAGTTATACTTTAGAAAACGTAAATATAAGGGCAAATGCTGAGGACCCGGCTTATGCCATTATCCGTAAGGCCATTAAACAGAGAAAAACACATTTAAATGAGGTGAAGGAATTTAGTTGTGATGTTTATATCAAAGGTGTGCAACGTTTAAGGGGTGCCCCTAAAAAGTTCTTTGGTCGGGATATCCAAAAAGTTTTAGAACTCGATACCAATAGAAAAGGCATCATTTATTTATCAGAATCGCAAAGCAAGTTCAATTTCAAAAGGCCCAACGATGTGCATGAAGAAATGATTTCATCAAAAGTTGCAGGCAGAAACAATTCATTTAGTTTTAACAAAGCTTCTGATTTAATTATTAATTTTTATGACAATTATCTACTTGAAAACAAATTAAGCGCCAGGGGGTTCATTTCTCCAATTGCAGACAATGCCTTATTTTATTATAAATATAAATTATTGGGCGAAAGCAAGGAAAACGGGGAGATTATCCATAAAATAGAAGTAATCCCCCGCCGTGAAAATGACCCGGTTTTTAGGGGTATTATTTATATTATTGATGATAGCTGGAGAATTTACAACACTGATGTTTACCTAACCAAGAACGCGGGAATCAATTTTATAGATACTTTAAACATCAGTCAGCAGTTTACCAAGGTTCAGGATATTTATATGCCAACCGCTATTAATTTTCAATTTGCCGGGAATGTGCTGGGCTTTAAAATTGCAGGTTATTATGTGGGTATTTACAATAATTATAACCTGGACCCTAAATTCCCTAAAAACTTTTTTAGCGGCGAGATCTTAAAAATTACCGAAATGGTAAACAAAAAAGATTCTCTTTACTGGAAAAACAACAGGCCTATTCCTTTAACTGAAGATGAAAAAATCAACTATGTTAAAAAAGACAGCATAGCGAAGTTAAAAGAATCGAAAAAGTATCTCGATTCGCTTGAAAAAGACAATAATAAGTTCGGCATAGCTAAATTGTTATTACACGGCTATAGCGTTAACGACCGCTATGATAAGGAATATTGGTCTTTTGATCCAGTACTTAGGGCTATATTTTACAATACCGTAGAAGGTTTTGCAGTAAAATACGGGGTTACCTATAGAAAGGATTTCGAGAACAGGAGATCTTATTACATCCGTCCTGAACTGAGGTATGGTTTTGCCAACCAAAAACTTACCGGAAGCTTAACGGGAAGCTACTACTACAATCCACTTAAAAGGGCTAGTATAGGTGCATCATTCGGAAATGGTATTTTTGATTTGAACAACTTAGGATCAATGACTGCATTGGGTAATACCATTAACTCGTTACTTTATGAAAAAAACTTCTCAAAATTTTATGAGAAGGGTTTTATTAACATTAATACAACCAGAGAACTGGCAACGGGCTTGCAGGGAAGTATAAGTGTAGATTATAGCAAAAATAAAAGCTTAACCAATAATTCTACCTTTAAATTCATCGACGCAAAAGATAGGGAATTCACCTCCAACAATCCTTTCAGCCCAGATACTGAAACGCCACTTTTCCCAACCTATAACTCTTTTAGTGCAACTGCAAGTTTAACTTATACTATTGGGCAGAAATACATTACACGTCCGGATGGGAAGTTTTACACCGAATCTAAATTCCCAAAGATGACCTTATTGTATAAAAAAGGGTTTAACGGAGTATTAAACAGTGATGTTGATTATGATTTTGTAAAACTTGAGGTTTCTCAGGACAGGATCGGGTTGGGCTTATGGGGTTACACTTCATTTTTGGCTGGCGTGGGCAAATTCCTGAACAACAAAAGCATGTTTTATCCTGATTTTAAACACTTTGCAGGTAACATTTCTACCATTTTCCCTCCAAATCTGCGGAAGTTTCAATATTTAGATTTTTACCAGTTCAGTACCAATCAACAATATTTCGAAGCGCATTTAGAACATAATTTCGCAGGCTTTTTCATGAATAAGGTTCCATTATTGCGTAAGGCTAAGTTGGAAGAATTTATTGGAGGCGGCTATCTTTCTTCTCCAGAAAAGCGGAATTATAAAGAATTTTACTTCGGTATCCAACGTTTGGTATTAAGGGCCAGTTATGGTTTTGCGTACGATGGTGCCCGCAAATTAACACAAGGATTTAGAATAGCTTACACCTTATAATAAAGTTTAGGGTTTAGAGGTTAGTGTTGAAAGTATATTTATAGGGCAAAACCTTACACCTTTATCTTTTTACCTTCAAGCTTTTTTGTTATCTTTGCACCGCTTTAAACGCCGTTTGCAACGGTATCAACAGCGTTATGAAAAAATATCAGACACTACTTTACTATTGCTATAGTTACATAGCGGAGGCAGAACAATTTGCTGCTGATCATCTTAAATTTTGTAAATCCTTAGGCCTAGTTGGCCGTATTATCGTTGCCGACGAAGGTTTAAACGGCACTGTTTCGGGAACAGCCGAAGCCTGCGAAGCTTATATGAAAGCAGTACATGCTGACGAAAGGTTTGCAAAAACTGAATTTAAAATCGATAATGTTGAAGAACTTTCGTTCTTGAAAATGCACTGCCGTTACAAATCGGAAATTGTACACTCGGGCTTAAGGGATACATCGATTATTGATCCGAACAAACAAACAGGTAAACACTTAGAGCCAGTCGATTTTATGAAAATGAAAGATGACGAGGATGTGGTTATCCTTGATGTGCGTTCTAATTATGAGCATAACCTTGGTAAGTTTAAGAATGCTGTAACGCTGGATATTGAGAATTTCCGCGATTTCCCTGAACAGATCAACCAGCTTGCCCAATATAAAGACAAAAAAATATTAACCTATTGTACTGGAGGCATTAAATGCGAAAAAGCTTCTGCTTTGCTTTTACACCATGGCTTTAATGATGTTTATCAATTACACGGTGGTATTATTAAATACGGAAAAGAAGCGGGTGGTAAAGACTTTGAAGGCAAATGTTATGTTTTCGATAACCGCATTGCAGTTGATGTAAATGAGGTAAATCCAACTATAGTTTCGGTTTGCTATAATTGTGGTAAAACTACTCCAAAAATGATCAACTGTGCCAATCCGGAGTGTAATGAGCACATTACCCAATGTGATGAATGCGGCGATCAGCTTCAGGGCTGTTGCTCAGTTGAGTGCACTACCAATCCACGCAAGCGCCCTTACGATGGTACAGGCTATTATGTAAAGGTTCCGCAGCCGGTTGCTGTGAAAAGTTAGGTTTTGGTATGATTTTCTATAGTTAATTAATGAAGCTTCAATTGTAGCGATTATACATCATAAGTTTTTTTTGGAGCGCAGTGTCATTGCAAACAACACGGGTTCCGTCCTGCTGTACGTTTTACTTCGCCAATGAAGAATTGGCTTCGTGCCACTGCCATCAGGGCTAGTTGGGGGGTTCCGGCATTCAATTCTTGAATTACTTGACTGCTTAATATTTCTTAATCTCTCAATGGCGAAGGCAATTAACCATTATAATATTGCATAACCACGATCTCTTTTAATAGTGCGATTATTGATCATTTATCAAAAAGCCTTCATTAAACTAATAGTCATGAACTATAGACCATTAACGATCGACTATTAAACAATTTTTCATTTACTTTGTGTATTAATGGCTTTACTTATTAACCATTTTATGCTAAACTATTTCCGGGTCCTTTTATTACTATCCTGCTTCGCTATAAATACCTATGCATCAGAAATTAAAAGCATAGGCGTTCCCTATATCGAAAACTATCCTAAATCTGTTTATTCATCGGGAAACCAGAACTGGAGCATAGCAAAAGATAAAAATGGTGTGATGTACTTTGGCAATGCAGAAGGGTTATTAACTTTCGATGGCCGTTACTGGCAGAAATACCAGATGCCCAACCGACAGATTGTAAGATCAGTAGCTACAGACAATAAGGGAAGAATTTATACGGGTAGTTTTGGTGAGTTTGGCTTCTGGTCTATTAAGAACAACAAACTAAGCTATAGCTCACTTACCAATCTATTACCAAAAGGCATCGAAATCAATGATGAGGTCTGGAAAATTTATGTAGACAAGGATCGGGTAATTTTTCAATCCTTTTCTAAGATTTTCATTTACAAAAACAACAAAATAGAGGTGATAAAATCACCGTCTTCATTTCTGTTCCTACATAAGGTAAACAACAGATATTTTATCGAAGTGCTTGAAAAAGGTTTGTTCGAGCTCGTTGGCAACAAATTAGTCTATATCCCAAACAGCGAAAAGCTAGGCAAAGAGGGTATATTATCCATTCTTCCCTATAAAAACAATGGCCTAATTATCGGAACCAGCAAACAGGGATTATTTACCTACGACGGTAAAGATTTTACACCTTTAAACACACCTGCCAATGCTTACCTAAAAACCTATCAGCTCAACAATGGAGTAAGTTTACTGGGTAAATATTTTGCCTATGGTACCATTCTCAACGGTCTGATCATTATAGATGAAAATGGAAAAGTTGTGCAACGGATCAATAAATCGAGTGGTTTACAGAACAATACTGTTCTAAGTTTATATGCGGATAATGAGCAAAACCTTTGGACTGGACTGGATAACGGAATTGACCGGATAGAACTTAATTCGCCCTTATATTTTTACTTCGATAAAACAGGCCAGTTTGGAACTGTCTATTCCAGTATTATCTTCAATAACAAAATTTACCTCGGCACCAATCAAGGGCTGTTTTATAGTGAGTGGTCGCCTGATAACCTATTGCCTTTTAATTTTAGACTGATCCCAAACTCACAGGGGCAGGTATGGGAACTTACCATTATTGATAACGAGTTAATATGTGGCCATAACAGCGGTACGTTTAAGGTAAATGGTGATAAAATTGAATGGCTATCAAGATCTGCAGGTGGCTGGACCATTAAAAAATTAAATTCAAATCCCAATTACCTTATTCAGGGTACCTATACCGGGCTTTCGCTCTTTATAGAAGCTCCGGCTTCGGGATTAAAGTTTACTACAAAAATTGCGGGCTTTGACGCTCCATCAAGATATGTAGAGCAGGATAACAAAGGCGATATCTGGGTCGCTCATGCCTATAAGGGTTTATATAAATTAAATTTAAGTCCCAGCTACACCAGCGTAATCAGCACTAAATATTTTGATGAAAAGAATGGCCTGCCCGGTAATTACAATATCAACATCTTCAATTTAGAGAATAAGATTGTTTTTTCTTCAGATGCAGGCTTTTACACCTACGATGAGTTAAGTGATAAATTTACCAAGTATGCCGCGTTAAATAAAGAACTTGGTTCGTTCCAGTCATCGAACAAAATCATCAATGCAGGTGGCAAAAAATATTGGTTTATCAATCACGGAAAAACGGCCCTGGTTAACTTTAGTGAGCCAGGTAAGGTGGAAATCGATTCGAACCAGTTCAGTATTTTAGATGGTCGGATGGTTCAATATTATGAAAATATTAGCCGCATAGGCAATTCCATTTACCTCATCAGTGTTGATGATGGTTTTGTGATCTACAGCTCCACTGCCCAACTCAATGCACAAAAGCAAAAACTTCCTGCAGTCTTGATCAGACGGGTAGAGGATATTACGGATAAGTTTTCGCTCATTAGTGAAGCTGGTAATGGTGAGGGAGCTACTGAGATCCAAAACAGCCGTAACAATATCCGCATTTCTTATGCCCTTCCCTATTACCGACAGGCTAAGGTTAAATACCAGTTCTATTTAGAAGGCTATTCGAGAGCATGGTCTGATTGGACTTATGCCACACAAAAAGATTTCACCAACTTAAGTGCAGGTAACTACGTTTTTAAGGTTAGGGCAAAAACGGATGACAGCTCAGTAAGTGAGGAAGCCGTTTACACATTTACCATTTTACGCCCTTGGTATTTAAACAACTGGGCCATTTTGTGCTACACTATATTATTTGTGGTGGTATTGATTCTGGGTAAGAAAATTTACGAAAGAAAACTCTACAGGGATAGTCAGAAAATAAGCGACCGTTTACAGGCCGAGCAGGAAGAAATATTAAGACAAGAAGCAGAAACCAACGAAAAGCAGATTATTAAACTCCAAACAGAAAAACTGCAGGCCGAACTGGCCTCAAAAAACAGGGAACTGGCCAATTCTGCTATGACATTGGTCTATAAAAATGAGCTACTCCAAAAACTTAGCGACGAGATCACCAAGTTAAAGGATGAGAACGGAAAAAAACTTTCTGATGATCAAACCCGCAAAATCCAGAAGGTAATTAATGACGGGATGAACGATGAACGTGATTGGCACCTCTTCGAAAATAGCTTTAACGAGGCGCATGAAAGTTTCTTTAAGAAACTAAAAGCTCAACACCCCGATCTTGTTCCAAACGATTTAAAACTCTGCGCTTACCTTAGGATGAACATGAGCAGTAAGGAAATGTCGTCGTTACTAAATATCAGTTTACGCGGGGTAGAAATCCGCCGATACCGCCTACGTAAAAAACTGGAAGTGCCACACGACAAAAATTTAACAGAGTTTTTGATGGAACTTTAATCTTACACCCCTAATCAAATTCAGCAATCAAAATTGCTTCAATCTGCCTCCGAAACGTCTACAGAAAAAACGGTTTTAGAAGCTTTTTCGTGTTATCTTACCAGATCAAGACTACATCATTACCTCTCATAACGAATTTCTGCACCCCACAAAACACTTAGTGTTATTAATACACTTATGCGTATGTTAATATAATGTTAAAATCCAAAAAAACTACGTTTTTAGGCCAAAATCGCATTTGGTTTTATTAAGTGAGATAGCCCGTCGCCTACTATGATGTATTAATGTTGAGGTAAAAACACTTGCACATCAGCAAAAACAACCCCACATTTAACTAACAATTAAACTAAATTTATAATAAGGCATGAAAAGAATTTTTACAAGAATTTCTGTTCTCGCTGCATTTTGTTTGCTAACAATTAACGTAGCATTAGCGCAAAACATTACCGTAAAAGGTAAAGTAATTGATGGTGGTGATAAGACATCATTACCAGGCGTAACTATCTTAATTAAAGGAACACAAAATGGCACGCAAACAGATGAAAACGGCAACTACTCAATAAGTGCGCCAGCTAACGCCACATTGGTATTTAACTTTGTAGGCTATACAGCATTAGAACAGGCTGTAAATAATCAAACTACACTTAATGTATCACTAACTTCATCAACACAACAATTAGAGCAGGTTGTGGTTGTGGGTTATGGCACGCAGCGGAAAATTGATGTTACTGGATCGGTAGGAACAGTAAAAGGTGAAGATATTTCAAAACAGGCATCAGTAAACCCGGTAAGTGCATTACAGGGTAAAGTTGCAGGTGTATCGATTACCAATAATGGAACCCCAGGTTCTTCTCCACAAATTACTATACGTGGTACAAGTACTATTTATGGAAAAACAGGACCTCTTTACGTGGTAGATGGTGTGTGGTATGATGACATTAACTTTTTAAATCCGGCAGACATTGCTAATATCAGTATTCTAAAAGATGCATCGTCACAATCGATTTATGGTATCCGTGCAGCAAATGGTGTTGTTCTGGTAACCACTGTAAAAGGTAAAAAGGGAAATGCAGTAATTAATTACAATGGATCCGTTGGCCTTCAAAAAGTAACTAACCAGGTAGAAATGGCAAATGCGAGTGAATATGCTACTGCGGTAAACGAAGCATATAGCCTTCAATCTCCACCAGCAGCACCATTATTTGCAAATACAAACCTAGGTACTGGAACCAATTGGTACGATCAGGTATTGAGAACTGCTATGGTTAACAACCACCAATTATCTATTAGTGGTGGATCTGAAAAATCGACTTACAACTTCTCATTAGGTTACCTTGATCAGGATGGTATTGTAAAAAATAATAATTACAAACGTTATACCGTAAGGTTAGCTAACGATTATCAGATTTTTGAACCTTTAAAAATCGGTTATAATGTTGCAGGAACTTATAGTAAATCAAAAGACGCGCCATCAACAATTTTCAGGGCCATGTATGCGGCATCTCCGGTTGTACCTGTTTTTAATGCAGATGGCAGCTACGGTGATCCAAATGCTTTCAACCTGGGTAATGGAAGTAATATGAATCCCCAGGCTACTTTAGATTTCTTTAACCAAAATACAACCAAGTACAAAATCAACGGTAATGTATATGCAGAATTAAAATTTCTTAAAAACTTCACTTTCAAAACCAGTATAGGTGGCGATTTCGGTCAGGAAGAAGTTAGGGGATATGTGCCAAAATACAAAGCTACAAACACCCAATTGAGCACGAACAGTAAACTTGATATAGACCGCATCGAAAACAGGAACTGGCTCGTTGAGAACACTTTAACATTCGACAAAAAGTGGAGTGACCATAGTTTAACAGTATTGGCAGGTCAAACAGCTCAGCGTAATAAAATGTATACTATAAATGCTGATGCACAAAACGTCCCTTATACTTCAGAGGGGGATCTTTATTTGGCTTTAGGTGATGCAGCAAGTAGAAGTATTATCGACAAAGGAGAATTAAGTACATTTTCATCTTACTTTGTAAGGGTTAATTATGGTTACAAAAACAAATATTTGTTAAATGCTTCAATCAGAAGAGACGGGGCATCTCAATTTTTTGGATCTGATAACGTTTGGGGTAATTTCCCTTCAATCGGTGCAGGCTGGGTAATCAGTAACGAAGAATTCATGAAAAACCAAAACATCTTCAGTAATTTAAAATTAAGAGGAAGCTGGGGTAAAGTGGGTAATGCGGGGGTTCCATTTAATCCGTCAACCCAAACTGTTGATCAAACTGCTGCTCTAATTGCAATTTTTGGCGGTATTCCTTACACAGGTGCGAGTATTAGAACCCTTGTACCTCCAACCTTATTTTGGGAAAGAAGTGCAGGAACTGACATTGGCCTTGAAATGGGTTTCTTAAAAAACAGATTAAATGTTGAATTGGATTATTATAACAGAAAAACAGAACAGGCGATATTTGATATTCCGGTTCTAGGAAGTTTAGGAACAGTAAACAGTTCTATCATTGCAAATCAGGCCGACATTCAAAATCGTGGTTTCGAATTTTTAGCAACCTGGGCTGATAAAACATCAGGTGGGTTGACCTATTCGATTAGTGGAAACTTAGGAATAAACAACAATAAAGTATTAAACGTTACTTCTGGAGCAAATCCTATTTACAAAGGTGGCGCTGGCTTAACTAGTGGATATGTATCTACGAGAACTGTTAACAACAGACCTATTGGAGAATTCTATGGTTATCAGGTTGCCGGCATATTCCAAACGGATGCAGAGGCCGCAGCATGGCCTGGATTTAAAAAAGGTGATTTTAAATATGCAGATATTAACGGTGATGGATTGATCGATTTAAGAGACAGGGTTGTTCTTGGTAATCCAAATCCTAAATTCACTTATGGATTAAATACCAACTTCGCTTACAAAAACTTCGATTTAACATTAGATATTCAAGGTGTAGCCGATGTAGATGTATTTAATGCTAACCTGAGTAGCAGATTTGGTAACGAAAACTATACTAAGGATTTCTTTGATCACCGTTGGACTGGTCCTGGCACTTCAAATACCTATCCTTCTGCAGATTTAGCTGGTGGCCTTAACAATGCTCCAAACTCATTTTATGTAGAAAAAGGCGATTATATCAGATTAAGAAATATCCAGCTCGGATATAGCTTACCATCAGCAATTGTTAATAAATGGAAAATGCAACGCTTAAGAATATTCTTAAACGCACAAAATGCGGTTAACATTTTTGGATACAAAGGATTTAGCCCAGAGGTAGGTGGAACACCAACTAATGCAGGTATTGATACTAATGTATATCCTTTGTTCGCTACCTACAACTTTGGAGTTAACGTAACTTTCTAATCGACTTAAAATGAAAAAATATATAAATACACAATCATTTTTTGCTGCAGCTGCAATTAGTGCAGTACTTTTAACGGCATCATGCAAAAAAGATTTTCTAAATGTTCCGCCTCAAGCTCAGCAGCCATCAGTAACCTTTTGGAAAACGCCTGAGGACGCTTTAAAAGGTGTAAACGCAATTTATGCTAACTTACGCAGCTGGAACAATGTTGCTTTTAATGCAATAGCAATTGAAAGTACGGGTTCTGATGAGGCAGACAAAGGGAGTACACCTACTGATGCAACTTTTTTTAATCTTTACGATCAATTTACAGTTACATCCACTCATGGCACACTTCTAGATTTCTGGACAGGTCAGTACCAAAATATTAACCTTTGTAATCAGGTTCTTGATAACATCCCTAATATCAGTATGGATGAGAGTCTTAAAAACAGATATCTTGCAGAGGCCAAATTTGTTAGGGCATATTCTTATTTCAGATTGGTGCGGGCTTATGGTAATGTTGTATTAAGACTGCATGTACCAAAAGATAATAGCGAATATAATCTGCCGCAATCGGATAAAGCTACTGTTTACGCCCAAATCGAGAAAGACCTGAACGAAGCTGCTGCTGTTTTGCCTCAATCTTATGGCGCAGCAGATCTAGGAAGAGCAACCAAAGGAGCAGCTATTGGTTTACATGCCAAAGTAGCCATGTACCAAAACAAATGGGCAGATGTTCTTTCGTTAACTAATCAGGTAATGACTATGGGATATGATTTATTCCCTGACTTCGAAAAAGGTTTCAGAACCCAGAACGAAAATAATATCGAATCGTTATTTGAAGTGCAGGCAGAATTGGTCCCTGGAAACGCTGACGCATCTAATTCGCAGTACAGCCAGGTACAGGGTGTAGCTGGTATTATGGGTTGGGGTTTCAATACGCCATCAGAAGTATTAGCCAATGCTTTTGAAATAGGAGACCCACGTAGGGACGCGACCATATTGTTTAAAAATGAAACTACTCCACAGGGTGATTTAATCCCTAGCTCAGTACCAAATGAAAGATACAATCAAAAATCTTACGTGCCTTTCGCTATGCGTATATCTGGGTTTAATGAAGGCGCGCAACAAAATTTCAGGGTATTAAGATTTGCAGATATTCTTTTAATGAATGCAGAGGCTGCCAACGAGCAAGGCAATACCTCACAAGCATTAACTTCACTAAATAGAGTTCGTGCACGTGCAAGAGGTGGAAATATCAACATTCTTCCAGATGTTACCACTACGGACAAAACTACTTTACGGAATGCGATCTGGAAAGAAAGACAAGTAGAGCTTGCGATGGAAAATGATCGTTACTTCGATGTTATCCGTCAAGGAAGAGGTTTAGCTGTTTTTGGCCCTAAAGGCTGGAAAGCAAATAAAAATGAAGTTTGGCCAATTCCTCAGAACGAAATTGAGCTAAGTGGAAATCTGCTAAAACAAAATCCAGGTTACTAAAATTTAAATCTTTTAATAAAGGTTGTCGGTTAATACTGACAACCTTTCTTTCCTTTGTTCCGTGATATGTTGAAAACCGCCCCAAAGAAAATTACACTTATACTGGTAGCCACGCTTTGCTCCTTTTTGCTTGTTAGCGCTTGTACAAAAACTAAGAACGGCAAGTATAATCCCGATCTCACTATCAAAAAAAACCTTTCCGACATTGAATTATTGGATCTCGTGCAAAAACAGACGTTCCAATATTTTTGGGATGGGGCTGAACCCACATCGGGTGCTGGTAGAGAACGTTTTCATGTGGATAACATATACCCGGAAAATGATAAAAACACCGTAGCTACAGGCGCTACAGGCTTCGGTTTGATGGCCATTTTAAGCGGGATAGATAGAGGTTATGTAACCAAAAAAGAAGGATTAGACCGTTTAAACAAAATATTGGATTTCCTTTCCAAAGCAGACCGCTTTCATGGCGCATGGCCGCATTGGATAATTGGTGAAACAGGAAAAGTACGTCCATTTGGACAAAAAGACAATGGAGGCGATCTTGTAGAAACTTCTTTTGTTGCACAGGCTTTAATCTGTATTAACGAATATTATAAAAATGGGGCCGAACCTGAAAAAGCTTTGGCAAAAAAGGCAGATGAACTTTGGAAAGGAATCGATTTTAATTGGTTCCGCAACGGACAAAATGTGCTATACTGGCATTGGTCGCCAGCGTACAAATGGGAAATGAACTTTCCTGTAAAAGGCTATAATGAATGTTTGATCATGTATGTAATGGCCGCCTCCTCCCCTAGGCATGGTGTTCCTGCAGAGGTTTATCACGAAGGCTGGGCGAGAAACGGGCAGATTAAAACTAATTTCAACTTTTATGGTCATCCTTTTACACTTGATTATCAAGGTCAGAAAAATTCAGTAGGTCCATTATTTTGGGCGCATTACTCTTATCTGGGTTTAAACCCTAGGGGATTGAAAGACCGTTATGCCGATTACTGGGGAAACAATGTAAACCATACCCTTGCCATACACGATTACTGTGTGGCCAACCCAAAGAAATTTAAAGGTTATGGAGAAAATAACTGGGGCTTAACAGCCAGTTATTCGGTAAAAGGTTATGCTGCGCATAACCCTAAGGAAGATTTTGGTGTAATCTCTCCTACCGCAGCTATATCATCAATCCCATACACGCCAAAAGAATCGATGAAGGTAATCAGACATCTTTACGAAGATCTGGGAGATAAAGTTTGGGGGAAATATGGTTTTTACGATGCCTTTTCAGAGCAAGAGAACTGGTATCCGAAAAGATATTTAGGTATCGACCAAGGTCCAATGGTAGTGATGATCGAAAATTACAGATCAGGCCTACTTTGGAAGCTTTTTATGGGAAACAAAGATGTTCAAAGTGGATTAAAGAAACTGGATTTCCAATTTAAGCCATAGTATTCAATAGTATATAAATGTTTAGCCATCATATATTTCAAATTAAATCTACAGAACCATGAAAAGAATAATTTTAATATTAACAGCAATAATAGGATTTGTGACCCTAAATTCGGGCTTCACTACCATACCGGGCGCTAAACATAAAACCATAAAATCAAAGTTTGCAACCGTAAATGTAACTGCAACAAATTCTACCAGCGATGGCGTGTATGTTAGACTAGAAAACAATACCAGTGGTGGTGTTTATTCTTTCTTTATCCCACCAAACTCGCCAAGCGGAACAGTAATCGGACAAATACCAGAAAACGGAGACATTTACACTGTAAAATTAACTTCAACAGGTGGGGCACATGACATGTGGGTTTACTGGGAGCATCAATCGCACGTTACCGGACTAAGCGTTAGCGGAATGGCCATTGGCTGTTCGAGCTGTGCACGAATAAACATTTTTAACTAATCCCCATACGAATAATGGCTAAACATTTATTCAAAATATTTTTAATTTCATTGCTGTTCAGCGGTACTTATGCTGCATACGCCCAGCAAAAAACATATTGCAACCCAATTAATGTAGACTATGGATATACCCCTTTCGAGTCTTTTACCGAATGGGGCAAACACCGCGCCACAGCCGATCCGGTGATCGTAAATTATAAAGGCGATTTTTACCTTTTCAGCACCAACCAATGGGGTTATTGGCACAGCGCCGATATGCTGAACTGGAAATTCCACGAAAGAAAATTTCTCCGTCCATGGAATAAAACCAAAGACGAACTCTGTGCACCGGGCGTTGGCATTATTGGCGATACCATGGTGGTTTTTGGTAGCACTTACACCAAAAACTTCACCTTATGGGGAAGTACCGACCCAAAAGGCAATAAATGGTTTCCATTAGTCGATTCATTAGAAATAGGTGGATGGGATCCATCCTTTTTTACGGACGATGATGGCAAATTTTATATGTATAATGGAAGCAGTAACAACTATCCGATGTATGGTGTAGAATTAGACCGCAAAACTTTTCAACCGAAAGGTACCCGTACCCCCATGTACCTACTCCAAAGCTGGAGATATGGCTGGCAGCGTTTTGGTGAATATATGGACAATACTTTCCTTGATCCTTTTGCCGAAGGTGCCTGGATGACCAAACATAATGGCAAATATTACTTTCAATACGGCGCACCGGGAACCGAATTTAGTGGCTATTCTGACGGCGTGGTAGTTGGAACCAAGCCTTTGTTTTACGATACGCCTACAACCCCACAATCCGATCCTTTAAGTTATAAAGGCGGAGGATTTTCGCGTGGTGCTGGTCATGGAGCGACCTTCCAGGATAATAGCAAAAATTACTGGCATATCTCTACCAGCATTATCTGTGTAAAAAACACCTGGGAACGCAGAATGGGCATTTGGCCAACTGGTTTTGATAAAGACGATGTGATGTGGACGAATACCGCTTTTGGCGATTATCCACTCTATTTACCTTCCGAAAGGAAAGAGGGCGGACCTGCCGGGCCTGGCTGGATGCTCATCAACTATAAAAAACCGGTAACCGTTTCCTCAACTTTGGGAAGCTTTAACGCTAACAACGCCGTTGATGAAAATATAAAAACCTACTGGAGTGCCAAAACCGCCAATAATGGCGAGTGGATCCAGACCGATTTGGGCAGCTTGGCAACGGTAAACGCCATACAGATCAATTATGCAGATCAGGATGCTGAATTTTTAGGAAAACAGATCGGAATTTACCATCAATATAAAATCCTTTCCTCAACAGATGGGAAAAAATGGACTACCTTGGTTGATAAAAGCCAAAATAAAACCGATGTTCCACATGATTACATCGAACTCCAAAAGCCAGTAAAAACCAGGTTCATCAAAATGGTAAACATACATATGCCAACCGGAAAATTCGCCATTAGCGGTTTACGCGTTTTCGGCAATGGAAATGGAGAAAAACCAATAACGGTTAAAAACCTGATTGTATTAAGGACTGAAAAAGACAAGCGCAGCGCCTACATTAAATGGCAGCCTGTTGATAATGCTTTTGCCTACAACCTTTATTACGGTACTGCACCCGATAAACTGTACAACTGCATCATGATCCACGATTTTAACGAATACTGGTTTAAAGCAATGGACAGTCAGAAAACGTATTATTTTGCCATAGAAGCAATAAATGAGAATGGTATATCGGCAAAAACCGAAGTGAAGAAAGTTGATTAATAAAGAATAAACACACATATAATGATAATGAAGAGAGCGAATATCCTGGTTGTTTTTTTAACCCTGTTTGTGCTGAACGGATCGGCACAAACCAAAAAGCCTGTTTCGACAGAAGAAGCGAAGATGAACACTTTCATCAGCAACCTGATGGCGAAAATGACCATTGACGAAAAAATTGGTCAGCTGAACCTGCCTAGTTCTGGCGATATCACCACTGGACAGGCCAACAGCAGTGACATTTCTAAAAAAATAAAAGCAGGACAAGTTGGTGGTTTATTCAACATCAAAGGTGTAGATAAGATCAAGGCTGTTCAAAAAATAGCGGTAGAAAACAGTCGCATGAAAATTCCTTTGCTTTTTGGAATGGACGTTATACACGGCTACAATACCGTTTTCCCGATTCCTTTGGGCGTAAGCTGCATCTGGGATATGGCAACTGTACAAAAATCGGCCCGTATAGCAGCAATAGAAGCCAGTGCGAGCGGCATTAACTGGACCTTCTCTCCTATGGTTGATATTTCGAGAGATCCACGTTGGGGACGTATCTCAGAAGGCAGTGGAGAAGATGCTTATTTAGGCTCGCAGATTGCTGCAGCCATGGTAAAAGGTTATCAGGGTAAACTTCAGGCCAATAATGAGATTTTAGCCTGTGTAAAACACTATGCGCTTTATGGTGCTGCCGAAGCTGGTAGAGATTACAATACCACCGATATGAGCAAAGTACGCATGTACAACGAATATTTTCCACCTTATAAAGCAGCTGTTGATGCAGGAGCTGCCAGCATAATGGCATCCTTTAACGAAGTTGATGGCATTCCTGCAACGGGAAACAAATGGTTAATGACAGATGTTTTACGCAATCAATGGGGTTTTAAAGGCTTTGTGGTAACCGATTATACAGGTATTCCTGAAATGATTGCACATGGTATGGGCGATTTACAGACCGTTTCAGCGTTGGCCTTAAATGCAGGTATTGATATGGACATGGTTGGTGAAGGTTTTTTAGGAACCCTAAAAAAATCATTGGCTGAGAAAAAAGTAGGAATCACGCAGATCGATAGAGCCTGCAGATTGGTACTTCAGGCAAAATACAAACTCGGCTTATTTACCGATCCTTATAAATTCTGTAACGCAGAAAGGGCAGAAAAAGAGGTTTTTAGTCCGGCTAATCGCCAAGTGGCGCGTGAAGTTGCTGGCGAAAGCTTTGTATTGTTAAAAAACAATAACAATATCCTCCCGTTAAAAAAATCGGGCACCATTGGTTTGATTGGTCCACTAGCCGATAATACCGCAAATATGTATGGTACCTGGAGTGTTGCTGCCCTTTTTGATCAATCGGTAACCGTGCTGCAAGGTTTAAAAAATGCTTTGGGTAATAATGCTAAAATATTAACTGCACGTGGTGCCAACTTCCTGTCCGATTCTACCATGGAGCACCGATATGTAAATATCCATAACCCTACTTACAAACGCGATCCACGTACAGAAGCCGAAATGATCAAAGAAGCTTTAGAAGTAGCGAAAAAATCGGATGTAATTGTGGCTACTGTTGGCGAAGGCTCCGAATTTACAGGTGAAAGTAGCAGTGTTACGGATATACAGATACCGGAAACACAGAAAAATTTGTTAAAAGCTTTGGCCAAAACTGGTAAACCAGTAGTATTGGTGCTCTTTACAGGCCGCCCATTGGCATTGAATTGGGAACAAGAGAACATCCCGGCTATTTTGAATGTATGGTTTCCGGGTAGCGAAGCAGGAAATGCCATTGCCGATGTTCTTTTTGGCGATGTGAATCCTTCAGGCAAATTAAGCGCAACCTTTCCTCAAAACGTTGGTCAGGTGCCATTGTACTATGCGCATAAAAATACCGGTCGTCCATTGGCTGAAGGCAAATGGTTCGAAAAATTCCGTTCTAACTATTTAGACGTAAGCAACGATCCATTATATCCATTCGGCTTTGGTTTAAGCTATACCTCATTTAATTATAGTGATGTTAAACTGAGCGCAAATACATTAACCAAAGGGAAATCGATCACTGCATCGGTTACATTAAGCAATACAGGCAAATATGAAGGTAAAGAGGTTGTTCAATTATATACTCAAGACCTTGTGGGTAGCATTACCCGACCGGTAAAAGAGCTAAAAGGTTTTCAAAAAATTAATTTAAAAGCTGGAGAAAGTAAAACCGTTATTTTCAATATTTCCGAAAACGACCTTAAGTTTTACAATTCTGATCTAAAATTTGTTGCAGAACCCGGCGATTTTAAAGTATTTATAGGAACAAATTCGCGTGATGTAAAAGAAGCATCTTTTACACTGAAATAAAGACAATTTGGTTTGGTTATAAACCCTGAGCTATTGTAAAATAGCCAGGGTTTTCTATTTTTGTTAAATGAAAAAGATTATTTTAACTACCTGCATTCTTTTTTCTGTACTCTTTTTAAACGCTCAAGACTTAAAAAAATACGACAGGGGAAGCTATATCAAAGGAAAGGACTCTATTTACTACAGAATCCTGTTTCCAGAGAATTTTAATCCCGACCAAAAATATCCACTCGTAATTTTTCTGCATGGTGTTGGAGAAAGGGGTATCGATAATGGCAATCAATTATTACACGGAGGAAAACTGTTCTTAAAGAACGATGTGCGTAAAAATTTCCCTGCTATTGTGGTTTTCCCTCAGTGCCCACCTAACGATTTTTGGGCAAATGCCAATTTTGAGAAAGATGCCAAAGGTAAAAGGAAAATCAGTTTTGTAGAAGGTGGCAAACCAACTAAAATTATGCATGCGCTACAAGGAATGGTTAGAAATTTCCTTAATAAACCTTATATAAACCAAGATCAAGTATACGTTGGTGGTTTATCTATGGGAGCAATGGGTACCTACGAATTGTTAAGGAGAGAACGCCGTAAATTTGCCGCAGCTATTGCTATTTGTGGTGGAGACAATACCAACAACATTAAAAAATATCAAAAAATACCACTTTGGATCTTTCATGGTGCAAAAGATGATATTGTAGACCCTGTATTTTCGATTGCCATTGCCGAGCGACTAAAAACCGTTGGCGATGAAGTGAAATTCACCCTGTATCCAAATGCAAACCACAATAGCTGGGACAATGCCTTTGCCGAACCGGAGTTGTTAAGCTGGTTGTTTTCGCATAAGCGGTAATAGATAAATCAAACTCTGCGGTTTTCTCGCTATCGTCGCCCTGAATTTATTTTAGGGTCTTTCTTAGATAGATGCTGACCACCTTGTAGCTGTTAGGTATTTAATACAATAGGAAATAACTACTAAAAATAAGTTCAGCATAACGACCAAATGCAAAAAAAGGTCCTGACAATAAAATCAGGACCTTTTCTATACATTTTCTACTTGATATTATTCTGCCATATTATGGTAAACGGCCTGCACATCATCATCTTCCTCCAACTTATCGATTAATTTTAGCACATCAGCAGCCTGCTCTTCTGTAACCTCGTGATGAGATAAAGCAATACGCTCCAATTTAGAGCTTTTTAACTCGATGCCTTTTTCTTCTAAAGCTTTTTGCAATGAACCAAAGTTTTCGAATGCACCCTGTGCTACTGCGATATCATTTCCTTCTTCATCGGCCTCAACATAAAGTTCCTCTAAGCCCGCATCAATTAATTCGAACTCTAGCTCTTCCAGATCTAAACCTTCTGCAGGTACGAAACGGAAAATAGATTTACGGTTAAAAACAAAATCCAACGATCCGGTTTTTCCTAAAGTTCCATTCGTTTTATTAAAATAACTACGAACATTTGCTACGGTACGGTTGGTATTATCAGTAGCTGTTTCAATTAAAACGGCTACGCCATGTGGCGCATAACCTTCGTATACAATTTCTTCATAGTTAGCCAAAGATTTATCAGATGCTCGTTTAATTGCTGCCTCTACCCTATCTTTTGGCATGTTTACGGCTTTCGCATTTTGCATAGCCGTACGTAAACGAGAGTTGGTTTCAGGATGAGGTCCTGATTCCTTAACCGCCATTACGATATCTTTACCAATACGCGTAAACTGAACCGCCATTTTGGCCCAACGCTTAAATTTTCTCTCTTTTCTAAATTCGAATGCTCTTCCCATTGTTTGGAGTATTGAGATATAAGATTTGAGTTGTGAGACCTTAAGCCTTCAACCTTCAAACCCTCTACCTTTACATTATTTTTTTAAATTATTTAACATATCAGTCGTCAGTTTCGATAAATCGAACTCTGGTTTCCATCCCCAATCTTTTGCTGCGTAGTTGTCATCAATAGAACGTGGCCAGCTGTTTGCAATTTGCTGACGAGGATCGTTAGCGCTGTAAGTTAGCGTAAAATCCGGAATATGTTTTCTGATCTCGGCTGCTAAAACCTCTGGTGTAAAACTTACCCCAGCAAAATTATAACTGCTGCGCACTGAAATCTGATCTGCAGGGGCATCCATCAGCTCGATTGTTCCGCGGATAGCATCATCCATATACATCATAGGTAATTCTGTTTCCGCATTTAAGAAACTCTGGTAGCTACCTTTTTTCAACGCATCGTGGAAAATGTGGATGGCATAATCTGTTGTTCCGCCACCTGGTGCAGCTTTCCAGCTGATTAATCCCGGATACCGGATGCTACGTACATCTAATCCGTATTTCTGGTTATAATATTCGCACCAGCGCTCACCTGCCAGTTTACTAATTCCATAAACAGTATTCGGATCCATTACACAATATTGTGAAGTATTATCTTTTGGCGAATTCGGTCCAAATACTGCGATAGAACTTGGCCAATATACTTTTGCAGTTTTATATTCTAAAGCTAAATCTAAAACATTCAATAAGCCATTCATATTCAAATCCCAGGCTAGCTTTGGATTTTGCTCGCCTGTAGCCGATAATAAAGCCGCTAAAAGGTAAACCTGTGTTGGTCTGTATTTATGGAAAATGCCATTGATCATTTCCTTATCAAGTACATTCACAAATTCAAACGGTGCAGAGTTTTTGATATCATAATCAGGCCTGCGTATATCGCATGCAACAACATGATCATCACCATATATTTTACGTAACATGGTTACCAACTCGGTACCAATTTGCCCGTTAGAGCCTAAAACAACAATTTTTTCTTGCATATTTTTTTTGAGATTGAGCAAAGGTAAAAAAATGAGATAAAAGGCGATAAAATATTTATACTTAGTGTATATAATAGTGGAGAATTATTTAAAATAAGCTAATTGGATAAACTGGTTAACTGTTAACTGCAAATTGCCAACTGAAACTTCAACATTAATTTTATACATTTACTACACTCGTACCGTATAACCAAGTAACAAATGACTCACCCTGAGCCTGAAAAATCTGAAGATTTAATTAAACGCCTGAAACTAGGCGATAAGCAGGCTTACGAAAAAATATATTTTACCTACAGTAATGAGCTTTTATTGGCGGCCTACAAAAAAACAGGCGATAAGGTAATTGCTGAAGAACTGGTACAGAATATCTTTATCTCCCTTTGGGAAAAGCGGGAGAGAACAGGAATCAATAACCTCCAGGCTTATTTGTTCGGCGCCTTGAAGTTAAGCGTAATCAACTACATCAGGAGTTTGGTTATGCAAAACAAATACATGGAGTACCAAACCCTAACCTATTCAGAAAACCATCAGGATACCGCAAATCTGGTCGATCTTCACGATCTATCTTCCATCATTGAAGAAGGTATCAACTCACTTCCAGAAAAAACACAAGAAGTTTTCAGGCTTAGCCGGTACCAACACCAATCTACTAAAGATATTTCTACTGGTCTAAATATCTCAGAAAAAGCCGTAGAGTATCATATCACCCAATCTATTAAAAGGATAAAAGAGTACATTAAAAATTTTTACATCTTTTTATAGCTGATTATCAGGTAATTAAAACTTATTTCATTTTTTATCACGCCTAGCTTTAGGGTTTCGCTCCTGTTGCGTTACTTGTGTAATATAAGACCAAATATTCTTTTTTATGGACCAGAAATCATTTTACGATTTACTAAGCCGTTACGAAAACGGAAATTGTACTGAAGCCGAAAGGCTATGGGTAGATAAATGGTACCATAACTTAAATAGCCAGAATTTTAAAGATCTATCGTCAACTGCGCTCGAAGAGATGCAGATAAATACCTGGTTTGGCATCAATAGCATTGGGCAGAAACCAACAAACATATTAAGGGTTAAAAAGCTTTGGCCAAAATTTGCCATTGCAGCATCTATTGTCATTGCATTTTTTATTGCTGGTTTATATTTAACCACTTACAACCATGCCGAACAATCTTTCATTGATGAAAATGATGGTTTAAGCTTAATCAGCAAAACAAATGAGGGCGACAGTAGTCTGGTTATCACACTTAGTGATGAAAGTACGGTAACACTTAAACCGCAGGCAAACATTATTTACCCTAAGGTTTTTGCAACTAACAAAAGAATGGTTTACCTAAAGGGAAGTGCATTTTTCTCGGTAAGCAAAAATCCTAAGCGTCCATTTTATGTATACAATCAAAAATTGGTTGTTCGGGTTTTGGGCACTAGCTTTTGGGTAAAATCATCAACTGATAAACTTCCAGCTCAGGTTGCGGTAAGAACTGGTAAAGTTCAGGTAGCCGAAAATCAGAAAAGTTCGCTGTTTACTTTCGCTAAAGAGAAATTGGCTAAACCAATTCTACTTACGCCAAACCAAAAGGGCATTTTTGCTGATCACAAATTAAACAAAACATTGGTAAGCAAGCCCATCCCATTGGCCGAAGCTTATAATATACCCACAAGTTTGAGCTACAATTTTAAAGAAGAAAGCGTTAAAGAAATTTTCAAAACCTTATCTGAAGCTTATGGGATAGAGATAAAATCGGATAATGAACAGATTTCGACCTATACTTTTACCGGAGATTTAAGCAAGAAAGGGCTATATGAGCAGCTCGACCTGATCTGCGGAACCATCTCAAGCAAATATTATATTCAGGGAACTAGTATTATAGTTTCCAATAAAAACTAACCAATATATAAACATGATGAAGAAGAACCACAACACCAACAGCCCGTAACCGCGGCTCCGCTTTCCATAATATTTTTCTAAAAACAAAGCCGACAATGTGGGGCATTGCCGGCGAGTTAAATACATCAGAAATGTATTCATGGTATTTCTATGTCCAATAAATCCAATCATTTAATGAACAATAACCAAATTTATGAAAAAAAATCAACTTATTTCGCTGGCGATATATGCAATGAGAGTTTCGATTTACCAAATACTTGCAATAATAATTTTTACTTGTGCTGCATTTGCAAATAATGTAGGCGCACAGGATTTTTTGAATATACCCATTTCGATCAAAGCCGATCAAACAGATATTAAAACCATTATTGAAAAAACAGAACACTTAGCCAATGTTAAATTTGTTTACAGTCCACAGTTAATAAACTCTAACCGTAAAGTTTCTATCAATGTGGTTAACCAAAAACTTAAATACTTTCTTGAGAATTCGCTAAAACGTTATGACGTGGGATATAGGATAGTTAAGGATCAGATTCTGCTCTATTCTATTCCCGCAAATAACAACCTCGAACTACTCAGAACCTTCGAAGGTATTGTTACCGGAAAAGTAACAGATAGTAAAGGCAATGCCATTCCCGGTGTATCGATTACCGTTAAGGGGAAATCAATAGGAACCACAACCGACGAAAATGGAGCCTTTGCATTAAAGGGCCTAACTGTTGATAGCCGAATACTCGTGGTAAGATACGTAGGTTTCATTTCTAAGGAGGTAAATCTATCACCAGGCAATGCAGATGAAAACCTGAGCATCAGCCTATCAGAAGATAACCTACAATTGGAAAGTGTGATGGTAACCGGCGGTAACCCAAAGAAAAAATTAGAAAGTAGTGTGGCTTTAACCTCAGTGAGCAATAAAGATATCACCAACAGGGCGCCATTAAACAGCACCGATTTATTAAAGGCGATACCGGGATTAACAGTAGAAAGTACAGGTGGCGATGGCCCAGGTAACGTTTGGGTAAGGGGCTTTCCGCAACAGGGCGGCTACATTTTCTTAGGCATACAAGAAGATGGTTTACCGCTTTTGCCAACAGGTTTCAACACTAACCCATCTGTAGATCAATATTATAAAACAGATTTAACCATCCAGAATATCGAAGCCATTAGAGGTGGTAATGCTTCAATTGTACAGGCCAATACACCAGGTGCTGTGGTAAACAACATCAGTTATGTTGGTGCAGATAAACAGTATGGCCAATTTAAGTTTACAACAGGTTTTTCGCAAGGTTTATACCGTTTTGATGGAAACACTGGCGGCAAAATAAACGATCAGATTAAATATAATATCGGTGGTTTTTACCGTACCGATAATGGCGTGGTAGATCAGGGCTTTAATCCGGCTAACCAGGGCGGGCAGATTAAAGGAAACATGACTTTCAATTTTAAGAACAATAAAGGCTTTATCAGAGTATATGGCAAATACCTGAATGATAAAGTCCAGTTCTTATTAACAAGTTATTATCCTTACGATGGTACCGGAAAACCAACTACTTACCGCGATTATAATATGGCAACGCAATCAATTACACCGATTCAAACCGATTGGAGCTACAATGATCCTACCAACGGGAGCCATAATTTTAGTTTAACAGATGGAATCCACACCAAATTAGGTTCAGGTGGTTTTCAATTCAACTATTTAACTGATAATGGCTGGCAGATTGTGAACAATTTCCGTTACCAAAATACACATACTAATTCTACTTATACTGCCCCTGCAGGAATTGTAGCGAGAACAGCAGCAACACCTTATTACTACCCTGGTGGTTCAGTAGCGCCTTTTGTAGCTGGAGATTATGTAATTACCTCTAATGCGCAGGGACAAATTAACAGTGATGTTCAGATCATTAATTACCTGGATTTAAGAAAAAAAGTAAAAGATCATAGTATTAACATCGGATTGGGCATTCACCAATATAACCGAGATGATTTACGTTATGCTTTCCGTTCATTTACCGAATTTAAAGAACATCCAAGCATTTTATTACAGTCACCAACAGCGGCAGAACGTACCATTCAAACCAAAAATACTTTCATTGGCGATACCAGAACGCTATCTGCTTATGCAGGCGATGAAATTAAAATATCAGAAAAATGGCGTTTGGATATTGGAGTAAGAATTGACAATCAGAATGTTAAAGGCGACCGGCCTTACTACGCACTAAATGCCAATGGTACAGTTAATACAACCGCCAGTGCAACCCCTACAATTTTAGGTTACACGCATTATGATGAAACTTTAACCAATTGGGCAGCTTCGTTAGGGGCAAACTACAAAATAAACACAACATCAAGTATTTTCGCTAGAGCAACCAAAGCTTACAATGCGCCAAACATTGGCGATTATAATGCATCGGCTTATAACGCAGCAAACATAAAAAAACGCCCTGTTTATTTGGGTGAAATTGGTTTTAAATATGCTAAAAACAATCTGGCTATCTTTGCCTCAGGCAGTTACTCAGCAATTAAAAACACATCATTAACCATTAATGTTCCTACAGTTGCATCAGGCTTACAGGCATTGGTGGCATTTGGTTCTACACGTACCTGGAGTGCCGAGTATGAGGTTTCTTACAAAATTGCCAAACCACTAAGCTTACGTTTAACAGGAACATTGCAAGATTCTAAATACACAGATTACGAAGCAAACACAAGTGGAAATGCCGCTGTTGCGGCCGAATTTGGCAATCGTATTTACAGTTTCACTGGCAATAGAACCGAACGTGTTCCGGTACTCAACACAGAACTTGGTGCCAATTACGACTACAAAAACTTTAACCTCTATGTAGCAGCCAATTATGTTGGAAACCGTTTCACTTCACCTAGCGAAAGTTATAAACTACCAAGTTACATAGTAATGAAAGCTGGTGCTGGTTATAACTTTACTAAGAAAATAGCAATAAGATTTTGGGCAGACAACTTGTTAAATGCAAAAGTGTTGACAGAAGGCGATGTTCGCGGAGATCAGTTTAGAGATTTCTCAACAGTAAGCCCTGGTCAATTAATGATTGGCAGAACTTTACTTCAACGTACATTCTGGGGATCATTAGCTTATTCATTCTAACAAATAAAACCGGAGTTTACACTCCGGTTTTTTTAATTCTAAAACATCATGACAACAAGAAGATCATTTTTACAACAGGTAAGCATTGCTGGTGCAACAGCTTTTTTAAGTCCATCTATTATTACAACAGCTTTAGCCCAATCTGCCAAAGTCTCAAAAATCGGAATCGGTCTTTTTACCCTACGCGAACAACTAACTGCAGATGTAAAAGCCACCATCGAGCAGGTTGCCAAAATTGGTTATAATCAGGTAGAAACCTATTATGGTTATCCTGGCAAATATGAAGTAAAAGGCTTTTGGGGTTTGGAGGCGAAAGACTTCAATGCGTTGTTAAAAGCAAATGGACTCTCCTCTCCCAGCGGCCATTACAACGTAACTGAGTTTTTATCCTCAGGTGATGATAAAGTGCTAAAATCGCACATTGAAACTGCGGCTACTGTTGGACAGAAATATTTCGTTATCCCAGCCTTGCCTGCAGATATCAGAGCCAATGGAACATTGGATGATTATAAACGTATGGCCGCAAAATTTAACCAGGCAGCTGAGCTTTGCCGAAAATCAGGTTTAAAACTGGCCTACCACAATCACAACTTCGAATTTAAAGACCAGGGAAACGGTGTTACCGGTTACGAAATCCTGCTCAACGAAACAGATACCAACCTGGTAGGTTTTGAACTCGATATTTTTTGGGCAGTAAATGCAGGCTTAAACCCGGTGGATATGTTCAAGAAAAATCCCGGACGTTTTAAAATGTTTCATGTTAAAGATATGGACAAAACTGATAAAGCGGTTTTTGTAGAAGTGGGTGCCGGAAGGATCGATTTCAAAAGTATTTTTGCAGTGTCGAAACTCGCGGGAGTAGATTATATTTTCACAGAGCAAGACATCATTAAAAAACCACCCTATGAGAGTATAACAGAAAGCTATAATTACATCAAAAAAAATTTACTTTAGGCCGATTTTCTCCCTAAAAAATCTACCTTTTTATATTTATTAGTAAATAATATGCTCGCCTATACTAAATGTACTTTTTACACCAAGTAAAATCCACATAAAAACAGGCTCTAAACCACAATAAAGCAATAAAATACCTGTTATTTAGAATAATTCTACTCAGTAACAATCACATTGCAGACTGATAATTTAACTAAAAAAAGTTATTCTTTCCGTTATATTTTTTCTAATATTACTAATTCAACACGTAAGTAACCAATATATAAAATCATAAAGACGATGCACAGAAGAGAAGCACTCAAAAACGTTGCATTTTTGCTGGGAGGAGCAATCTCGGCAAGTACAATGGGCGTTTTATTTGAAAGTTTTACGCTCCCGGAAAACGAAAAGAATTTTGTACTTTATTCGCTCGAAGATGAAAAGATCTTTGCTGAATTCGCTGATATTATTGTCCCGACGACCAAATCATCTGCTGGAGCCAAAGCTGCAGGCTTAGGAAAGTTTATTCCTATGATGATGAAAGATTGTTATCCTGCTACCATGCAAGCCTCATTTGCACAAGGATTTAAAGATCTTCAGGCTAAATCAATGAAAGATTTCGGAAAAAGCTACATTACCTTAACACCTGCCGACCGTAAAAAACTAATGATCGATTTGAGAACAATTGCACTTGCCCAAAAAGAGAGCAAATCGGAAGAGAACAAAGATTTAGCTTACTTTTTTATTACCGCAAGAGATTTAACCCTACTCGGTTATTATTCTTCAGAAATTGGTTGCACCAAAGCACGCGAATATGTGCTTATTCCAGGCCGATATGATGGCAACGCACCTTTAAAACCTGGCCAAAGATCTTGGGCAACGTAATTTCTAACAACAACTACAAAACATCATGAATTTAAATACTAATTTAAAAGCAGAAAATACTTACGATGCTATTGTTATAGGATCGGGGATTAGTGGCGGCTGGGCTGCGAAAGAACTTACTGAAAAGGGCTTGCGCGTATTAATGCTCGAAAGAGGAATGAACATCGAGCACATTACGGGTTACGAAACAGCTATGAAAAATCCATGGGATTTTAAACATGCAGGTAAACTTACTGAAGAGCAAAAACGTACCCACCCTGTACAAAAAAGAGATTATCCTTACCAGGAAGCAAATGAAAAATGGTGGGTAAACGATTTAGAATGTCCATATACTGAAGATAAACGTTTCGATTGGTACCGTGGTTTCCATGTGGGTGGAAAATCGTTAATGTGGGGTCGCCAAAGTTATCGGTTAAGTGATCATAACTTTGAAGATAATGCAAGAGACGGACATGGAAGCGATTGGCCGATTAGATATGCAGAACTCTCTCCATGGTATGATTATGCTGAGCGTTTTGCTGGGATCAGTGGTTCGAAAGAAAACTGGCCTACCTGTCCTGACGGACAATTTTTACCTCCAATGGATTTAAACATTGTGGAAAAATCGGTAAAAGCACGTATCGAAGAGCATTATAAAAGGGAACGGATTATGATGATTGGCCGTGTTGCCAATCTAACAGTTCCGCATAAAGGCCGTGGTAATTGCCAATACAGAAATTTATGTAGCCGTGGCTGTCCATTTGGTGCATATTTCAGCACGCAGTCTTCTACCCTGCCTGCAGCAATGGCAACCAAACGTTTAACATTAAGGCCATATTCTATCGTAAATCATATTATTTATGATAAAGATACCAAAAAAGCTAAGGGCGTAATGGTTATTGATGCGCAGACCAACAAAACGATGGAATTTTATGCTAAAATTGTTTTTGTAAACGGTTCTACATTAGGTTCAACATTCATTCTGTTAAACTCTACATCAGAAGCACATCCAAACGGACTGGGCAATGGAAGCGGCCAGTTAGGGCACAATTTAATGGATCACCATTTCCGTTGTGGAGCATCAGGCGAAGCAGAAGGTTTTGACGACAAATATACGTATGGTCGCCGTGCAAATGGCATTTACGTACCGAGGTACCAGAACATTGGTAACGATAAACGCGATTACTTGCGTGGATTTGGATATCAGGGCGGTGCAAGCAGGGCCAACTGGCAAAGTGATGTGGCCGAATTATCGTTCGGTGCTGATTTGAAAGAGAAAATGACCAAACCAGGCAAATGGACCATGGGCTTGGGTGGCTTTGGAGAAATGCTTCCTTATTACGAAAACAAGGTTTACATCGACCATAATAAAAAAGATAAATGGGGACAACCTGTATTGGCTATCGATTGCGAATACAAAGAGAACGAGAAAAAAATGCGTGTGGATATGATGAATGATGCAGCTGAAATGTTAGAGAAAGCTGGCATGAAAAATATCCAAACATACGATAATGGCTGTTATCCAGGTATGGCAATCCACGAAATGGGTACCGCTAGAATGGGTAACGATCCAAAAACTTCTGTGCTAAATAAATGGAACCAGATGCACGAAGTAAACAACGTTTTTGTAACTGACGGATCGTGCATGCCATCAATTGCTTGCCAAAACCCTTCATTAACATTTATGGCACTAACTGCACGCGCTGCAGATTACGCAGTAAAAGAATTAAAGAAAAAGAATATCTAGAAAGGTTTAAGGCAAAAGGTTTAAGGTGTAGGGCTGAATGTCTCTATGCCTTAAACCTTTAGCCCTATACCCCATACCTCAAAAATGAAAAGAAAATTAAGAATGGGCATGATAGGCGGCGGAAAAGACGCCTTTATCGGTGCCGTACACCGTTTGGCTGCCAATATGGACGGCCTAATCGAATTATCTGCCGGAGCGCTTAGTATAAATCCCGAAATTGGTTACGAATCAGGAAAGATCCTTTTTCTTCCCGACAATAGGATTTATACCAGTTACGAAGAAATGCTGACAAAAGAAAGTGAATTGCCAGCTGATGAAAGAATTGATTTTGTAACCATTGTTACCCCAAACTTTGCGCACTTTGCACCTGCAATGATGGCATTGGATAAAGGTTTCAATGTGGTAATAGAAAAACCGATGACTTTAACCTTAGAAGAAGCGAAACAGCTACAGGCTAAAGTACAAGAAACCGGATTAACCCTTTGTTTAACACACACTTACTCGGGTTACCCAATGGTTAAGCAGGCCAAACAAATGGTAAATGAAGGCGAATTAGGTGCCATCCGTAAAATTGTGGTAGAATATCCGCAAGGTTGGTTAAGTACGCTTTCTGAGCGCGAAGGCAATGCACAAGCAGCATGGCGTACTGACCCATCTAAAACCGGAAAAAGCGGTTGTATGGGTGATATTGGTACACACGCAGCACACCTTGCTGAATATATTTCGGGATTAAAAATCACTAAAATTTGTGCTGATCTGAATATTGTAGTGCCTGGAAGAGCCATTGATGACGACGGGAACGTACTATTGAAATTTGATAATGGAGCTAACGGTGTATTGGTGGCCTCTCAAATTGCTGCCGGCGAAGAAAACGCACTAAAAATTAGGGTTTATGGCGAAAAAGGTGGTTTGGAATGGCACCAGATGGAACCAAACACACTAATTGTAAGATGGTTAAATGCACCTGCCCAGATCTACAGAACCGGCAACGGCTATATGGGTAGTTTTGCAAAACACAATACCCGTACGCCAGGTGGTCACCCTGAAGGTTATTTAGAGGCATTTGCTAACATTTATAAAAACTTTGCACTTACCGTAAATGCAAAATTAAACAATGAGCAACCAACTGCAGAAATGCTCGATTTCCCTGGTACTTCAGATGGAATCAGAGGAATGGCATTTATAGAAAATGTAGTGGCTTCAAGCCAATCAGATCAAAAATGGTTCGACTTTAAAATATAATCATCAGGCATGACAACGATAAAAGGACCAGCAGTATTTTTAGCACAATTTATAAGCGACGAGGCTCCATTTAATTCACTTGATAGCATTTGCAAATGGGCTGCGGATTTAGGATTCAAAGGTATCCAGATGCCAACACTCGATACCCGCTTTATTGATCTTAAACAAGCAGCTGAAAGCAAAACCTATGCTGATGAATTAAAAGGTAAAATTGCAACTTACGGTTTAGAAATTACTGAACTTTCTACACACTTACAAGGACAGTTAGTTGCAGTTCATCCTGCTTACGACGACTTGTTTGATGCCTTTGCTCCAAAAGAAGTACACAAAAACCCAAAAGCCAGAACGGAATGGGCAGTACAACAGATGAAATATGCTGCCAAAGCATCTCAAAATCTGGGTTTAAATGCACATGCAACCTTTAGTGGTTCGTTATTGTGGCAGTATTTCCACCCTTGGCCACAACGCCCTGCCGGATTAGTTGAAGAAGGTTTTGCAGAATTGGCAAAACGCTGGACCCCCATCTTAAACGAATTCGACCAATGTGGTGTTGATGTTTGCTACGAAATACATCCAGGGGAAGATTTATTTGATGGCGAAACATACGAAATGTTCCTCGCTGCCGTAAATAATCATCCTCGGGCATGCTTATTGTATGATCCATCTCACTTTGTGTTGCAACAATTGGATTACATTCAATACATCGATTTTTACCACGAACGCATAAAAGCTTTCCATGTTAAAGATGCAGAATTTAACCCTACAGGCAAACAAGGCACCTTTGGTGGATACCAAAGCTGGGCAAATCGTGCTGGTCGTTACCGTTCACCTGGCGATGGTCAGGTTGATTTTAAAACCATTTTTAGTAAATTGGCGCAATATGATTTTAAAGGTTGGGCCGTTATGGAATGGGAATGTTGTATCAAAAACCAGCAGGATGGTGCCCGCGAAGGCGCAGCGTTTATCAAAAATAATATCATTAATGTAACCGATAAAGCATTTGACGATTTTGCAGCATCGGGTAGTGATAGCGCTTTTAATAAAAGAATATTAGGATTATAAAAACAACAAAACACACAAAAACCTGCATAAGCATCAACTAACAAACAATACTGCTTGTGCAAAGCTTGAATAGCAATAAAAACAATAAACACACATGAAAAAAACATTTTTAATTTTAGGCGCTGTAGTCATTTTTATGGCGTCGTTTTCAAAAGCAGATTTAGCGAAGGAGAAAACCGTGATTGCAACTGCAACAACAAACCATGCTGCTTTTCAATCAAATCCAGGCGAAAAACTGATCAATAAATCAGATTGTTTAGGTTGCCACAACAAGACCAACAAAATTATTGGCCCTGCTTACGTAGACATTGCAAAAAAATATCCAGCTACAGAGAAAAACATCAACATGTTAGCGGATAAGATTATTAAAGGTGGAACTGGAGTTTGGGGCAATATGCCAATGAGCGCTCATGCTACTCTTAAAAAAGACGATGCAAAATTGATGGTAAAGTATATTTTATCTTTAAAGAAAAAATAATCGAATTCCTTTAGCAACTCGATTTACTACATATGAAAACAGAGCAAGAAAATAAAAACACGAGTAACCGTCGTGATTTTATTAAAACTTCGGCAATCGCTGCCGCTGCCTTTATGATTGTTCCGCGCCATGTTTTGGGCGGAACAGGCTATTTAGCACCAAGCGATCGCTTATTGGTTGCCGGCATTGGTGTTGGCGGAAAAGGTCAAAGCGATTTAGACATGTTTTACAAAAGCGGAAAAGCAGATATCGCTTTTCTGTGTGATGTAGACGATCGCCGTGCAGCCAATAGTGTAAAAGCTTTCCCTAAAGCAAAATATTATAAAGATTGGCGCGAGATGTTGGATAAAGAACATAAAAACTTCGACGCGGTCTCTGTTTCAACTCCTGACCACAACCATGCCATCCAGGCTTTAGCAGCCATGCAGTTGGGCAAACATGTTTACGTTCAAAAGCCTTTAACACACGATATTTATGAAGCGCGTATTCTAACCGCAGCTGCAAAAAAATATAAAGTGGTTACGCAAATGGGTAATCAAGGTGCATCAAATGACGGTCCACGCCAAATGAAAGAATGGTACGAAGCTGGTTTAATCGGCGACGTACATACAGTTTATGCCTGGACTAACCGTCCGGTTTGGCCCCAAGGTATTCCTTGGCCAAGCAAAAAAGCAGAAATTCCTAAAGAATTAGATTGGAATTTATGGTTGGGAACGGCCCCTGAAAAGGATTTTGTAGATAAATTAGTTCCTTTTAACTGGCGTGGCTGGTGGGATTACGGAACCGGTGCCTTGGGCGATATGGGTTGCCACTTAATCGAAGCTCCTTTTAGTGTGTTAAACTTAAAATACGCCAAAGAAGTTGAGGCCAGTGTGGGCTCTGTTTATGTAGATGAGTTTAAACGCGGTTATTTCCCTGAAAGCTGTCCGCCATCAAGCCATGTTACCTTAAAATTTCCTAAAACCGATAAAACCAAAGGTGATGTTACTTTACACTGGATGGATGGTGGTATCCAACCAGAACGCCCAGAGGAGTTAGAAGCAAACGAAACTTTTGGCGATGGCGGTAATGGAACCTTATTTATCGGAACAAAAGGTAAAATGATGTCTGAGACATATAGTGCAAATCCAAAATTATTGCCTTTAAGTAAAAACAAAGACATTAAAGTTGCACCAAAATATGCTCGCGTACCAGATGGCGCAAACGGCCACTACAAACAGTGGGTTGAAGCTGCAATTGCAGGTTATGGCAAGCAAGAGGTGAGTTCGCCTTTCGAAATTGCAGGTCCATTAACAGAAGCTTTATTAATGGCCAACCTGGCAATCAGAAGTTTCGACATCCAAAAAACGGTAAACGATAAGATTACTTACCCAGGCAGGTACATCAAAATGCTATGGGATAACGATAATATGAAAGTGACCAATTTTGATGAAGCAAACCAGTTTGTAAAACGCGAATACCGTAAAGGCTGGAACAATTTAACGCTTTAATAAAAAGTACTTACAAACCTGATGGTTTTTTAAACGACGAAGTCTTCAATGAAGGCTTTGAAAACATTAAAAATCTCGAATTAAACCCATCAGGTTTAAATTTAAAAAAATGAAAAAAATCTTTCTTTCTGCTTTTATCATATTAGCAGTTACGCAAATATCAAAAGCACAAAAAGGCTTTAAACCATTGTTTGATGGTAAAACAACAACAGGTTGGCATACTTACAACAAAACTACTGTTGGTAGTGGTTGGCAAGTTCAGGATGGTGCATTACACTTAGATTTAGCTAAAAAAGGCACTGATGGTGGGGGCGATTTGGTAACCGACAAAGAATACGGCGATTTCCATTTAAAGTATGAGTGGAAAGTGGCTCCAAAAGCAAATAGCGGTTTGATTTTTTATGTTCACGAAGAACCTAAATACCATGCCACCTATTCTACAGGTTTAGAAATGCAGGTTATTGATAACGATGGCCACCCAGATGGAAAAATCACTAAACACCGTGCCGGCGACTTATATGACTTGGTGAAAAGCTCATCAGAACCTGTTAAAGCGGTTGGCGAATGGAATAAAGCAGAAATCATCAGTAAAAAGGGCAAACTAACACTAATTTTAAACGGTGTTGAAGTAGTAAAAACTACCCTTTGGGATGATAATTGGAAAAAGATTGTTGCAGGCAGCAAATTTGCAACATGGGAAAACTGGGGAACCTTTAAAACTGGTAAAATTGCCTTACAGGATCACGGAGATGAGGTTTGGTACAAAAACATTTCTATAAAAGAACTATAACCGAGGTAAAAGGCGTAAGGTAAAAGGTTGAAAGTTTTTCTTCCCTTATACCTTGCACCCTAAACCCTCCGTCCTAACCTAATAACTTTATATAACCAAATGAATAGCACTACCCGCTTCAAACTCTCTGCCATGATGTTCCTGGAATTTTTTATCTGGGGCGCCTGGTTTGTAACACTTGGGACTTTCTTAGGAAACAATCTTAAAGCTACTGGTTCAGAAACCGGAGCTGTATTTTCAACCCAATCGTGGGGCGCCATCATCGCTCCTTTTATTGTAGGCTTAATAGCCGACAGGTATTTTAACGCTGAAAGAATTTTAGGCGTACTTCATATCATTGGTGCTGTATTAATGTATCAAATGTACAACGCTACCGATGTTAGCATTTTTTACCCATACGTGTTGGGTTACATGATCCTTTTTATGCCAACACTAGCTCTGGTCAACTCAGTTTCTTTCAATCAAATGAAAGATCCGGAAAAAGAGTTTTCATCAATCCGCATCTGGGGTACTATAGGCTGGATTGCCGCAGGCTTACTAATCAGTTATTTCTTCCATTGGGATTCAAAAGAAGGTACAGAGGCTGGTTTATTGAAGAATACTTTCTTAATGGCCGGTATAGTATCTTTAGCTTTAGGTTTATTCAGCTTTACCTTGCCAAAAACGCCACCTAAAGTCTCTTCAGATGAAAAAATTACCGTTTCTGATGTTTTAGGCCTTGATGCTTTAAAACTTTTGAAAGACAGAAACTTCTTGATTTTCTTTATTTCATCTATTTTGATCTGTATTCCTCTTGCTTTTTATTATCAAAATGCAAACCCATTCCTTTCAAATATCGGTATGGATAACCCTACAGGAAAAATGACTATAGGCCAAGCTTCAGAAGTTATTTTCTTATTGTTTATCCCTGTATTTTTTAAAAGATTCGGTTTTAAAATGACCATCTTGGTGGGTATGCTGGCATGGGCAGTACGTTATGCATTATTTGCTTATGGTAACGCAGGCGAATTGAGCTTCATGTTAATTTTAGGAATCGCTTTACATGGCGTTTGTTACGATTTCTTTTTCGTTTCAGGGCAGATTTATACCAACTCGAAAGCTGGCGAACGTTTTAAAAGTTCAGCCCAAGGCTTAATTACCTTAGCTACTTATGGTGTAGGCATGTTGATTGGATTTGCTGTAGCAGGTAAAATTTCTGACGCCTACAAAGCTGCAGATGGGGTAATGGATTGGAAAATGATCTGGATTATACCTGCTGGGATTGCCCTGGTGGTATTTTTATTATTTGCACTAGTTTTTAACGATAAAACCAAGTCTGAAATAGACGCTAAAGCAGTTTAATATGGCCTCTAACATAAATAGGAGAAATGCATTAAAGAACATCGTCGCAGGGACCGCTGCGATTGGAGTTTCTTCAGGACTATCAGCCCTCGCAATGGATAAACGAGAATCAAACGAGCCGCTTAGGCTAAAAGGAAATATTAACCACGCCGTATGCCGCTGGTGTTTCAGTAGTTTCGAGGTAGAAGCACTCTGCATCGAAGCAAAAAAAATAGGTATTAAAGGCATTGATTTGGTGGGACCGAAAGATTGGCCTACTTTAAAAAAACATGGTTTGGAATCTACCATGTGTAATGGTGCAGAGATTAATTTAGTAGACGGTTTTAACGACGAAAAATTTCACGAAAAGTTAATTCAAAATTATACCGCAATGATTCCGCTTGTTGCCGAAGCTGGTTATAAAAACCTGATCTGCTTTAGTGGAAACCGTCGGGGTAAAGATGATGAAACCGGTTGGAACAATTGCGTTAAAGGGTTAAAACAGTTAATTCCTTTGGCCGAAAAGCACAATGTAGTATTGGTTATGGAGTTGCTAAATAGCAAAGTTAACCATAAAGATTATCAATGCGATAGAACATCATGGGGAGCTGAGCTTTGCAAACGTGTGGGTTCAGAAAACTTCAAATTGCTTTACGATATTTATCACATGCAAATTGATGAAGGTGACGTAATCAGAAACATCAGAGATTATCACCAGTATATTGCACACTATCACACTGCAGGCGTACCTGGCCGCAATGAAATAGACGATACCCAGGAGCTGTATTACCCAGCTATTATGAAAGCCATTGCCGAAACCGGCTTTAAAGGTTACGTGGCACAAGAATTTATACCTAAACAAGCAGATAAAATTGCCTCATTAAAAAAGGCTGTTGAGATCTGCGATATTTAATCTACATTATGATATCAAGAAGAAATTTTATAATCAACAGCAGCATGGCTGCAGCAGCGGCGCTTTTAGTTCCCTCATTTGTTTTTGCAGCAGCCGATAAAAGAGCAGTTGGCCTCCAATTGTATTCATTAAGAGAAGAATTGCCAAAAGATGTAAAAGGGACATTAGAAAAAATTGCCAAAGCTGGTTTTAAAGAAGTTGAAACATATGGCTTTTCAATAAAGGATCAGTTTTGGGGTTTAACACCTGCCCAGTTTAAAAAACTGCTAGATGATAATGGATTAAAAGCACCAAGTGGTCATTATGGTTTAGGCACTTATTTAAGCGATGGCAATACAACTGAATTAAAAGCTGCAATTGCAGCAGCTAAAGTACTTAAAAGCGAGTATGTAACCATTCCCTGGTTAGATTCAAGCATCAGAAAAAATGCTGAGGATTATAAGAAAATTGCAGCCAGAATAAATGAAGCTGGGAAAATGTGTAAAGCAGCTGGTATCCGTTTAGCTTACCACAACCACAATTTTGAATTCGAAAAAATTGGCAATACTACCGGTTATGAAATTTTGTTAAAAGGTACCGATAAAAAATTAGTTGATTTCGAACTCGATCTGTATTGGGTGGTACGTTCAGGAAACGATCCTATAAAACTGTTTAAAGAAAATCCCGGCCGTTTTACCATGTGGCATGTTAAAGATATGGATAAAGCTAATCCAGCCTTAAATGCTGAAGTAGGAACCGGCGCTATAAATTTCAAACCGATTTTTGCCAATGCTAAACTTTCGGGTATGAAACATTTCTTTGTTGAGCACGAAACCAACTACAAACCAAATCCAATGGCATCTGTTGCAGCAAGCTGCGCTTACATTAAAAAGGAGATCATTTAAAAAGAGATGAATTCAAGAAGAACATTCTTAAAGCAAGCAGGGTTAGCCGCTGGAGCAGCATTCTTAATCCCTTCTTTTGCCTTTGATAAAGCCAGTAAAAATATTGGTTTACAACTGTACTCTTTACGTAATGAATTGCCAAAAGATGTTAAAGGTATTATCGAAAAAGTAGCACAGGCCGGTTATAAAGAAGTTGAAACTTATGGTTTTTCTAACGGAAAATTTTGGGGCTTAACTCCAAAAGAATTTAAAGCATTACTTAATGCCAATGGTTTAAAAGCACCAAGCGGTCATTATGGCATGGATGATTTTTTAAAAACAGGCAAAACTGATAAGTTAAAGGCAGATATCGAATCTTCAGCAGCCATTGGCGGTAAATTTTTTACTATTGCTGGTGCACATGTAGACATGAGCAAAGGTGTGGATGGCTTTAAGAAAACTGCTGAAGCTTTTAACAAAGTTGCCGAAATTGCAAAAGCATCGGGTTTAAAATTTGCTTACCACAACCACGATTTCGAATTTAAAAAATTAGGCGATACCACTGGTTATGATGTTTACTTAAGCGAAACCGATAAAAATCTGGTCAATTTCGAAATGGATTTATACTGGGTTGTACGCTCGGGTAATGATCCGCTAGCTTTGTTTAAAAAATATCCAGGCCGCTTCCCAATGTGGCATGTTAAAGATATGGATAAAGCCAAACCTGAATGGAATACCGAAGTGGGTAAAGGTTCTATTGATTTTAAAAGCATTTTTGCCCAGGCAAAACTTTCAGGCATGCAACATTTCTTTGTCGAGCACGAAACCAACTATCAACCTGATCCTATTCGTTCAATCAAAACAAGCTGCGATTATATCAAAGCCAATTTGATTTAAAACTTATCCAAACCTCGCAGGTTTCTAAAACTTGCGAGGTTTAAATCTCTCCGATCGTCATGCTGAATTTAGTTCAGCATCTTTCTTGCGAAATAGACCTGAAATAAATTACCTTCTGTCAGCTCGGTTTACTTAGTAGCTTTCGTAAACTCAGGTCAGGGCGACGACTCACTCGAGTTGTTACGCGATCTACAACCTAAGGTCACCAAACACCTTCTCATTTAATACACTTCAAGTATAGCTAAATCGAATTATGCCTAATCTTTTTAATCTTATTTTCTATTGAAAAGGTAAGATTTTAAATATTAAAAGCAAATTAAATTGGCAACGATAGGGATATAAGCTTAATTTTTAGCATATTTGGACTTATATCAAATGTTTAATAAAAAATAATTAAAATTTAAAATGAAAGTAGCAGTAGTGGGTGCCACCGGATTGGTCGGCACTGTCATGTTAAAAGTATTGGAGGAAAGAAATTTCCCTTTAACAGAGTTAATTCCCGTAGCATCAGAAAAGAGTGTTGGCAAGGAAATTACTTTTAAGGGTAAGAAGTTCCCAATTGTTAGCATGGGTACTGCAATCAGCATGAAACCAGATATCGCTTTGTTTTCGGCAGGTGGAAATACTTCATTGGAACATGCTCCGCGTTTTAAAGAAGCCGGAACAACCGTTATCGATAACTCTTCTGCATGGCGGATGGATCCTGCAATTAAATTAATTGTACCGGAAGTTAATGCACACGAACTTTCTATCGATAACAAAATCATTGCCAACCCGAATTGTTCTACCATTCAAATGGTTGTGGTTTTAAAACCGTTGCACGATAAATACAAAATTAAACGTGTAATCGTTTCCACCTATCAATCGGTTACAGGTACAGGTGTTAAAGCCGTTGAGCAGCTAATGAACGAGCGTAAAGGCATTGATGGCCCTAAAGCTTATCCATACGAAATTGATTTGAATGTTCTTCCGCATATTGATGTTTTCACAGATAACGGATATACCAAAGAAGAAATGAAAATGGTTAAAGAAACGAACAAAATCATGAGCGATGATAGCATTAAAGTTACCGCTACTACAGTTCGTATTCCGGTTATGGGCGGCCACTCAGAATCAGTAAATATCGAGTTCGAAAATGATTTCGATTTAGCGGAAGTGCGTAGTATTTTAGAAAAAGCACCAGGCGTGATCGTTATTGATGATGTTGCTAACCTAAAATACCCAATGCCTAAAGATGCGCATGAAAAAGATGAAGTTTTTGTAGGCCGTATCCGTAGAGACGAATCGGCACCGAAAGCATTAAACCTTTGGATTGTTGCAGATAATTTGCGCAAAGGCGCTGCAACCAATGCTGTTCAGATTGCCGAATATCTAATTCAGAAAGAATTAGTTTAATCAATAATCCCAAGAAAAGTCTCCCGATGTAAAAAATCGGGAGACTTTTTTTATACCTGCGCTCCAACATGAAACATATTCCAATCGCTTTAATATATTCCAGATTACTGATTGGGTTTATAATAATACTATTAAGCTTTTTCCACACCAATCACTATTCTTTTCTGGCAATCACATTATTATCGATCGGTTTATTAACAGATGTATTCGATGGAATAATAGCCAGAAAACTCAATATCTCCACAGAAAAATTACGACGTTTAGACTCCAGCATCGATCAGGTATTTTTTATTTCAGTTGCGGTTGCTACTTATTTACAATGTCCCGATTTTTTCAAAGTCAACTTGGTAAAACTGATTGTCCTTGGCGCTTTCGAAGCTTCAACCTATACATTAAGCTATATCAAATTCAGAAAAGAAATCGCTACGCATTCTATCGGCGCCAAAATATGGACTTTGACTATATTTACCACTTTGGTTGAAATTATAGTTCATTGCGAATCGGTAATATTATTTGAGTTTTGCTTTTGGATCGGGCTGGCAACGAGATTGGAAATACTCGCCATTGTTTTCACCCTAAAAAAATGGACCAACGACGTACCAAGCATCTATCACGCATTAAAATTGAGAAAGGGAAAAGAAATTAAGCGCAACAAACTGTTTAATGGATAAACGGTATGAAATTAAAAACGTATAATTTGAAGATTATAATCATTAAGTGATGTATAAATTAGTGATTAGCCTTTTAATTTTATCTTTGTTAATCTTCAATGGATAAAATCTCTATGCGATTAAAAATATATTCTCTATTGTTTCTAGTTTTTGCTGCAAACATTACAATTGCCCAAAACCGAGTTCAGAACCTTGAAAAAGCCTTCGATAATTTATTAAATGATGAACAGGCAAAACATGCCATAGCTTCACTTTGCGTTTTAGATGCCAATACAGGCAAAACGCTTTATGCCAAAAATGAGCAAATCGGCCTGGCTACGGCTTCAACCTTAAAAACCATAACTGCAGCCACGGCTTTCAGTATTTTAGGGAAAGATTTTCAATTCCAAACCACATTGGCCTATACCGGAACCATTACTACAGAAGGAATATTAAAAGGAAACCTGATCATTATTGGCAGTGGCGACCCCACTTTGGGCTCCTGGCGATATCAAAACAAAGAGAATGCTGTTTTAACGCAATGGGTTGCTGCAATAAAATCGGCAGGTATCAAAAAAATTGAAGGTACAGTAATTGGAGACGATCGCATTTTCGGTACACAAACAACTCCTGAAGGCTGGGTTTGGCAAGATATTGGCAATTACTATGGTGCAGGAACTTCAGGTTTAGCCTGGCGGGAAAATCAATTCGATATTCAGCTAAGGCCTGGAAGTAGCACAGCAGATGCAGTAAAAATTGTAAAAACAGTTCCGGCTACACCTTATGTTCAAGTTGTAAATGAATTAAAAACAGGCGATCTGGGATCTGGAGATCGGGCTTATGCTTTTTTGCCTCCATATAGCAATACCGCTTATATCCGTGGTAGCTGGGGCATCGGCATAAGTAAATCGGGGATTTCAGTCGCAACACCCGATCCTGCTTTTGATTGTGCTTACCGCTTACAGGATACCCTTAAAAGATTGGGAATCCCGACCAACCAACAAGCAACAACGGCTCGCTTGATGACTTTAAATAACCAGGTAATTCCTTCTATTACACAGAAAATAAGCACCATAAGTTCGCCTAACTTAAGTGAGATCACCTATTGGTTTTTAAAGAAAAGCATCAATTTATATGGCGAATCGCTTTTAAAAACCATTGCGATAAAATCAGGCAAATTGGGTACAACAAGTAAAGGGGCAGAAACTGAAATCAGTTTCTGGGCCGATAAAGGCATTGAAAGAACAGCATTGAATATTATCGACGGCAGCGGGCTTTCTCCAGGTGATAGGATAACCACTTCGGCAATGGCCAGTATACTTTTCCAGATTCAAAAAGAAAATTGGTTTCCTGATTATTATAAAGCCCTGCCAGAATACAATGGCATGAAGATTAAAAGCGGAACGATAAATGACGTTTCGGCGTTTGCAGGTTACCATACTGATGCTGCGGGCAACAAATATGTGGTAGTGATTAATATTAATAATTATAGCGGAAGTGGGATTAACAAGAAGCTGTTTAGGGTATTAGATGAATTGAAGTAATATCAAAACATTACTATCCCATTCCATGATCTGTGTCTTCACAGAACTCCCGTAAAATTAATTATTTACTTTTTACAATATCGCACTCATAAATGGCAGGAAAAATGTTGGCCACACAGTAGCTACAAGGCAATGGAAAGTACTATTTCTACGTGTAAAATAAATTCAACATGATAATCGTGATAGACAAACCCTTACCTTAAATACCTCCCAAATTATCATTCAAATAATTTCTCCTAAACACCATCCAAGCCACAACCATATTTATCGGAATTAGGATTGAGCCTAAGCCAAACATAATAAAGATGTAGAAAAGAAAAAACAGACAAAAAACGCCTATTAAAAACCCTTTAACCCGAATCCCACTCGGTAAAAGCAAACTTCTAAATAACAAAATTGCAGAAAAGGCAAATGCGATTAACTCAAGCGATGTTAAAATACCAAAGTTGGTAAATATCCAACATATTTCGGGCAATAATAAAACGAGATAGTTTAAACAAAAGCTAAAGAATATCTTCGCTTTGGTAAATGGAAAATTTGAGAGGAAAGACAGATAGCGATCGTTAAAGATCTTTTCCTGATAAATGATGGCTACATGCGCCACAACAATACAGGAAGTAATCAGCTTGAGCAACTTATCATTATCTTTAAGATCAGTAAAAACCAAAAACACACTCGAAATCAATACCCATGAAAGCAGCTTGGTAAGCACGTAAGCCAGCTTCGATTGATTGAAAACCTGAAAACTGTATAACAAAAAGACTGGCTTATTCCATTTTCTGTTAATCCTGATCAACCAACTGGGTCTATTAGCCTCGATTAAACAATTATTTTCTTTTAAACAGATATAGGCACCAGCCATAATCAGTAGCAGCTGAAAAAGTAATATAACTATAGAGATAAAGTAGAAACCAAATATCAGTCCAACGGTTATTGCACATAACGTATAACTTAAAACCGGGATGAAAATATATACCTGTACTATAAACCAATTTTTAAACTGCTGTTTTTTACTTGATGCGGTAAAACTATAATAGAGAAACTCTTGTTGGGGCAAAGCAAGCTGGCTTAAAACATATTTTAAGCTTTTATAAGCATAAAATGAACTTCCTATCAGGTAAAAAGTTAAAATAAGTGGATTACTCACTATACTAATGGTAAAGAAAAACTGCCAGAAGTCAATTTGCTCCGGCCGAACAGTGCCCAAAGTATTAATAAACAAACAGTAACTGATCAGTATCACAAAGATGAATACCAACATACCTGCATGGGTACGGTAAAATCCATCAACAAATATTTTCTTTAAGGCAGTATTTGAAAGCAAAGACATTAAAAATTCAATGTTATTTTTTTATCGTCAATATTAATCTGTTTTAATCCAGGCAGTTTCGCTTCATCCAATGATTGATGTGAAGACAATAGAAAACTGATTTTTTCATTTTGATACTTTTCATTGATCCAACGGTATAATATTTCTAAAGATTCTACATCGATTGTATTTAAAGGTTCATCTAATAAGATCAATCTTGGTTGCCCTAAAAAAGCCAAAACCAACGACAGCTTTTTTAACATGCCACTAGAATATGAACCCACCGGGTTATGGATGTATGGCTTCATTCCCATATCAGTTATTAAAGTCTCTCCTTGACTGGAGATAGCTCCTTTTGCTTTAGCAAAAAGATCAACCATTTCAAATCCAGTTAAAAATTCAGGGTATAACGGTTCGGCTTCGGCAAAATTTACAAGCTTTCGATAAGAAACGCCATGATCTTTTAAGTAGACTGTACCAATTGCGATATCGCCCTTAAAAGACAATATTCCAGCAATTGCTTTCAGCAGCGTGCTTTTACCTGCCCCATTGCTACCTTTTATCCAGAAAATGCCTTCAGGAATTTTAATATTATCTATCTTTAAAATAAGATGATTGAAATAAGATTTTTCAAATTGATTGAAGTGTAACATAAAGCCATTTTATTTCTGACTTTAGTTTTAATAAAAAGTTACAATTCTTATTTATCTTGATAAAATTATAAACGATGCAATTAGTTTTACGCCCTTATCAACCTAGTGATGTTGAAAATTTGGTTAAACATGCCAATAATTTCAATATTTCTAAATACCTGACCAATAAATTCCCTTTCCCGTACGAAGAAAAAGATGGAAAGGCTTTTATCCAGTTAGCTTTGAGTCACGATCCCCTACAGATCAAAGCCATTGTGTTGAACGATGAAGTAATCGGATCGATAGGTGTGCATCAACTTGCAGATATCTACAGCAAAAGTGCAGAAATGGGCTATTGGATTGCTGAGGAACATTGGGACAAGGGCATTGCTCCGCTTGTTATAAAAGAAATGCTTAAATATGGTTTCGAAACATTTGATATCGAAAGGATTTTCGCCAGGACTTCACACACCAACCTGGCCTCACAACAGGTTTTAAAAAAAGCAGGTTTTGTTTTCGAGGCGGAGTTGAAAGGAACCATTTTTAAAAATGGCGAATATTTTGATGAATTAATTTTCGGGTTCAGGAAACATCAGCTAAGCTAAGGGCCAAATTAAAACATTTTGTTAAACTCAAAGCTTATTGCGTAAATTCGTACAAACCAAAAACAACAAAACAATGAAATTATCGATCAAATCAGTAGTGCTGTTTATTGCACTTTTAGGTGCAGTAGATCTTGCCAATGCCCAGGGGGTCAAATTCCCGCAAGCCAGTAGCGGACAAACCATTATCCAGGATTTTGGATTGGGCAAAATAACTTTAACCTACTCTCGTCCGAATGTTAAAGGCCGCAAAATTTTTGGCGGTATGGAACCTATGGGCGTAGTTTGGCGCAATGGTGCAAATGCAGCTACACGCATTAAATTTACCGATGATGTTAAAATTGAAGGCAAAGACCTGCCTGCAGGCGAATATGGCCTGTTCAGCATCCCGGGCAAAAACGAATGGACAGTTATTTTTAGCAAAACGCCAGATCAATGGGGTGCCTATACCTATAAAGAAAGTGATGATATACTGCGTGTAAAAGTAAAAACGACAGCTTTAAAGGATAAAGTAGAAACCTTAACCATGCAATTTTCGGCTGTTAGCGAAACTTCGGCTACTTTAAATATGATGTGGGAAAATAGTGCATACGCCATTAATATTACTACTTCTATTGATGAAAAAGTAATGGCTAATATTGCTGAAGCGATGAAAGGTGAAAAGAAACCATATTTTGCGGCCGCACAATATTATTTTCAAAATGGAAAAGATTTAAAACAAGCTTTAGAATGGATGACTGAAGCAGAGAAATCAGATCTAAAGGCACCTTGGTTTAAGCTATGGAAAGGCCGTATCCAGTTGAAAATGGGCGATAAAGCTGGTGCAGCAGCAACGGCGCAACAGGGAATTGAGGCTGCAAAAGCACAAAAGATTGATGAATATGTGCGCTTAAATTCTGAACTTTTGGCTGAAGCTAAAAAATAAGGAAATAAAAAGATCGTCATTGCGAGGAGAAACGACGAAGCAATCTTTCAACTACGGGTTTATAGCGACCGCATTAAGATTGCTTCGTCGGCTGAAAAAGCCTTCTCGCAATGCCGATTTATAGCAGACTATCACCATAATAGAATTCTTCTACAATTTATATTGATTTTTATATAATAAATTAAACCACAGCATTACAGACAGCTCGTATTAACTTAAAATTAAGCATCGGTTAACTCAGACAACTATCGTAACATTAACCCTTAAAACGCTTTATTTATTTAAAAATAATACTAACTTTGATGTTGCGCTTAGTAATTGTACTTTATACACTAAGCAGGTTAAAAAATCAATAAAAAATCAAATAAAAATGAGCATAATCGTTAATGTCCATGCCAGACAGATTCTCGATTCGAGAGGCAATCCAACAGTAGAAGTAGAAGTTGTAACAGAAGCAGGCGCTTTTGGCCGTGCTGCTGTACCAAGCGGTGCATCTACTGGACAATATGAGGCTGTTGAATTACGTGATGGTGATAAATCTACATATTTAGGTAAAGGTGTTTTAAAAGCTGTAGAAAATGTAAATACTAAAATTGCTGATGCATTAAGAGGTATTGATGTTTTTGAGCAAAATACAATTGATAAAATCATGTTAGACCTAGATGGTACCGAAAACAAAGGTAACTTAGGTGCTAATGCTATTTTAGGCGTTTCATTGGCTGCTGCTAAAGCTGCCGCTGACGAAATCGGCCAGCCATTATACCGCTATATTGGTGGTGTTAACGCAAACACTTTACCAATTCCGATGATGAACATCATTAACGGTGGTTCTCACTCTGATGCGCCTATCGCTTTCCAGGAATTTATGATTATGCCGGTTGGTGCTCCTTCTTTCTCTGAGGCTTTACGTTGGGGAACTGAAGTTTTCCATAGCTTGAAAAAAATTCTTCACGATAGAGGTTTATCTACTGCTGTAGGTGATGAAGGTGGTTTTGCACCAACTTTTGATGGTACTGAAGATGCAATTGAAACCGTATTAAAAGCAATTGAAACTGCTGGTTACAAACCAGGTTCTCAAATCTGTTTAGCTTTAGATTGTGCATCATCTGAGTTCTATAAAGATGGTAAATATGACTATACTAAATTTGAAGGCGCTACTGGAGTAATTCGTTCTAGCGAAGAGCAGGCACAGTATTTAGCTGATCTTTCTGCAAAATATCCAATTATCTCTATTGAAGATGGCATGGATGAAAACGACTGGACAGGCTGGAAAAGCTTAACGGATAAAATCGGCGACCATGTTCAATTGGTTGGTGATGATTTATTTGTAACTAACGTTACCCGTTTACAACGTGGTATCGACGAGGCTACTGCTAACTCAATCCTGGTAAAAGTAAACCAGATCGGTTCTTTAACTGAAACCATCAATGCAGTAACTTTAGCACAAAACAATGGCTATACTTCAGTAATGAGTCACCGTTCTGGCGAAACTGAAGATGTTACGATTGCTGATTTAGCCGTTGCATTAAACTGCGGACAGATTAAAACTGGTTCTGCATCACGTTCGGACAGGATCGCAAAATACAATCAATTATTACGTATTGAAGAAGAATTGGGTGAAAATGCACGTTTCATCGGTTCAAAATTCAAATACGCTAAAAAATAACCCATTATGCATTGGGTTTAAACCCAATACGATAGTGTTAACAAGTTGAAAAACTTATTTGCAGAACATCCGGAGATTTTAAATCTTCGGATGTTTTTATTTTAATACTATATTTGCTTGTTGAGATCTGGCTTTTTGCAGATCTCACATCTAAAACTCATATCAATATATGAAACGTTTAATAGACCTGTTCCGCAATAAATATTTCCTTGCAACTGTCGCTTTTGCGATGTGGATGCTATTTTTCGACAAAAACGATATGATGTCGCAATACGAGTACCGCAGTCAGGCCAATAAACTGCAGGAAGAAAAAGAATATTTCGAGAAAGAAACCGCCCAGGTTAAAAAAGATTTAAACGAACTAAATACCAATCTGAATACAGCTGAAAAATTTGCCCGCGAAAAATATTTCATGAAAAAAGACAATGAAGATGTTTTTGTGATTATCCAGGAAGAGAAAAAAGATTAATTTTCAGTTGGCAGTTGACAAGTTCAACTATTAAACAATTCGCCAAACAGTTAACCGATTAACCGATTCAAACAGTTAACCATTCGAATGCTCCACGTCCTTTACATTATCGCCATAACAGCCGAAGCTATGACTGCCGCGCTTTCTGCTGGCAGACGTGATATGGATTGGGTTGGTGTCTGCATTATTGCCTGGGTTACAGCATTAGGTGGTGGAACGGTTAGAAATGTACTGTTTGGGCATTACCCGATGAGTTGGGTAGAACACCCTGAATATCTAGTGATTACCGCTGCCGCAGCCTTACTTGCTGCATTTATTGCTTCGATCATGACTAAGCTTAAAAAGTTATTCCTTTACCTTGATGCTTTAGGTTTAGTGGTATTTACCATTATTGGCTGTCAGGTAGCACAGCAAATCCATTTACCTTATTTAATTGTACTTTTTAGTGGCATGATAACCGGTTGTGCAGGCGGCGTGCTTCGCGATGTACTCTGCAATGAAGTTCCATTTCTTTTTAGAAAAGAGATTTATGCCAGTGCAGCTATCGTTACCGGTGCCATTTATATCGGCATAGAGCATTTTCATGGTTCCGAAATGCTGGCTACTGTTTTGGCTGCCATAGTAGGCTTAACACTAAGGTTGCTTTCCATACGTTTCGAATGGCACATGCCCAAGTTTGTTTACCGGGACGAATGGCACTAGGTTAGTTGGGCGTTTTCAACTTAGCGCTTTTTTCCGTGGTGTCAGGTGTTACCACCTGATACTTTCAAATTATTGAACACCATTCATTATTCTCCGATTTAAGGAGTATTTATCAGTCAGATGGTAACATCTGACTGCACAATGAGATGATAACATATGACTGTACACCCAACTCCAAACTTAAAGTTCCCCGTTTCTTTTTCTTAAAAACCACTCAACTCCTAGCAGAATCATAATTAAACCGAACAGCCATTTCATACTAATCAGTTCGTCGTACTTACGATCTTCGTAGCTGATGGTTTTAATATTTTCGTTTTTAGTAATCTCCTCGGCTATTTTAAGCAGGTTTTCGGGCATAAACAATTTGCCATTGCTTTGTTTAGACATGGTATTTAAAAGCTGGTGATTGGCCGTTGTCTGCTGAAATTCTGCAATCAACGCATTTACATAGAAACTACCGGTAGCTGTGAATTTCTTGCCGCCCAGTTCGGTATTGGCGAGATAAGAATAATTTCCGGCAGGCATGGTTCCTGCATCTAGCTGATAACCATTTTCTGTTTTAGAAAAAATATAATTAAACACTTTACCCGCTTCATTTTTAACCTGAAGATTAACTTCCGACTCATTTACAGGCTGATAGCTATCGTTATAAAGGGTGCCGTTAAACTGGATAGTTTCATTTTCATCGTAAGCAGACTTTGAAGTAAACACCTTAAACCTCCGTTTATCATCTTTAACAGATAGGTATTGAACCGTTTTTGAAATCAGGTCATTTAAAACTGATTGATTGCTTTCATTTTCAGCTTCTGAAAGTTTCCATCTCCAAAGCCCCTCTCCCATCAAATAACCTACCTTTAAGCCATTTTCGTTCGCGAAGAACAGTAATGGCTGCTGCGTGCTTACTTTGCCTATACGCTGATTAAAAACAGGTATTGCGCCTGCATTTACGGTTAACCTTCCAAACGGACTTAGCAAAGGATCGAAAGATGAAAACTGCTTCTTGTTATCTTCCGTAAGATTAAAACTAGTAAATCCATTGGCAAAATCAGCATATACTTCCTGGAGCGAACCATTAGCAGCACTTAAATTCACCTGATTTTGGATTTGGTTAAAAGCATTTATATTACTCTGTGCACCTAAAATATACCAGATCGGTTTTTTTAGGCCAGTCAACTTCTTGAGGAAAGCTGATGAAATATTCTGCGCATCTGGCAATTGATACAATACAATTAAATCGAATTTAGAAGGATCTGTCGCATTTAAATCATCAGCAAGGGCTAGTTTAGCTTCATAATGTTTATTGAGCGAAATGGCCTCTTTTAATACACTTAAATCGGGATGTGGTGCAGCTGCTGCGAGCAATACCTTCTGCCGGCCATCAATAACCTCAACATAAAAAGTCTGGCTATTATTTCTGGTCGTAATTTCATTTTGCAGGGTTCCCAATTGCAATGTATATTTCTGAACGCCAATTTTACCTGTATGAATCTTAACGGGAATCGTTTTAACAAAAGCACTTCCATTAATGGCTATGTTATGTTGCTCAATCTTAGCGCCGTTTTGACTAACCGTTAAAGAAGTGTTTTCGCCGTTGCTTTGAAAAGCCTGCACTTGAACTTCAACCGTGAAGTCATCATCCAAATACACAATATTATTGTAATTCACATTTGAGATCAATATATCACGCTTCGGAATACTATCACCCAAGGCAACCGTGTATACCGGGGCATTGATCTGATTAACGCTATACAGCGGATTTCCACCATGATTAAAAATACCGTCCGTAGCTAAAATAATGGCACCAACATTTCTGTTGGCATATTCATCTCTAACTTTCTGAAAAAAAGCCGAAGCATCGGTTAATTTTCCTTGATTTTTAAAATCGAAACCATCTGCAACCTGATCGCCAAAATGAAGTGTTTTCACTTCGTACTTATCTGATAGTTTATCTTGTAAAGTTTTGAGGTTTTGCTCGTATAATTTTTGGTCGAAACCTGCTGCTTTAATCTGGCCAACAGACAGGGAATTATCCTGTCCGATAATAATTACGGGTTTATCTAACGTATAATTTAAGGTTTTGATGAGCGGTGCAAATATTAACCATGCAATAGTAGTCACTACAATAATCCGCAGTGCGGTTAAACCATACTGAAGTTTTTTATCCAAATTTTTGTTGCCGCGATACAGCAACCAGGCATACAACGCGCCTAAAGCCAAGCAACCGAGAAAAAACAAAATAGATGTACCCGAGAAAAAACTGTTCATACTTTTATAAAGATGGTAATTTTGAGGAAATTTTCAAGAGTATTAACCGCAAATGCGCAAAGAATTTACGCAAAGTATCGCAAAGCGAATGTGCATCCTGCAATTTCTAAACTTAGCGGCCTTTGCGCTATGGTAATTAGGAAATCTCAGCGAACTTTGCGGTTAAAAAAGATAATTTCGTTAGTTTTAACCAAACCAAAATTTATGAAATTAATCTGTTTAACCTTTCTAGTGTTTCTAAATCTTATGGTAAACGCCCAAAATAATTTTAAAGCCACTCAAATTAAATTTGAAAGAGTAGAAAAGGCCTATAATGAAAAATGGGAAACGCTGAAAAAATTTGTTCAGGCCGGTGGTTACGGAGATCAATTCTCGATGATAATCAATGCCTACAAAACAGAAGGAAAACTGGAAGTATGGTTAAAAAATAATTCAGCAAAAACCTATTCGTTGTTTAGAACATATGATTTCTGCGCACATTCTGGCACTATCGGCCCGAAAGTGATTGAAGGAGATGGACAAACACCTGAGGGATTTTATTACATAAATGTTTTCAACCCCATGAGCAACTTTCATTTATCCCTAGGCGTAAACTATCCAAATGCTGTAGATTATGCCAGAACGGGAAAAGATAGAAAATCTGGAGGTGATATCTACATTCATGGCAATTGCGTAACCGTTGGATGCATTCCGTTAACTGACGAAAAAATTAAAGAAGTTTATGTTTTAGGCGTTGAAGCTAAAAATGCTGGCCAGGAAATGATCCCGGTTAACATCTATCCGTTCAAAATGACAGATGGAAATATGAAGAAATACATTGCTCAATTCCCTGCTCAGGCCAGCTTTTGGAAATCGCTGCAGCCAGGGTATTTAGCTTTTGAGAAGAATAAAAAACAGGCTAACATAAGTGAGGTAAAAGGGAATTATGTTGTAAAATAGTTGAAATGTTAAAGGCTGGACTGTTGTAAGGTTCTGCTATTAAATAACGTAAAAACTAAAAGGCGTAAGGTTTAGGGTCATTACCCACCTTACGCCTTTACTATTTTATAGCTTTGGAAAGAAACCCTCCGCCTTAATACCTTATGCCTTCTATCTCCCTACAGCATTCCGCCGCAAACAGATAAAGTTTGACCAGTTACATAAGCGCTCATATCTGATGCCAAGAACACGCAAACATTGGCAATATCTTCAGTCTCACCAGCACGCTTTAACGGAATGTCTTTTTCCCAGCCTTCAACAACTTTAGGGTCCAAAACATCGGTCATTTCGGTGCGGATAAAGCCTGGTGCAACCACATTGGCACGGATATTCCTCGAACCTAATTCTTTAGCTACTGATTTGGTAAAACCAATAATACCTGCTTTAGAAGCCGCGTAATTTGCCTGACCTGCATTACCAGTAATGCCCACGACCGAGCTCATGTTGATAAAAACACCTTTACGCGCTTTCATCATCACTTTAGAAGCCGCTTTGGTTACGTTAAAGATCGATTTTAAGTTAATATTGATTACATCATCCCAGTTCTCTTCGCTCATACGCATTAACAAACCATCTTTGGTAATACCCGCATTGTTAACCACGATATCAATAGTACCAAACTCAGCTACGATATCATTGATCAATTGTTCAGCTTCAGCAAATTTAGAAGCATCAGAACGATAACCTTTTACCTTTGTTCCGAAGCTTTGTAACTCCTGTTCTAAAGCTTCACCTTTTTCTACTGATGATAAATATGTAAAAGCTACATTAGCGCCCTGCTCGGCAAATTTTTCAGCTATTTTACGGCCGATTCCTTTTGATGCGCCTGTAATTAATGCTGTTTTTCCTTCTAATAATTTCATTTGTTATTTTTATTGTTTGTCAGTCTGAGCCTGTCGAAGACCGAACATGTTATTTATTTTTATAGTTTGATAATCTTACAATTTCACTCCAATCTTCTTCGAATAAAGCTTCTTTTTTCTTTCTACTCCAGCCCTTAACCTGCTTTTCAAAATCTATTGCATCTTCTATTTGATAATACCTTAATAGAAGAGGTCGTCTTGCAAAAGTATAAGCAAAAACATTTTCACCATCATTATGCTGAGAAAGTCGAGCCTCTAAATCATTTGTTACTCCTACATAATAACTTTTATCAGCGCATTCCAGGATATAGACAAAATAGTTATGAACTCTTGCCATAGAATATTTTTTAGCAGCTTAAAGTTACAAAAAAATCTTTCTCCAGGATATCATGTTGAATTTATCGAAACGCTTTAAAAAGTCCTTCGACAGGCTCAGGATGACAACCATGCAAGATTGACTGCCAACTCCAAGCTTAAACCGCAGGTTCCTGCTGACTTAGACAATGGAAACTTCCCAATCCCCAGATAATATCTACTGAATTGATACCGATCACTTTTCGGTCAGGGAAACAACCTTGAATAATATCTAAGGCCTTCTGGTCGTTTACATCATCAAAAATTGGCACAATTACAGCCGAATTGGCTATGTAAAAGTTTGCGTACGATGCGGGTAAACGGGTATCTTCATAGATCACTGGAGAAGGCATCGGCAACTCTACAATATTTAACGGTCTGCCGTCTTTCAGTTTCATCGCCTTTAAAGTCTCCAAATTTTCCTGTAACAAGATATAATTTTCATCCAGCGGATTGCTTTCTATGACAGTTAAAACCGTATCCTCGTTTACAAAACGCGTAATATCATCAATATGACCGTCGGTATCGTCGCCAACAATACCATCTCCCAACCATAATACCTGATCTTGACCATAATATTCAAGCAAATATTGCTCAATCTGTTCTTTGGTTAAATGCGGATTACGGTTTTCGTTCAATAAACAGGCCGTAGTGGTTAAGACCGTTCCGGCACCATTAAACTCTACTGAACCTCCCTCCATTACGATATCGGGCGTAAACAAAGGTAAATCGAAATGTTTGGCAATTTTTGTCGGAATCACATCATCCAGGTCAAAAGGGGGATATTTTCCACCCCAGGCGTTGTAACCCCAATCTACAACAGCCTTTTCATTTCCTTTCAGCACAAATGCTGGACCATGGTCGCGGCACCAAGCATCGTTTGTTTCATTAAAATAAAATTCGATCTGGCTTAAATCCGCATCCACTTTTGTTAATTCAGAAACCGCAAAAGCTTTCATTTCTTCATCTTTCACATTGATGCGCACTTTTTCACCTTCGGCAACTACTTTGATGAACTGGCAATATGGTTTGTAAATGGTTTCGATTTTATCTGGCCAAGAGGCTTCTTTATGCGGCCAGCTTAACCAGGTTGCCTCATGTTTAGTCCACTCGGCAGGGAAAGCATAACCTTGCTTCTTCGGTGAGTAATCAAATTGATTGATATTTAAATCTTTTCTTGGAGGAAAGTTTGACATCTAATTTTAATTTATAAAATGAATGGTCCGTGAGCACACGAACCATGGATTTTTATTTATGGGTTTACGATTTAAGCTTTGGTCTTAGCTTAATCCCCGTCAATATATCTTTTCGTAATTGGCTGGTAAGAATCAATTCTTCTGTCTCTTAAAAAAGGCCAATGTTTACGGAAGAAATCAGATTCTGATAAATCCAGCTCAACTACCTCGGTTTCTTCCTGATCGTGAGAACCTAAATAAAGTATTTTGCCCTGTGCATTGGTAGCGAAACTGCCGCCCCAGAATTTCATGGCACCATTTTGCTCAAAACCTACACGGTTTACACTTACTACAGGCACACCGTTTGCAACTGCATGCGAACGTTGAATGGTTTGCCAAGCATTGTATTGATCTTGATTGGTTTCTTCATCCTGATCGGTAGCCCAACCAATTGCAGTTGGATAAAACATGATATCTGCACCCATTAAGGCCGTAATACGTGAAGCTTCAGGATACCATTGATCCCAACAGATCAGGATACCAATTTTAGCAAACTTGGTTTGAAAAACCTTGTAGCCTAAATCGCCTGGCGTGAAGTAAAATTTTTCGTAGAAAGCCGGATCATCCGGAATATGCATTTTACGGTATTTACCTAAATACGAACCATCAGCATCTAAAACAGCTGTGGTATTGTGATACAAACCTTCAGCACGTTTCTCAAACAAAGAAGCAATAATTACCACACCCAATTCTTTGGCTACCACTTGCAAAGCATCAGTAGATGGCCCTGGAATAGCTTCAGCTAAATCGAAATTGTCGTAATCTTCAACATCGCAGAAATACAAAGAAGTAAAAAGCTCTTGCAAACACACAATCTGTGCACCTTTTGCAGCTGCTTCCCTTACTTTAGCAATCGCTTTATCTAAATTCTCTTGTTTATCTTTAGTACAACTCATTTGCACTAAGCCAACTTTTACTTTCTTCATGTTTTTTGAAATGAGAGAATGAGCAAATGATTAATTGAGAGAATGTCGTAAACTGCATTCACTCTTTCAAAAATTCATTCATTCAAAATTAGGCTGCAAAGTTACTATTTTGTTTAAAAGTAGAACGGCATAATTATGTAATTGTTTTTGAAAAGCAAAGGCAGGGGTTCCTATTATTGTTAGCCGGGCTATCCATTATAGCTCCGATGAAAAATCGGAGGCTGCCATTCCTATCCCGTTTAGGTGGAAAAAGTTGTGCTCCTATTTAAGGTAAAACAAAAAGCCCCGATACTTATCGAGGCTTTCCATTCTAATTCAAAACCAGATTAAGGGTTGATATTATCCTTTTTAGGTTTTGCTTTTGTTTCTACAATTTCTGCAACGGCTACTACTTCTTTGCGTTTTTCTGGATCCATTAACTCCATCAATTTCAGTCCAAGTAGGCCATCCATGGCAGAGCCGCCATGATTACCACCATTGCCACCAATCAGCACATCAGGGATCAGTTTCACATTACCTTTTGATAACTCTTCGGTAATTTTGTAACGGGTAAAGTTTTCGCCGCCCAAAGCTTTCACAGCAAGTTCGTAAGCTTCGGCAGTTGATTTACCCACCGCTAAAATTTTACCTGCTTCGGCACTACCAGTTAGCGAAATCTGCTCTGCTTCTGCAGATGCGCGGAGTTTAATCGCTTCAGAATCGGCCTGTGCTCTTGCTTTGGTAGCTTCTGCCTCTGCATGGGCCCTCATTTTAGTAGCCTCGGCCTCTGCTCCCACTGCTAATTTTACACCAGCGGCATCACCTTCCGATTTTTTTACCGTTGCACTTGCAGTACGTTCAGCAATCTCTACACTTTGTTGTGCTTTCACAATATCTTTTTGCATATCTGCAATCGCAGTTTCTTTCTCCATACCCTGACGTGTTTCTTGGGCCTGTTTTTGAGTTTCGTAAGTAACCTTTTGCTCTTCCGCAATTTTACGGTCGGTTAAAGTTTTCATTAACGATTCTGGTGGAACAATATCACCAATTAGCGTATCAACAGCATTTACGTTATATTCGTCAAGCACTTTACGGATATGCTCTTTTGCCGATTCCTGACGCTCTTTACGGGTACTCAAGAAAGCAATCACATCACTTCCCTGTGCCGAGTTACGGAAATAGTTACCGATTGTAGGTTCTAAAACCTGCGAAACCAGATTCACCATATTACCAAAACGGGCAATTACTTTAGGTGCTTCGGTAGTAGGCACGTGGATAATCTGCGCCACATCTAAATTAAACGGGAAACCATCTCTCGAACGCACAGTAATGGTGGATAGGTTTTTATCCAGATTATGTGCTTCGCTGCGCGCTGATGCCCAGTTCAATACCAAATTGGTTGTAGGCACCAGTTCTACCTTCATAATGTATTTATTAATTGGGTATTTACCCGGGCCAAGTGGTTCCAGCCAAACACCTTTCGATCCTTTGGCCACAATATTTCCATGTTTAAAATCAACACCAGTTAAATCATCTCCTTCTTTACCAATGAATGAAATCACCACCCCTACATAACCAATGGCAATTTCGGTCATGGGAATTTCTTCTAACTGAATGGCCCAGGGATTGAGGTTATAAGAACCGGCCAAAATTACCTGCGGCTGCAAACCGCGGTTTCCACCCATTTTGATAAAAGCATCAAAATCCTGAAAGTTGTTATGTCCTTCTACCAGTTTACCCGCAATCTGGTTGGCTTCGATTGGTAAACCGTCCAATGTGGTTACAATGCCCACCATACTTTCCTGAATGCGGATCATATCGGTAACCGATACCTGAAACAGCATGGTATTGATACGATAGGAACCTGAGGTAATATAAGAGGTTTGCCGGCCTCTCTGACCGCCATTTTCGAGGAATTTCACGGCATCCTGAAAGTTATCAGACTCCACCTTTTGTCCGAGGATATTCCCCGTTGGGATCTCCGCCCCATCTTTCGCCATAATCAGCCCGATTTTACCTTCCGGAATAATGGTAAACTGCTCCATGGTTACACTGTACTGCCAGAACCACATCCCGAAATACAACCCTGGCGCCAGTGTTTTTCCCTGGAAACCAGCTTCGCCTTTTATGGCGATAATCCGTCCATCGGGCAGCTCCCGGTCGGAGCCAAAGAGCACGAATTTTTTGGTAATCAACCCAATTCTATCTTCGGGTACAATCACCATCCCGAATAAGAAACGTAAAATATATTTGTATAAAACCACGCACAACAGTGCCACTAAAACCCACCAATAATTAGAAATGAGCGCTTCCATAATGTTTTGTATTTTTCTGTTTTTTAACTCGATAAACCATTTATCAAGCACGATATAGATATCAAACGGTGTGCTTTGTTACTGTTTTTAACACTTATTTTTAAATTATTTTTTGTTGATTTTAAGGCCTAAAAGATGACTCAGGATCAATTATCGCAAGAATACCACCTGCAGATGACATTTTGAAGAATCCCCCAACTGAACGCTTATAAACGCCAAAAACTAACCATTTAGGTTTTACGAAATACCTTGGAGAATTTTAAATGTATAAATTACAATTAATCGAAAAAATATGTCCTTTTTTAGATCTATACAATTGACCAAAAAGGGATACACCGTTTTGTCAGTTCGGATTGCAAAAGAATAAAGATGAGCAAGAGTGAAGCGTTTCCAGAAAGAGCAGAACCCAGGTTAACTAAACCCGATTGCACGAATGCCGATTCTTTCCAATCGGTAGAAGGAAAAGTGGGACCGGAGCCAACCGAAAGGTATAGGAACCTGCTTTTCAAACAACATGATTGATGATGTTTTGATGATCAGAATTTACAAAATGTTAATAAGATCCGGTTTGTGGGCCACAGACCGTGGGAGTTGAGGAGAGTTACACGCCTATTTCTTCTCTATATTCCTGCTGTAATTCGAAAAGGCATTTGGCACATAAGCAACCATCGTAGAGTTCTGAAATGTACTGCACTTCGTTAATGCTAAGCTGCACCACACTACATTGGCATTTGGTATATGAATTTGCCTTGCACTCTATAGCAGTTCCGCATCTTTCGCAGGGAATGATTTCGTGTTTGCTATGTTTTAAAATTCCGTTCATTTGTTCAATGGTCATTAGTTCATTCGTGTTTGGCGCTTTAGAAACTAACGAACCAATGGCTGATGAACTACTGAACTAATACAAAAGTAGCGACAAAAAATAAGGTTTTGAGCGTTTGCCCAAAACCTTACGATATTATTAGATTCTTAAAAGTCCCCTTTAGGGGATTTAGGGGTTAACCCGAGCAGCTGATACAGCCTTCTTCCATCGAACAAACTGGTCCGTCAACGATTTCTTCTGCAACCTGATCTTGTGGAATTTCAGCTGGGATAACGGCTTCAATTGCTTTACCGCCCTGGTTCTCTACCGTAAATTTAACGGCCTGAGAAGCTGCTTGTGTACGCAGATAATACATACCGGTTTTTAAACCTTTTTCCCATGCATAGAAGTGCATTGAAGTTAATTTTGATGTATTTGGTGCGTTTACGAATAAGTTTAACGATTGCGACTGGCAGATATAGGCACCACGATCGGCAGCCATATCGATGATATTACGCATCTTGATCTCCCAAACGGTTTTGTACAATTCTTTAATATAATCTGGAATGGTATCAATAGCCTGAATTGAACCATTAGCCAATATGATCTGGTTTTTCATATCGTTGTTCCATAAACCTAATGCAACCAAATCTTTTAATAAGTGTTTGTTTACCACTACAAACTCTCCACTTAGTACACGGCGGGTGTAAATGTTAGAAGTATATGGCTCGAAACATTCGTTATTACCTAAAATCTGAGAAGTAGATGCAGTTGGCATTGGTGCAACGAGTAATGAGTTGTACACACCATCTTTAACTACTTTTTTACGTAATGCATCCCAGTCCCAACGGCCGCTATCTGGCGTAACATTCCATAAATCGAACTGGAATTTACCTTTTGATAAAGGAGAACCTTTAAAGGTTTGGTAAGGACCATGTTTCACAGCTAAATCATGCGAAGCTGTCATCGAAGCGAAATAAATCGTCTCGAAAATGTCTTTATTTAAACGTTTAGCCTCATCACTTTCGAAAGGTAAACGCAATAAGATAAAGGCATCAGCCAAACCTTGCACTCCTAAACCAACGGGACGATGGCGCATGTTAGAGTTTTCAGCTTCCTGAACAGGGTAATAGTTATGATCGATGATTTTGTTCAGGTTTAAAGTAGCCTGATAGGTTACATCGTATAATTTTTGGTGATCAAATTGTCCGTTGATTACGAAACGAGGCAATGCCAACGATGCTAAGTTACAAACCGCAACTTCATCTTTAGAGGTATACTCTATAATTTCGGTACATAGGTTAGAACTTTTAATGGTACCTAAATTCTGTTGGTTAGATTTGCTGTTCGCTGCATCTTTAAACAACATGTAAGGTGTACCGGTTTCGATTTGCGAATCTAAAATGGCAAACCAAAGTTCTTGTGCTTTAATGGTTTTACGGCCACGGCCTTCTGTTTCGTATTTTGTGTAAAGTTCTTCGAATTCTTTTCCGAAACAATCTGCTAAACCTGGTGCTTCGTGCGGGCAGAATAAGGTCCAATCGCCATTATCTTTAACACGTTGCATAAATAAATCATTAATCCAAAGGGCATAAAACAAATCACGTGCACGCATTTCTTCTTTACCATGGTTTTTACGAAGATCTAAGAATTCGAAAACATCTGCATGCCAAGGCTCTAAATAGATGGCAAAAGCACCTTTACGTTTACCCCCACCCTGATCTACATAACGCGCAGTATCATTAAATACGCGTAACATTGGGATGATACCGTTACTTGTACCATTTGTTCCACCAATGTACGATCCTGTTGCGCGGATATTGTGGATGCTTAGACCAATACCACCAGCACTTTGCGAAATTTTAGCCGTTTGTTTTAAAGTATCGTAAATACCCTCGATGCTATCATCTTGCATGGTTAACAAGAAACATGATGACATTTGAGGTTTTGGTGTGGCTGCGTTAAACAAAGTTGGCGTAGCGTGTGTAAACCAACGCTCGCTCATTAAGTTATAGGTTTTAATGGCGCTCTCGATATCTTCTTTGTGGATACCAACAGAAACACGCATAAACAAATGTTGAGGGCGCTCTACAATCTGACCGTTAACTTTTAAAAGGTAAGATTTTTCTAAAGTTTTAAAACCAAAATAATCGAAGCCGAAATCGCGGTCGTAAATAATAGAACTATCTAAAATATCCTTGTTTTTTTCTATGATCTCATAAACATCATCAGCAATAAGAGGAGCCTCCTTCTGCGCTTTCGGGTCGAAATATTCGTACAACATTTTCATCGTACCCGAGAATGATTTAGTAGTATTTTTATGCAAGTTCGAAACCGCTATACGTGATGCCAGCAAAGCATAATCGGGGTGCTTCGTTGTTAACGATGCTGCAGTTTCTGCGGCAAGGTTATCCAACTCCGACGTGGTTACACCATCATATAAACCTTCGATAACCTTTTTGGCTACATCGATTGGATCTACCAGATCTGAATTTAAACCATAGCACAACTTTTGAATACGAGCTGTGATTTTGTCAAATTGCACCGCTTCTTTGCGGCCATCTCTTTTTAGTACGAACATATTTTATGAGATTTTAAGTTAATATTTAGTAGCGAGTATCAAGCATCAACACTTAATGATCACTTTGTATTTTTTGTTATTTATTTATTAGTATCGAGCAGCAGGTATCAAGTAGCGAGATCAAAACCTTTTGTTTCCCGTCTTTTAACCTTCTACCTTAAAAGTCTTCATCTAAAGAAAACGCCTGTTTGTTATTATCAGCAGCGGTTAATACACCACTTTTCTGATAATCGCCCACACGTTTCTCGAAGAAGTTGGTTTTACCCTGCAACGAAATCATTTCCATAAAATCGAATGGATTGGTTGCATTGTAGATTTTTTTGTAACCTAACTCCTGTAACCATCTATCGGCTACAAACTCGATATATTGACTCATTAATTTTGCATTCATACCAATCAGTGCAACTGGCAAGGCATCAGTAATAAATTCTTTTTCAATTTCTACCGCATCGCTGATGATCGAATGAACCTGTTCTTCGCTTAGTTTATTGCTCAACATGCTGTACAACAAGCAGGCAAATTCACAGTGAGAACCTTCATCTCTCGAGATTAACTCATTACTGAAAGTTAATCCAGGCATCAAGCCACGTTTCTTTAACCAAAAGATAGAGCAGAAACTTCCGCTGAAGAAAATACCTTCAACGGCAGCAAATGCCACTAAACGCTCGGCAAAAGTTCCGTTTTCAATCCAACGTAAAGCCCATTCTGCTTTCCTTTTTACCGCCGGTACGGTATCGATAGCATGGAACAAACGGTCTTTTTCTTCAGGATCTTTAATATAAGTATCGATTAACAGGGCGTAGGTTTCGGCATGAATGTTTTCCATCATAATCTGGAAACCATAAAAACAACGTGCTTCTGGCAATTGAACTTCGCTCATGAAGTTTACGGCAAGATTCTCGTTCACGATACCATCACTAGCAGAAAAGAAAGCAAGGATGTGCGAAATAAAATGTCTTTCGCCATCATTTAAATTGTCCCAGTGTTTCTGATCGTCAGAAAGATCAATCTCTTCTGCTGTCCAAAAACTAGCTTCGGTCTTTTTATACATTTCCCAAATTGCCGGGTATTTAATCGGCAAAAGCACAAATCTATCTTTGTTTTCTTGTAGTAATAATTCCTGTTCCATACGCTGATATTTTTAATTCTATTTTTTTAACAGAGCCGACAAAGGCACGCATCCATCAATTTTATATGATGATTGTAATGTCTTTTATCAAAACGCTGTTGTGAAAGTGCTAACCCTATTGCCTGACAAACAACTGAGTTTTTAGTTAGGAAAATTTAAAATTGCAATCAGGATGATGTACATATAAATTACTAAAAACTAAGCTTTTATATTTGTTTTCAAGCGCAAGAAGTTAAAGAACTTTGTTATAACAAATATATATACGGTGGCCCTTTTTTGTGAACCAAAGTTGTTAACACCCTACCCAATTGATGGGGAAAAACGATCAGTCAAATATCATTTTCAAGCGAAAAAAAAGCTAATCGTTTCTTTTCAAGGGTTTAGCAAACCAAAATGAGTGTTAATAACTTAAATTTGAGGGCTATAATCGGCACTAAATAGCGCTAATAGGAGCATTACTCAACCGTGTAACTGAGTTTCACTTTGGCAATGCCTTTGCGAAAGATACCGATCTGTTTTGCAGCACGTTCAGACAGATCTATGGCCAGTCTTTTAGAAAAAGGACCACGGTCATTTACCTTTACCACTACTGATTTTCCGTTATCTGGATTGGTTACTGTAACCATGGTGCCGAATGGCAGGGTACGATGGGCAGCTGTTAGTTTTTTTGCCTGGTATTTGGCGCCGCTGGTGGTTCGGCGGCCTTCAAATTTTCTGTGATAATAAGTGGCGAGAACTGTTTTTTTGATGCTATCTGGTTCGTTTGATGAATCAGAATCTTGTGCTTTACCTTGTAAAAACAGGAAACAAAAACTTAATAACAGCAGATACTTCATAGGCCAAATTTTCTTTATCGAGCCTGCAAATATAAGTATTTAGTTTAAAATGAAGCTGTTAATTAGTATTCATCTGACTAAACAGGGCTATTTAACCCTATGCCGCGCCATTGCTTTACCCGCAAAATCGCTACATAACACCATGTCAGGTAAGGTTTTTGCCTGTTGAAAAAATTCTCAACACAATACGATAATTTATTTCATTTCCTGCTCTAAAACCGGAATTAAAAAGTTGGATAAAGCTGGGGTGCGGTGCTCCTGCTTACTGATTTTAATCATTTTTTCGACAATATCCGGATGCTTTTCAGCCAGGTCGTTTTCTTCTTTAATGTCGCTCTCCAGATTGTACAAAGCCCACTTGGCATTGCCTTTAAGCATATTGAGGCGTACTCCTTTCCAGTTGCCCAAACGGATAGCCTGCTGGCCACCATACTCAGGGTATTCGAAATACAAATAAGGATGCGTATTTTTCTGCGGTTGCCCAAGCAAAGTAGGCAAAATGCTGATGCCATCAACCTCTCTGGGCGTATTTAAACCAAGCAGATCGCAAAAGGTGGGCATCATATCCATGGTGGAAGCAATCAGATTACTGGTACTACCGGGCTTCACTTTTCCGGGCCACGAAACAATAAAAGGTTCGCGGATACCGCCTTCGTGAACAAAACCTTTACCCCAGCCATAACTGCCTTTAAACGGTCCTGCACTGTTGAAAAAGACAGGATCAACCCCGGCATTAAAAGCTACACCATTATCGGCCGAAAACAGGATGATGGTATTGTCATATACCCCTTTTGCCTTTAGCTCCTTAATCAATTCGCCCACCTGCCTATCAAGCAAGGTAATCATAGCTGCATAAGTAGCGCGCGGGTAACGGCAAGGAAAATAAGATCCATCGCCCAGAAAGGGTTTTTCATCACCAAATTTCTGATGGTAATAAGCGACCAGGTCTTTCGGTGCCTGCAAGGAAACATGCGGTAATGGCGTTGGATAATACAGGAAAAATGGCTTGGTTGCATTTTTATCAATAAATTTTAATGCTGCCTTGATCAAAAAATCTGGGCCATAATCTTTCTGTGCATATTTCTCGTAATTTTTCTCATCCTGGCTGTCCAAATCTTTAGGAAAAGTAGCTGTTGGCGCCTGAATTTTATTATCTAAAGGAACCCTGTTTTCGTTTTCCCACAGGTGACCACTATAATAGGTATGATCTTGCCGCTGGCAGATATAGCCATAAAAATAATCAAAGCCTTGTTGCGTTGGGAAACCAGCAGTAAAGGGTGCGCCTAAGCCCCACTTGCCTACCATACCCGTAGTATAACCTGCACTTTTTAACACTTCGGCTAAGGTAACTGTCGAATCGGGTATTGGATACTGCCCTTCCAGGTAAGGGTTTTCTTCCATGGCCTTAAAATCCCACACAGGTCCGCGTTCGCCCCACTCGTGGTTCCCACGTATAAAGGCTTTTCCGGAATTTTGCCCCGTCATTAAAATATAACGTGAGGGCGCACATACCGGATAGGCATAGTGCTGGGTAAAGCGCATACCGCGTTTGGCCAAAGCATCCAGATTAGGCGTTTCAATTTTCTCCTGCCCATAACAACCCAGTTCGCCATAACCCATATCATCAGCCAGGATATAAACGATATTAGGTTTGGGCCGATTAGCTTTTTTTACCGCTTTTTGGGCAAAGGCTGTGCAAAAAGCAAATAAGCTCAGGGCGAAAAGCAAGAGTTTACGTTTCATTATGGTTTCCTGATAATGGGTTTGTACTGATTAATGCAGCTAAAATAATGCATTCAGCAAACACTCGTATCTTTAAAAAATACGCAAACGATTGACCATTTGAATTATTACAAAAACCCATAAAAAAAGGCGTACAGCTTATCGCTATACGCCTCTACCTAACCCTTCTACATCTACCTTATTTTTTATCTGGCACGAAGTTCAGATTAATAGACTATAATTTAATACATTCCAATGGTATTTTCATATTGACTACCTGTTCCACTACTGATATTGACATTGGTAAAACTTGCATAAGTCCCTTCAATAGCACTTCTACTACCTACGTACATTCTACGTGAATTAGGTGCATTTATGACACTGATATAGACACTATAAATCCCTCCAGGTAATACTAATGAGGAAGAGCCAGGGTTGCATTGAAAGGACTTATTGTATCCGTCGCTTCTTGAAAAACTCACCCCGAAACTATCCGAGGTCGAATTGCTGAACGTGACCGTTACGTTAGGGGCACAAAGACCATTAGCATTGGCATATGCCTGTCCGTTAGCGTCAGCATATGCTTGAGCTTGGGCATCAGCATCTTCCTGAGAGATAATCGAACTGACTGTTTTAGCCGGAACCCGGTAATTTACTGCGTATGTAGTTGTATTTGCCGGGCAATTATTCCTTGTAAACCACTTATTAAAATCAGTATTATAATATACCTTATTACATGTACCATTTGCATTGGCATAAGTTTGCCCATTACCTCCATGCACATCACTCCAAGCTTGTGCATCGGCATCTTCCTGAGAGATTATAGAGCTATACTTACCAGCAGGAATGGTATAAGTTACAGGGGGACCAGGTGTGTAAGGAGCATCTCCAGGAATAGGGGGACAAGTATTTGTAAAACTACCAGACTGTGAAATGCTTAAAAAAGGAGGTTTAAATTGATAAGCATAATTTTTTACACCATTCCTATCCTGATCTTTAATATTTATAAGACGGGCGAACTCGTCATATTCAAAATAGCTGGTGTTCCCCTTAACATCTACGGTATTTTCTATATCATTCGTCTTGTTATAATTGGCAACTGTCATTTGCGCATTTTGCGGACTGAGTGCTACCTGATCAATTAAATTATTATTGGTATTAATACTTACCGAACTAATATCATTTAGATTCCATTTGTATAAGTTCCAACTGTTATTGATAGGTATACCTATGTTATTTACGGTTATGGTACCATTTCCTTTTGCCCATAAACTCACATTGTAATTTCCTAATAATAAATTATCTTTACTTATAGTAGATCCGTTATAACTTTTTGAGCCTGATTTACTTGATGAGGATGAAATGCCACTTGATCCATAATTCCAATTACCTAGATCTTCGGTTTCAAATCCGGTATAGGCAATAGAGCTAAAAGATGCATTATCTGCCTTTGCTAAAACATTCCCTGATTTATCTAAAATAATAGCTGTCCTTATACCTCCCTGATTTTCAAATTCAACTAGCCTACTCTTGTTATCATAAGTATTAAAGGTTAAAACCGGTTTAAAGTTATAATTGGAAGGCAATAAAACAGAATTGGAAAACATAGTACCTGCCGTTCCCAATAAGGGTAGTGCAAGACGGGCTGTATAGGCTTTTAAAGGTCTAATGGTACCATTATTTAGTGTTTGATATTCTATTAAGTCTGCTTGTGTTAAATAATCACTAGAAGCTTTATTTAACCATGTTTCAGTTAGTATGGGCTTATTAATTATATTATTGTCGGTCAATTTAGCTGTAAATGAGGAAGCCCCAAGATTATAGTCAAAAGGATAATAAAAATACTTTTTTACCATATCACCATTGGAATTTGGTTGCGAGGATGTTCTAAGAAAAAAATAATTTGCATCATATGTATTATATGTCGACTGTAATTGAGGAGTAGTTGAGCCTGCAATAGATGGGTAATTATACTCATGAGTTGTCTTTAATTCCACTCTTCCTATAATTGGATAGTAGTTTTTAAATTTATAAATGTACCTAAGTAAATTTGGGTCAGGACTTCCATTTGGTAACCAAACATGTACCTCTCCAATCGACGATATGTATAACGATCTATAATTATCATCAATCTTTTGCTGTTGAAATATATTGTATTCGTTTATAGTTTGCTTCACAATGGCACCTAACGAAGAAAAATAAGTTGTTTTTAAAGGCAGTCCAATAGCCCAATAGGGTCTATCAACAGGACGATAAGGATGGTAATCCTGCGGAGTCCACAGCGTTGTATAGCTCAAATCGGAATATTCATAAACAATTTTACCATTACTTTTATCGCCGTTCTGAAGCAGTTCCTCTACCCTACGGTAGCCGGCAAAACTTCCATCAATGCTGGATAAGGGATTAACTGGATAAGCATAAGAAGTTGTAGTGGTATAATATACATGGGGATTAGAAGGCCACCCTCCATCATCATAATAAGTATTTTGGATAAAAGTAAATTCTGGTTGTTCACCTAAAAAACCTGAAGATAACCCATCTGTTTCCACATACCGGTATTCTTTTATCATATCGTTTTGTGCATTTATTCCATCGTGCAGTATACGTTTCTTTATGCGCAATCCAGCTACAATAATTTTATTGTTTGTACCTTGTTTATCATTTAGCTCATATTCAAATTCTTCAGATCCACCGGTTGGATAGATAATTTTTTTTATGGAACCCAATTTTGCATAATTTAAATCTGGATTTCTATCTGCTGCTGGCCCGAATGCGGTTGCTACCAGATAAGGATGGGCATTATTTTTACCATTATAATAGCCCCAAAAATCATACCCATTCGGTACAGATTCCTCATTTAAGTTTTGATCTAAAAAATAATCAAAAGCATACATGGTCTGGCGATGGTTACTCCCAACAAGATCAATATGATTTAAGTAATTATTTCCATTTGCAGAAAATATGTTATCATTTTTTGTTTCGCGCACTGTATTGGTATAATAAGCTTTATTACCTCTCCAAATCTTATATGTCATATTATATGACTTAACTATTGTTTGCTCAGGATTAAGGATTTCAATTGATTTCAACAGGGGAATATTGGCTGGATAAGGATCGCTATCATCCAAGAAATATTTAAAATTGATTTTGCTCTGATCTGAAAAAACAATACGCTTAATATTTGCCCCTAATACTCCCACTCCACCAACACTTGGGTAATCATCTACTGGTATATCAGATCTTCTTACGTATACGCTATTTACCGGTGCGCCAGCAACAAGTCCCCCTCGTCGTATATATTCATAGGTTATACTTTCTTCGCCAAAAGGGGCTTCAATTTTAGTGAGTAGCCACGATGTTGGATATTGCTTATTTTGAGCCTCCCAATCAATATTTGAAGCATTAGGGCTCGTTACCTCAGTCTGGTTAAAAGAATACTTAATACCTGCTTCATCGATGATTAGGAACGAACCCAATTTAAATTCTGGCAATACACTACTGGTAAAATCAGGGATAATTTTCACTTTACTATCTGTTACTATAATTACCTGCTTGTCTTTGCCAATATAAAATTTGCCTGATTTTCCTGGAATATTAAACTCAAACACATCATGTTCCGAATCTCCATATCCTAAAGCCTGATTAGATACTGGGTCATTTAGGGGTATTCTTGTAACTCCATCAGGCTTATAACTTACAGTATTATATAATAAACCATTAAATCGCGTGTCTGCTGATCCATTATATGGTGTATTAGATTGATAATCATCCGGAACACCCCTTGTATGCCTAATAATAGCGCCGCCTGTATGAAGTAACCACCCCTTACCCACTGTCGAACTACCTGAACCTGCTTTTATCCCACCACCTCCTGTATAAGTAAGCGCCATATTAAAATTCAAAACAGACATTTTCTTCTCATACAAAGGCAGATTAATACTTGCCATACCCGTAAAATTATTCATCGGGATATTATCAATTTTGCTAAACGCAAAAGCCGTGGGAGAATGTATACTAAAATTGCGGGTGTACTCTTCTTTCTTATCTTGAGCATTAAGAGTACCGTTTATCACTATGATAAAAAATAATGCTAGTATTAAATGATAAGAGATGTTTGGTTTTAAAGTAGGCGAGAGAGTCTTTATCATGGTTTAAAATATTGTGGTTATTCAATTATAATCGTTATTATTTTTTATGGACATTTCCTTAAGCTTAATCAACCATCTTTTTAATATCGGATGGAAATTAATATTTTAAATACACCCTCCAAATTATTCTGATGATTTTTTCTATGCTTAGCTCAACCTACCATATTCACTTTTCACACATCTCAGGCTTGCACTAGCGAGGTCAGAACAAATTATTTAACTATATCATAAAAAGCTGCTACATTTAGCCATTTTTATACCGATACCATAGTAATACATCCTTCTAACCTCATAAACAGATCTGTTTATGACTTAGCAAAGCTGCCTTCAAATGTTCAAATAGTTATTAGCATATTGCTTTTGCCGAAGAACTTCATAAAATGAATTCTAATTTCTTACCTAATCTCTAGGAATAATTAGTAATAAATCCAGAAGTCCACTCATCCTTATCAAGTACATTTACAGATATCTCAAATCCTTCATGAAAATCTTTAAACCCATCTAATTGTTTAGCCCGTAGAAGTGCTTCTTCAGCTTTCGTCTCTGTAGAGTATACTCCAATTAATTTTACATCTTCTCCCCCCGAAAGACTTTCATCGTAGTGTGTATGCCATAATAAATAAACAAAAACCATAATTGTATTCTTTTAATATTTGATAAAATTATTTATACCTTCTATCTCCTGCTTTTTTTAGTTTGTTATATTCACTCCTAGGACCTCTATCACTCCAGTTTCCCTCTCCATAATGTCCATTTAACACTCTTTCGGCATATTCTTTACCCGATTCGTTCTCATTTGGTTTTTGCCCATTAGCCCACGACGGTGTATCATCAGCTTTTTCTTTTCCGCTTTTTTTACTTTTCTTTTTATTTGCCTTTTTCTTTACCTTTTTAGCATTATCTACGGTATAATTATCAGCTATATTATATTGGCTTGGTATATTAATATCTTCACCATGAAGTGGGTATTTTTTAAAATATTCAAATGCGGCCCAAGTTGCCAATATAGCTGCTGCTGGAGCTATTAATTCACCTAATTCAGGATTTGAGCTTAACGTTAATCCTCCTGCAACCAATCCGGCCTTTGCATTTTCCTCACCCCTAGGTTTTGCGGCGGTTCCGCTACTGTTGTAAAATATTTGAACTAATAGCTTTTCTCCGCCACTCATCATACGGAAAGCTTCGTTATCGCTACCATCCCCATCTTGATATCTAACTCCTCCACCATTTTCCTGGGCCCTCTGTAAAGCTGTGAAAAAATCCCTAGCTTCCTGAGTATTATCGGCAGTCCAACCATTTACTGTTTGTGTCCACATCCCATTGGGATCAATATTCACAATCGGATTGTTTAATCCATAATTATATGGAGATAAATCATCATAATGGCTGGCGTACGGATCCACAACATTCCATCTTCCAATTACAGGATCATAGAACCTTGCGCCGTAATCGTACTGCCCTAATTCCTCCTGCAACTCCTTACCATTGTAAAGATATTTATTTGTTCCACCAGCTGTAACTTTTCTTAGTCCAAAGGCGTAATAGTCATCACGCTGTATTACTTCTAACTGGCCAGTACTCGGATTTTTATAGAAAGTGGCCCTCACATTACCAAGATGGTCACTCAGGTTATATTCATAACTGTACCTTCCACTAATATTCCTCACAATGCCTTCTTCGGTCTGGATAATCTCAATGGTGCCATCTGGCTTATATTCTATACCATCAACATAGTTCCTAACCGAACCATTGCTGTTCTTCGCCAGTTTGTTACCAGTTGCATCGTAAGTGTACGACAGGTTAACAGGTGTACCCGTTGCACGTATTGCCGTTGCAGGCAGATTAAGATAATTATAGGTTAAACTGATCCCGTTCAGACCATCTTTGGTGGCATTGCCATTGGCATCGTACTCGTAATCCTGTAAGGTCAAACTGCTTACGCTCTGCAGCTTGTTGCTATTGCCCGAATTGTAATAGTTATAAACTTTGGCTCCGTCCCCGTCGCGGTTGAGGCTGGCAATATTGCCCATTACATCGTAGGTCAAGACTTCACTCATTGATACCCCGGCTACTGTAGCAGCCGTACCCAACCTGTTCAGTTTATCATAACCATAGTTGAAGGTGTTTGCCGTCGGGCTGACTGTATTTGTCCAGTCCCAGTATTGCTTGGTAATGTTTCCGTTATAGCCCTGCGCAACACCATCTTCATAATCAAGCTTCATACTGAACTGATCGGATATGCTGTTCTTCAGCCAGCCGCGCTCATTATAGGCAAGGGTTGTCGCCTGGCTATCGTTATGCAGGTTCTTCTTATGTAACTGACCGATCTCGTTATATTCAAGATGACTCAATACCACCTCTTCCTGGTTATTGATCTTCTCGAAAGTAGCCAGCTTACGCCCCATGTGATCGTACTCATAACGGCTTGCAATGATCGTTTCTACCGTGCCTACCGTATGGGTACGTTTGCTTGCTTCCAGGCTGCCATCAAAATTCCACTTATTATCCACTACATCGGTTCCGTTCAGGTGGTTGGTGCTTTTGCGCTGCACCACACGCCCATCAAGGTCGTAATAGTTTACCGTAAGCAGCATCGTGCCGGTCCCCAGGTTCTTTACCTTGGTACCCGTAAGCAGGCTTTTGGTCCGCTCCTTAGGCGCCTGGCTGCCTGAGGGCTGGCCAAAGGTGTTACCTACAAAATCATAATCGTCGTAGTAGTTCAATACATAGTAATCCCCGATACTGCCCTGTGGAATGGCATCGTTACTATAACCGATCTGCGTATTTGATGCATCAGGTTTTTCATAAGCAGCAGTTCCGTTTGCGATATCCTGAAAAGAAACCCTATAATTGGTGCCCGACTGTCCGTTATGAAGATCATCAATATAACGCCCGCTGATCACTATCCTGCCAAAGGCATCATATTTGGTAAAGTTCCACTCCTGCGGGCTCTTGTTACGCTGGTTGGCATCCTGGCTCATTACCACCTGGTCGAGTTTGTTGTACACCATAAACTCCCAGCCCTTGCCCGGTATCTTTTTCTCCACAACCCTTTTATAGCTATCATAACGATAACCATAGATAAAGTGATCGAAAACTGTTTGACTTTCGTCAAAAGTGCTTAATGTTGACTGGCCATTTTCGTTTACCGCAGGTGGAAGTACATAGCGCAGGTTGCCAAGATCATCATAAACATAATAGGTAGATAGGCTTTTAGCATCAGTCTCCCAAATCCGCTTCAGCACTACGCGTCCCTCAAAATCCTTAAACTCTTCTGTGGTGCCAGCCTTTCCATCAGTTGGTTTCCAGTTTTCGTCCTTACTGATGGTTTTGTACAGTTTCCCTGGCAGGTAAACACCTGCTGTTGCACCATTATTGGTACTGTTAATTATCCACACCTTCACCTCATTTTCAAGGTTTGAGCTATATTCTTCCTTTACAGTATGCCCACCACCAATCTGCCAGGCCTCACCGGGAGCGCCCTGCTGTTGTACACGGTTAAGGGGGGAGGCTTCGAACACCGTTTCTGCAAATGGAAAGGCTGTGGCCTTTATCCCGGCTGTTGGGGTATCATAAAAACCAGCCTGTTCGCTGATTGCTGCATCACGAAAACTCCCTGTAGTACCTGTCTGCGCTGCATAAGGTTGATACCTGAATTTTTCTCGTCCAAAAACATCGTAGGCTATAGGCTGTACAATATCCTTAAAACCTGGACTGCCCTGTACCTGAATGGTCTGTAATGGCCTGCCCAGGCCATCGAAATACTGGATGGTCTGGTTTTCATCGCATACATTACGGTTATTGCCGATAGTAGCTTCTGTAATCCCTCGCTGTTTAAAAGTTCGGGTAAGGATAAAGTTTTGGCTGGTACTTGGTGTTGAGGTCAAGGGCACGCAGTTTACATAGCTTAAGCCTGTGGTGAAAATGCGCACAGGGCCCATTGTATGGAAACCGTCGGTCAGCGTTACACTCAACGGTGCACTGATCTCGCTTTCCCCGTTATAAACCGAGACAACCTTTTGGGCAGAAGAGCGGCTGCAGAGCAATAACAGTGCTGCAGCACAGAAATATTTTAGATGTTGTTGCATGGAGGCGTTAATATAGAATGTTAAATATATAAATTTTAATTAAGCAAATATTTAAACAATGAATATTTTTTTTAAAAAAAGTCAACCCTACAAATTATAAAAATAATATACATAACATATTCTTTGCAAGAATAATTGATTGCCACAGAAAAAATATTTATACTTGAACATTTACAATAAAAAGGCGTACAGCTTATCGCTATACGCCCCTACCTAACCCTTCTACATCTACCTTATTTTTTATCTGGCACGAAGTTCATTGAGATCGAATTTACACAATGACGGGTGTCTTTATTGGTAAACCCTTCGCCCAAAAATACGTGACCTAAATGGGCACCACAGTTGGCGCAAACAATTTCTGTACGCGAGCCATCGGCATCAGGAATACGCTTTACAGCACCTTTAATTTCGTCGTCGAAAGCAGGCCAGCCACAATGTGCATCGAACTTGCTTTCTGAACGGTATAAGGCCGCATTACAACGTTTACAGGTATAAGTTCCTTTATCTGTTGTATGCTCATATTTACCTGTACCAGGGTATTCTGTGCCTTTATTTACAATTACTCTTTCTTCTTCGGGTGTTAATGGATTCCAGTTCATTTTCTTCTTTGGTATGATTTGTTCTGTTTCCTTTGGTTGTTTCGCAGCTTCCTTATCCTGTTTTTGAGCGCAGGCAGAAAGACCTGTTATTAAAACAACAGCGGAAAGCAAAAATAGTTTATTTAACATCGTTTTCATACCTCAATATACGCTATAGATTCTGTTTTGGTTTGCTGGTTTAACAGTTTGTATTAGTGTTTACAAAGGGATGATAAATGTGTCATTTTGGCTGGGAATTGAGCGTTTTCAATTGGGAGTTTTGGGTGCAGAAACCTCACCCTGACAAAGTTTTGGTGATATGTTCTTTCTCTGCAGAGGGAAAGGAGGGGTAGTAGTTTTAACTCTATAGTTAAGCTCAGCCAAAGGCATTAAGATTCCCGCCTACGTGGGAATGACGGCATAAGAAGAAAGATGGCAGTAACACCCCACTTTGTGTGCTTTGCGCCTTAGTGGTTGAACACATTCTTCGCGAACTTTGCGGTAAAAAAACAAAAAAAAGCGCCTCGAAATTAATCGAAACGCTTTTATATAAAAAGATTTTTAAATCTTATTTTGCTAATTCTTCTGCCATTGCAGCACCGATTTCAGCAGGACTTTCTACTACACGGATACCACACTCGCGCATGATTTTCATTTTAGCAGCGGCAGTATCATCAGCACCGCCAACAATGGCACCAGCATGTCCCATTCTACGTCCCGGAGGCGCAGTTTGACCAGCGATGAAACCAACAACAGGTTTAGTACCATGTTCTTTGATCCAACGGGCCGCTTCAGCTTCCATTCCACCACCAATTTCACCAATCATGATGATACCGTGCGTTTCAGGATCGTTCATCAACAATTTAACTGCTTCTACAGTTGGCGTTCCAATAATCGGGTCGCCACCGATACCGATAGCCGTTGTAATACCTAAACCAGCTTTAACCACCTGGTCTACCGCTTCGTAAGTTAAAGTTCCTGATTTAGAAACCACACCTACATGACCTTTTTTGAAGATAAAACCTGGCATAATACCAATTTTAGCTTCATCAGCAGTAATTACACCTGGGCAGTTAGGGCCGATAAGTGTAACATCACGGTCAGCAATATATTCTTTAACCTGAATCATATCCTTAGTTGGGATACCTTCAGTAATACAAACAATAACTTTAATACCGCCTTCGGCAGCTTCCATAATTGCATCAGCAGCAAAAGCTGGTGGCACAAAAATGATAGATACATTTGCACCCGTTTTATCAACGGCATCTTTAACAGTATTAAAAACAGGCTTTTCTAAATGCAATTGCCCACCTTTGCCAGGCGTTACACCACCAACTACGTTTGTACCATAGGCCAGCATCTGCTCAGCGTGGTAAGTTCCTTCGTTTCCGGTAAAACCCTGAACGATAACCTTAGAATCTTTATTTACTAAAACGCTCATGTATCAATATTTTTTTTGTGCAAAGCTAATATTATTGAACTGGAATTCAAATCTAAAACCATATTATTTAGTCCGTTTTTTCAGGAAAATGTAAGGAAATGGTTTATGGCTGCTGTAGCCCGCTATATAGATTGCAATAGCAAAATGAATAGGAAACATTTAGGCTAAAGACCAAAGCGGAAAGACTAAAGCTAAAGACGTGATGCAGAATTAACTATCGTGATGTTTCGCGCCTCCGTATGAATAAAAGATAATACCTTTTAGGCACTTCAACAGGAGCAAGCCCTTCGGCTATAAACCTGACAGGAACGGCAGCCTCCGATTTTTTCTATCGGAGCTACAGTGGATGGCAGGGCTTAAAAAGCCAAGAACTGCAAGCCGCTCCTTTTCGAATCAAAAAAAATTAACTTTAAGGATTAGGAAATGGCAGTCTAACGCTTTTGGAGGGCATCAGTCCCGCTCTCCGTTACTTCTGGTGAAGAACCAGAACCACTGCGATCGCGTTTAGTAACAAAGTGCTGGTGCTTGTGGCAACATCCATGCAAAAAGCCTAAATTTACCTTTTGAGCGGAAAGACTAAAGACCAAAGCTGAAAGTCTAAAAGCCCAGACGAAGCTTTAAGCCAATTATAAAACGTATATGATCAAGAAACTAATCCCAATCGTAACCATTTTTGCTGCAACTTTCATTTCCATTAATGCACGTGCTCAAGGTACCGATACGAGTAAATATATCCTTCAAAATGATGTTGATGTAGCGAAAGAAGAACCCGGCACGCACAATGGTGGAGGTACAACCATTGGTTTCAACTTTTTTGGTGAGGCTAAAAACTTAAAAACGGTATTTAAAAAACGTACTTTAAAATCAGGGTCTTCTATAGGTTACCATTTGCAAAAGGAGGATGAAATTTATTACGTGATCAACGGAAATGGCACCATGAAAATGAACGGAAAAACTTTTGCTGTTAAACCTGGTGATGCCATTTTAACCCGACCAGGCAGTTCGCATGGTATTGCCCCTAATGTGGGTAACGACTTAACCATTTTGATTGTTTACGAAAAGAAATGATGATATTAGGGTCTTGGTGAGATGTTATTCCCAGAGCCGGAGGATAAGGATTTTCGGCTACGCGCAAACTGACAACCCATTATAAAAGAAGAACAATGTAAACAATACAACCGCAGCAGTAGTCAGAATCTTACGATGGAATTAGAAAAACATTACACCAATAGAACGGGCTGGCTAAGGGCTGCTGTACTTGGTGCCAATGATGGCATTATTTCTACAACCAGTTTGGTTATCGGTATTGCTGCAGCCAGTGATACGAGGAGTCCGATTGTTCTGGCTGCCCTGGCTGGATTAGTAGCCGGTGCACTATCTATGGCGGCTGGCGAATATGTTTCGGTGAGTTCGCAAGCTGATATTGAAAAGGCAGATCTGGCCCGTGAGAAAATAGAACTCGAAACCATGCCTGAGGTGGAATTGAAAGAACTTGCCAAAATATATGTAGCACAAGGTTTGGATGAAGATTTGGCCATGCAAGTAGCCATAAAGTTGACAGAGAAGGATGCCTTAAACACACATGCCAGGGATGAATTGGGTATTAACGAAATTACGCAGCCAAAACCGCTCCAGGCAGCTTTTGCATCGGGTGCATCTTTTATCAGTGGTGGTATCCTCCCCTTTCTTGTGGCCTTTTTTGCCCCTATAAAATCGATGGTGTTTTATCAATATGGCTTTGCTATCGTTTTCTTAGCGCTATCGGGCGCAATTGCAGCAAAGGCCGGAGGCTCCAGTATCATTAAAGGGGTATTACGGATTTGTTTTTGGGGAACAGTTGCTATGGTAGTAACCGCTTTAGCAGGATATATTTTTGGGGCTAAGACCAGTTAATCAGTAGGTAGTTTACGATTTTCAGTAGGCAGTTCTATATTTGCAGTACTGTGAATTCAAAAGAAAAAGCCAGATTAAAAATTAATCCAGCTTTACTTTATTATTTATTTGAAACGATCGCTAGTCAACTAAAGACTCACGACTATTGGCTCCAAGACTTATTTCCATCCTTTTACCCACTCGGCCTGAGCTGCTTCATTATGGAAAGTCCAGGCTACAAAGCGACTTATTTTTTGTCCCTGGCTCATTTGCACCGTGCGTACTTCAAAGGCATTTTCTTTAACCAAATTTTTATAGATACTTTTTAGGTTTGCACTTTTAGAAACGAGTGAGCTGAACCATAAAACCTGATTTTTGATTTGTGCACTCTGGATAATGATCTGTTCTACAAAGGCACGTTCGCCACCAGGGCACCAAAGTTCGGCCTTGTTACCGCCAAAGTTTAATACATGTTTTACTTCTTTTTCATTTCCGCCCAAGTTACGCCATTTCTGACGGGTACCCTGTTCGGCTTCTTTTAACGATGAGTGAAACGGTGGATTGCAAACAACGGCATCAAAACGCTCAGTTCTGCCTACAATCCCTCTAAAAATACCCATTTTTGATGATTGCTGACGGATTTCTACAGCACCTTGTAAAGGCTTGTTGGCTTCGACAATACGTTTTGCCGATTCAACCGAAAGGGGGTCTATTTCTGAACCCACAAAGCTCCAGCCATATTCCTGGTGGCCAATAATCGGGTAAATACAATTGGCTCCAACGCCGATATCGAGTACATTAATTTTGGCACCTTTTGGATTTTTACCCTTATTACTCGACCCCAAAAGATCGGCTATATAATGGATATAATCTGCCCTGCCCGGAATAGGTGGACAAAGAAAATCTTGCGGAATATCCCACTGCTGGATATCGTAAAAATACTTCAACAATGCTCTATTTAATGCTTTTACAGCATTTTGATCAGCAAAATCAATAGAATCATCATTGTGCTCGTTTTTAAAAACGAAACGTTTTAATTCTTTTGAAGTTGCGGTAAGTTGTTTGAAATTGTAACGCGAACGGTGTTTGTTGCGTGGGTGTAACTCGCTTTTTTCTTTGCGGTTATTTTGTTCTTCTTGAGCCAATGTGCTATGGATTAATTAAACAAGCTGTGTTGCATGTTCCTGATGCAAAGATAGACAAAAAAGGTTGAAGGTGTGAAGGCCGAGGGTTGAAGGGTTATCGGGGTGTTCGTCATGCTGAATTTATTTTACAAGTAGAGACAGTATTTTCAACTGCCTTGTAGCTACTCCATGGTCAGCATCTTGCCTGCTATTAAGACCCTGAAATGAATTCAGGGTGACGCTTCGAGAGGATAGCTCCAAACTACACCTCTTCCGCTTTTTCTATCATTACGGGCTGTATGGCCTTCTTATACTTTTCTTCATCAAACTGGTTTTCGCTTTTAGCAATCACGATGGTAGCTACACCGTTTCCAATTACATTGGTTATGGCTCTGGCTTCACTCATAAAACGGTCTACACCGATTAAGATCGAGATATGTTCAATCGGCATAATTTTTAGAGCGGTTAAGGTTGATACCAAAACCATAAAACCACTTCCTGTTACGCCAGCGGCTCCTTTCGAAGTAACCATCAGGACGCCTAAAATGCTAATCTGCTGCCCCAGTGTTAAATCGACATGAAAAACCTGGCAAAGAAATATAACAGCCATGGCCAGATAAATTGCTGTTCCATCGAGGTTAAATGAATAGCCAGTTGGGATAACCAGGCCAACAACTGATTTATCGCAACCAATGGCCTCCATTTTTTGCATCATACTTGGCAAGGCCGATTCGGAAGAAGAGGTACCCAATACAATTAAAATTTCCTGTCGGATATACTTCAGATAAGCCCATAGGCTAAATTTGTAGTATCGGCAAATTCCATTTAAAACGATAAAAACAAACAGAATACAGGTTAAATAAACCGAGCCCATAAGCTTGGCCATCCCAACTATACTTTCCAGGCCATGAGTACCAATACTGAAAGCCATCCCGCCGAAAGCACCAATTGGCGCCAAACGCATAATCAGCTTCATAATTTTAAACAACACCTTCGATATTTTATCAAAGGCATTCAAAACTACGGTACCATCGGCACCCAGTTTATTCAGTCCATAGCCAAAAAGAATGGCAAATAATAAAATCTGCAAAATATTGCCTTCGGCAAATGAGGCAATAATATTATGTGGGATAATGTGCAGAAAGAACTCAGCCCAGTTCATATCTTTTGCTTGCTCGGCATAACCTGCAATTTTTGTAGCATCGCTGGCTTTAGCAATCATTCCCGCACCTGGCTTTAAAACATTGGCTACCAATAAACCAATTGCAATAGCTACTGTGCTTACAATTTCGAAATATAGCAGTGCTTTGCCACCTACCCTACCTACTTTTTTCATGTCGCCCATATGTGCGATGCCCAAAACAATAGTAAAAAAGATAATTGGCGCAATTAACATACTAATCAGGTTGATAAAACCCTGACTGATTAATTTAGCCGTAGGTGCAAAACCAGGAAAGTAAGCACCAACATAGATTCCTATTATGATGGCAAGTAAAACCTGAAAGGTTAAATTGGAGAATACTTTCTTTGCAAATTCTATAAATGTCATTTACTTGATATGAATAAGGAAATATATGAGTATTTTTCTATTAATAGTACAGTAACTTAAAGCTCAACTTTAAAATAGCCATTTCATTATTTATAAATACTGACTTCAATTTTCCCGTCGGCGGTAATTGCACCTCTATACATTCCCTCGGTATTAAAGGGCATAGTCATATTTCCTTTTTTATCTAAAGCAATTAAACCGCCATCGCCACCCATTTTCCCTACTTTATCTAAGGCAATTTTCGAAGCCTCAGCAACGGATAGGCCTTTATATTCCATTAAATCGGAAATGGTTTTGGCCACCACATTCCGGATATAAAATTCTCCCCAACCCGTACAGGAAATACCAGCCGTTTCATTATTGCAATAAGTACCTGCACCAATAATAGGCGCATCGCCCACCCGCCCGTATTTTTTGTTTGTCATCCCCCCAGTTGAAGTTCCTGCGGCTAAGTTACCTGCTTTATCTAAGGCTACACAGCCCACAGTACCGAATTTATAATCGTGGTTTTTGCTTCCGAGTAATTCCGATTTCTTGTTGCCATGGTCTAATACCGCTTTTGTAGAATCTTCTTTAATTGCTTTTTGCAGACCGTCCCAGCGCTCTTTTGTCCAGAAATATTTTGGATCTACAATTTCCAACCCCACTTCTTTTGCAAACTGTTCAGCACCAGCACCAACCATCATTACATGTTCCGATTTTTCCATTACTGCCCTTGCTGCAGAAATTGGATTTTTAATGGTGGTTACCCCGGCAACCGACCCAGCCATTAAAGTTTTACCATCCATTATTGCTGCATCAAGTTCGTTTCTGCCATCATGTGTAAAAACAGCGCCTTTACCTGCGTTAAAATGTGGATCATTTTCCATCACATGAATAGTGGCTTCAACGGCATCTAAACTGGTTTTCCCAGCTTTAATTTCCGCATAGCCCGCTTGTAAGGCTTGCGTTAAAACAGCAATATAAGAGGCTTCCTTTTCAGCAGTCATATTCTTTTTAAGGATGGTGCCGGCACCGCCGTGAATAACCATTACATATTTTTTCTGCTGTGCCGAAACTTGCAAGGTTAAAGCTAAAAACAAGAATAGGGTAAGTAATTTTAACAGTTTCATCTTCCTATTGGTTTAAGAAGCTGTTAAATTAAGAAAATCCTGGAGAATAAGTACGTCTAAACTTTGGCAATCCCTTTTGACGAGAATTGCAGATCGTAAAGCTTTTTATAGTAGCCGTTTAATTTTAAGAGCTGTTGGTGTGTGCCTTTTTCTTTGATTTCGCCCTTATCGAGCACTATAATCTGATCGGCCTTCTGGATGGTCGACAAACGGTGGGCAATTACAATCGAGGTTCTGCCTTCCATTAAATTATCAATGGCTTTCTGGATCAATAATTCTGTTTCGGTATCAACTGATGAAGTGGCTTCATCTAAAACCAAAATAGCAGGGTTGTGCACCAGCGCACGGATAAAAGAAATTAGCTGCGCCTGACCGGCTGAAAGCGTAGCACCTCTTTCCATCACATTATACTGATAACCGCCGGGTAAACGTTCGATAAAATCGTGTGCACCAACTTTTTTGGCCGCATTAACCACTTCTGCTATCGTAATTTCGGGGTTATTAAGTGTGATATTATTTAAAATGGTATCCGAAAACAAGAAAACGTCCTGAAGTACGGTGGCAATATGGCTTCTCAGGTAATCGAGCTCAAAATCGTCTATACGAATGCCATCAACGGTAATATCTCCTTTTTTCACTTCATAAAAACGGTTCAGGATATTAATGGTAGAAGATTTACCTGCGCCTGTTGCACCAACCAAAGCAACGGTTTCGCCAGCTTTTACCTCAAAATTGAGGTCTTTCAGCACATAGTGATCATCATTGTAAGCAAACCAAACATTTTGGAACTTGATATTACCAACCAATTTTGCAGGTTTTTGTATCCCGTTATTTAGTGTAGTTTCATCCGTATCTAAAACCTTAAAAACACGCTCGGCTCCCACCATGCCCATCTGTAGGGTATTAAACTTATCTGCCAGTTGGCGGATTGGTGTAAATACCATACCCAGGTACATAATAAACTGCGTAATGGTTCCGGGTGTTACATCCAAAGGTTTGGAAAGGATGCTTTTAGCGCCATACCACACCAATAAACCTAAAGACATAGCGGAGATTAGCTCCACTACCGGAAAAAATATAGAATAATACCAGTTAGAACGGATATTGGCATCGCGATAACGTTTATTAATAGCGTAGAATTTTCTGTACTCCTGTTTCTCTCTTGCAAAGTATTGAACAATAGAAACACCTGTTATATGTTCTTGTAAAAAGGTATTCAGATTGGAAACCTCATTCCTGATTTCCTGAAATGCAACCTTAATAGCCTTCTGGAATTTTCGGGTAGCCATAATTAACAGCGGAATGGGCAACAGCACTACTAAACTTAACTGCCAATCGGTGTATAACATTACGCCCACAATTACCAACACCTGCAAACTGTCGCCAATCATAGAAATTAAACCTTCCGAAAAGATATCTGCAATGGTTTCTAAATCAGAAACGGTTCTGGTAATTAATTGTCCTATTGGTGTTTTATCGAAAAATTTAAGGTGGAGTTTGGTAATGTGGTTAAAAACGTTAATCCGCAAATCGCGGATAACCGACTGACCTAGTGTATTGGTTAAAAGCGTATGGTTATATTGGATCAAAGTCTGTAAGATCAGCATAAAGATCATCAGCATGGTCATATTTACCAGGCCAGAATAATTGCCTGTTAAAATATAATGATCGAGTGTATACTTAATCAAAAACGGACGTACGGGCGAAATGGCCGCAAGCAGAATAGTTAAAATAACCGACCATACAAAAACAGCACGATAAGGCTTTACGTATTGAAAAATACGTTTCAGTAATCCGGTGTTATATACGTCGCCTGTAACTGCCATGCTTATGGTTTAAAGTGTAAGGTTTAGGGTTTAAGGCCTGTATGTCTTACACAAGTTTCAAAAAAGGAATAAGTTTATCTTGTAAAGCGGTCTCCAAACCCTTTACCTTACGCCTTCTACCTTATATAAGGATATTCTATCTTCACTAAATACAAACCGCAGGCAGGCACCGATTGCCCGGCGTTACTGCGATTTTTACTTTCTATAATTGCTTTAAAATCTGTTAAATTTATTTCTTTTTTACCAATCTGTACTAAAGTACCCATAATAGCTCTTACCATGTTCCGCAAAAAGCGATCGGCCTGAATGGTAAAAACCAATCCATCTTCTTGCTGTTCAAAAATGGCTTTTGTTACCTTGCAATTGTTGGTAAAAGTTTGGGTATTCGATTTACTAAAACACGAGAAATCGGTGTAATTTAATAAAAGGGCAGCCGCGTTGTTCATCGCTTCTATATCCAATTTATCTTTAACCAACCAAGATAGGTTAAGTTTGAAAGGATTCTTTTCGAAGTGCATATAATATTTATAGGCACGGGCAGTAGCATCAAAGCGGGCATGGGCATCATCATGTACCGGTATAATTTTTTTTACTGCAATTTGATAAGGCAACATGGCATTGATACCGGTTACCGCACTTAAAACCTTTGCCTCTTCTACACCTTCAACATCAAAATGGGCATAAAAATCAGTAGCATGTACGCCGGCATCCGTTCTGCCGCAGCCTAAAGTTTCGATAGGCTGCCTAAAAAAAACAGACATAGCCTTATCTAACAATTCCTGAACGGTAATTGCATTAGGTTGGGTTTGCCAGCCATGGTATAAGCTGCCATCGTAAGCCAATTGGATGAAATACCTTTTTTTACTCAAAGCGATGCAAAAGTACAGTTTAACGGGCAAAGAGCAAAGTGCTAAGGCGAGAGTTTGGCGTTTAGAGTTTGGCGTTCGGAGCAAATTTCAATCATAAACAGTAATTAATGCTTCTTATGAATTCCTGCTCCTATTTGGGAACTTTTATCTTTCTTTCTTTTCTCAAAAAAGGCTAGATTTGTTGCAATATATTTACATTCATGATACAAAGAATACAATCGATCTGGTTTTTTTTAGCCTTTCTGGTTTTAGCATTAATGACTTTCCTACCTCTGGCCACAAAAGAGATTAACGGCTCTGAATCTATTGTCTATACATACGGTTTAAAAAGCCAATTTCTGGCTAGGAGCGGATCTGGGTTCAAAGTAGCATTGTCTCTTCCTTTACTCATTACCAACATCGCTGTTGCACTTATCTGTTTCATCAACATTTTCAACTATAAAAAGAGGAGTTTCCAAAAACGCTTCGCCATTGTTTCAATCATACTGATCGGTGGTTTTGCTTTTTGGTGCAGCATTTACGCCAAAGAACTTCCTGGCGGCATTGACGGCGCTAATTTCGGCATTGGAGCTTATTTACCAGCTGTAGCCATCCTATTTGTTGTACTGGGTATTTTCGGCATTAATAAAGACGAAAGATTGATCCGTTCGGCCGAAAGGTTACGATAATTCTTTAATTTCAACAGGAAATTACCTCTCCATGCAGATTAAATTAAATCATGCTGTTTATGCTTTTACTGTGTTTTTCCTTTGCGGAATCTTATCATGCAACAAAAACATCCATACTTTTGGAAAAACCAAAATCGAAAAAAGTATCGATTCTATCTATCTTAAACAGAGAATAGCCGAAATAAAAAGTTTAAATACCGATGTTTTTGCCAAAGGGTCGTTCAAAGGAGCTGGTGATACACCAATTGTATACCGCTTATTAAAACCAAAAAGCACGAACAGGAAACTTCCACTGGTAATTGTATTTCATGGATCAAACGCGGTTGGAAACGATAATACGAGCCAGCTTGGCATTTTGGCAAAGCTATTTGCCACGGATGAAATACAGGCGAAATACCCAGCCTTTGTTTTAGCACCTCAGTTCCCTTCCCGTTCGTCTAATTATATATTGGATCAAAAAAGGAATGTACTTACTTCTGCACCACAACCTTGCCTAACAACTGCATTACAACTGGTCGACAGCTTAAAAAATACTTTAAATATTGATGAGGACAGGATTTACCTGATCGGTTTTTCGATGGGGGCTTCTTCGGTGATCAATGCCTTATCGTTAAAACCCAATTTATTTGCTGCGGGTATAAGCATTTCGGGAATACCGCAATTCGACAAAGTAAAAACACTAACGAGCATTCCGATTTGGTTGATACACGGAAATATGGATACCGAGAACCCTTTTAATAGTGACGAAAAGTTTTTTGAAGAGGTAAGATACAACAACAGAACGAGGTTTTGGGAATTCGACAATCTGGCCCACAACGATATTTTTGCTCCCGCAATTTTAACTGATGAACTGCCCAAGTGGTTATTCAAAAACAAACGTAAATAGTTGCATTCCCGCAGCCATCTAAACCCGGTTGCAGTGAAAATCCTTTTTAAAACCTGAAAGGGTTAAAAAGATTGAAACGGAAAACGGGACTGAATTAACCCAAGCCCCGCTGCTGCTGCTTTTCAAACAAAAAACACATGCTCCTATTATCGGCACGCTGTCAATCTATACCTATTCCATCCCACCTTTCCCCTCATCCATTTCACCTTCTTCCTTACATCCTTATTTTCAAATATTTAGCTTAAAAAACTATTTACTTGATTATCTGTGAAATACAAAATATTAACCTTACCTTTGCGGCTCAATTAAAAATAAAAAGACGAATGACAAACCCATTTCAATTATTGGGGATAAGTGATGACGTCGTTAATGCCGTAAAGGACCTTGGATTTGAAAATCCAACGCCGATTCAGGAGCAAAGTATTCCTGTACTGTTAGAAGGCACTAATGATTTTGTTGGTTTGGCCCAAACAGGAACAGGAAAAACAGCCGCATTTGGTTTGCCGCTGTTAGAACTAATCGATTTTAAAGTTAACAAACCACAGGCATTAATTTTATGCCCTACCCGTGAGTTATGCTTGCAGATCGCTAACGACCTTAAAAACTTTTCTAAAAACATTGCTAATGCCCACGTTGTTGCCGTTTACGGTGGCGCGAACATTATGCAACAACTACGCGAAATACGCCAAGGCATTCAGATCGTAGTGGCCACGCCCGGCCGTATGTTGGATATCATTGGCCGTAAAGCCATCGATTTTTCAAACGTTAAATATGTTGTGCTTGATGAAGCTGACGAGATGTTGAACATGGGTTTCCAGGACGATATCAACGACATTTTATCAACTACTCCTGATGACAAAAAAACCTGGTTATTCTCGGCAACCATGCCTGCAGAAGTTCGCCGTATAGCTAAAAACTATATGGATAACCCTGTTGAATTAACCATGGGCACAAAAAATACAGGTAACGTAAACATCGAACACGAATATTACATTGTTCGTGCACGTGATAAATATGCTGCCTTAAAACGTATTGTAGATTTTAACCCTGAAATTTTTGCTGTAGTATTTTGCAAAACCAAATTGGATACGCAAGATGTTGCAGAGCATTTAATTAAAGATGGTTACAATGCTGATGCTTTACACGGCGATTTATCGCAACAACAACGTGATAAGGTAATGCAACGTTTCCGTGAGCGTAACATGCAGTTATTAATTGCTACTGATGTTGCCGCACGTGGTATCGATGTAAACAATGTAACACACGTAATTAACTACTCTTTACCTGACGAAATTGAAAGTTATACCCACCGTTCTGGCCGTACCGGTCGTGCTGGTAAAACTGGTATCTCTATCTGTATCATCAACTCTAAAGAATTAGGTAAAATCCGTCAGTTAGAACGCATTATTGGTAAACAATTTACCAAAGCTGAGCTACCAACAGGATTTGACGTTTGTGAAAAACAATTATTCTCTTTGGTACATAAAGTACATAATGTAGAGGTTAATAACGAACAGATCGATCAGTACATCCCTCGTATTATGGATGAATTTGCTGATCTAAGCAAAGAAGACGTGATTAAACGTTTTGCATCTTTAGAGTTTAACCGTTTCTTGGATTACTATTCTAAAGCACCTGACTTAAATGCTGCGGTAGGCGATGATCGTGGTGAAAGAGGTGAGCGTGGCGAAAGACGTGGACGTGGTAGCGAAGGTTACACCCGTTTATTCATTAACTTAGGCTCTGTAGATGAGTTTACCCGTGGAGATATGTTATCATTTATCTGTAATAACGGTAAAATTGGTGGCAAAAGCGTTGGTAAAATTGATTTAAAAGGTGTTTTCTCTTTCTTTGAAGTAGAAGATGCTGTTGCCGACAAGGTTTTTGAAGGCTTTAAATCAGTTGAATTTAACGGTCGCCAGGTACGCATTGAAAAAAGCGGAGACGGTGGTCGTGGTGAAGGTGCTGGAGAGAGACGCGGCGGTGATAGACGAGGCGGTGGTTTCGGCGGTGAACGCAGAGGCGGCGGTGGCGGTGGCTACCGTGGTGGCGACAGAAGATCAGGTGGTGGTAGCGGCAGACGTGAAGGCGGAAACAGCGGTGGCGGTTTCAGAGATTTCTCTGGACGTAGCCGTGACGACAAAGGTGGCAACACCGGAGGTCCACGCAGAGAAGGCGGAAACCGTGAAGGTGGCGAACGCAGAAAAAAATGGTAAATTACTAAACCAAATATTTTATAGCCGTTCTGATTATTCAGAGCGGCTTTTTTATGGGTGAAAGTTTGTTGTAGTGTCAGATATCTCTATCAGACACTGAAAAGATAATTGGTAATGCTTACTTTTTCGAAACAATAATTACGGCTAAAATTAATTATAAAAGAGACATCAAAGTTATCCCTTCGGGAAATGCTTTTTAATTGCGGATGTACTGGAATATAACTGAACATATTGATTTTCAAGCAAAGAATAAGCCACTTTTATTAACCAGATGATAATACCTGTTTGCAAACTTTCTTACTAAATCAATCTCCAGTCAGGTAATATCAGACTTCACACCCAATTTTTGTTTAAAAAACAGCTCTAAAACATTATATTTAACGTTTAGATATACTAAACAACATCATGCGTTATTTTAAGTTTTTTATTGTTTTATTCCCTTTATTTATAGTGAGCAGGCTAAACGCTCAACAAAAAAATTCTGATCAAAAAATGCAATGGTTTGCAGATGCCAAACTGGGTATTTTCATCCATTGGGGCATTTATTCTGTTAATGGCATTTCCGAATCGTGGTCGTTTTTTAACAACTATATTAACCACGATGCTTACATGAAACAACTCAATGGTTTTACCGCCGCAAAATACAAACCAGAAGAATGGGTAAATTTGATTAAAGAAAGTGGTGCTAAATATGCGGTAATTACCACCAAACATCATGATGGCGTTGCCCTTTGGGACAGTAAAATGCCAAATGCCACCACTACAGTAAAGAACAGTGCAGCTAAAAAAGATTTAATTACACCATTTGTGGCTGAACTCAAAAAATCAGGCCTTAAAACAGGTTTATATTTTTCATTACCCGATTGGAGTTATACGGATTATGATGGTTTTACCCGCGATCGTAAACGGTATGATTACAAACAAGATCCTGCCCGCTTTAAAAAATTCCAGAACTATTTTCAGGGACAGTTAAACGAACTTTCTAATCAGTACAATCCCGATTTAGTATGGTTTGATGGCGATTGGGAGCATAGTGGCGAAGAATGGCAAGCCAAAAACATATTGGAAAATTTACGTAAGGTAAACCAGAGCATCATTATCAATTCGCGTTTAAATGGTCATGGTGATTACGATACTCCCGAACAAGGCGTGCCGGTGGTAAGGCCTACATCACCAGAGTGGGAATTGTGTTACACCATGAACGACTCATGGGGCTATCAACCTTACGACAATCACTACAAATCGTCAAATATGATTATCCGTACCCTGGTTGATTGCATTAGCATGGGCGGAAATTTATTGCTTGATATTGGACCAAAAGCAGATGGTACTATTGCGCCAGAACAAGTAAAGATTTTAAAAGATTTGGGTCGCTGGACCAACAAACATGCAGAAGCAATTTACAGTACACAAGCTGGAATTCCGAACGGGCACATCAATGGAAAGACTGCTTTATCCAAAAACAAAGATATATTGTATCTGTATCTCGATTATAAAACAAAAAATGGAATTTTACTGTCGGGAATAAAATCGAGAATCAACAAAATTGAAGTAATTGGGAGCAAAGCACAGGTATATTCGATTCAATTAAATGAAACAGATTATCTGCTTAATTTAAAAGATGCCGATTTTGACAGCGATGTAACCGTTCTAAAAGTATCATTAAACGGCCCTATTCAGCTCGCTGAAGACAAACAGGAAAGCCTTTCGCTGACAGACTTATATGCTGCGCCCAAGCAGCGGGGTTTAACCAACTTAAACCTGAGCAGGCTGGCCATTAACTTAAATGCAGGTACAAATATATTTCAGAATACCAGTTTACCTGCTGATGGCTTAGACTTTAACCCTGGAGTTAAAAACGTAGATCAAAAGATTAGTAACTGGGTAATCAAAAATGCCGAGGTCCTTTACAAAACAGGAAAAGGCATCCCCAGCGGACATTACCAGGGCAATACGGCACTTTCTGCAGATAAACAAACTCTTTACTTATTTGTAGAAGGCGCACCAACCGGCCCAATTGCCATTAAAGGTTTAAAAAATAATATCAGTAGGATTAGGATTGTGGGTGAAGGTACCATGCTTCCGCATGAAATTTATAACAAACTGTACTGGAGCAAAATACCAGGTATTGTTTACATTCCTGTGCCTAAAGATAAATTAGATCCAGAATTAACGGTAATTGCGGTGCTTTTAGATAGCCCGATTGATTTGTACCGTGAAAAAGTTGGTGCCATTGAAAGCAATCTATAATTATTTAACAATTGTAAAATAGTGGTTCAACTTTACGATTATCCTTAAATTGCATTACTTTCGCACATCATGCAGGCAAAATATATCTCATATAAGGAAACCGGATCATTTTCAAAACTGGTTTTAGATTATATTAACGACGAAAAACAGCTTAAATCTTTTTACAGCTATCGTCCTGATATGGAGGGCTTAGCAAAAGCAATTGAGCATAGAAATTTCCTTGGAAACCGGGCAACCCTAGTACAGGTTTTACAAGATCAATATCGGCATTTACAACCCAATAAATCAGTTACCAAAAACATAGAACTTTTAGGTTCAGCGAATACCTTTACAGTTACAACGGGCCACCAGTTGAACCTTTTTACCGGTCCGCTTTATTTTATTTACAAGATTGTAACCACCATTAATTTAGCCATCGAGTTAAAAATGGCTCACCCAGATAAAAACTTTGTTCCGGTTTATTGGATGGCAACAGAAGATCATGATTTTGATGAAATTAACCACGTAAGTGTTGATGAAAAAAACATTAGCTGGATACAAGCTACCAATGGCGCCACCGGAAGATTAAGCACCCAAACCGTTGCTGCTGCAGTAACTGCATATAAAGGATACCTTGGGATTTCTAAAAATGGAAAACGGATTGCCAAATTGGTAGAGCAGGCTTATTTGCAACACGACAATTTAGCCGATGCCACCAGGTTTTTAGTGAATAACTTATTCGAGAAATATGGTTTGGTAATTGTAAATGCAGATAATGCGCAGTTAAAAAAACAATTCGCGAATATCATTACCGAAGATATTATTCAGCACAACAGTGCGAAAAATATAGAAAGCAGCTCGAAAAACCTGGAGGATTTAGGCTATAAAACCCAGGTGAATGGCCGTGATATTAATTTCTTTTACCTGATTGATAATTTGCGTGAGCGTTTGATCTTCGAAAAAGGAAAATACATTGTAAATCATACAGACATTAGTTTTACCGAAGCGGAACTAAAAGCCGAAATCGAATCACATCCTGAGCGGTTTAGTCCGAATGTGGTGATGCGCCCCATGTACCAGGAAGTGATTTTGCCAAACATTGCTTATATAGGTGGCGGTGCAGAAGTAGCTTACTGGATGCAGTTAAAGGCAAATTTCGACTTTTATAAAGTTGATTTCCCAGTTTTATTACTTCGTAACTCAGCTTTATTGATTGATAAACGCAGTGCACAGAATTTATACCACTTAGGTTTTTCTTTAGAAGATATATTTTTACCAGTTGAAGAGTTAAAAAACATTTGGGTAAAGCGAAATACAACTGCCCAATTGAGCTTGGCCGATGAAACCAGGGCCATTAACAGCATATTCGATCAAATTAAGCTAAATGCCTATAAAATAGAGAAAACACTTTCTGTTTCTACTGATACGGCAAAACAACGAACCAACCATTTGTTAGCTAACCTAGAAAAGAAACTGTTCCGTGCAGAGAAAAGGAAACATGAAATGGCATTGCTGCAGATTGACAATGTCAAGAAAAGACTTTTCCCGAATGGAGCACTTCAGGAAAGAACCTTGAATATTGCGCCGATGTATGTGAATTATGGAGAAGATTTTCTTTCTTCATGTATAGAAAACTTTGAACCACTGGGCGGCGATTTTACTGTTTTATTGCCTTAATTTATTTTTAGATTCGTCATGCTGAACTTGTTTCAGCATCTATCAAACAAGCCCCTGAAATAAATTCAGGGTGACGACAAATAGTATATTATGAACTTCATCACTTTTACCGAAACCAACCTCAGAGCTTTTACTTATAACGTTTTTAAAAAAATAGGCTGTTCTGATGAGCATGCCAACTTAGCAACCGATGTATTGATCCGCTCAGATTTACGTGGAATCGACTCGCATGGTGTTGCGCGTTTAAGTGGCTACGTACGCCTTTGGGAAAAGAAAAGGATTAATGCCACACCAGACATTAAAATTGTACATGAAACCCCGACCACAGCAACAGTAGATGGCGATGCCGGATTGGGCCTGGTTGTGGCGCCTTTCGCGATGAAAGTTGCTATCGAAAAAGCAGAAAAATATGGCAGTGGATGGGTGTCGGTTAAAAATTCCAATCACTTCGGTATTGCAGGTTACCATGCTTTAATGGCGGTAGAAAAAGATATGATCGGTATCAGTATGACTAACGCCAGCCCTTTGGTGGCTCCTACTTATGCTAACGAACGTTTACTGGGTACCAACCCCATGTGTTATGCTTTCCCGGCAGGAAAATACCCACCAGTAATTGTAGATATGGCCACGGCAGCCGCAGCTAACGGAAAACTGGAAATAGCCCAACGTGCCAATAAAAGTATCCCTGATGGCTGGGTTCAGGATAAAAGCGGAGAAAATTCTACAGATCCGAACGAATTAAAAAACGGTGGTTCGCTTCTTCCTTTAGGCAGTGATAAAGATCATGGTAGCCATAAAGGTTATGGCCTGAGTGCTACAGTCGATATTTTATCAGCGGTGTTATCTGGCGCTAATTACGGTCCATGGGTGCCCCCTTTTGTCGCATTTTTAGAGCCATCGGCGAATCCGGTTGGAGAAGGACTTGGCCACTTTTTAGGTGCTATGCGTGTAGATGGCTTCAGACCAGCAGCAGACTTTAAAACTCATTTGGATAATTGGGTAGAACGTTTTAAAAGCGCAAAAACGATAGATCCTGATAAAAAAGTAATCATTCCTGGCGAACCTGAACATGAATTTGAGCAGGAAAGGAAAATCAGCGGTATTCCATTAATTGATGTAGTGGTAAAAGACCTGAATGAATTGGCTGTGAAATTGAGGATTGAAGAATTGAAATAATTCATCTTTATTTAACCGCAAAGAGCGCGGAGATAAAGGCGCCAAGTTCGCAAAGCTGGACGGGTAATTCTTTTTTTTACTTTAAAAACCCTTCGACTACGCTACATGACACCCAATCTGTCCGTAGAGTTCCGAAGGGCTCTACGGACAGGAGAATGACAATTTAACTCTTTGAGATTAGATCCTGAAATAAATTCAGGAGGACGGAATCAAGAGAACACACATAAAAAAGCCGCAGATTTAACCAGAATCTGCGGCAACTATTACTTGATATGGTTTATACCCAACCATAAAGGGTGTATTTTTAAGGTTTAACAGTTAAATTATCTTTTAGATAAAGTGTTTTGCTTGATGATCCAATCATCATTCTATATTCGCCTGGAGCCACTTCCCAAACATTATTGATATTTAGTGTTTGAAGCACCTCTTTATCCAGTTTGAATGAAATGATCTTTGTTTCACCGACCTTTAAATGTACTCTTTGGAAAGCTCTCAATGCAAGAACAGGCTGTGCTAGTTTGCTTAAAAGCGGCCTCATGTACAGCTGCACCACTTCTTCACCATCATAATTGCCTGTATTTTTAAGTTCGAAGCTTAAGTTAGCGGTTTCATTTTTAGCAATGCTTTTGCGGTCAAACTTCAAATTTTGGTAAGAAAAGTTGGTATAACTTAATCCATACCCAAACGGAAAAAGCGGTTCGCCACTTAAGTTGTTGTAATCATCGCCTCTTCCGGTAGGTTTGTGGTTGTAAACCAGGGGTAACTGCGATTCGTCAATCGGGTAAGTAATTGGAAGTTTACCCGATGGATTTACTTTTCCGAGCAATACATCAGCAACGGCAGTACCTCCTGCCTCGCCAGGGTACCACACATTTAAAACCGCATTTACTTTATTTAACCAGGGCTGCATGTTGATGGCACTTCCACCAGTTAATACAACGATAATAGGTTTTCCTGTTTTCGCAAGTTCTTCCAACAACAATTCCTGGTTGCCTGGAAGATTTAACATTGCCCGATCTAAAAATTCCCCCTCTTTTATACCCGCAACAAATACGATTGCATCGTTATTCTTGGCTGCAGCTACTGCATCAGTTATTTCGTTGGATTTCGTGATGCCATAATCCCAGATCAATTTGATTTTACCGTTGCCCTTAGGCTCGAAAAACTCGATTTTAATTGCATACTCCTTATTTTTCTCGAAATGAAAAGGAACTGTTTTGGTACTAAAAGACTTTTTGTCCCAATTATCGATCATTAATTGGTTATCGAGGTATAATCGGTAACCATCGTTTCCTTCCAATCCGATATTAACATCAGCATTTTGTGGCACTTTAATTTTACCATCCCACCGCACCGAATAATCATCCAGCTGCAGCTGCTCGTCTGGTGGGTATAATGTCCAACTGAAATTAACAGCTTTATCATTTACTTCTTTAACAGGTTTTCCGGAGAGGTAAAGCCCTTTAAAATAACTTCCGGTTAACCCTGCCTTTTGGTTGACAGAAAGAAACTGGCTATCTACAGGAATATAAGATTGAAGCTCTCGGGTACTGCCTTTTAAATAATTGATTTTAACTTCATTGGATACTGCATTTTTTAGCCCATCCAAAATATTTATTTTATTATTTCCAGTACCACTATATCCACCTAACCTGGCTTCTATTGCATCTTCACCTAATAATAAAATTTGTTTTGCACTTTTTAGCGGAAGTATATTGTTATCGTTTTTTAGGAGCACGAAAGATTTTAAAGCGGCCTCTTTGGCCAGATTGCGATTACTTTGATCGTTCAACATCTTTTCGGCAATACTTTCATCTACGTAAGGATGCTCAAACAGGCCCAATTCGAATTTAGCTTTCAGAACCCTTGCCAATGCATCATCTATTCTCGATTTTGGAATGCTGCCATCTAAAAATGCAGGAAGAAAAAGTTTGTAATGGTTATAATCTACCTGGAAGATTACATCAAGGCCTGCGTTAATTGATTGTGCCGTGGCATCTTTATAATCCTTAGCCGTAAAATGTAATACATTGGCACCTCCAACCGCACCTGCATCAGAAATTACGAAACCTTTAAAGCCCCATTCTGTTTTCAGTTTAGTAGTAAGTAGCCATTTATTTGAAGTTGCCGGAGAGCCAAAAACGCTGTTATAGGAAGTCATTAATGAACGGATGCCTACATTTTTAACTCCGTCTTTAAATGCTGGAAAGTGAATTTCTTCTAAAAAATGTTTATCCATCTCAATCGGGTAGCTATCCCGACCGCCATCGCCAACATTGGCAATAAAATGTTTTGGGGTAACGATGATATTCTGCCTTTCTATGGCATTCATAAAAGCATGGCCCAGCACAGTGGTGAGATAAGGGTCTTCTCCGTAGGTTTCTTCTACCCTGCCCCATCTTACATCTGTAGCCATATTAATTACAGGAGCCAGAAGATCTCTCAAACCACGGGCCCTTGCTTCCTTAGCGATAGCCGTGCCAATCTTGGCCACTAAAAGAGTATCGAAACTTGCAGCTAAACCGATTGATTGTGGAAAAGCTGTAGCGCCCTGCCTAACCAATCCATGTAAAGCCTCATCAAATGGAATAATCGGAATACCCAAACGGGTTTCTTCAATAAAGTATTTTTGAATTTTATTAACCTTTTTAGCAAGAGAAAGTCCATCTTCAGAGGTATTGTAGGTTAACATCTGTTGTGCATTGCCACTTCCTTGTGCCGCCGCACTTACTTGCAAACCAAAAATACCGTGCTTAAACTGTTCTTTATTTGTTTCGGTTACATCACCCGGAATCATAAATAACTGCCAGAATTTCTCTTCAGGAGTCATTCTCGAAATCAGGTCTTTTACCCTTAAATCAATATTTAATTTTGGATTTTTATAGGGCAAAGATTGTCCTTTTTTAACCTGAGCAAAAAGGCTGCTGCATAAAAACAATGCAGGCAATAAATATAGATATCTTCTCTGTTTCAGCATTACTAATTGGTTTCGGGCGTAAAAGAAAAAGTCAAAGCAATTTTCTCCTCGGTTTTTGGAAAATCAAAATGTACTTTGCCATTTATCAGCTTCCATTTTACTTTTTGCTTATTACTTAACAGCATAATAGAAGTCCCTTTTTTAGGAATACTTCCCTGCCAGGAAATTTCTTTAGGCAGGTTACGATCAAGCAAACTGATACCATAAATGGTTTTACCATCTTTACTCTGGGTAAACCAGTTTTGCCCGTCATGATAGTTTTTGGTGATGCGCGTTCCATAAATGGCAGCACCATTTTTTGAGGTCCAGTGCCCAATTTCTTCTAATTTTTTAATTACATCATCAGGTAAAGTTCCATCTGCTTTCGGACCAACACCCAATAACAAACTTCCGCCTTTGGCTACAATTTCTACCAGTTTGTGCACTACTTCAGCTGCAGGTTTATATTGATCATTAGGGACAAAACCCCATGCACCGCCTAAGGTCATACAGCTCTCCCAAGGATAATCCAATTGTTTTTCGGGGATTTTTTGTTCAGGAGTCTGGTAATTTTCGAACTGACCATGTACGGTACGGTCGACCATAATTAACCCAGGCTGTGCTTTCCGGGCATCAGCGGCAATCTTTGGCATATCAATATCCTGGCTCCACGCTGGAATAGGTGCTCCCCATGAAAGTACTTCTTCATTTACCGATGCTAAAGGCCTTACCCAACCGCCATCTAACCACAAAATATCGATGCTTCCGTAATTGTTCATCAACTCGCCAATCTGGTTCTGAGTATAGCTTTTGAACATATTCCACCGCCATGGATTCTTTCTGATGTCGTAGTTGTTATTTCTATCTGCAGTAGCATATTTATCCCACCAATAGTATTGCGAATGCCAGTCGGGCTTTGAAAAATAAGCACCGATCATAAAATTCTGCTTCCGAAAAGCATCGAATACATATTTAGCAACATCTTTTTTAGGGTTGTTGGCAAATGGACCTTTTGCAATGCTAAAATCAGATTGTTTAGTATCGAACATAGCAAAGCCATCATGATGTTTGGTGGTAAAAACCAGGTATTTCATTCCAGCATCTTTACCGGCCTTTGCCCATTGCTCGGGGTTAAATTTTGTTGGGTTAAACTTTTCATTTAATCCCCAATACCATTTCTTGTAATCATCGTACTTTATTGTACTGTCTCTGTCAATCCAGTCTTCCGAACAGATTGACCAAGATTCAATAATTCCAGGAACAGCATATAAACCCCAGTGGATAATCATCCCAAATTTTTGGTCTTGCCAGTATTCTAATTTCTTTTTTACTGCTTCATCTTTGGGCCATTCATATTTGGTTGATTCTTTGAGGATATCGTTTCGTTGAGCAAAAGCGATATTGACGCAACAGATAAAGGCAATTAAAAGGCTAGGTAATTTCATATTTTTAATATAATTAAAAATCCCGGCAGTTTCTGCCGGGATTTAATTTAAAAAGGATTAAGGCATCCAGAATATTTTAGTTTTGCGGGTATCTTTAGCTTGTACAGCCTGATAGTTTGCACTATTTAAAGTTTTCTCTTTTGCTGGATAAACCAATCTTGTTGGAGGGGTCTCATAACCTACTTGTTTTCCGTTTGTAGGGAATGTTAATACAGGGAAACCAGTTCTTCTATACTCCGACCATGCCTCTGTTGATTGTAGAACACCAAAGTGTACCCATTTTTGAGTGTAAATTTTTGTTAATTTATCTGTTGAAGCACCAGTATATGCTGCAGTAGAAGCGTTTACCCAAGTATCTACTGTTGCAGCAGCCGGAGCTTCTAATTTAACATAAGCACCTTGATTTAAATTATTAAGGTAGTAATAGAAAGCAACAGATTGTCTTAAAGCAACATCATATGCCGTTTTTGCATCGGTTGTACTTCCCCAACGCTCAAATGCTTCTGCTTTTAATAAGTTAACCTCTGATGCTGTGATTAAAATTCCAGGAAGTTTTTGGTTGAAAACAAATGTTGCTGAATCTAATACTGAATAATCAGCAAAGCTTGATTCTTGCTGCGCGGTTGTAAAAGTTACTGGCATAGCTCTATAAGTAGCATTCTGGACAAACTTACCTGCTACTGTACGACCGAATTTATCATATAATACAGGAATACGTGGATCATTTGCTGGTAACAAAACGGTATTTAGCATATAATCAGTAGCATACCAGCTACCTTCAAAAAATGCATCATGCAAATCACTTGTACTATTTGTTAAAGGCTGTAATAACACATCTGAGTTACCTGGGTTATAAGTACCAATATTACCTCCATCTACCAATGGATATGCAGTTTGGTTACCTAACATTTGTAAAACAGCAGTTTTTGCAGTCGCTTCATCTGTTTTTGAAATACGCATTAATAATCTTAACCTTAAAGAGTTAGCATAGCGGGTCCACTTGCTAACATCTCCTTTAAGAAGAATATCAGATTTAGCAAATGCTGCCGTAGTAGTAGCAGATTTAAAAAAAGTAGCAGCAGCATCTAAATCAGCAATAAAAGAAGTATATAATGCCTTTTGCTCATCATATTTAGGATTACTAATTGTACTGTTTGTTGGTAAGCTACCTGCGGCTGAATAAGGGATATCACCCCACAAATCTACCATTTTAGCAGCCTGTTCTAATAAAACTACTTTGGCCGCCTGCATAATAATTTTCTGACTAGCTTGATCTGCTGCAGAAAGAGAACTATACTTTCCTTCCATTACTCTATAGATTGTTAACGGGCCACTCCCATTTCCACCAGTGCTGTAAAAATCATCCCAATATTGTTGTGAATAACTATCGCTTTGCTGATAAATGGTATTTCCATTTGAGATATAAGTGGTCTGCGCATAAACTCCCGGCATTTGGCTTAAGAAAGTACGCACATTCCAATATTTAGCAGCTACGCGATCATTGTTTAGCATGGCTGTAAACAATCCTGGCAAGTTCGGGTCTAAAACCTTTTCCGGATTGTTAAATTTTTCATCAATATCTTTTTTGCAACCAAGCACAGTTGTTAGCGACAATAAAAGAAAACTTGCTTTTATGATTAACTTTTTCATAATATCTTATTTGTTTTGACTAAAAATTTGCATTTAATGAGAATCCAAAGTTTCTAGATGCAGCTGTTGAGCCCACATCTACACCTTGCGACCACCATTTGTTTCCAAGCGGTGCCTCTGGATCTAGATCTTTCAAAGTTCTGTGGATGTAAAACAAGTTACGTCCGATCAATGAAAATCTTAAATTAGAAATTTTCAGTTTTTTAGTGAAAGAAGCTGGAATTTTATAGCTCAATACAACCTCTCTCATCTTGATATAATCGTTATCAAAAATCTCTGCTTCGGTTAATGAACCCTCACCCCAGTTATAAGTAGTTAAGTAGTAATCAGCAGCAGAAAGCACTTTAGTGTTTGGCAATCCGGTGGTTTGATTTACACCTTTCAAAACTACACCATCGTTGTAGGTTTTACCATTACTAGTATAACTTAAACCGCCGTTAGCCGCATCTCTAAACTCCATTGAATTCTCTAACATACCTGCACCGCGCATGTATTTCAAATTAGGAGCAATCATTTTACCACCGAAACGATAGTCGATGGTAACATCTAATGCAAAGTTTCCATAGCTAAAAGTATTAGAGAAACCTCCAACTGCTTTCGGCATGATGTTTCCTGCCTTAACATAAACAGAGTTATCCATTACATAGTAACCATCATCACTGATTAAGTAATTGCCATTCGCATCCGTTTTTCTAGGACGGATATAAATGTTACCCAATTCTTCTCCAGCTCTGGCCACGATTTTAGCTGTAGCTTGATCTGAAGAATAGAAATTGATCTCCGAATTGGCATCTTTTAATGAATTTACTTTTGATTTATTGGTTGAAAAGTTTAAACGCGTATCCCATCTAAATTTCCCAGAAACTGGGGTGGCATTTAAGGCAATCTCGAAACCCTTATTCCCAATTTCTCCAACGTTTACAATTTGACTTTGAGCGCCATTTGTAGAACTTACTTCCAATGGTAAAATTTGGTTTTTGATCTTGTTGTCATAATAACTAACATCCAAACCCAATCTTCCATTTAAGAATCTAGTTTCTAAGCCAAACTCGGCTTCATGTTTCTTTTCTGGCATTAAACCTAGGTTACCATAAGCTCTTGCAGGAACTAATGTAGGTACTGAACCGTTAATCGTTTGTTGCGAAGTTTGAGTATAAGAAACATTAGCTTCATAAATTGGAGGGGCATTACCTACCACACCATAAGAAGCTCTCAGTTTACCATAACTCCAGAATTTTGGTAATTTCCAAAGATCACTAAATACAAAACCACTGTTTACTGAATAATAAGAGTATTGATTGTTTCCTGGAGGAAGAGTAGAAACATATTCTTGTCTGGCTGTACCTTCTGCAAATAAGAAATCTTTATAGCTTAAGTTCATAATCCCTAAGTAAGCGTATTTAAGTTGCTCTTTACGAGTTTCAGAAGTTTCAGCAACGCCAAATGAGTTGGATAAAGCAAAAAAGTTCTCTGTAACTAATCCATCTCTGGTATTAGATTTTAAGTCTTTGTAAGTCTCTTTTCTACCTTGGTAACCACCACTTACAGATAAACCAAAATCTTTGCCGATTTTATTAGAATAAGTTAATAACGCATCTCCATAAAGTACTGAATATTGTCCCTGAGTTGTAGTATAAGAACCTGTACTTGTGTTACCGTTTAAAGCTGTAGGAATTTCAGTAAATTGACGATTCTCTGTTTTAGCACTGGTATAATCATTACCAATACGACCTCTTAGTTTTAAATTTTTAGCTACATCATAGTTTAAAGTGAAACTAGATAACAATCTGTTTTCATTTTCGTCATATTGGTTTTTCAATTGTTGCCAATAGAAATCCAACAAATTAGTAGCTCTGATATTGAAAAGGAATGGTTCAGGGCGAGCAGTTTGATCAAAAGTAGCATATTTGTAACCATTACTCGTTTGGAATCTTTCTTTCATCAAGCTCATATCTTCCGCACGGCTGAAAAACCCACCAAATGAACCTAAAACCTGGCCTAATTGATAAGGTCTGTTTTTGGTAATGGTATTTACATAACTCACGATCACATCTGCAGATAATTTTGGTGCAAGTTTAATTGTAGAATTTAAGTTAAAGGTATTTTTAGCACCGGTATTTCCCGGTTGAGTACCTTTATAATCTAAACGAGAAGCAGAGAAGCGATAGTTAACGCCTTCTGTCTGATTAGAAATTGCAACGTTTGCATTAGAAGTATATCCATTTTGGTATACATCTCTGTAGTTATTTGGTTGAGGAGAGTATGAACGAATTGAACCATCCCACCATCTTACTTGTTGGCCTTCCATTTTAGGACCAAAATTCGCATAAGCTCTGAAATACGGTCTGAAACCACTTGGAGAACCTGCATCTGCGATCCAGCCTTCTTCAGTTGCACCGTTTGCTACGTTAGTTTCTCTATCATAACCCGGTCCGTAAGTGTTTTGAAAATTAGGCAAGAAAGCAACCTGATCAATAGAACCTTGGTAGTTAAAATCAACTCCTAAACCTCTGTTCTTTGAACCTTTTTTTGTTGTAATTACTACAACTCCACTAGCTGCATCAGAGCCATAAAGCGCAGATGCACTTGCTCCTTTTAATACGGTTAAACTTTCGATATCTGCAGGGTTAATATCTAAGATACCATTACCACGAACGCGTTGATCATCCCAATAGTTGTTGTTATTAGCACCAGCAGCACCATTTTGTCCATCATTTCTAATCATCACACCATCCACAACATATAAAGGTTGCTGATTGTAGTTAATGGAGTTAATACCCCTGATCTGAACGTTTACAGCACTACTAGCACCACCTGGGGCTGTTGTAATTTTAACTCCAGCTGCTTTACCATATAAAGCGGAAGCAAAGTTAGTATTACCTGCCTCAGTAAGCTGCTTGGCAGTTACCGTGCTTACTGCGTAGCCTAAAGATTTTTCTTGTCTTTTGATACCGAGAGCAGTAGTAACTACATTCACCTCGTCTAATTGATTTGTACTTTCTTTTAAGATTACGCTTATTGAAGATTGATTACCTACACTTAGCTCTTGCCTAGTGTAACCGATTGCAGTAAAAACCAAAACATCGTTTGGATTTACACTAATAGAAAATTTCCCATTCCCATCAGTTTGCGTAACTTTTGCTGTACCCTTAACAGATACACTTACACCTGGCAGCGGCCCCGATGCGTCTTTTACCGTACCGGTAATATTGTTCTGTGCAAAAACTGTTATTGTTAAAAAACACAATAACAGCATACTTAAGCACTTTAAGTATGTCTTTTTCATAATTTTTAGTTTAGTTAGTTTAAAATAAGTTTAAGGTAGTGCGAGACTTAGTAAGTTGATTTTTTATTTTTGCATATATATATTTGTTTTATGTTTAAGAATCTCTTTAGTCAAATTGATTATACTCTACTATCAAACTTCCAGCAGCCAATAATTCAGCTTCATCCGTTAGAGTAGAGAGTTTTATTTTGGTTTGTTCTGCTATTCGTGGAATACAAAATTCATGGATAGCTTGTTGGATTGGCGGCAAAAGCATTTTACCTGCCTTAGCTCCTCTTCCACTTAAAACAATACACTGAGGGTTTAAAAGATGGATTAATGTGGCTACTCCTTTGCCCAGTTGAAAAATAGCTTTAGCCAATACTGATATGGCCACAGGATCTTGCTGACTTACAGCGTATAAGAAATGATCAGCGGGGTGTTTACTTTTGTCTTCAAACAGTTTTTTCATGCTCGATTCAGCACCTCCGGCTATTGCTTCTTCCGCCCGCTTAGCCATTACCAATAACGAAGTATCAACCTCTAAACAGCCTCTTCTGCCACAAGAACACAAATTGTCACTGTTCGAAAGTGGGATGTGACTAAACTCACCTGCACTGCCACTACTACCCCGGTATAATTTACCATTTACAATCATTCCCAAGCCCGTTCCCCAGCCAATATTAACCACCATTACATCTTTTAAATTAACAGCTTCCCCAAAATTTAATTCGGCCAGCGCAATCAAACTAGAATCGTTATCTATATATACAGGTAAATTGATTTTAGAAGAAAGATAATTTTGTAAGGTTGTTCCTTCTTTAACTTTAAGAAAAGAGTGATTAATTCCTTCATCGGCATTAACAAAACCTGGCATACCAATACCAACCCCTAAAATATCTGTCCTGTTGATTTCAGATTGATCGATACTGGTGTTCATGAAATTTACAAGGTCGCCAATATTGCTTTCCTTTGATGACAGCTCAAACTCTAAAGTCCGAATTGGTGTAACCATTGTTCTTGAGAGGTCGTAAATGGTTAACCTAGATGTTAACTGATCCATTGCAATGGCTACAATATATTTTTTCAAATTTGGATTGATCAAGAACATTGCAGCCCTTCTGCCACCTGTTGATGGTGCGAACCCCTCTTCTATAATATAGCCTTCAGCTATTAAATTATTAACTACAGCCGTAACCAAAGGCAAACTCTTTTGCGTCAGCTTACTCAAATCTGTAAGTGATAGCGATTTCTTATAGTATAAATGCTTAATAATACCAGCCCTAAGGCGCTGATTTTTCTCTACAATTACAGACATGATATTTGATTACAGTCCAAACTTAAAAAATATTTTTAAAACATCATAATACTTTTTAATTTTTTTTAAAAGTTAATTATCAATCGACCATAAACAAAAAAGGCGAATAATCTTTGATTATCCGCCTTTTTTAAAGAATTATATTTTATTAATGGATCCCCATAAACAACCTGCTCCATCTTATTTTATGCAAGAAAGATGCAGTACTATCCCAGCTCATCCAAACAAATAAGGCTTTACCTACAATGTGGTCTTCGGGTACAAAACCCCAATAGCGCGAATCGGCTGAGTTGTGGCGGTTATCGCCCATCATCCAATAGTAGTCCATTTTAAAGGTATAAGAAGTAGCCGGTTTATCATTAATATACCAAACGCCCGCTTTTTGCTCTACTTTATTTCCTTCGTAAGTTCTAATTGCCCTATAATACAGCGGCATGGTATTGCTATCGATTTTAACCGTCCATCCTTTTGAAGGAATTTTAATCGGCCCGAAGTTATCCCTGTTCCAAGCTCTGTTTGGATCGTTTGGAAAAACACCGCCTTGAACCGGCCCCGGTGCATCAGGACTTAAGGTTACCGATTTTACAAAATCGAAAGTTTTCAGTTTTTCTGCAATTTCAGGCGAGGCATCTACAACATAGGTCTTATCGGCAATAGGTGGTGTTCCACCTAAATTTAAGTTAAACTCATCAAGTGCGGCATAATTAAAGTCCATGGTTTTAAACTCGATGCGATACGGCATCATACCTGTATTTTTTAAAGGCTCATTTTTGCCATTTACATTGGCAATACCATTGCTCATCGAAATTACATCGCCCGGAATACCAATACATCTTTTAATAAAGTTCTCCCGCTTATCTACAGGGCGGTCTATTATCGTAAATGTACTTCTCACCTGCTGCCGGCCCATACTGCGTTCTAAAGCATAATAACTTTCTGCCTGGTTTTCTACGGCAACCGTATCTCCTTCGGGAAAGTTGAATACCACAACATCGTTTCTCTTAATTTTAGATAAACCTGGTAAACGGTGATATTTCCACTGCACACCATCCCAATAAGCTTTGGTAGAGGTGGTTAAAGGCATTGTATGGTGAGCAAAAGGAAAAGCAATCGGAGTCATCGGGATACGTGCACCGTAATTAACCTTACTTACAAAAAGGAAATCGCCAATAAGCAAAGACCTTTCCATCGAACCAGATGGAATAGTGTAGGCTTCAATAAAGAATACCCTAATCATGGTTGCTGCCACCACAGCAAAAATAATTGCATCAGCCCATTCACGATTTTTTGATTTAATATATTTGTGTTGTTGCTTAAATTCTTCGGTCGCAGACTCGCCCAAATATTTTACACCTTTATCAAATCCCCATAATGGCAAAACAACAAATGAAAGGATAACAGTTGCAGCATGCTCCCAAAATTTGAACTTACCAAAACACTTTACAAAATCTATAGTTACGCCTATAGCAACAAAAAAGTTAACAACAGGAATAAAGTAAAGAATAACCCACCAAGCTGGTCTTCCTGTTATTTTTAACATTACCCAAAAACTATAAATTGGCACTAACGCTTCCCAACCAGGTTTACCCGCCTTTTCAAAAAGTTTCCAAAGACCTATATATTGTAAAATTACTACCGGAGCTAAAAAAATTAATACCCCAAAAAGATGTGCTAATTCCATTTATTTAAATGTATATGTTTAGTTCTATTCAAAAATATCAGTAATGCTGAAAAATCCTTTTTTATCTTTCAACCATTCTGCCGCCACAACCGCACCTAAAGCAAAACCAGCCCTATTATGCGCAGTGTGTTTAATTTCTATTTCATCTACCTCGCTACTGTAAATTACAGTGTGTGTACCTGGAATATTTTCTATCCTATGCGATTCTATCAGTAATTGTTCTGCTTTCGGAAACAATTCAACATCAGTTCCTACCACTTCGTTTAACCACTCTTGTTTTCTGTCCAGGTTGTCTACAATCCCTTCTGCAAGAGTAATGGCCGTACCACTTGGTGCATCCAGTTTTTGTGTATGGTGAATTTCTTCAACCTGAACTTCGTAGGCAGGATAATTATTCATCAGCTTGGCCAAAGTTTGATTAAGCTTAAAGAATAAATTTACGCCAATACTAAAGTTAGACCCATAAAGCAATGTATTGTTACTGCTGTTGCAATCGTTTTTCACTTCTTGAAGTTTGCCATACCAACCGGTTGTACCTACTACTATTGGCACATTAGCATCAAAACAGGCGTCGATATTTTTTAAAACCGAATCAGGTGTGCTAAAATCGATAGCCACATCAGCCGATTTTAAATTTTGTCTGGTTAAATCTTCCTGATTATCGATCGTTATTTTTAAAACAATTTCGTGGCCACGTTCCACAGCAAATTTCTCGATAATCTGCCCCATTTTACCATATCCTAAAAGCGCAAGTTTCATCTGTTTATTTTTAGTTTTAATTGTGATAAAGCGATCAGATTTTTCACCAATGTAGATATTTTTAACGGTGTTCAAGAAGGCTTGAGCCATTTATTCATCACATTGTAGTTTGAAAAACTATGATGGTTTCATCTGTTTATATTTTTTCAGTTTCTATTCTTATTTTTTGTTACTTTTTGTCCTTAACCTTCGAAGTTAATTAGCAAATCATCATGATTTCAATTGTTTATCCTATATTGAGTATCATGATGATTTTCTGTATTAAAATGTTAGCGATAATTTTAACGCAGGCGTTGCATTGAAACCATACATCGAATTGGTATTAATCATGGATGGCATTACCTTAAAAGAAAGGTTATCATCAATATTGAAGAAATGTAATCGGGCTGCAACATAGGCATCTACTATATTGGCGAAATAAACCAAGCCGTAAGAGAACAATACAATCTGTTTATTTCTTCTGTAGGTATCTTTACGCTGGGTTATACCTGAAGTAGAATAACGGCTACCAAAAGGGCCGTTAGGATCAGGCTGATCGCTATGCGAGTCGCGATACTGCAATTCTGTTAATGCTAAATTGTATTGTTTGCTACTTTCGATGTACGACATGGTAAGTACAGTTACACCACCATAAATAGCCGCAATTTTGCCACCGGTATATAACTTTTGAAAAAACTGGCTTTTTCCTGCTCTTGTACCATAACCATCGTTAAGCAACTGCATATTGTACAATTGGCCCCAGCCTGGTATTATCATCGATCTAAAAACAGCTTTTCTACCAGCAATCTTACCCGGATTAACGTATTTGGCTTTCATCGAATCCTTTCTGGTCATCGGTTTTTTAGCCGCAGTATCTAACGATTTAGATAATTTAATTTTCGAAGTATCAGCAGGTTTTAATACCGTATCCTTAACCTGTGCCGAGGCTAAGTTTACAAGAAAAAATGTAAATGCAGCAACCAGTATTAAAAGCTTAGTCTTTTGCATTACCAGTCTAATAACTCTAAAATTCGGTTTAAGTCGTCATCGCTCATAAAGGGAATTTCTATTGCTCCTTTACCGTTCTGGCTAACTTTTAACTTTACGCGGGTAGCAAATTTAGAAGCCAAATCATCCTGCAATTTTTGATATTGAAAAGAAACAGCTTTTTCTTTCGATTTTTCGCTAGCTTTTAAAGGTACATGTTGCAGATTGCGCACAAGCTCCTCTACCTTACGTACAGATAATCCTTTTTCTAAAATTTCCTGGTGAATAAACAATTGTTTGTCAACACCATCAACATTAATTAAGGCTCTTGCATGCCCCATGCTAATTTTCTGATCGCGGATGGAGGCCTGAATAGCTGGCGGAAGTTTTAACAAACGTAGGTAATTGGTAACCGTGGTACGGTTTTTACCTACACGTTCGCCTAATTGCTCTTGTTTTAAGCCTACCTCATCAATCATCCGCTGGAAACTCAACGCCACTTCAATGGCATTTAAATTTTCTCGCTGAATATTTTCAATCAAGGCCATTTCCAACATCTGCTGGTCGTTGGCACTACGGATGTAAGCAGGAATCTGTGTTAAGCCAGCTAGTTTCGAAGCCCTGAACCTACGCTCGCCCGAAATGAGCTGGTATTTATTTGCAGCTAGTTTTCTAACTGTAATGGGTTGTATTAAACCTTGTACTTTTATCGAATCGGCAAGCTCGTTTAAAGCTACCTGGTCAAATTCGGTACGGGGCTGGTACGGATTGGTTTCAACTTCAGTTAAACTTACGTGACTGATATTGCCAATCTGCTCGGTTTCGCTAACAGCATTTACCTGCTGCTTCGGCGGATGAGCAGATTCGCTATCATCTAAAAGCGCACTTAACCCTCTTCCTAAACCTGTTTTTCGCTGAAAAGATGTCATCTATAATTTATAAAGTTGCTGTTCCTATATTTTCTTCTTCCTTTAAAAGGCCGTTTTTCTTTACAATTTCGCGGGCAAGGTTAAGGTAGTTAATGGCACCTTTACAATTCGCATCATGCATAATTACCGAAACGCCATAACTAGGCGCTTCACTTAAACGTGTATTACGCTGAATAATGGTATCGAAAACCAGTTCGTGGAAATGTGTTTTTACCTCTTCTACCACCTGGTTCGATAAACGCAAACGTACATCGTACATGGTAAGCAAAATACCTTCAATTTCCAGATTAGGATTTAAACGGTTCTGAACGATTTTTATGGTGTTTAACAACTTACCCAAACCTTCTAGTGCAAAATACTCACACTGAACAGGAATAATAACCGAATCGGCAGCTGTTAAAGCATTTATGGTGATTAAACCTAAGGACGGAGAACAATCGATAATGATAAAATCATACTGATCTTTGATTTTCTCCAAAACCGCTTTCATTTTATATTCACGGTTGTTCAGGTTAATCATCTCAATTTCTGCACCAACCAGATCAATGTGGGCAGGTAATAAATCTAAATTCGGTGTATCCGTTTTTTGGATGGCCAATAAAGGATCAATGTCATTAATGATACACTCGTAAATACTATCTTTAATGTTCCGGGGGTCGAAACCGATACCTGAAGTCGAATTTGCCTGAGGATCAGCATCTACCAGTAAAGTTTTATATTCTAGTACGGCCAAACTCGCAGCCAGGTTTATAGATGAAGTTGTTTTACCAACACCACCTTTTTGATTTGCTAATGCAATAATTTTGCTCATCTATGTATCCGAAATTTACTTAACGTTTATTTGGGCTGTGTTATTTATGCGTTTTAATTGGCAAAAAGTTCTATTTTTGCGTTGTTTACGGCCTTTTTCACAATCAGCTAAGATACAAACTATATGGCAATTTTAGCAAGAAGCGTATTTGGGTTTTACACATCTTATTAACAATTATCCATGATCACAATTATAGCCGCTACCAACAGGCACAATAGCAATACGCTAAAAGTTGCTAAATATTACCAAAGGCAACTAAAAGAAAAAGGAGTCGATGCCAATTTGTTCAGCCTGGAGCACCTGCCTATAGATGTTTTGAATACGGATATGTATGGCAAAAGATCGGAAGCTTTTCAAGAAATCCAGAACATGATCAATAACACCGAAAAGTTTTTGTTTATCATGCCAGAATACAATGGAAGCTACCCAGGTGTACTAAAAGTGTTAATAGATGCCAGTAATTTCCCTGATAGTTTTTATGATAAAAAGGCTGCTTTAGTTGGAATTTCTTCTGGTAAATATGGCAATATCCGCGGGGTAGATCATTTTACAGGCGTTTGCCATTATATCCACCTCCATATTTTACCCTTACGTTTGCATATTCCTAATATTAAAACAGAGTTAGATGCCGAAGGTAATTTCAATCATCCGGATACTATCAAGTTTACCAACGAGCAGATAGAAAAATTTATCAAATTCTAATCTTACGCTAAATACTTCCAAATCTACTTTCCTAAAAAATTCATTTCTACAAAAACTTCTTTGCTTTCGGAAAGCAAAACCTGTGCTCCATAGGTAGGTTTGTCCCTGTCTTCCGCTCATACACCTGCAGGCCTTAATCACAGGCCGGTATCCGCTTCAACCAGGTTTAAAAATAAAGGAACTGCCGTGGCCTTAAAATCTTTTTTTAAGATTAATTTTCATTTTCTGCACCCTGCAACCTCAAGTAATTATTACCAGACGGGCCACCTAAACCTGATGGAAGCGACACGCAGTAAAGCGGACAGGTACTGCTTTCAAAAAAAATAAAACGCTATTCTTCTTTTGAAAAGCAAAGCCTGTGTTTCATACTTAGCGTCACTCCTGCTTTCTGTTGCAAGTCCTCGCTGCGCTGTGGGCTTTCCACGTCAATCAGGTTTAGAAACACAAAACAGCACTTTGAACTTTAAAAAATCGCAATTTCATTTTGATAAAAACCCTTCCAAAATGAAAAGGTTTTTTTTGCTTAACATAATTACAAAAATACCCTATCAACCTAAAAAACAACAACTTAAATAAAAATTTAATCTACTGGCATAGCTATTGAATACAGGCTAAACAGATGCTATTTATTTAACCTTTCTTATATAATTTAGTTAATCAGGAAACAAATTTAATTATAACCTATTTTTATCACAAAAAAGAGAGAAATTGCTTTACGTTACTTTGCGAAAATCTCTCCGCCCTTTGCAGTTAAACTAAAAAGTCATGAAAATAAAAACCAAGCTCCGCCTCGGATTCGGCTTTCTCTTTATCATCGTTTTATCCTTCGGATTAATTGCGCTCTTTTACTTAAATGAGCTTTCCGATAAATCGAAGGTAATTCTTAAAGACAATTACAAATCATTGAAATATGTTGCTGCCATGCGCAATGTAATCGATCTGAACCAGTTTCCATTAAGCCGTACGCCACTAACAATATTTACCGAAAACCTAAAAAATGAAGGGTTAAACATTACCGAACCCGGCGAAAAGATGGCTTTCCAGAAATTAGAAGTAGCTTTTAACGCGCTGAACAACTCACAATCGTTGGCTATTAAAGAAAATAGCATCAAAAATTTACGTATAGCGCTGCGAAATATCGAAGAATTGAATATGAAGGCCATTTATGATAAAAATGAATTGGCTAACAAAACCTCATCGAGGGCAAATCTCTACATCATAATTGCGGCGACCTTGAGTTTTATTATTCTCTTTACCTTCATTGTAAACTTCCCGGGTTTTGTAGCTAACCCCCTTGCCGAATTTAGTGCGGCTATTAAGCAGATCAGTCATAAAAATTATAAACAACGCTTACATTTCGAAAACGAGGATGAGTTTACAGAACTGGCAAACTCCTTTAACGGAATGGTGGTTAAATTAAACGAATGGGAAAACAGCAACTTATCTAAAATTAAATCTGAAAAGTCGCGTATTGAAGCCATTATTGCGCAAATGCAGGATGCCATAATCGGCCTAAATGAAAAAGGAGAGGTACTCTTTCTAAATCATCTGGCTGCAAAACTAATGAACCTTGATGAAGATAAGGTTATTGGTCAGAACGTGGCCGAGCTCATGCAAAAAAACGAGTTACTTAAACGGATCATTAAACCCGAAACAGATGATAATACCTTAAAAATTTATGCTGATGATAAAGAATCTTATTTCCTGTTGGAAAATCGCGAAATCATCATCCCAAATTATGAAGAACAGGACGAAAACACATTAATTGTTTCTTCTAAATCTGCCGGAAGCGTTTACACGTTAAAAAATATTACGCAATTTAAAGAACTCGATGAAGCCAAAACAAATTTTATCGCAACCGTTTCGCACGAGTTAAAAACACCCCTATCATCCATCAAAATGAGCTTAAAATTGCTTAACGATGAGCGTGTGGGCACTATGAACGAAGAACAACATGAGCTGCTCAACCACATCAAAGAAGATAGCGACAGGCTGCTAAAAATTACCAGTGAGCTTTTAGACCTCTCGCAGGTAGAAACCGGTAATTTAAAACTCACTTTTGCCATCACCAAACCCGAAGAAATTGTGCACTATGCAATTGATGCCGTTAAGTTTCAGGCTGAACAAAAATCAATTCAACTGGTACTTAACTGCAATCAGAACTTACCGAATGTGAATGCCGATATACAGAAAACCGCCTGGGTACTGGTTAACTTCTTATCTAATGCATTACGCTACAGTTCCGAAAAATCGAAAGTAATTATCGATGTTTTGCAAAAAGACAATTTTATTGAATTCTCTGTCCGCGATTTTGGAAAAGGCATTGAGGAAAAGTACCAAAAAAGATTATTCGACAGGTATTTTCAGGTACCAACCGACGGGCAGAATAAATCGGGCTCGGGATTAGGCCTCGCCATTTCTAAAGATTTTATCGAAGCCGAAAATGGAAAAATATGGGTAATTAGTGCCATTGGTGAAGGGAGCAAGTTTTGTTTTAGTTTACCTGTTGTCGTTTAAGTTTCGCTATTTTACCGCAAAGAATGCTAAGTTTTTGGCAAAAAGACGCAGAGTGAAGTGTCCCTGTCTGAGTAGAGTCGAAGACTGACCACAGTGAGCGCGGAGAAAATAAGTAAGGTGGGAAATGGACGATAGAAAACGGTAACGCCAAACGCCTACACAATATAAGGCTCCATTTCCTTATCAATACTTTTACGCAACTCCATTAATTTAATGGCATAGCCATGCATGGCAATTTCTTTTTCGCTTTTTGGCTTAAAGGCTGGTATCGCTTTCGGTTGTCCATTGTCATCTACTGCTACAAAAACAATAATACAGTGTGTGTTCTTAACAAAATCGGTTTGCCCTACTGGTTTAGAAAAAGCATCAACAGCAATATGCATACTGGTTTTACCCGTATAAATAATGCGTGCTTCCATTTTAACCAAATGACCGATATGAACCGGGTGAAAAAATCTGATGCCACCAACATAAACGGTTACACAATAACTTTGACTCCACTGTAAGGCACAGGCAAAAGCAGCCTGATCAATCCACTTCATCATCATGCCACCATGTACCTTACCTCCATAGTTAACATCAGAGGGTTCGCTTAAAAATTGAAGTTCGATATGGTTTTTGGTTCTGGGCATGGTAATAATTATTGAAATTGCTTGGTTTTAATGTCTTTGCTAAGATATTATAAAATAAGATATTTTCATACGATCAGCTGTTATGATCTGTTAGGGAAAGAACTCTCCTATCTATTGCCATCCTAAGTTCATCTCAGGATCTAACCAACATGATGGATACTGAAATAAATTCAGTATGACTAACGGAGAGAGAAAATGCACCGACTGATAGATAACTTGGTGTCAGTTGGTAACAACCGACACCAATTGGTTAAATTATTTCGCTATAATACTAATTGCATATCCTCCACCCGGTGCGCAATATTGAGTCAATTTAGTTTTATTGGTTACTTCCATTTTGCGTATGGTATAAGCTTTTGGATTGGTTTTATAATTTGCATCCTTAGCGTCAGCATAAATAGTAGCCGTATATTTTTTACCAGGGTCCAAGAAGTTAAAATCGATTTTAGATGTTCGCGCCACCTCATCATTGGTACGGCCAACAAACCAGTTGTTTTTGCCCTTGGCTTTACGTGCAAAAGTGATGTAATCACCAGGCTCTGCTTCTAAAACTTTGGTATCATCCCAATCTACAGCAACATCTTTAATAAACTGAAAAGCATCCATATACTTGTTATAAGTTTCTGGCAAATCGGCAGCCATTTGTAAAGGACTATACATTGTTACATAAAGTGCCAACTGGCGAGCTAAGGTACTGTGCACAAATGAAGTATTTTCGGGATTATAAACACTCACTTTAGTTTCGAAAATACCTGGAGTATAATCCATCGGCCCACCAATTAAACGGGTAAATGGTAAAATGGTGGTATGATCTGCATTATTGCCACCAAATGCTTCATATTCAGTTCCCCTAGCCGATTCGTTTCCAATTAAATTTGGATAGGTACGTGCTAAGCCAGTAGGGCGAACAGCCTCATGTGCATTCACCATAATTTTATATTCAGCTGCTTTTTGGATGGCATATAGGTAATGATTGTTTAACCATTGTCCATAGTGATGTTCTCCCCTTGGAATCATGTTGCCTACATAACCACTTTTAACAGCATCGTAACCATTGGCTTTCATAAATTTATACGCTGTATCTAAATGACGCTCATAATTACGTACCGACGAAGAAGTTTCGTGGTGCATAATCATTTTTATGCCCTTACTTGCCGCATATCGGTGCAGTTCTTTTACATCAAAATCAGGGTAAGGCGTTACAAAGTCAAACACATAATCTTTTGTTTTACCAAACCAGTCTTCCCAACCCTCGTTCCAGCCTTCAACCAAAACCGCATCTAAACCATTTTTAGCGGCAAAATCGATGTATTCTTTTACGTGTGCAGTATTTGCAGCGTGTTTTCCGTTAGGTTTTGTTTTGGCATAATCGGTTACACCCAATTGTACACTAGTTAAATCGTTATAGGCCCAGGTACTTTTTCCGGTAATCATTTCCCACCAAACGCCAACGTATTTGGTTGGTTTTATCCACGATACATCTTTAAATTTGGTTGGTTCGTTTAAATTATAGGTTAATTTTGAGGTCAAGATATCAGCAGCTTTATCGCTTACAATAATGGTTCTCCAAGGCGATAAACATGGCGCCTGCATATAACCTTTATCACCAACTGCATCAGGCGTTAACCAAGATTCTAAAACCATGTTTTTATCATCAAGGTTTAACGACATTAAAGAATAGTTAATGAGTGCTGCTTCATGGATATTAATGTACAAACCATCTTTACTCTTCATCATCAAAGGTGTTTGTAAGCCTGTTGGCGAAAAAGTAGTTTGCGATGCATTTGGCGTTATAGCGGCTTTCATTTTGCCACGAACTTCTGACAAATTTGAAGTCACTGTGCTGTATTCCTGTGTATCATAATCGCCTGGAAGCCAAAATGCTTTATGGTCGCCAGCTAAGGCAAACTGGGTTTTCTCTTCTTTGATTACAAAATAATCTAAGTTTTTCTGCTCCGGAAATTCATACCTAAAGCCCAAACCATCGTTAAATAAACGCAGGCGCACAACAATATAACGGTTCGTTTCTTTTTGGGTTAGGGTTACAGCCAGTTCGTTGTAATGGTTTACGACTTCTTTAACCTCGCCCCAAACTGGTTTCCAGGTTTCGTTAAAAGTGCTGGTTTTGGTATCGGTGATGGAGAAACCGTCCATTAAAGATTTGCCGTCTTTAAGTTCCAAACCTAACTTACTCGTTTTAATTACATCTTTGCCCTTATACTTTAAGCTATAAGTTGGCACACCACCATCGGCCAAAGCAAAACTGGCTATCAGATTGCCGTTAGGCGACTTCAAATTCTCTTCGGGAACGTTCCCGAAAACATCCCCAAAAAATAGCACCGCGCATATTAAAGCAAGGATTTTAGAACTGTTAAAGGATTGGTTAGGTTTCTTATTCATGTTATCATTTATTTTTTGTTGTTACTATTAAATATATTAGAACTTGCAGGTTTTGGTTAGTTCAGATATTAATCCGGTTAAAAAAAATTGTTCAGACCTCGCAGATCTCCAAAACCTGCGGGGTTAAACGAAAATAAATTATTCTAAAAGCAAGGTATCATCATCCTCATCGGTTAAGCTCAACTGCACACTATCGCTACCTGCAATACCCTCTATTGAACCACGGATATGCGTGGCGTTTAACAACACTTTCTCCAATTGTTTTTCACGTGCTTTCCATAAACGTTCCATCGCATCACGCTCGCGTTGTATGGATAGTTTCATACTCATAAAACCTTCTCTTATGGCTTTCCATTGCTCAGAAAACTCTGCCCCCATTAAATAATCGTATAACATGTGCATTTTTTCGCCGCGGTTTTCCTGCGATTTTACTGCACCTGCCAAACGCAAAATACCTTCGCGCAGCACATAGGCTACAGCATTTACTTCTTCGAAAGAACAGATCCAAACCCCATCACGCTGCCCGAAACAATCCATGCCCTTTGGATAACACTGACTTACAATTACTGCTACATCAATGCCCATACTACGCATATCTTTCTTCAGTTTTTCGATCCAGTCGCCACCAAAATCTTTGGTACGCTTACTTTCGTAAATAATTTTACCGCATTCCTGCCCAAATTGATTACGCACTACCTGTACACAATCTGCCCCACGCACACCTTTGCCAACTTCTTCAATTAAATCGAAAGGATAATTGCTACGGAGCAATTCTTCCAAGATCAACTCCTGCACCTCGCCCTGCAATTGCATACTACCTTGCTCGGCTTTGCGTTTCATTTCTTCGGCCAATTTTTTCTGGTCGTCTAGCTGTTTTTCTAATTCCTTTAAACGTAATTGATGTTCAGTATCTTTAATGCTATTCTTTTCTGCCTCTTGTTTACGGATCTGTTCTACCAGCTCATTACGCTGTTCTTGCATTTTACGTTGAAATGCAAGTTCCATTTCTTCTTCCTTCACTTTAAGACTTTCTTCACGGCGTAAAAATTCCAGCTCTTTTTCACGGGCTAACTTTAGTTTTTCAGCATTATCTTTCGCATTACCTTCCAGTATTTGCAGTTTAGTTTCAAAATCAGCCGAAATACTTTTACGCAAATTTTCCTCCAGATTATCTTTAAGCTTAGTTTTCTCTTCGGCAAGTTTAGCCTCAAAAGCTTTCAACTGCTGCTGTTTTTCAGACTCAAAAACCTGCAGCTTACGTTGATATTCTTCATCTTTCTGCCTTGCATAAGCAGCCGCTTTCTCACGTAACTCTTTCTTATAATCTTCGGCCATGGCTTCTTCCATCGGAAAAACATGGGCACAGTTGGGGCATTTTATTTCGGTAGGCATTGATTATTATTTTAGCCACCAAGGCGCAAAGCACGCCAAGGTTTTTTATTGGTAAAGATATTAAAGCTTTTTATGAATGTACAAACGAGTTTTACACCATTATCATTAAAGTACTTTCGACCTAATTTCGTGACCAGCGGCCAAAATTTTGCTTACCGGGCATTTTGCCGCAATTTCTTCCAGTCTGATTTTTTGTTCTTCGGTCAGTATTCCAGTACATACAATTTCTTCAAAAAATATAGTTTCTCCATTTTCGGTATCAATGTTTACTTCTACCTCAATCTTATCAATAGGCCATGCTTTTCTATCGGCATACATTCTTAGGGTAATGGCTACACACGATGCTAAAGAAGCCATTAATAATCCTTTAGGGGCAAAACCTTTATGTGTTCCGCCTAGTTCTAAAGGTTCGTCTACTATAATATCATGAGAACCGTTGCTTACCGAACACGCATAATGCTCCTTGTTTATTGTTGCTTTTACCATGTAAATTAATTTTAGTATCCCAAATATTGTGCTTTAACTTTAAACTTAGGTAAAAGTCTGGTCTTTTTTTAAAAATGAATGAAGCTGCTTTAGCAAAAAACTATTGCCGCTGTTCCCTAAAGCAAAAAACATCAAACATTATTACAGGCGAATTGTTCCATTATAAAATCACATGATCATGAAGTACAAAAAGTTAATTGGAAAATATTTAACGCACAAATCGAAAAATAATGCCCAGGTAGCGCTTGCTTTGGTGGCTGGCCTGGCGGCAGGTGCAGTGATTAGTATTTTATTTGCCCCTGATAGTGGTGCAGGTACCCGTGGAAAAATTGCCGGTGGGGCCAGGAACCTGAGATATGGATTCCAGGATAAATATAATCTTTTAAAAGAAAAGGTATTCGGTGTAGAAGCCATTGAAGAAGATATTACCGCACATGAAGTGCCACACTTTAAACATAAAGTAGCAAAGAAACGTAATTCGGATGTGCAGGAGATTTTAGAAAATGCACACGAAAACGGCCAGGTACAGGAAGGGCAAGGATAAAAAATATAAGAAGATTAATAGGTTATTGACATGTATTAATTCCGTTAAACAATTTCTTAGTTTTACAGGATAATATCTGTATATGATTTTTATCCTCTCTAAGATTTTGCTTTTCGTTATTAAACCCATAGTGTGGATTTTTGTGCTTTTGATTTTTGCAATAGCATCAAAACAAGCTAAACAAAGAAAAAGATATTTAATCTGTGCCTTAATTGTTTTCTTTCTTTTCTCTAATGGCTTTATTGTTGGAAAAATAATAAACAGTTACGAAGCTGGCTATCCGAAAGCGGCAAAATACGACATTGGAATAATTCTTGGAGGTTTTTCGGGTTTAAATAAACGAAATAATGAGATTGCTTTTAATTGGGCAGGTGATAGATTGTTCCAAGCCATAGCACTATACAAAAAAGGCCAGATTAAACAGCTACTGCTTAGCAGTGGAAATTCAAATTTAATAGACCGACAGGTAAAAGAAGCCGATTTAGCCATTAAATACTTAAAATTGATTGGTATTCCTGATTCTGCAATTCTGATTGAAAACCAAAGCAGAAATACCATCGAAAATGCCAGGTACAGTTTGGCCCTCATCGCAAAAAGGAACCCTAAAGCTAAAGTTCTGGTAATTACCAGTGCCTGGCACATCCCAAGAGCAAAATTAATTTTTGATAAACAAACTAAGCAGAAAATTGAATATTACCCAACCAATTTTTCAGGAAATACGGAATTTGAATTAGGAGATTTTATCATCCCAAATGCCAGCGCATTAGGCACATGGGAATTATTATTTAAAGAATGGATGGGCTTAATTGTAGATCGTATTAGGGGTTAATCGGTTAACTGATTAATCGTGAACCTTGTAACCTGGCTATGGTAAACAAGCCATGGTTAACTAAACCCAACAGGAGCGGGCATCCAGATTTAAGCATCGGTTTAGGTTATATTTTGATTTGCTTGTTTCACAGGCTTTCTATCGGGATAAAGCGAACGGCGGGGCTACAGTACCTATGAAATGTTGCCCTTTCATTTCCTAAAGAGAAAAAACATTAATAATTAGGAAATGGTTGGTTCTGCGCTTCTAGCAAATCCTGTCCCGCTTTTGGTACGAGTTCCGATGAAGGATCGGAAGCTCTTCCCGACAATCAGGTTTATTTAACCTAGCTAGTGCAATCGGGAGAAATTTTTCATCGGCCAAAATTGACAATTAACCGATTTAAACAAATTATACAATTAACCAGTATTTATTATCCTTCAATCGCTTTCCAAAGCATATCCTTCAGTTCTAAAATATTTTTTTCAGCTACTGACGAAATAAATATAGATGGAATATTTGGCAGGTCCTGCTTCATTTCTTCCATCAGTTCTTCATCTAACATATCTGATTTGGTAATGGCTAAAACATGGGGTTTTTGCATCAATTCAGGATTGTAAGATTCTAATTCACTTTTAAGAATTTCGTATTCTTGTTTGATAGAGCGACTTGTATCGGCCGGAACCATGAACAATAGCACCGAATTACGCTCGATATGACGCAGGAAACGGTAACCTAAACCTTTACCTTTTGATGCACCTTCTATAATTCCAGGGATATCGGCCATTACAAAAGATTTTCCACCTCTGTAACTTACAATACCCAGATTAGGAACAATAGTAGTAAATGGATAATCGGCAATTTCTGGCTTAGCAGCCGAAACTACTGAAAGTAAAGTAGATTTTCCTGCATTTGGGAAGCCAACCAAACCAACATCAGCTAAAACTTTTAACTCTAAAATGTTCCAAACCTCTTGCCCCTGCTCACCTGGTTGTGCAAAACGTGGTGTTTGTTGAACAGAATTTTTAAAATGTGCATTACCCAAACCACCGCGGCCGCCAGCTGTTAAAATCTTCGTTTCGCCATCTTTGGTAATTTCGAAAAGGATTTCTCCGGTTTCAGCATCTTTGGCAATGGTACCAAGCGGAACTTCTAAAATTTCATCCTTACCTTGCTTACCGAATTTATGGGAACTACCACCCGCACCACCATCTTCTGCAATAATATGCTTGCGGTATTTAAGGTGTAATAATGTCCAGATATGAATACTGCCTTTAACGATAATGTGGCCACCGCGACCACCATCACCACCGTCAGGGCCACCCATTGACGTTAAAATATCACGATGCAAATGTGCCGAACCTGCCCCGCCCTTACCAGAACGGCAACAAATTTTTACATAATCTACGAAATTCGAACCCTGTGACATATTTTAATATTGAAATGTTAATACTGGAACGTTGAAACAACAATTCCTTTAAAATTAAAGAGTTATAACGTTTTAACATTATAACTCTTTGTATGTTTTTGAAATATGATCCGGGTAATAAAATTAATCCAAATCCAATTTACTAGATACTTGCTATTTGAACTTTACACTTTATATTGATCAATTACAGCGCAAAGATCGTTATATACTGTTTCTATTTCACCAATTCCATTAACTTTATTCAACTTTCCTTGCTCTTCATAATAAGGCAATACGTGGATGGTTTTATCAAAGTATTCTGAAATCCGTTTTTTCAATTTTTCAGCGTCATCATCAGGGCGACCACTGGTTTTATGACGTTCAGCAATACGTTTTGTTAATTCGTCCTGATCTACATCTAAAGCAATAACGCCTGCTATTTTACTGCCTTTACGCTCTAAAAATAAATCAAGCTCAACTGCTTGCGGAACGGTACGCGGAAACCCATCAAACACAAACCCCTTAGCATCAGGATTTTTATCCACCTCTTCTTCAAGCATGGCAATTGTAATGGCATCAGGAACCAATTCCCCATCAGCTAACAATTGACTTACTTTTTTTCCTAATTCGGTTTCTCCTTTAACGTGTGCTCTAAAAAGATCGCCTGTTGAAACGTGTACCAACTGATATTTTGCAATCAGCTTTTCAGATTGGGTGCCTTTACCCGCCCCTGGAGGGCCAAAGAGAACTAAATTAAGCATTCAAGTTGTTTAGGTTGTCTTCAAAAATTAAAAAAGCCTTATTCCTATGGCTCTGTTAAAAGTAATATTCAAATCACTGATTAATAGGATTAGACATTGCTTACTTTCGAGGCTGCAAATATATAATTATTAATTTAGATGCCATTTAAAATTGATAATTTATTTAAAAAAGGACTATTTTAATGACATTTATCTTATTCTAAGAAGAATCTTGTGCCATTTTTATATTTAACAGAATTTTCTTCAAATAATCGTAAACCTGACCAAACAATTTCTTTTATAAATGCCCCTCCCACTCGGCAGGCAATAATCATTCAACCCCTTTTTTGGGGACATTTGGAAAACAGCCAGAATATCCAGACCGCCGAATTCGCTAACAGCAGCATCTATAATTTATTCGTGTTAGTAAAAGATAGCTATTTGACACAACCTTTCCTTTAAAACCATTTAGAAAAATAGCTTGTTATTTAGGTGACAGCCCATAATCAGGTGAGTTGGCATTTTAGGAGAGATTTAATTTTAAAGGAGAATGGGGGAAATTGTTTCAGCAACCGTAGAGTCCTGTGCAGCGATGCTGATAGATTATCTCGGTTCCATCTAAATTGAATAAGAAAAACTCGCAATTTTACAGCATTAAGATCTGCCGTCAAGTAGTCCTTTTACCAACAATTTCCATTGGGGATAAGATAAACCCAGTTTCGCACTAAAACCAACAATGAGATTCCGCGCCCTGTCGATTAACTTTCCGTCATCAATGTTCGCCTGTTCGTTCCTGCCATGTTCTTCTGCCGATACGGTAATTCTATTCCTGCGGATAATAAAGGTAGAAGTGGCATGATCTTTCAAAAAATGAGCGGTCTGTTTACCCTTGTTAAATGGTGATGAGCACGGACGGACACACATGCTGAGCATTTCGTGATCACCGCCATGCACCCTTTCGATTTCTTCAATCTTTACCCAATCAAACCCACCTCCCGATACTGGTCCAGGCCCAGGGATATCGATACGAATAAAATCTCCCTTTTGGGCTAAACGCATCACTTCCTTCCCATCAGGTGCAAAAATCTTAAAGTCTGAAAGTCCGGAGATTTTGCCCCACTCATTCACTGCAAGTAATCTTTTCGCAGCTGCTGAAAAAAATTCCTGAGCCTGACTGAGACTACTTAACTTACGTTCTTCAACCACATCCATCTGGCTTCCGATAATCTGTTGAGGAACCAGATTGTTAATTAATTTTTCCATCGTCTCTTTCTTTATAGAACCATTTTCCTCTGCTTTTAGTTTAATTATTTACTAAAAACATTACGAGATCAGGATGCTTGCAAAAAAAGAGTAATTGATTAAACAACTATTAATATTAAATTATTAAGGCTCAATTAGTAAGCCAGGAACAGATAGCTTATGCCATGAATTTGGAGCGTTTTTAAATTTCCTGTATTTTTGTATTGAAAGCATAGTGCTAGGCAAGATCGATAAAAACAATTAAACCAAATGGAAATTCTAAGTTTCGTTATCGTGAAGGCCACACAAGAAAAAGGCTACATTCTTCCAGAAGATTTGGAAGTGGGAAAATCAATGGTTCAACATGACGACAGAACAGCTATCTATGATGATACTGAACTCGACTATGATGACCAGATGAACAATCTCAACGGGTTTATAAAATTGTAAAGATAAAATCGCTAAAAACCCTGCTGTTTGACAGCAGGGTTTTTATAGTAAAGGCATAAGGGAGTACCACTTTAACTAACTATAGTAGCTACTTTGTGATAATCCTCATTTATAGATCTATTTTAAATTATTGTTTTTTGAGATAGGTTTTATTACCATTCTTGTTAATGTAATATTTTCCGCCGCGAGGACCTGTTATTACTTGCTCTCCATTCGGACCTGATAGTGTTCTGTCTACCGTTGGTGTATAACTCTTTGTATTGACAGAATTTTCAGCTTGTACTGCTGGAGCTACTTTTTCTTTGGCAGCACTGTAACGCTTATCTGGCGTACCATCTTTCTTAAGTTTTACACCATCAGCATTTGGGCTTGGCGCGGCTTTGCTTGTAGCAGGAACCGCTTCTGTTTTGGGAGCATAACGTTTGTCGGGTGTGCCGTCTTTTTTTAATCTCACTCCACTCGCATTTGGAGCAGCAGGGGCTGCTTCTGTTTTAGAAGCATAACGTTTATCAGGTGTGCCGTCTTTTTTTAATCTCACTCCACTCGCATTTGGACTTGGTGAAGCTTTGCTTGTAGCCGGAACAGCTTCTGTTTTAGAAGCATAGCGTTTATCAGGCGTGCCATCTTTTTTTAGTCTCACTCCATTTGCATTTGGACTAGGTGCAGCTTTGCTTGTAGCAGGGGCTGCTGCTGTTTTAGAAGCATAACGTTTATCAGGCGTGCCATCTTTTTTTAGTTTAACGCCACTAGCTGATTCGGTTTCTTTTTTAGCATTAGCTTTAGTTCCCTTTTTAGCTTTTGCTGAACCTGACTGCGCAGGTATAGTAGTTTGAGCAAAACTCAGGTTTATATAAAAAACCATAATGACTACCAGTGAAAATAATTTTCTCATAACTTTTTGTTTTATATTAATGGTATGTTAATTTTCATCTCAAGCCCGTATCACGATATCAGTGATACAATTTACCAAATTTTCTTTACTATGGTAATAAAATCAAAAATATATTAATGTAGCTAATCTTTGTATGGTTGACGGCAATATGTGCCCTGTTCTGCTATAGCTTTCCAAACATAATAACATCAGTGTAAAGGAAGTCTATATCCAGTACGGTACTCCGCCAGAGCCGAAGAACCTCCTCTCAAGATCCATAAATAATACATTCGAAAAGCGGGAATTTATAGATCTGGTGTTCGATTCAAACCTCTACTATGAAAATGGTATTTATCGAACACCCGGCATGATGAATATTTTCCGTATTAAATACCTAAAAATGAGATAATTATAGGTTAAGACAGTAAACAAAAAAGGGAAGATTTTTCAATCTTCCCTTTAGTGCACTCGTAGGGATTCGAACCCCAAACCTTCTCATCCGTAGTGAGATGCTCTATCCAATTGAGCTACGAATGCGTTTCCGTATCGTTAACGGACTGCAAAGGTATAACTTGATATTTTAATTTCCAATTAAATTTCAAAAAAATCTTAAAATAAATCCTTGCAGGATATGTTTTATGCGTTCAATGCATCATTAATAGCCTTGAAATCAGGTAGATCTTTTGCATTTTCCAAAACTTCAGCATAAGCAATTTTTCCTTCTTCATCGATCACAAAAGCTGCCCTTTTAGAAACCCCCTTCAATCCGAAAACAAATTCTTCGTAAAAAGCACCATAAGCTGCAGATACTTCTTTGTTAAAATCAGACAATAAAGGGAACTGGTAATTTTGCACTTCTTTAAATTTACCTAACGAAAAAGGAGAATCTACAGAAATACCGATTACCTGTGCATCTATTCCTTCGTAATAACTGAAATTATCGCGCATGGTACATAACTGTTCTGTACATGTACCGGTAAAAGCCATCGGAAAAAAGTGGATAATAACTTTTTTACCCTTAAAACCAGAAAGAGAAACTTCAGTTAAATCAGAACTGTATAATTTAAAATCAGGGGCGGTATCGCCAATTTGTAATGCCATTATGTTTTTTAGTTAATGTGTATGTTAAATGGTTTAATTGCTTAATTGTTTGTGACTCATGACTTAAGACTACCGACTCAAATCTATCTTTTCATCTGCTGATCTAAAATTGCCAAACCCTCTTCGAAACTATGAGGATGGTAATCTAAATCTTTAATCGCTTTATCCAAAACGAAACCTGTTCTAATTGGTCGTTTAGCTGCCTGGTTTAAACCTGCAGAACTTATTTCATTAATGAATGATTGTTTAAGCCCCCAATAATCGGCAACTTTTCGCACTAAATCTGCAATACTCATGTAATCTTTACCCGATATGTGGTAAATTCCTTTTGCATTTTTTTCTACAGCTAATAAACAGGCTTCAGCTAAATCTTCGGCCAATGTGGGCATACGCCACTGATCGTTTACTACATTAATAGGTGATGCTTTTTCCAATGCACCTTTAGCCCAAAGTACAATGTTGCTACGGCTCATATCGCTGGTAATCCCATATACTAATATTGTTCTTAAGATCGCCCAGTTTGCTTTTGAATTTTGCAATAGCTCTTCTGCCAATACTTTCGATTCGCCGTAATAACTTACCGGATTAACGGCATCTTCTTCTTTATAAGGTCCGTTGGCGCCATCAAAAACAAAATCGGTACTTAAATGAATAAGCTGAATCTTTTTTTCTTCACATATTGATATTAGCGTTTGAACTGCATCTACATTTAGTTGGCGACAGAGTTCTTTATTGGCTTCGCAAGTATCAACATTGGTCATGGCTGCGGTGTGCACAATGGCATCAGGGCTGTATCTTTCAATAACTTCTCTAACCTGAACAGCATTCAAAATATCCATTTCTGCATATTCATAACCATCCTTTACTGGGTAGCGGTTTACCCCTTTTGAAGTGGCCACCAATTTCAGCTTTCTTTCGGCAAGCACTTTTTCAGTTAATTTTTGCCCTAAAAGACCGTTGCTACCTGTTGTTAAAATGGTTTTCATATGCCTTATTTAGGGCACTAAATTATCCATAAAAACCATGTTGAAAAAATTTATAATATATATTTAAAATTAAGTAAGAATAACTTAACTTTGCCAACCGAATTGGAGCCCCTGTAAACAGCTTTAATTCATTGACTGTAATAAATTTACTCACAACAGATATGCCTAACTTAGGAAAAATAGCACAAATTATCGGCCCAGTGGTTGACGTTAGCTTTGCTAATGATGCCCATCTACCTAAAATTTTTGATGCGTTAGAGATAACGAAAGAAAATGGACAGAAAATTGTTTTAGAAGTTCAACAACACTTAGGTGAAGACCGCGTACGTGCGATCTCGATGGACTCTACAGACGGTTTAGTTCGTGGAATGGACGTAGTTGATACTGGTGCTGCGATTAAAATGCCAGTTGGCGACCAAATTAAAGGTCGTTTATTTAATGTAGTTGGTGAAGCGATTGACGGTATCAACACAGTTGATAAAACAGACGGTCGCCCTATTCATGCAACTCCTCCTAAGTTCGAAGATTTATCTACTGAAACTGAGGTGCTTTTTACAGGTATCAAAGTAATCGATTTATTGGAGCCTTATGCAAAAGGTGGTAAAATTGGTTTATTCGGTGGTGCTGGTGTAGGTAAAACAGTATTAATTATGGAGTTGGTTAACAACATCGCTAAAGCTTATGCTGGTTTATCAGTATTCGCCGGTGTTGGCGAGCGTACTCGTGAGGGTAACGATTTACTTCGTGAGTTTATCGAATCAGGTGTAATCAACTATGGCGACGAATTCTTACACTCAATGGAAAAAGGTGGATGGGATTTGAAAGCTGTTGATACTGAAAAATTAAAAGAATCTAAAGCAACATTGGTTTTCGGACAAATGAACGAGCCTCCTGGTGCACGTGCACGTGTAGCATTATCAGGATTAACTGTTGCAGAATATTTCCGTGATGGTGATGGCGAAGGCGCTGGAAAAGACATCCTTTTCTTCGTTGATAATATCTTCCGTTTTACGCAGGCGGGTTCTGAGGTATCGGCTTTATTAGGTCGTATGCCATCTGCGGTAGGTTACCAACCAACCCTAGCAACTGAGATGGGTTTAATGCAAGAGCGTATTACTTCAACAAAACGTGGATCAATTACATCAGTACAAGCGGTATATGTACCGGCGGATGATTTAACTGACCCGGCTCCGGCAACAACTTTTGCCCACTTAGATGCAACTACGGTACTTTCGCGTAAAATTGCAGAGTTAGGTATTTATCCTGCAGTAGATCCATTAGATTCTACTTCACGTATCCTTTCTCCGGCTGTTTTAGGTGATGAACACTATAATACTGCACAACGTGTTAAAGAAACTTTACAACGTTATAAAGAATTACAGGATATCATCGCAATCTTAGGTATGGACGAATTATCTGAAGAAGATAAATTAGTTGTATCAAGAGCGCGTCGTGTTCAACGTTTCTTATCTCAACCTTTCCACGTAGCTGAGCAATTTACTGGCTTAAAAGGTGTATTGGTTGACATTAAAGATACCATCAAAGGATTTAATATGATCATGGATGGTGAAGTTGATGAGTACCCAGAAGCTGCATTTAACTTGGTTGGTAGCATTGAAGATGCAATCGAAAAAGGTAAAAAATTATTAGCAGAAGCGAACTAGTATCGAAATTTGAATATCAGGTATCAAGACTGAAAATGTAATCTTGATACTTGATATCAGCTACTTGATACTCAAATCTAAAAAAAATGAATTTAGAAATATTAACTCCAGATAAAAAAGTTTTCGAAGGTGAAGTAACAGCAGTTACGGTTCCTGGTACTTTAGGTTCTTTCCAGATTTTAAAAGACCACGCCCCTATCATCTCTACTTTAGAAGATGGAGAAGTTATTATAAAAGCAAATAAAGCCGATGAGCAACGCTTTTTTATTAAAGGCGGTGTGGTTGAAGCTATCCACAACAAAATTGTGGTTTTAGCCGAAGGTATCGCTTAGGTAAAACAATTAACTCATTTAGAAAGCCTTCTGATTTTGAAATCGGGAGGCTTTTTGTTTTATCTTTCTATTTAACAAACGCACAAACAGCCGTAGTAAATTCCTTGTTCTTTTCATAATAGAGCATGTGGGAACCATCTATCTGCGCTACCTTTTGATTCGGAAATCTGTAATTTTTATAATAATCCGGGCCAACTGCATGATCCTCCTTCCCAGTTATAATTAAAGCCGGAATGTTAATTTTACCGGTTAATAAAGCATAATCTCTAAAGTACTCAGGATAATGTTGAACCTTTGTACTATCTACCAACGGCATAAATAATGTCATTCCAAAATCCGATGTGCGCTTATAAGAACTTTCGATGCTATCCATTTTGATAATCGTATTTACATCATTGGCAATATATTTATAACCAAGGTGTGCTGTACTTAACTTTTTTCTAACCAGCGCCGCTTCATCCATTAATTTTTTAAAATCTGTTTCATTTATAGTAGTATCTTTTTTCAGCAACTGGTATCCATATTCAATTTGTTCCTTAACCTGATTTGGGTTCATAAAATGGGCTATTGTATTCGCCATGATGATGCCAGATAAATGTTCGGGATACTTCAGGGCATAATTAATTGCCAGAATGCCACCAAATGAATGACTAAGTAAGTACACTTTTTCTACGCCCAATTTTATCCGCAGTTCTTCTATATCCCTCACAATCCGGTTTAAACTATAATCTTTGGCATTTTGCGAGTGGCCAGATCCTCTTTGATCCAGATAAACCATCGTTAGGCACTTCTCCAGGTTAGCGCCGCCCATTTTTTCAAATGAAAGAAAATCCTGGCCAGGGCCTCCATGCAAATAGATACAAACCAGCCCTTTTCCTGCCACCTTAACAGATAACTTCACAGTATCAGAAGTTAAAATCGTTTGATTGCCTACCTTAAGTCGGAGTGCCGAATCCGATGAAGAACAACTGCTAAATAATCCGGTTAAAAGGATCGAAAAGATACAAATGATTTTCATAGTTATTTTTCTGACAGTAAATTACGCAACTATTTCCAATAAGTAATAAATACATATAATACCAATTGTATACCTAAATTTAAGCAGCGATTTTTCTTTGCTTTTCAACATCAAAATAGCATCAAAATTTTCAATTTTCAGCGCACGCTAAGCCATTTTAGGCAGAAAAATAGAAAATTTATAATGCAAGCATAACAAACAGACTGTATACCGTTTTGATATTTGGTCTAAGGCTATCGGCATTAAATAACTAATACAACACTAATTACGAATAATATTCCGATTAAATATTAATTTAAAGAATAATATTCCGATTTAACTTTTTTATGATTTCTCTTGCATATTAATGAACCAAAAACTAAATTGGTTTTTATAAACAATAAGATAATAATGACCTTTCAGAGCAACACATTTTCCACCTACATTACTGCAAAAGCAGCTGGCAATGTAGTGCTCTTACCTGTCATTTTACTTAACCTTCTACTCCTAAACATTTTATGGGGTAATAAGCGGACGCAGTTTAAATAGATTTTAAAAAACTAAATATACCTAAAGCGTCCCGATACAAACGGGACGCTTTTTTTAAATAACAAAACACAGTATTATGAACTTTCAATGATTAAATAAATCAAAAAACAAATGAAACAATTATTTAATCATGGCAAGCGCCATCTGACTGATGAAAAAACAATAAAATAAACAGATGAAATACTATAATTCTAATACGATTATTTACCTTGATGGACAGTTTGAAAAGGCTGTAAATAGTAGCACTGATCTTTACGGGCAGTCGCTACACTACGGCTATGCTGCTTTCGAGGGTATTAGAGCCTATAAAACACATAACGGCAACCGCATTTTCAAAGCCGCTGCACATTTTGATCGTTTAGAGCGTTCTTGCCAGTTGGCAAATATTCCATTCCCTTGGGATAAACAAGAATTAATTGCTGCAACCTATAAGTTACTTCAGTTAAACAAGCTGAAAGATGCTTATATCCGCCCTTTGGTGTTTTGCCACCCAAACATGAAATTAAACGAACCAAGTGGCGTTTCGATCTTAATCTGTGCCTGGGAATGGGATGCATATTCTGGCAACAAATTGTTAAAATTAACCGTTTCTGACTACGAAAGGCCAAATCCAAAATCGACTCCAATGGAAGCGAAATTGAGTGGAAACTATGTTAATTCGATTTTAGCTACTACAGCAGCAAATATTAAAGGTTACGATGAAGCTTTGCTTTTAGATATGCATGGTTTTGTTGCCGAGGCATCGGGGGCAAATATCTTCCTCGAAAAAGACGGAAAATTATATACCCCATCTCTAGGGAATATTTTACCAGGCATTACACGCGCAACCGTAAAAGAACTTTGCACTGTTCTGGATATTGAATGTATTGAGAAAAAACTAACGATAGAAGATCTTAAAAATGCTGACAGTGCTTTCTTATGTGGAACAGCGACCGAAATAGCAGGTATTGCCTCAATCGACGATATTGTTTATCGTCCTTTATGGAGAGAATCTATTGGTTATACCATACAACGTGCCTATAAAAACCTGGTACTAGAAAAAGTAAATTACGAAGTGATTATATAGTCAGGAACCCTGAAGTAAAAAAATAAAGAGAAAAGCAAGCAAAACAAATGACTGAAGAAATTAATCAGCACTACCCAAAAGCCTATCAACAAATTAATGGTGCAACAAAAGCATCAGGATTTGATATGGCATCTGATGTGTTGACCTGTTCTTTGCTCAGAACACTTGCTGCTACTAAACCTTCAGGTAAATTTCTGGAGCTTGGAACTGGTACAGGTTTGTCTACGTCGTGGATATTAGATGGCCTGGATGAGGCCAGTACATTAACCTCGATAGATAACGATGATAAATTTTTGGCGATTGCGAAAGATTTTCTTGGCAGCGACGATCGTTTAACCTTGGTTGATACCGATGGCGCCGAGTGGATTGAAAAAAATAAAGGAAAAAAATTCGATTACATATTTGCTGATACCTGGCATGGAAAATATTTGCTTTTAGACGAAGCAATAGCCATGCTCAATAAAGGCGGCCTTTATATCATCGATGATATGTTGCCCCAGCAAAATTGGCCTGATGGTCATCAAGATAAAGCAATAAAATTGATCAAAGATTTGGAATCCCGTGATGATCTGCAAATAACCAAACAGGTTTGGGCAACGGGAATTGTAATCGGAGTAAAAAAATAAATAACATTAAAATAGTTCTTTACTTTTTTTAAATAGTTAGTATGTTTGTGATTCAAAGGCATGAATATAAACACAAACATTATTAGCAACTTAATTATTGTCATTTCTCAAAAGAGAGGTGGAAATCGTTGCGTATAATATAAAAAATATACCATATCGAACCGCCTCTTTAAAAAGAGGCGGTTTTTTTTTGCCTCAAAAAGAAATAATTGAAAAACAACAGCATACATACAATTTAAACAATGAGCGAATTAAACAAGTACAGTAAAACATTTACACAAGACCCTACACAACCGGCAGCCCAAGCTATGCTTTACGGAATCGGATTAACTGATGCGGATATGGCTAAAGCACAGGTCGGTATTGCAAGTATGGGTTACGATGGTAACACCTGCAATATGCACCTTAACGATCTTGCTAAAGATGTGAAAAAAGGGGTCTGGAATAATGATTTAGTGGGCTTGGTTTTTAACACTATTGGAGTAAGTGATGGGATGAGCAACGGTACGGATGGTATGCGTTACTCATTGGTAAGCCGCGATGTCATTGCTGATAGCATCGAAACCATTTGTGGCGGGCAATATTATGATGGCGTCATTTCCATCCCGGGCTGTGATAAAAATATGCCGGGCGCTATTATGGCCATGGCACGTCTAAATCGCCCATCAATTATGGTTTATGGCGGTACAATTGCCCCAGGCCATTACAAAGGCGAAGAATTGAATATTGTTTCGGCTTTCGAGGCATTAGGACAAAAAATCTGCGGTAATCTTTCTGATGAAGATTATCAGGGCATTATTAAACACACTTGTCCTGGTGCAGGAGCATGCGGTGGTATGTATACCGCAAATACCATGGCATCGGCAATTGAGGCCTTAGGTATGAGTTTACCATATTCCTCTTCAAATCCAGCTATAAGCCCAGAGAAAAAACAGGAATGTTTAGATGCTGGTAAATATATTAAGGTTTTACTGGAGAAAGATATTAAACCATCAGATATCATGACGCGAAAAGCATTCGAAAATGCCATCCGTTCGATTATCGTATTAGGTGGTAGCACCAATGCTGTTTTACACTTTATCGCCATGGGTAAAGCCATCGGCGTAGAAATTACGCAGGATGATTTCCAGAAAATGAGCGATGTAACTCCGGTACTTGCCGATTTTAAACCTAGCGGAAAATATTTAATGCAGGATTTACACCAATATGGTGGTATCCCTGCTGTACTAAAATATTTATTAAATGAAGGATTATTGCATGGCGATTGCTTAACCGTAACCGGAAAAACTATGGCTGAGAATTTAGCTGATGTGAAATCGATTATGGATTATGATCAGAAAATTGTTCAAAAATTAAGCGAACCCATCAAAGCAACAGGTCACTTGCAGATTCTTTACGGAAACCTTGCAGAAAAGGGTTCTGTAGCAAAAATCAGTGGTAAAGAAGGTGAAAAATTTGAAGGACCTGCTCGTGTTTTTGATGGTGAACATGATTTAATCGCTGGGATTTCGAGCGGCCGTGTTCAACCGGGTGACGTAATCGTAATCAAAAATTCTGGCCCGGTAGGTGCACCAGGTATGCCTGAAATGTTGAAACCAACTTCAGCCATTATTGGTGCTGGTTTAGGTAAATCGGTAGCTTTAATTACCGATGGTCGCTTCTCTGGCGGTACACATGGTTTCGTGGTTGGTCACATCACACCTGAATCTTACAAAGGCGGTTTAATAGGCCTGGTAGAAGACGAAGACCGGATTTTGATCGATGCTGTAAACAATATCATCAGCCTGCAAGTCAGCGAAGAAGTGATTGCTGAGCGTAGAAAAAGATATGTACAACCAGCATTAAAAGTAACAAAAGGTGTTTTATATAAATATGCTAAAACAGTATCGGATGCAGCAAGTGGTTGCGTAACCGACGAATACTAAAATCAAAAAATCATCCCCTCGATTAATTGATTACTAAATAATAGATTATGCAAATAATTAAAAGTATTCAGAACAGGATTTATGAAATCAGGGGTGAAAGAGTAATGCTCGATTTTGATCTGGCATTGCTCTATGAAGTTGAAACTAAGGTATTAAATCAGGCAGTAAAGCGTAACATCAAGCGTTTTCCTGATGATTTTATGTTCAGGCTTACTCAGGTTGAATGGGAAAGTATCCGGTCACAAATTGTGACCGCATCGTCAGAAACGGTTGATCCATCATCACAAATTGTGATGATAAGTCAAAATAAGAGAAATGTGGGTATAACGCCTTATGCCTTTACAGAACAAGGGGTAGCCATGTTAAGCGGCGTTGTAAACAGCAACAAAGCCATTAATATGAACATTGCCATTATGAGAGCCTTTGTTGATGTTCGGAAAATTTTGCTTAAGCAGAGTAACCTTAACGAACAGTTAACAGAAATTAAAGAACGGATTGGCGAACATGATGTTCAGCTCAACGAGCTTTATGATGCAATGGAAAATTTAATAGACGAGAAAATTGCTCAATTAAAATGGAACGACAGACAAAGAATTGGGTTTAAAATTAAAGAATAGTAGAACCGCAAAAACATAACTATGGAAACTGCACAAGATACAATACAACAAAACGAGGCAAAAGCAGAAACCTCAAAAACCTTATTCAAAGGAACAGGCTCGCAGGTTTTGTTGAATGGATTAATTGAAGAAGGTGTAACCACCATTTTCGGTTATCCGGGAGGAGCAATCATGCCTATTTATGATGCTCTTTATGATTATGCTGATAAATTAGAACACATACTGGTTCGCCATGAGCAAGGTGGTATCCATGCTGCTCAGGGTTTTGCACGTGCAAGCGGCGAAGTTGGTGTTGTTTTTGCAACCAGCGGACCAGGCGCAACCAATCTGGTTACCGGTTTGGCAGATGCACAAATCGATAGTACGCCATTGGTTTGTATTACCGGGCAGGTTTTCGCTCACTTATTGGGAACAGATGCTTTCCAGGAAACAGATGTGATTAATATTACTACTCCAGTTACAAAATGGAACTATCAGGTTACTGATGCCAAAGAAATTCAAGAAGTATTGGCTAAAGCTTTTTACATCGCTAAAAGCGGCAGACCAGGTCCTGTATTGATCGATATTACCAAAAATGCACAATTGCAATTGGAAGAATTCCCTGAATATGTAAAATGCAATCACATCCGCAGTTATCGTCCGAAACCAAAAGTTAGGGTTGAATATATCGAGCAGGCAGCCGAATTAATCAATTCAGCAAAAAAACCCTTCATTTTATTTGGACAAGGTGTTATTTTGGGTAACGCTGAAGAAGAATTTAAAGCATTGATTGATAAAACAGGCATTCCAGCCGCATGGACCATTATGGGCGAAGGTGCTATCCCAACTTCACACCCATTAAATGTAGGTATGTTAGGTATGCACGGTAATTACGGACCAAACGTATTAACCAACGAAGCTGATGTAATTATTGCCATCGGTATGCGTTTTGATGATCGTGTAACCGGCCGTTTAGATAAATATGCGAAACAAGCTAAAGTAGTACACTTAGATATCGACCCTGCTGAAATTGATAAAAATGTTAAAGCAGAAGTTGGTGTTTGGGGCGACTGTAAAGAAACTTTACCCCTACTAACCAATTTAGTTAACGAAAATAAACACGAAGACTGGTTAGCCAAGTTTAGAGATTATAACCAACAGGAAATAGATCAGGTCATTACTCCGGAGCTTTATCCAACTGGTGATGAAATGACCATGGGCGAAGTATTGCGCAACATCAACGAAATTTGTGGTGGCGATGCTGTAATCGTTACCGATGTTGGTCAGCACCAAATGGTGGCCTGTCGTTATGCTAAATTCAACAATACCCGCAGCAACATTACTTCTGGTGGTTTAGGTACAATGGGCTTTGGTTTACCAGCTGCCATTGGTGCTAAATATGGTGCTCCTGATAAAACAGTTATTGCCATTATTGGTGATGGTGGTTTCCAGATGACGCCTCAGGAACTGGGTACTATTATGCAATTCGGTGCGGCAGTAAAAATTCTGATCCTGAACAACCGCTTTTTAGGTATGGTTCGTCAATGGCAACAGCTTTTTCATGATAAACGTTATTCTTTCGTGAATATCACCAGTCCTGACTTTGTTGCTTTAGCAAAATCGTACTATATCGAAGCAAGCAAAGTTGATGAACGTGCAAACTTAAGGCAGGCATTAGAAACCATGATCAACCATGAAGGTTCTTATTTATTGGAAGTAATGGTTGGTAGAGAAAACAATGTTTTCCCAATGGTTCCGCAAGGAATGAGTGTAAGCGAAATCAGGTTGAAGTAAGGTAGAGGTTTAAGGTAAAAAAGAAATTATCATGAGTACTGAAAATACAATAGGACATAAAATAGATAAAGCTGATTTGGAAGGTAAGCAAGAATATACCATTACGGTTTATGCCGAAAACCGCATTGGTTTATTAAATAGAATTGCAATTATTTTCTCTAAAAGGAAAATCAATATCGAAAGCCTTAACACCTCTCCTTCTGAGATTGATGGTATCCACCGTTTCAACATCGTGATTCACGAAAGCTATGAAGTGGTACGGAAACTGGCCCGTCAGATTGAGAAGCAAATCGAAGTATTGAAAGTTTATTTTAATACCAACGACGAGATTATCTGGCAAGAACTGGCACTGTACAAAGTTTCTACTGATGAAATTGCAGAAAAAGTAACGGTAGAGCGTTTATTAAGACAATACGGTGCAAGTGCGGTGGTAATCCGTAAAGATTATACTGTTTTTGCAGTAACTGGTCACCGAGAAGAAACTGATGCTTTGGTAAAAGCCTTAGAACCATACGAACTGATTGAATTTGTGAGATCTGCAAGAGTGGCCATTATTAAAGATAGCGCAGGATTCCACGAAAAGTTGAAAGAATTCGAGGCTTTCGAACCAGGTGAAGAATTGGTAGAAAACGAGTTTTTAGATAAAGGACAGAAGATTTTTACGATGTAAGGTAAAAGGTAGAGCGTGTAAGGTTGAAGGCAAAAATACAATGCTCAGCGATCTTTGCGAAAAATGTTTGCGCTCTTTGCGGTTAAAAATCAAAGAAATATGAAATGCAATAAAGCAATACCGATTTTAAGAATGTTCGATTACGATAAGGCAGTTGAATTTTATATAAACTGGCTAGGCTTTAAAATAGACTGGGAGCATACTTTTGAAAAAAATACCCCAGTTTACATGCAGATTTCCTTACATGGTATCGAATTACACTTAAGTGAACACCATGGAGATTGTTCGCCGGGTGCACATATTCATATCGATTGTACAGGTTTAAAAGCATTTCATAAAGAAATTATAGATAAAAAGTACAAGTACAACAGACCAGGTTTGGAGAAAACTTTTTACGGAACCTGGGCGGTAACCGTAAACGATCCCTTCTTTAACAAGATTACATTTAACGAAGAATTAACCGAAGCTGAAAAACAAAACGATAATTAGATAGATACGAAGTATAACATGATAAACCCGATATTTGATTTTATAATAAACTCACGCAAGGCATTTATTAAGTTAGTGGATGGCTTAGCAATCGAAGAATTGAATAAAATTCCTGATGGTTATAACAATAACATCATCTGGAACTTTGGCCATATTGTAGTGAGCACCCAAACACTTTGTTATGTTCGTACAGGGGTATTACAAGACGCTGCTTCTGTAAAGTTTAACGAGTATTATAAAAAGGATACAAAACCTTCTTATATAGTAACGGAAGAAGAAGTAGCAGAATTGAAGACCATCGCATTAGAGAGCATTGAAAGAATAAAAGAAGATTATGCAAATGGAAAATTTTCGAGCACCACGCCCTTTTTAACAGCAACCTACGGTGTACAGTTGAATAGTATTGAAGAGATACTGATTACTACCATCGGACATGATAATGTGCACTTTGGCTACGCCTCTGCTTTAAAGAAACAGGTATAAGGTAAAAAGAAAGAATCGGTAAAATCACTAAATCAGTGCAATCAAACCGAAGGAAAGAAAATATAAACCCGATAATTAAATAGAAATTAACCAATAAAAAACAATGGCAAATTATTTTAACACATTACCTCTTAGAGAAAAATTAAACCAATTAGGTGTTTGCGACTTCATGGACAGTTCTGAATTTTTAGATGGCGTTAGCGCACTAAAAGGCAAAAAACTGGTAATTGTAGGTTGCGGTGCACAAGGCTTAAACCAAGGTTTAAATCTAAGAGATAGTGGTTTAGATGTAAGCTACACTTTACGTAAGGAAGCAATTGAAGGCAAACGTGATTCGTGGAAGAATGCAACTGAAAACAATTTCGCAGTTGGTACTTACGAAGAATTAATTCCGAATGCAGATGTAGTGATCAACCTTACTCCTGATAAACAACATACCGCTGTTGTAAACGCAATTATGCCTTTAATGAAAGAAGGTGCTACTTTATTATATTCTCACGGTTTCAATATCGTAGAAGAAGGTATGCAGATCCGTAAAGATTTAACTGTGATTATGGTTGCACCTAAATGCCCAGGTAGCGAGGTTAGAGCAGAATATGTGCGTGGTTTTGGTGTTCCTACCTTAATTGCAGTTCACCCTGAAAATGATCCTCAAGGTAAAGGATTGGCGCAAGCAAAAGCATATTGCGCTGGTACAGGCGGTCACAGAGCTGGGGTATTAAAATCATCTTTCGTAGCTGAAGTAAAGTCTGATTTAATGGGCGAGCAAACCATCCTTTGTGGTTTATTGCAAACAGGTTCTATCCTATCTTTCGATAAAATGGTAGAAAAAGGAATCGACGCGGGTTATGCTTCTAAATTGGTTCAATATGGTGTTGAGGTAATTACCGAAGCCCTAAAACAAGGTGGTATTACGGCCATGATGGATAGATTAAGCAATGTAGCTAAAATCAAAGCTTTCGAAATTTCGGAAGAATTGAAAGACATTATGCGTCCGTTGTTCCAAAAACACCAGGATGATATTATGAGTGGCGAATTTAGCCGTATCATGATGGAAGATTGGGCAAATGGTGATAAAAACCTATTGGCTTGGAGAGCTGAAACCGGCGAAACTGCTTTCGAAAAAACACCTGCAGGTGATGTTAAAATCGGTGAGCAAGAATATTTCGATAATTATACTTTGATGGTTGCTTTTGTTCGTGCTGGTGTTGAGCTGGCTTTCGAAACAATGGTACAGGCTGGTATTAAACCAGAATCGGCTTACTACGAATCGCTACATGAAACACCACTTATTGCCAATACCATTGCCCGTAAGAAATTGTTCGAAATGAACCGTGTAATTTCTGATACTGCAGAATATGGTTGCTATTTATTCGATCAGGCCTGTAAACCACTTTTAGGCGATTTCATGAAAAAAGTAGATACTGATTTAGTTGGTAAAAACTTCAACGAAGGTAAAGATGGCGCTGTTGACAACAGACAATTAATTGATGTTAATGAGGCTATCCGCTCTCACCAGGTAGAACAAATTGGAGCAACCTTGCGTAAAGCAATGACAGCAATGAAGGCGATTAAAACAGCATAGAAACAAAAAGAATGTCATCCTGAGCCTGTCGAAGGAATTCTTCTCGTTTTCTATAACGGGAAAGTCTTCGACAAGCTCAGACTGACAAACATTAAATAATAACAAAATGTCAAAAACATTAGTAGAAAAAATTTGGGATGCTCACGTTGTAAAAAGTGAAGAAGGATTTCCTGATATTTTATACATTGATACACACTTAATACACGAGGTAACCTCTCCGCAGGCATTTGATGGTTTGCGTAAGAGAGGCTTACCTGTTTTTCGTCCTAAACAGACTGTAGCAACAGCCGATCATAACGTACCTACACTAAATCAATTATTACCAATTAAAGAGGAGCTTTCGCGCTATCAGGTAGATATGTTAACAAAAAACTGTGCAGAATTCGGTATAGAACTGTATGGCTTAGGGCATCCTTTTCAAGGCATTGTACATGTTATCGGCCCTGAGCTGGGTATCACTTTACCTGGTAAAACAATGGTTTGTGGCGATAGTCATACCTCAACCCATGGTGCCTTTGGTGCTATAGCTTTTGGTATCGGTACTTCACAGGTAGAGCAGGTTTTCGCAACCCAATGTTTATTGCAGTCGAAACCTAAAACCATGAAAATCGAGGTAAATGGCGAACTTGGAAAGGGTGTTGGCGCAAAAGATATTATCTTATATATTATTGCCAAAATTTCTGCAGCAGGTGGTACAGGTTATTTTATCGAATATGCAGGTTCGGCAATTGAGGCTTTAAGTATGGAAGCCCGGATGACCATCTGTAATATGAGTATCGAAATGGGCGCACGCGGTGGCTTAATTGCACCAGACCAAACCACTTTCGATTACATTAAAGGAAGAGAATTTGCTCCTGCTGGCGAAGAGTGGGATAAAGCTTTAGCTTATTGGAAAACATTATATAGCGATGCTGACGCGAAATTCGATAGTGTTTTAACTTTCGATGCGGCAGATATCGCACCTATGATTACCTATGGTACCAACCCTGGAATGGGCATGGGTATCCAAGAACACATTCCGGCAACTGGTGCACAACCAGAAAAAGAAAAACTCTCGTACCAGAAAGCGTTAGATTATATGGGCTTTGATGATGATTCTTCATTAATCGGAAAACCAGTTGATTATGTGTTCATCGGAAGCTGTACCAACTCACGCATTGAAGATTTACGCGAAGTTGCCGATTTTGTTAAGGGTAAAAGCAAAGCCGATAACGTTACCGTTTGGATTGTTCCAGGTTCGAAACAGGTTGAGCAACAAGCTAAAAACGAAGGTTTGGATAAAATTTTCGAAGCCGCTGGTTTCCAATTACGCGAACCGGGCTGTAGTGCCTGTTTAGGAATGAACGAAGATAAAATCCCAGCAGGTAAATATTGTGTATCTACATCAAACAGAAACTTTGAAGGTAGACAAGGACAAAATGCACGTACTTTATTAGCCAGTCCACTTACCGCCGCAGCTGCTGCAGTAACCGGAAAAATTACCGATGTAAGGGATTTGCTGGAGAAGGTTTAAGGTAAAAACTAAATGCCAAGCCTAATCGTCATTGCGAGGCACGAAGCAATCTTAATGCGATTGCAAGCTAAGTAGATTACTTCACAATGACGGATAATAAACATATGATACTAGAAGTTGCCGTATTAAATGTAAAAGCTGGATTATCGGCTGATTTTGAAAAAGCTTTTAGCGAAGCCCAAAAAATCATTTCTACAATGGAAGGTTACATTTCGCATCAGCTTCAAAAATGTGTAGAGGTAGAAAATAAATACATCTTGCTTGTAAACTGGAAAACTTTGGAGGCACATACCGAAGGTTTCCGGGGATCAGCAGCATACCGGGATTGGAAAAAGTTATTACATCACTTTTATGATCCTTTCCCAACAGTTGAACACTTTGAGATGGTAGAGGGTTGTAGGGCTTAAGGCGGTGGGTAAAAACTTAAAGCATAAAATTACCCCCATTAAGCAAAAGGCTTAAAAAAATAAGATAAAAAGTGGAATACAAGTCTCGCTACTTGGTACTCCCTACTTGATACTAATTGACATGAAAAAATTCACAAAATTAACATCGGCAGTAGTGCCTTTAAATATAGAAAACATCGATACCGACCAGATTATCCCTGCGCGGTTTCTAAAAGCGACTACGCGTGAGGGCTTTGGCGAAAATTTGTTCCGCGATTGGCGTTATGAGAACGATAACCAGCCTAAAGCCGATTTCGTGATGAATAATCCAACTTACGGTGGTCGGGTATTAGTTGCAGGAAAAAACTTTGGTTGCGGAAGTAGTCGTGAGCATGCAGCTTGGGCCATTCAAGATGCCGGTTTTGATGCAGTAATTAGCAGCTTCTTTGCCGATATTTTTAAAGGAAATGCCTTGAATAACGGTTTATTACCAATCCAGGTAAGTGACGAGTTCTTGGCGCAGATTTTCAAAGCGGTTAACAACAATCCAAAATCGGCCTTAGAAGTTGATTTAGAAAACCAAACGGTTACCATTGTAGAAACTGGTGCTCAAGAATCATTTGAAATCAATCCATACAAAAAATCGTGTTTAATAAATGGTTATGATGATATCGATTTCATCTTGAACCAAAAACAATTAATTGAAGCATTCGAACAAGCAAAGTAATGTTTAAACCATTCCTTCACATACAGGATTTAAACTTAAGTTACCACAACAAAGTGGTGCTCAGGGATTTGTATTGGGAAATAAATATTGGCGAAAGCTATGTAATTGCTGGACAAAGCGGAACAGGAAAAACATCGCTGGGCAAAGCTATTGCAGGCCTGATTCCATATCAGGGAAGTATAGAAATTGATTTCGATCAATTGAGCAAGCTTCCACAAGAGGCCTTTTACGTAGAAAGCTGGTATCAGTTTAAAAACCTAGAAGGAGTTGCCAATTTTTATTACCAACAACGTTATACCAGCCAGCAAGCAAAAGAAACTTTAACGGTTCATGCCGAATTGGTTAGTTATGGCAAAGAAAAAGGCCTTCACTTCGATCAGGTTGAACCTATTTTAGAGGCCTTAGGCTTTGCTACTTTTGCCAGTTCACAACTAATCGAATTATCAAGCGGCGAACATAAAAAGCTGCAGCTGGTTAAAGCCCTATGGTTAAAACCTCAGTTGTTGATTATTGATCAGCCCTATACCGGTTTAGATGCAGCTTCGCGCAAGAACCTGAACATTTTGTTGGATCAGATTGCAGAAGAAGGCGTTCAATTGCTCTTAATCTGTAATGATACCGAACTACCAAGTTGCATTGGTTCTTTTGCTGAAATAAAAAATGGACAATTGGTTAAAGTAGATGCATTAGAAACGTCTGCTAGTACCGAAAGCCATTTGAGAGAAATTCCGGATTTCTTAAAAGAGTCGCCCGTTTACAGTTCTCAGAACATTGTTAAAATGGTTAACGTAAATATTAGCTATGGCGAAAAACAGGTACTGAAGAATATCAACTGGGAAGTAAAGGCTGGAGAAAAATGGCTTTTACAAGGCCCCAACGGATCGGGGAAATCAACATTACTGAGTTTAGTGAATGGCGATCACCCGCAATCTTACGCCAATGAGCTTTATTTATTCGGTAACAGACGCGGAAGTGGCGAAAGCATTTGGGATATTAAACAGCATATCGGTTTAATCTCGCCTGAGTTTCATTGGTATTTCGCCCCTACTGCTACCGTTTGGCAAAGCATTGCCTCGGGCTTTTATGATACAGTAGGACTTTTCCAACAGCTGCCTTATACCAAAAGTACACAGGTAGATAAACTGGTGGAATACTTTGGCCTAACTGAAAATAAAAATGAATTATTAACCGCACTTCCACTCGGTAAACAACGATTGGTATTATTAGCGCGAACAATTATAAAAAATCCCGAACTATTAATTCTGGATGAACCTTGCCAGGGTTTAGACCAACAGCAAACAAAACATTTTAACCAATTGGTTGATGAACTGTGCAGCAATGGGATGACCCTGATTTATGTTGGCCATTTTGAATCGCAGCTGCCAACCTGCATTGAAAAAAGAATATTGTTAGAAAAAGGCGAAGTAAAAGTCGTCGAAACTATACTAGAAAACGTTTAGTACAATGAAGAAGAACATTTTAGTAATACCTGGAGATGGTATTGGACCCGAAGTTACCACTTGGGGAAAAGCAGCATTAGAAAAAATTGGCGAAATTTTCGGACATGAGTTTACATTCGAAGAAGCTTTAATGGGCCACGCAGCTATTGAAGTTACCGGAGAGCCTTTGCCTGATGAAACTTTAGAAAAAGCAAGACAAAGTGATGCTATCCTTTTTGGAGCAATCGGTCACGCCAAATATGACAACGACCCTAGTTTAAAAGTTAGACCAGAACAAGGTCTGCTGAAAATCCGTAAGGAACTGGGTTTATTTGCCAACCTCCGCCCGATATTACTATTTGACGAACTTCTTCAGGCATCGAGTATTAAACCAGAAATTTTAAGGGGAACCGATATTTTGTTCTTCCGCGAATTAACTGGCGATGTTTACTTTGGTGAAAAAACGCGCTCCGAAGACCGTAATACCGCTTCGGATTTAATGATTTATCACCGTTATGAAGTAGAACGTATTGCGCATAAAGCTTACCAGGCCGCACAGCAACGTAACAAAAGATTGTGTTCGGTAGATAAAGCAAATGTTTTAGAAAGTTCTCGCTTATGGCGCGAAACCGTTCAGGAAATTGCAAAACAATATCCTGATGTAGAAACAGAGCACATGTTTATCGATAATGCAGCCATGCAGTTGATCAAAAACCCTAAAAAATTCGATGTGGTTTTAACCGCCAATTTATTTGGTGATATTTTGACAGATGAAGCTTCGCAGATTGCAGGTTCAATGGGTATGCTCGCTTCCGCATCTGTTGGCGAAAGCACAGGTTTCTTCGAACCGATCCACGGTTCTGCACACGATATTGCTGGCAAAGATTTAGCCAATCCATTGGCTTCTATCCTATCGGCAGCATTAATGTTGGAAATTGGATTCGGACTAAAAGAAGAAGCCAAATTATTGGTTGATACTATCGACCAGGTATTGAAAGAAGGTTTTAGAACACACGATATTGCCGACCAAAATACAAACCGGTTTAAAGTTTTAGGCACAGCCGAAATGGGCAAATTGGTTCTTAAATTCTTATCACAAAAATTAATCACTTCCTAAACTTAAGATTATGATTCACGACCCAAACAAAGTTTATATTTTCGACACGACATTGCGTGACGGCGAGCAGGTTCCAGGCTGCCAGTTAGATACAAACCAAAAAGTAGAAATCGCTAAATCACTTGAGCTTTTAGGTGTTGATGTGATTGAAGCAGGTTTCCCGGTATCTAGTCCCGGAGATTTTAACAGTGTAATTGAATTATCAAAAGCGGTTACCAACCCGATTATCTGCGCTTTAACCCGTGCAAATAAAAACGATATCGATGTTGCTGCAGATGCTTTACGTTATGCAAAAAGACCTCGTATTCACACAGGAATTGGCTCATCCGATTTTCACATAAAACATAAATTTAACAGTACCCGTGAAGAAATTTTAGAACGTGCTGTTGAAGCCGTAAGGTATTCGAAAAAATTTGTTGAGGATGTGGAGTTTTATGCTGAAGATGCCGGCCGTGCCGACATCGAATTTTTAGCCAAAATGGTTGAGGCGGTAATTGCTGCCGGTGCAACTGTGGTAAATATTCCAGATACCAATGGCTATTGTTTACCAGACCAATATGGTTCGAAAATTCTTTATTTAAAAGAAAACGTAAAAAATATCGATAAAGCCATTATTTCGGTGCATTGCCACAACGATTTAGGCTTGGCTACAGCGAATTCTATCGCAGGCTTACAGAATGGTGCACGCCAGGTAGAATGTACCATTAACGGTATCGGTGAGCGCGCAGGCAATACATCTATGGAAGAAGTCGTCATGATTTTAAAAACGCATAAGGTTTTAGGTTTAAATACCCAGATTGATGCGACACGTTTTTACGAAATGAGCCATATGGTGCGCAACCAGATGAACATGCCGGTACAACCAAATAAAGCAATTGTTGGTGGAAATGCATTTTCTCACAGCTCAGGTATTCATCAGGATGGTTTCTTAAAAAACCGCGAAAACTATGAAATTATTAAACCAGAAGATGTTGGTTTCCCTGATGCTACAATTGTATTAACAGCAAGAAGTGGCCGCCACGCTTTAAAACACCATTTAGACCGCTTAGGCCATAAATTGGAAAAAGACCATTTAGATATTGTTTACAAACAGTTTCTAGTTTTGGCCGACAGCAAACAAGGTATTAACGACCATGATTTAAATCAATTGGTTGCTTTACATTTAGCTTAATGCGGTTAGGGTTTAGTAAGCGGTTAGCGTTTTAATACAAATGCACTAACTTATTTTTCTAAACCTGATCCGTTAGCTATCGGATAGAATGAGCATGAAGCGCAGCGGAATAAAACGTAAAGCAGGACAGCTGCAACCGATGGAACACCAAACCCTGCTTTACAAAAAACACAAGTGAAATATTAGTCTCGATACTCATATCTCTCTTCTTGATACTAAATTATGAATACTACAACACCAAATACACTAGATTTTCAATCTGCACATCAACGGTTAAAAGGCGTGGTAAAACGCACACCTTTAGAGTTTAACGCCGGACTTTCTGCACATTACAATGCCAATATTTATTTAAAAAGAGAAGACCTGCAGATTGTACGCTCATACAAATTGCGTGGTGCCTACAATAAAATTAGCACGTTGCCGCAAGATGCATTGATTAATGGTGTAGTTTGTGCCAGCGCGGGCAACCATGCACAGGGTGTAGCCTATTCATGCAAGAAACTAGGTATTAAAGGTGTTATTTTTATGCCAGAAATTACCCCAAAGCAAAAGGTAAAACAAACCTATATGTTTGGTGGCGACAGTGTAGAGGTAGTTTTGGTTGGTGATACTTTCGACGATTGTTTGAAAGAGGCTTTGGCTTATAGCGCCGAAAAATCAGCCACTTTTATCCCTCCATTTGATGATGAAAAAGTAATTGAAGGACAAGCAACGGTTGGTGTAGAGATTTACGAAGACCTGCCGGATTTAGACATTTTGATAATGCCTGTTGGCGGTGGTGGTTTGGCCTCAGGCGTAAGTGCTTATATGAAAACCGTTAAACCTGATGTAAAACTGGTTGGTGTTGAGCCGCTGGGTGCACCATCTATGGTTACAGCAATGGAACACGGCGGCCCTTACACTTTAGAAGAAATAGACCGCTTTGTGGATGGTGCCGCTGTAAAAAGAATCGGGCATATTACTTATGAGTACTGCAAGGATCTACTGGATCAGATGCATTTAATCCCAGAAGGAAAAATATGTACCACCATATTAAAATTGTATAACGAAGATGCCATTGTGGTTGAACCTGCAGGAGCACTCTCTGTGGCTGCATTAGATCAGCTTAGAGACCAGATTGTAGGCAAAACGGTAGTTTGTATTGTAAGCGGTGGAAACAACGATATTGAGCGTATGCAGGAGATTAAAGAAAAATCTTTGCTATTCGAAGGTCTGAAACATTATTTCATTGTGCGCTTCCCACAAAGGCCAGGGGCCTTAAAATTATTCGTAAACGAGGTTTTAGGCCCACAGGATGATATTACCCGTTTCGAGTTTATTAAAAAAACGAATAGAGAAAATGGTCCTGCATTGGTTGGTATAGAACTTTCTAATAAAAACGATTATGCAAGTTTATTGCAGCGCATGAAAGATTTTAAATTTGAAATTATTGAACTAAACCAAGACCAAACTTTGTTTGAATATCTGGTTTAAAGATTAACCGCAAAAGACGCAGAATTTAACACGATCGTCATGCTGAATTTATTTCAGCATCTTTCCAATACGGAAAGACCCTGAACTACATTCAGGGTGACGCAAAAATAAAAAAATGAATTTCAAAGACTTAAGCAACCAGGCATTAATTTCAGACGGCGATATCGACTGGGAAAATTTAGGTGCAGGCGTAAAACGCAAAATCATGGCTTACGATAACAACCTGATGTTGGTTAAAGTAGAATTTGAAAAAGACGCCATTGGCACCATTCACAACCACCCACACTTACAGATGAGTTATGTAGCCAAAGGAAGTTTTGAAGTAACGATGGGCGATGACAAAAAGGTGTTAAATGAAGGAGACGTATTTTTTGCATCATCCAATGTATTCCATGGTGTGGTTTGCTTAGAAGCAGGCCTATTAATCGATATTTTTAACCCGCATCGGGAAGATTTTTTGAAATAGGTTTTAATAAATCGTCATGCTGAATTTATTTCAGCATCTATCCTGCAGGTCTGCGAAGTCTTACTTAGTTCACCTTTCGTTAGACCCTGAACTAAATTCCGGGTGACGGTCCATGAACCTCCCCCCTAAACCCTAACCAATAACCTACTCAAAAGTAAACTTCACATTCTTGTAGCCCAGCCCTTCAATAATTGGCTTAAGCACGGTTGTAGCATTAGTTCTCGTCTGCGTTAAAATGGTCGATTTTTTAACTTCAGCAGTAATTTGCCTTTCGGCTGCTTTATACGCTTCATCTACCAGGTCAGCTTCACGAAAGAAAGCCATTTTTGTATCGTAAACACGAGAGTTCTTATGGTCTATTTTTACGTAGCAAATTTCAGGCTGTGGCAAATTTACTACAGCAGTGTCCGCATCAATATCAATATCTTCACGGGTAATTTTTGTTAAGTCGATACAACCTACCGCTTCGGCCTTAACAATCAACAAAACACTAGCTTCGGGCAAAAAGTCTGTTTTATTTTTGTGTTCTAAAACATTGCTGATCTGATACCTCACCAGCTCTAATTTACCAATAGCCTCAATTTTTTCAACCAAAAGCTGATGTTTGCTTTCTACAGAGGTATTGATACTAAACTTTTTAGAGATAAATAAATACCCTGCAACGACTAAAATTAACCAGGGTAAGAGGCGAAAAAAGAGCTTCATATTGATAAAAACTTGGCTGTGAACATTTGTGTATTTAATCTGTTGCACAATAATTAATCCATAAATCTGCAATTATATTTTTTTGGCAGCAGATTTGTAATACCAATATCACACACACAAATAAACACTAATCAACATGAAAAAACTTACCATCTTAATGCTTTGCATTGCCACACTAGGTCTGGCTTCCTGCAAAAAAGAAACTGTTTATCAAGAATTAAGAGCTAAAACTTACAATTTCACTATTAACTCAAATGAATGGGTGCGCAATGCCAATGGGAGTTATTCTGTAAGTAAGCCTTTAGCCGCTATTGATGGCGTAACATTAGATGACGAAGGCGTTCTAGTCTATTTTGAGCACCCAAGTGATCCAAATGGTGATATTCAATTACCTTATACATTCAATTACAATGCTTTTAGTTATAAAGTTTCTAATGGAGGTTTAAGGTTTGATGTTCAAGACACTAATAATTTAACAGCTACAGTTCCACCTAACTATAATACTTTGGTAAAGGTTGTTATTATTCCGTCTGATTATGCTGGAAATTAAATTTTAAAAATCTTTAAAACTCCAAAAAACGACTGATGTTCAATTGAACGTGGTCGTTTTTTTTATGCTCTCCCCTGTTCAGCTGCAAGGCACGGATGTTCACACCATTTCTCTCTAAAAGCAGTTCATCGTAAAAACCTTTATAGTACACATCCTTTACTTCATAGCGCCTGCTGCTCCAACTATTGCTTATTTCGGCCCATTCGGGGTAAAATACAACGAATTCCTTTTCTGTTTTTAAACCAATTTTTTCGGCATCGGCTTTCGATAAAACCACGGCATTACCCAAAATCTGCGCAGTATAAATGTGTTTAGGATGTTGGTAAATTTCGGATGGTTTTCCAGTTTGTAAAAGTTCGCCATTTTTCAGAATCAACAACTGATCTGCCAGGAATAAACCATCGGCAGGATCGTGCGAAACTAAAATTACAGTAACCCCTGTTTCGGAGGCTACACGTTTGATATCAGCTCGTAGCTGGTTTTTAAGCAAAGCATCCACCTGACTAAACGGTTCGTCTAAAAGTAAAACCTGCGTATCGGCAACCATTGCTTTTGCTATGGCCACACGCTGCTGCTCCCCCCCGCTCAGTTCAATAATCTTTTTATTTTGAAGCGGTAAAATCCGTAAATGATCCATAATCGCCAAAGTTTTTTCCGCTTTGGTTTTAAGGTCGGTATTTGATAGTTGTGAGGCAATATTATCATAAACCTTCGCATAAATATTTAATGAAAAATCCTGCGTAACCATTTTCATCTGCTTGTGCCCAGGAATGAGTTGTTCGTCCGGTCCTTTAACCCGCTGATTTTCGAAAAAGATTTCACCTGAATCGGTTTTCAGCAATCCGTAAATGGATTTAAGTAAAGTCGATTTTCCGCTACCACTCTCGCCAATAATAGCTACCACATCGCCCCTTTTAATGTCGAAACTTACATTTTTAATTCCACCGGCCTGTTCCGCCTGATATTGCTTGGTTAAATTTTTAACGCTGATTAGGATATTGCTCACACCGTAAAGATAAGAAAAAGGTAGAGGGTTTTAAGGTGGAAGGCTTAAGTGCAAACAAAATTACACGTGCATTATATTTTATTTTTGCACGTATACAAGCATCTGTGTATCTTTACATCAATACATCTTGACGTCAGCAATTATAAGGCCATGAACACTAAACTAACCTTAACTATAGATAAGTCTGTTATTAAACAGGCAAAAGCTTATGCAGAACAGCAAGGTAGAAGCCTGTCTGCAGTGGTAGAGAATTATTTAAAAGCTGTTATCAAAAAAGAAGAGATTGTAAAAGATGATGATGAGCTTTCTCCAATCATAAAATCTTTGATGCTCCGCCCAAAAGTAGAACTACCTGATAATTATGATTATAAAAAAGAACTGGAGAAAGTCAGGGATGAGAAATATCAAAAATATTTAAATAATAATGAAAGATAACATTCTCATTGATTCTGATGTTTTACTTGATTTTTTTCTGAAACGAGAACCATTTTTTATTGATTCATCAAAAATTCTGAATTTATGTGTCAACCAAAAAATCAATGGTTTTGTTTCGGGTTTAATAATAGCCAACACGTATTATTTGTTGAGAAAACACTTTAGTCATAAAGATATTTTGGCCGACTTTAAGATATTATTTACTTTTTTAGATATTTTAATAATTGACAAAAACGTTATTTTGAATTCAATCGATTCTGAATTCATAGATTTTGAAGATGCACTCCAAAATTTTTCGGCTGAAAACCATGGATCAATTAATGCTATAATTACGCGAAATATTAAAGACTACAAAAGGAGTAAGTTAAGTGTATTAACGCCTGCAATGTTTCTAAAAACATTATAAAACAAAAAACCCTGTCTCGCCTAACCGAAACAGGATCTGTTTTATTTGTGTGTTGCTGTGTTTTAATTTAATCCGAAGGTAACCCCGAAACTCATATTTTTTAAACCAGCTTGTTGAGAAGTGGTAAACATATCGTTAAAGTAATATTTGGTAAACAAGCCTATGCCTCCGTATCCAAATCTAACTGTACCTCCGTAACGAACCGATTGAAAGTGGTAGCTATCGTATTGTTTCTCTTTACCGCGTTCTTCGCTAATCTGTTTAATTTTTCCATTTAACAAAAAGCTAACTTCAGGACCTAAAACCAGGTAAAATCTTTTACCATTTTTGTTTTCATTGGTACGGAATTCAAAATTTAATGGAATATGAACATAACTGCTAGAGAAACGGTTTTTTGAAAAATGTACAGGCGCCTGATCGGTATATACAAATTCATTAGCGTTTTTAGCAATGGTAATATCTTTTCTTAAACGGATTAAAGTCCAATCGAAACCACCAGCCACATACACTTTAAAGTTAGAGTTAAAACGGTAGCCAAGCTGTAACACGTCAAAAGAGAATGTACTGGTTTTGCCGCCTTTATAATCCAAAAAATCGTTGTTTGGAGATAGATTAAAGCTGCCATTGTCGATTAACCTGGAGAAACCCCAGTCAATCCTGGTGAAGGTAATTCCACCTACAAAACGGCCTTTTTTTACTGAGTCTGATTTAGTTTTAAGGATAATGCCATGTCCTTCGCTATAATCGATTTTCTTTTTGGTACTATCTTGTTGAGCAAAAGCACCAGGAGCCATAACACCGGCAAGCCCGCTTACCAAAAGTGTTGTATAAATTAGACGTTTCATATATGTGTGTGTTATTGAGTTATTGAATGAGTGAATTATTGAATGTTATAAAGTTGAATATGTAATATTTAAGGTTCAGATACTAGCAACTGTGAACTGCTAATTGAAAACTGTTTATTTCTTATTTCGTTTACCTATTTTAAATGGACCGATATTGATCGATGCAAGAGAAGAATCATCATCATCCGTACGGAACTGGATCAACTTATCTTTTCTCTTATCCACTTTATTTACAATAAGGTTGATCACATCGCCCATATTACGGACACCTTTATTGCTTTGTTCGTTATCGTTAACAGGTCCTTCAGTTTTAACTTCTGTTGGATTAGCAACTATTACAGTTTCCTCTTTGGGTTGCAGAATCGCCTCTTCAATTTTCGTATTGATATCTTTTTTAGGTTCCTCAACTTTTGCTATAACTATTTCCTGTTTTATCACCTCAGGTGCAGTAATTATGCTTTGTTTTCCCTTTATTGTAACAGGCCTTACGTCCTTTTTAACCTTTGTTTTGGCGATAGTGCTTACTACTTTAGGTAGAGCTGGCAAAACCGGTGCAATATTTTCAACTACTGTAGCTGGGGTATCTTTGGCAACAGGTTCCTGTACCTCAGGTTTAGTTTTTTCAATGGTATTACTGGCCAATTGTTTATGCTCACTGGTTGTATTTTGTTGTTGATAAAGCAAAATCCCAATTGTAGCCACCAGTAAAACCGCTGCAGCCGATAACCAATAAATTGGTAAAGCTCTTTTTTTCTTCGGCATTATTTCGCTTTCTATATTGCTCCATAAATCCCTCGATGGCGTTACTTCTGCATCAGCAAAAGCATCCTTAAACAACTGATCAAAATCTTTATCCCGTATAGGTTGCATAACCAAATCCCTCCATTTTTATAATTTCTTCTTTTAATATTGCCCTAGCCCTTGATAACTGCGATTTACTCGCCCCTTCCGAGATCCCAAGTGTTTCTCCAATTTCTTTGTGCGAGTAGCCTTCTATTACATACATGTTAAAAACCATGCGGTAACCATCTGCTAATTTCTGTATCACTTTCATTAAATCCTGCATACCCAAAGTACCAAAATCAAATCCGGTTGATGGCTGCTCGTAAGCTTCGTCTATTTCTACTACATTTAAGCTGCGTAAATTTTTACGGTAACTTTCAATCGCAGTATTCACCATTACTCTTCTAATCCAGCCTTCAAAAGAACCATCGCCTCTATACTCTTTTATTTTCTGAAAAATTTTAATGTACCCCATCTGCAGCACATCTTCTGCCTCCATTCTATCTTTGGCGTATCGCATACAAACAGCCAACATCTTCGATGCCGTTTGCTTGTAAAGCAGCTCTTGCATCTTCCGGTCGCCAGCTTTGCAGCCTTCCATCAAATCGTTTATTGTATAGCTTCGCGTCAATTTCATTGTGTGTTTGTATATAGAAGATGGCAGATTACAAACAATGGTTGCATGGGGTGAGAAAAAAAGTTAAATAAAGTTAAAATTAGCTCAATAGCAACTGGTTATCAATAAGATATAGTTTAAATAAATTTCAAGAAAGATATATATTTTTATTTGAAAATGAACATGCAGTATTTCACCGGGAGCAGCAGTCCCGTGCCAAAGGCACTCCTTTGGAGCCATTCGCTTCAAAGCCTCGGTTCGTTCCTCACCTTCGTGTTTTCGCTGCTATCGGGTTTAGGAACATAGGCCAGTGGCTTAAAAACAATAAACCCCGCAGGTTCTTGAAACCTATGGGGTTTGAAATTTTATGAGTTTAACCAGCCTAAACCTTACACCTTTTACTGCTCACTCTTCTTCACCTTAAACAATTTAAAATCCTGTTTATAGGTCAAGAAAAACGAGTGGTTAAACTGAAGTTGTTTATCGGTATGATCGAGATCGATATGCGGTTCGAAACGTACATCAAGATAAAAGTGTGGAATCAGTTCTTTTTGGTATGCATAACGCAACGAAACAATGTTTCTAGCACTCTGCTTCAAACCTGGACTGTACAGGTTATCAGAAACCGATTCATAAAGCGGCATACCTTTAATCGAAATAAAGTTATTGCCTTTCCAGTAAGAGGCGACCAAACTTCCCCATTTACTTTCTACACCTGCATTTAGCCATAAACCAAAGCCACCTTCGTAACCTTTTCTTTTATCAGGTGAAAAATCTTTATACACCGCAATATAGTTATCTGTATATACCTGCTTAATATTGGTGTTAATTTCCTTATGAAGTTTTAAACCCGTTGCACCGTTAAACATGGTGGTAATCGGAATTTCTTTAAGCACATCAATTTGTCCACCTTGATGGAAAGCCAAAAATTGGGCAGGCAAACTAAATTTCCAGCCATTTCCTTCAGCAATAGTACTTTCAGTAGATAAACCTCCAATAATTTCTTCTTTGGTCGGATCACCCTTATAGATCATTTTTTGCCAGGCAATCCAGGCATCCAAAGTAAATTTCTTACGTTCCACCAATAACTGCGTACCATACTCAATTGGTGTAGTTATTGTTCTTTCGAAATCGTATAAAGGTTCGATATATTTATGCTGGATATTACCTTCTAAACTACCAAAAATCAAAGTGAGATTCCGTTTATGGTATTTTACGCTGAACAATGGTTTCGCATCAGAAATCCCATTCCTGCCAAAATCCTTTCTGATAAATGCACCAGCAGTGATAGCCAGATTTGGATGTGCATAGTAAACGATTTGCGGCTGCAACTGTGTTCCATAATAAGTGTAACCATCATGAAAATCGTTAGTATACTCGTAATTGCGAACGTAGTTTAAATTATAAAAATTAAAGTGAACCTCATTGGTTAAGCTGCTATCTGGCCGGATCCGATTTTCAAAAGCCAATTGATTAAACTGAGCCGAAGCGAAATAAACACTAAAAAGAAATGGTAGTAAGAGTAAGGCCTTTTTCAGACCTGTATTTGTAGACATGGGCTTGGATTTTATCGCCCAAATTTAGAATAGTTTTTTATTAAATTATCAAGTACAGGGTATCAAGTATCAAGAAGTCGATGCAAGTTTACGCAAAGGAAACAAAGTTAATATAGGTTGACCACCAAGGCACAAAGAACGCAAAGTTTTCTTAACAGCTTTAATTAAAAATAACATTCTTGGCGACTTTGTGGCGAAGATTATTCCCCATGTTTTTTACGATAGTTCTTATACAGCTTAACTGCAATCATAATGGCCATCGCCACGCCCATTATACCAATTAAACCGTAAATCCAGTTAATGGCACTTTTAAGGATGACCACGAATACAATGGCAATCATAAAAATAGTAGCCAGCTCTCGCCATAACCTCAACTGAAAGCTTGTTAGCTTGTATTGATTATTTTTAAGCTGTTTAACGATGTTTTGGCAGATGAAATGATAGATAAGCAAACCAATAACAAAACCCAGCTTAACCCACATCCAATCGGCTTGAAGCAAATCCGAGTTTAAAGTTAACATGGATGCACCCGCCAAAACCGAAATGATCATGGCCGGGGTAGCAATAATTTTCCATAAAGTAGCCTCCATTTTAACAAATTGTTTCTGAAGGATACTTTTTTCAGGTTCAGGTTTATCGTTTGCTTCTGTGTGGTAGATAAAAAGACTAAGGATATAAAACAATCCCGCCATCCAGCTAATTACAAATACAATGTGTACTGCAAGAAAATAGTGGTAATATGGCAATAAGGTTTCTATCATACCAGATTATATTGAACAGGGCTCAATGATATTATTTTTAATTAATACTTAACTGCAAGTTACATTTTAACGTTTCAAAATTATACTCAACGTCATGCTGAACTTGTTTCAGCATCTTTTACTCAAAAAGACCCTGAAATGAATTCAGGGTGACGCATCGTTTTAATATTAATTGAATTTAGTTTAATACCTAAATTCTTTAACAACCTCAATTGCGTACCTCACATTATCGAAAGGAATATCTGGCATAATACCATGACCTAAGTTAAAGATAAATCCTTCAGTACCACGCATACGTTCGAATAACTTATGGATCTGTGCTTTAATTACCGCTTTATCGGCATATAAAATATGTGGATCTAAATTCCCTTGCACGGCAATACCCTTTGGTAAAGCATTTTTAATGTTCAATAAATCAGCATTCCAGTCAACCGAAATTACATCTGGTTTGGCCTCTGCCATAATCGGAGCAAAAACCGAACTTCCTTTACAGAAAGAAATCACCGGAATATCTTTTCTGTTTAAGTTAGCAATGATTTCCTGAATATAACGGTGAGAAAACTCCTGGTAATCATTCCATGATAAAGCAAGTGCCCAACTATCAAAAATCTGAACAGCGTTAACACCAGCAGCAATCTGAAGATTCAGGTAGTCAGCTGTTACTTTAGCAATTTTAGCTAAAAGTTTATGCGCTAGCTCTGGTTGGTTGTGTATAAAGAGTTTGGTTAATTTAAAATCTTTAGATGAACCTCCTTCAATTAAATAACTCATTACGGTAAATGGCGCACCTGCGAAACCGATCAATGGGATTCTGCTATCCAATCGTTGTTGAATCACTTTAATCGCATCGGCAACGTATTGCAATTCATCCAAACAATCAACATTTAAGTTTTCAATGTCTTTAGCGGTACGTACCGGATTTGCAAACTTAGGTCCAACACCCTGAGTAAAACTCAAATCGCCACCCATAGCCTCTCCGGTTACCAGAATATCACAGAATAAAATCGCGGCATCAATATCCAGCAAATCAACTGGTAACATGGTCACATCTGCAGCAATTTCTGGGTTTTTACACATCTCTAAAAAAGAGTATTTGTTTTTAATTTCCCAATATTGTGGCATAAAACGACCTGCCTGACGCATCATCCATACTGGTGGGCGTTCAGTTTGTTTTGAAAATGCTGCGTCTAAAAATAAGTTATTCTTCATGATTTGTATTTGCTGTCTCACTACGCGTCATGCTGAATTTATTTCAGCATCTTTCTTTAGTTAGATCCTGATCCCGAACGTTCGGGACAGGATGACGGGCTGCCTAAATTTTTAATTGCGCAAAGGTATAAATAAAAAAAAAACGAAGTACCTTTTTATCAAAAACTGGTGCTTCGTTTGTTCAAAATGACAATATTAATATTATAACTTGCTTATTTCCTTTTCAATTTTAACGATAATGTCTTTCGAGCGTTGCGTTTCGGCAAGTTCTTTGGCCAATTTCGTATAAGCTTCTGCCCTTTCTTTATCTTTCTTACGCAAAGCCAGATTAGCCAAATGGATCAGTACGTACGATTTCTCATTTTTACCTCCCACGGGAAAGCGGCTTGCCAACTGAAAATGATACTCAGCCTTATCATAGTCCTCTTCCTTCAAAGCCATATTGCCCTGCATGAATTCGTAATAACCCCTTCGGCTTTTAGCCAAGCGCTCTGGCTTAACCACCTCAGCCAATAAGGCTTTGGTTTTACCGAATTCGTTATTTTTGAAATGCTTCGATGCCATTAAAACCGAACTGTGCTTAAAATGACTCCAAACAACAAAGGCAAACAATAATCCTGAAACAGCAGCCAACTGGTATTGATTATAAAAAATACAAACCAACGCAGCCAGCACAAAAACGGCCATTAAAGCATACCTGCCTTTATTATTGTACATTAATGACTATCGGTAAATTTATAGCCTACCCCACGGATAGAGTGGAAATAAACTGGATTTTTTTGATCTGGTTCGAAATACTTACGGAACGTTAAAATAAAGTTATCGATTGTTCTGGTTGATGGGTAAACATCATAATTCCAAACCGTTTCTAAAATCTGCTCTCTTGAAACGGCATCGTTTTTACGCTCGATCAACAGTTTTAACAACATCGTTTCCTTTTTCGTTAACGGCGTGATGGTACCATCATCATGTTTCAGTTCGAAAGAGTTAAAATAGATTGTTTTATCACCGATTTTGTAAGAATTCAATTCTTTTAAATCATCAGATTTTAAACTGCGTTTAACCAAAATACCAACACGAAGAATTAATTCTTCTAAGTTGAAAGGTTTAACCAAATAATCGTCAGCTCCTTTTTTCAAACCTAAAACACGGTCTTCTGAAGTGTTTTTAGCTGTTAAAAACATAATCGGAACTTCTGCATTCTCTAAACGGATTGTTTCGCAAACCTGGAAACCATCCATCTCAGGCAACATTACATCTAAAATAATTAGATTAAAGCGTTCTTCTTTAAAAATTTTAAGAGCGGTTTTTCCGTCTTTAACGGCGTGAACTTTATAACCCTCAAGTTCAAGGTTTAATTTGATAGCGTCTAACAAGTGATCCTCGTCTTCTACCAATAGAATTCTTAATTTTTGTGACATAATTGAGATTAACTAAATGTTACTTCAAAAATACTTCCTTGAGGCAAATTGTCTTTTACTGTAATATCTGCATCATGGTATTGTAAAACCTCTTTCACAATAAACAAGCCTAAACCTGTTCCTTTCGCTTTTCTGACATTCTCGTTACCAACGCGGTAAAACTTATCAAATATCAACATTTTTTCGGCATCTGAAATACCTGGCCCCTGATCCATCACACTTAATTGAATATGCCCATCAACCTTGTTTAAATGCACATTTATCTCATCACATGGGTTCGAATACTTCACCGCATTCTCAATTAAATTCGTTACTACTGACGATAAGGCAAATTTGTCACCTACTATCTGCAAATTTGGCTGAATTTTAGCATTTATGATCTGCTCGCATCCACAAGAATGAACCTGTAGCCTATCTGTAATTTTATACACTAATTCGGAGAAGTTAAATTCTTCCTTCGGAAAAGTATACGAACGGTTTTCAATCTTGGTGGCCAACAGCATATTTTCAACCAGGTCATCCAAACGCTCAATATCTTTTAGCGAATTGTTAAGCAATGAAGTTTGGCGTGCTTTATCCAAATCACGTTTAACAATGGTTTGGATAGAAAGTTTTATCGCTGCCAAAGGCGATTTCAGCTCGTGGGTAATCGACATCAAAAAGTTCTGCTGTTGTTCCCTTAGCTTATCCTCACGTTTTAACGATTGGTGAAGGAAATACCCACCGATGCAGAGCAAAAACAAAAACACCGAACCTTCGCCCATAATCATCGTCATGCGGCTGGGCTGCAAACGCACTACCAAGGTTCCCCATGAAATGAGTTGAATAAGTGCGTAAAGCAATAATGCGTAAAATATGATTATAGATTTCTTCATTCGTCGATTTTTCCTTCGGGTTGATTACACAGATTTTTGGATTTCACAGATTGTTTTCCCTCATCCTAGCTTAAAGAAGCCTTATTTCTTAAAAACCAAATCTAATGCTTCAAAAATAGCACGTTTCGCTTTCTCCAATTCTATCTTCGTATGTGCTGAAGATACGAAACCAACTTCATATCCTGATGGGCCTAAATAAATTCCTCTATTCAATAACTCCCTGTGCATAATTTTGAATTTCTCCATGCTATTGGCATCAATATCATCAGCAGATTGGATTTTATCTTTATCGGTAAAAGCAAACCAGAAGATAGAACCAATGGTAAATACTTTAAATTTATAATTACGCGCCGTTGCAAAACGTTGAATGCTGGCCACAAATTCTTGTGCTTTATTATTCAGATCCTTATAAAAACCAGATTTACTCAATTCGGTCAAGGTTGCAATACCGGCTGCCATGGCTACCGGATTTCCAGATAAAGTACCAGCCTGATAAACACCACCATCAGGGGATATGTGCGCCATAATTTCAGCGCACGCGCCATACATCCCAACAGGCAATCCGCCACCTATGATTTTGCCATAAGTAACAATATCTGGTGTAACGCCATAATGTGCCGCTGCACCTTCAAAACCAACTCTAAATCCGGTAATTACTTCATCAAAAATTAAAAGAGAACCGTTATCGGTACAAATTTTACGCAAGAAATGGATATATTCTTCATCTTGAATAATCAATCCATTATTTGCCGGAATACCTTCTATAATTACCGCAGCAATCTGATCTTTAAACTGCGCAAAAGCCTGCTCTATGGCCGTTTTATCATTTAAAGGAACAACAATGGTTTCTTCGGCAAAAGATTTAGGTACACCGGCAGAAGAAGTTTCGCCAAAAGTAACCAAACCAGAACCTGCTTTAACCAAAAGCGAATCGCTATGGCCGTGGTAACAGCCTTCGAACTTTAAAATTTTATCGCGACCCGTAAAACCTCTGGCCAAACGTATTGCCGACATTACCGCTTCAGTACCAGAACTTGTAAAACGGATTTTCTCCACAAAACGATTGTTTTTGATAATCAGTTCGGCCAATTCGTTTTCCAAAGCTGTTGGCGCACCAAAGCTCATTCCATTCTGCATTACCTCGGTAACTTTTTCGCGGATTTTAGGGTTGTTATGCCCCAAAATTAGCGGTCCCCAGCTTCCGCAAAAATCGATAAACTGATTACCATCGGCATCCCATATATAGCAGCCATCACCTTTTTCGATAAAAAGTGGTGTACCGTAAACAGATTTAAAAGCTCTTACAGGTGAGTTTACGCCACCAGGGAAATACGTTTTTGATTTCTCGTACAGTTCGGCAGATTTTACCCTCGAAATATCAGGCTTACTGCCTGTATTTACCGGAATATCGGCTTCATTGCCTGAAAACATTTTCTTTAATGAATCTAACATTTTTATTAAGCTTAAAGCTGAAAGACTAAAGCTTAAAGCGAAAAGTAAAGCACTATAAAATGGCTTTGGTCTTTTTGCTTTAAGCTTATCTAAATCCAGTTATTATTTAAAATATCTTTTATATGGTAAGTAGTAATAATACTTGCGCCTGCGCGGGCAAAGGCATGCATGGTTTCCATTACTACTTTTTGTTCGTCAATCCATCCGCGTTCGGCGGCAGCTTTTATCATCGAATATTCGCCAGATACATTATAAACAGCAATTGGCAAATTGATATCTTGTTTTAACCGGTGGATAATATCCAGATAAGCTAAACCAGGTTTCACCATTAAAACATCTGCGCCTTCTTGCTCATCCAAAGCAGCTTCGCGTAAAGCCTCTAATGGGTTTCTGAAGTCCATCTGATAAGACTTCCTATCGCCCTTACCCGGTGCACAATCTGCTGCCTCTCTAAAAGGACCATAATATGCGGATGCAAATTTTGTAGCATGGCTCATAATGGCCGCGTTTATAAAACCGTTTTCATCCAACAGGTTTCGCACCACTTCGATACGGCCATCCATCATATCAGATGGAGCTAACATATCAGCACCTGCTTCGGCATGTGTTAAAGCCATCTTGGCAATTACCTCAACCGTTTTATCGTTTTGTACATAATCGTTTTCTAAAATACCGCAATGACCATTTGTGGTGTATGAACAAACGCAAACATCTGTAATTACATACAAATCATCGCCAAATTGTTTTTTTAACTCACGCAACGCCGTTGGCACTAAGGAATGATCGTGGTAAGCAGATTTTGCATCTTCCGATTTTTCATCACCTACACCAAAAAGCATAATCTTGTTGAGCCCTTTTTTCATTCCGTCCTCAACATCTTCTACCAGGGCATCAACCGAATAATGGTTTACCCCGGGCATAACATCAATGGCACGGGTAACATTAGTGCCTGGCACCACAAAATAAGGGTACACAAACATATCTTTTGATAACCGGGTTTCGGCTACCATCTCTCTCACCAACGGGTTTTTCCTTAATCTACGCGGACGATTTAACATATTAATTATCAAGTATTAGTATCAAGACCATAGTATCGGGCATCAAAACTATAGTATTTTCTTTTTTCCTTACGGGGTGGTTACACAGATTTTAGATTTAATGTCAAGATTATAGTATCGGGTATCAAGGCTTAATTATCTTAAACCTTAAACTCTAACCCCTCCACCCTAAACCTTTCTACCCCCTATCTTATCTCAATCCCAAATACCGCCTCAGCTAGTCCAATTTCATCAGGCGAATAAGGCAATACGTACTTCACGCCCATTTCATCAAATTTCTTACCAGTAGAGTTTCCAATAGCAATTACCTGTTGGCCTGGCTCCAATAAATTATCAGCGAAATAGGCATCAACATTTGATGGACTGGTAAAAATGAGCACATCGGCATAACTCTGGTCTATATCATCTTCGATTACCGTTTCGTAAATCGGTAGATCGATTATTTTAGCATCAGCTGGTAACGATTTTTGAATCGACTGCAAAGAATCTTGTGCTCTTGGAAACAATACCTGCTGACCACCTACCAATTGTGCAAAATCTTCTGCAACTTCGGTAATATCGCCACTCTCACCAACAAAATCGGCAATATGCCCGAATTTACGCAAGGCATCTTCCGAACCTCTTCCCACTACACCAAATTTAGTTTTCTTAGGCAGTACAGGTTTTAAGTTGAAAAAATACTCGACACTATTGCGGCTACTGAAGAAAACCCAGTCTACATGTCTTAAGATAAACTGATCTAAAACAGTTACTATTGGAAACGTACGGATTAACGAACGTCCTTCTATTTCAATATTATTATTTTCTAATGCCCTTCGGAAATAACTGTGCTCACCAATTTCACGCGAGATGAAAACCTTTGCCGGTTTCTTTCTGTCTTTATTAAACTTGTCAACAATTTTTTCTGCCAAACCTTCGGTACTGTCTGCACGTAAAAACAAACGCTCAGGAAAATCTTCTGCAGTTTCTGCTTTCGAAGTCCATATTTCGAATTTCCCGTTTTCCTTTTTGCAATAACAGCCTAAAGGCATGTGGCACCCCCCTTCGAAAAGGTTTAACACCTTACGTTCTACAGTTACGGTCTCTGCAGTATCCAGATCGTGCAGTTTTTGCAATGCATCAAAAAGCTCGGTATCATTTTCCCTGATCTGAATAGCCAAAGCGCCTTGTGCAGGTGCCGGGATAAACTCAGTGGTTTCCAATTCTTCCACATGTAAATCGCTCACATCAAGATTTAAACGCTTAACACCTGCTTTTGCGATTAAGATGGCATCGTAATCTTCATCACGGAGTTTTTGGATACGGGTGGGTACATTTCCGCGTAAATCTTCAACCTCTAAATCCGGGCGTAAGCCCAGTAACTGCGCTTTACGTCGGTTAGATGAAGTGCCAACCATTGCACCTTTTTTTAGCGATAGCTTCTGCGAAACATCTACACAATCTTTTAAAATCAAAAGATATTCACTTGCTTCCTCCCGCGGTGGTAAAGCAGCGATAATTAATCCCTCGGGATGCGTAGTAGGTAAATCTTTAAGGCAATGTACAGCCAGATCAATTGTTCCACCCAAAAGCTCTTCTTCCAGTTCTTTGGTAAAAAAGCCCTTGCCTTCCAGTTTGTCCAATCTTAAATTCAGGATTTTATCGCCCTGCGTTTTAATGATTTTTATTTCTGCTTCTATTCCAATTGCAGCCAATTCATCTTTTATATGATTTGCTTGCCATAAAGCCAGGTCGCTACCGCGTGTTCCAATGGTTAATTTCTTCACTATAAAGGTTAAATGAGTTGCAAATTTAATTTAATTAGTGGTTTATACCATGAATTGTTTAAAAATGAGACAGTGAGGTTACAGAATAGGGAATTTAAAGGATTTCTGTGACATTTACGACATGAAAGTATAACGTGGTGTAGATGTGTTACCATCTTACACCTGATCCTTTTAGATATACTATAAGTCAGATGATAATACCTGACTTCACTATGATATGTTAGCTGGTGATTGAACCATATAAAGAATGTAAGTCCATTAAGTTGGTTGCATGAAAGATACTGAAACAAGTTCAGCAGGACGACAAGGGAATTGGCTTCGGGATTTATCTAGAAAAACAAAGATTCTTCACGGCGTTCAGTATAACAAGATGGCGATCTTTGCGGTAAAATTAAGATTGATTTACCAGAATTTCTTTTGCCATTACCATCGGAACGCTGATGTATTTTTTCTCCATGTAATTCATTACACGTTCTAAAACTTCGCGTGAGGCTTCATCCATCTGGCTAATTTCATCGGCAAACACGCCATTTATAGCTGTATTTTTGATTTCTTTAATCTTTCTTGGCACTTCTTGCATGGCCAGTTCGATACGGCGTTGTTTTAAAACAGAGAAAAATTCGGTAATGTTGTTGCTGATAATTTCTTCGGCATGCACCAGTTCGTTATAACGTTCCTGGATATTTTTGCGTGCTACCTCTTTTAGCGATTCTACCTCAATATAATGTACAGGATTGTTATGAATTACTGCAGGTATAACATCATTCGGAATGGCCAAATCTACAATTACCTTTTTGCCCTGATCGCCATTTAAAAGTTTAGCGTATAAAGCTTCGTTAATAATTGCCTCGGTTGAGCCAGTACAGGTAATGATTACATCAAATCCTTCATTAAAATCTTCAAGTGCTGCTAAAGGATAAGCCTTGCCACCTAGTTCTTCTGCCAAAGATTCAGCCTTAGAAAACGTACGGTTAAAAATCGAGAAATTGGAGTATTTATGTTTGTTGAGGTACTTTGCAATGTTCTGATTGGTTTCGCCAGCGCCGATAATCAAGATACGTGAATTGCCACACATATTTAACTCTTTTAGCTTGCGGTAGGCCAATGAAACAACAGAAACAGGATTTTTCGAAATATTGGTATGCGTATAAACTTCTTTTGCGGTTTTAACCACACGATCCATAATCATACGCATGTAATCGCCAGTAAAACCTGCATCGCGACAGTTTTCGTAAGCTTTACGGATCTGGGCAAGAATTTCTTTTTCGCCAACCACCAAACTCTCTAAAGAACACGATGTTCTGAGTAAATGGTTAAAAGCTTCTTCGTTTTCGTATACGGTAACATTATCCAGAAAGCGCTCCATAAATTCAGGAGGCAGGCCCATGTCTAAAACGGTAAGAAATCTGGTTACAAATTCCTTGTCGGTTTTCTCTTTAGTAAGGAAAACAAACTCCACACGGTTACAGGTTCCGATATAGAAAATTTCGCTAACGGGAAGCTCTGCTTGAACATTCTTCAACCTGCTATCTAAACTCTGATCACATATAACTAATTTCCCTAAAGATTTCAGGTCGATGTGGTGATGCGTAAAAGCTATTACTTTTAAATATTCCAAGTGCTTCCGTTATTAACTATTATCGGGATACAAAAGTAACATGGTGAATGCATGTGACTGTCATTAACCTGTAATTTACATCAATTTAGAACGGTTTTAAATAAAGGATTTAAAGATTAAATCAAACCTCATCGATTTACGTTAGCAAACCAATCAGCATAATTTTCTTTAGATTATGTTCCTATTTTACGTTCTAGCAGGGTGTAACCACTTTTTTGTCCACTGCAGTATAATACGTAATTATGCCAAAATGGTTGCCTGCACCTGGCTTTTTAATTTATTTTTTGGGGATATTGGAGATTGTTTTTTGGCTTTTTTTTATTGATTTATCCTGATGTTGATCACTTTTCAGTCGTTATTTATTGATTAAATAATATATGTGCTTTTGAAGCGCAGTAACAGTGCTATTGGGAAAGGCTCCGTCTTGCTGTACATTCCAATCCTTTTGGATAACATCCCTAAATAACAATTTAACTATTCCAAAAGGGATTTCCATTTCCATCAGGGCTATTTAATAGGGGTTGTGATTAATATTTCCCTATTCTAAACCTCAAACACCACAACAAAATTAGATTTCGTAGGTTTATATTTTAAACCAATTCCTTTAAATTATGATTACACAAAGCAATTTTAGCCTTAGTGGTGCTGACGGAAAATTAATTATCGGCGACATCACTTTCGATGAGAAAAATCCCAACACACCTATCATACTTTTTGTCCATGGCTTTAAAGGCTTTAAAGATTGGGGGGCGCACAATTTAGTAGCCAGACATTTTGCCAGCAATGGTTACCGTTACATTAAGTTCAATTTATCGCATAGTGGTGTGCCGGTTAATAACCCAATAGATGTGACCGATATGGATGCCTTTGCCAGCAATACTGTATCGAAAGAACTTTTTGATTTAAACGCTGTACTCGATTTTATTGAAAAAGCATACGGTAAAAACACGAAGGTGAACCTGATCGGCCATAGCCGCGGTGGCGGATTATCCATTATAGAAGCCGCAAACGATTTAAGGATTAACAAACTGATTACCTGGAGTGCCATTGGCGATTTTAGCAGCCTTTGGAAAAAAGAACAGGAAGCTGAATGGAAAAAAACCGGCAAAATATTCGTTACCAATGCCCGCACAAAAGAGCAAATGCCTTTAAACGTAACCTTGTTGGAAGATTTTGAAGAAAATACAGCAACATTGAATATTTTAGAAGCAGCAAAACGGGTAAATATTCCGTGGTTGATTATCCATGGCGATGATGATGTAAATGTTCCTTTCGAAACTGCACAAACCCTGGCAGAGGCCAACTCCGGTAGCAGATTGGTTAAAATTGAAGGTGCCAATCATGTTTATGGGGCAACGCAACCTTATACTAGCGAGACTTTACCACCACTTTTATTTAAGGTTTGCGAAAAGGTAATCACTTTTATAAATGAAGTATAAATTAATTATCTTGGGCTATCATAAATTATGGCTCAAGATAAAATCAGCCTCTCAAGCTTCAATCAAACTATATTTAAGAAGATCTTGATTGGATTAATATTATTTTTCTGTTTTATTATTTTTCTTGACAGCAATTTTTCGCCTGTAAAATCAAATGCTGAATTTATTAATGATTCTGAAGGCTATCGCTCCAAAAACGGAAAAGAACGTATTTTTAGTGTTCAAACCTCCAATAAAAAATACAGGATCTCGGCCCAGCTTTTTAATATTATAAACGAGAAAGATTCCCTGCTAATCTATAGATCAAAAGTAACCGGCATTATCTTATATTATGGCTTGCGGAAATCTAATGTAATTATTGTTTGTAAAACCCGGTTTTTTAAGGATGATTTTTTTGGATTAGTTACCAGTACTTTAGGTGTTTTGCTAGCGTAATTCTCTATTTTAACAGTAAACTAGCACAAAACGTTACCCTCCAAGGAATTTTAGTCTTTTTGATTATCATTTCTTTGGTTTTCCTAAGAAACTACTTTGGTGCACATTATTTATGGGAGTTCTAATTTTTTCAATATTAATCATCCCCTCTCCTCACAAAATTGCGCATATCGCTGCCGCTAGGACTTTGGAAAATCTCCAGATCAAAATAAGGTACCGCAGCTAACAAATGATCAAAAATATCAGCGGCCACTTCTTCGAAACGCTTTAATCCTTTTTCTTTCGAGAATACATAAATCTCAATCGGCAATCCGTTTTCTGTAGCCTGTAACTGGCGCACCATAAAGGTGAGTTCCTTGTTAATGTGTGGATTGCTTTCAAGGTATTTTTCCGCATAAACCCTAAAAGTTCCGATGTTGGTCATGTGGCGGCCGTTAACCAGATTATTGGGATTCACCGTATTTTCGGCATTATAGCGTTCTATAAATTGTTGTGTTTCTTTGAGGTAATCTTTCAAAAAATCGATACTCTGTAGTCTTCCAATCAGCTCTTCATCACAGAATTTAATACTCGAAATCTTGATATTAATATGTCGTTTAATCCTCCTGCCCTCACTTTCTTCCATAGCGCGCCAGTTTTTAAACGATTCGCTCACAATGGCATAACTTGGCACAATGGTTACGGTTTTATCCCAGTTTCGCACTTTAATAGTAGTTAAATTTATTTCAGTTACTTCACCATCGGCACCATATTTCTCTACGGTAATCCAATCTCCTACCCTAACCAGATCAATTGCACTCATTTGTACAGAAGCTACAAAACCTAAAATCGGATCTCTAAAAACCAGAATAAACACAGCGGTAACTGCGCCAAAACCACCGAAAACATACAGCGGCGATTCGCCAAGAATAATCGACAGGATGAGCACAAAACCAACAATATAAAATACAATTTTAGCTACCTGTTTATAACTTCTAATGGGTTTATCGGCATATTTCTTTGATGATTCCATGATGGATACCACAGCATTCAGAAATGCATTTATGGCAAACATCACTGCTAAAACCATGTAGATTTTAGCAAAAATTAAGGCATAAAATAACCCGTTTTTAAAATCGATAAAAAGGTAAGGAACAGCATTGTAAATAATATAAGCCCCAAATATTAATGCAAATGCCCTGAAAACACGGAATTCGAACAGCGCTTTCTGCCAGTCGGATTTTGTCTTTGCACTTTTTACCACACCGATAAAAAGCTGTCGCGTTAAAAATATGGTGATGAACAGAAATAAAATAACACCAAGCAGCCCGATAAAAAAGTAAGCATAAACGAGCTCGCCACCAGCAAGACCTTTGCCAGCAAGCCAGTTTCTGAGTTCGTTAAACAGGGATTGAAACTCCGGGATGTTCATTAAGGCAATTTAGGATTTATTGATCAGAAAATTAAATGTCGCTAAATAAAGCAAAATGGTTTGTGAGACACAAACCATTAGCCTAACTCCTTGGTCTGTGTCATCACAGACCGAAAGTAAAAATAAGTTGATTAAAACATTTATACCGATCTGTGAGGACACAGACCAGGGATGAGAGGACACAAACCTACTGCACGCATTTTAAACCTTTTCTACCCAGTTGCCGTCGTCTTTAATGATATCGATCAGTTCGTCTAAGGCATAAGCGGTAGTTACGTTTTTCTTTACTACTTCTTTACCGCGGTATAAAGTAATTTTATCAGGCCCGGTGCCTACATAACCGTAATCGGCATCGGCCATTTCGCCTGGACCGTTAACTATACAGCCCATGATACCGATTTTTATCCCTTTTAAATGGTCGGTACGTGAACGGATTAATTGAGTGGTTTCTTGTAAATCGAAAAGTGTTCTTCCACAACTTGGGCAAGAAATATATTCTGTTTTACTAATACGCGTACGTGTAGCCTGTAAAATCCCAAAACTGGCAGCATTAATCAACGAAAGGTTTTGACCTTGTGCATCAATCCACACACCATCTCCAAAGCCATCGGTAAATAAAGCGCCAATATCGGTTGCAGCATAAAGCATTAAATGATCGGCATCAACATCCTGGTAAGTTCTTTTTATAATGACAGGAATCTGGATGTTTTCCTCCTGTAGAGCAACAAAAAAGGCTCTTTGTTCGGCCATTCCGTGTGTTGCAGCGGTTTCGAGGATTAGAACAACCGTATTATCCAATTGTGCAATTGTTGCATTGCTAAATTGTTTTGAATCAATCTGTACGAAATTCAAAAAATCGTCTTTAATATCCGCCGAACCATATTCTGCAAGCGTATATAAAGGGTGACAGTTGTTTTTATCGTTAAGTTTTAGCCACGTTTGGTAGTTGTAAACCTGTTTTAAATTTCCAGGGAAAGAGAACGATGGTAAATTATCACCCAAGAAGGCTAAATCGCAAGCCTGATCGGCCAAATTATATTTATCTAAACCTGCACTGTAATGGTAACCAACTGAACTTAAAAAGTAAGGATCTTTTAAATTTTCTTTAGAAACATCGATCATTACTACTGGGTGGTGATGCCCCCCGATATGTTGTACAGGTGTGGTGATACGGCGGCTGTACTCGTAAGGACTATATGTTGAGCGGAGGGCATGGGTCGTGGACCGTAGATTAATCGACTCTTGACTTCCGACTTCGGACTTCGGACTTCTTAAAGCATAACGATCTGCCAGGGCTTTAGCTACAGGTGCTTCAAATTCGGGATCTTCGGTTAACGAAACACGGATGGTATCACCAAGTCCATCTTCTAATAAAGTTCCAATACCAACGGCTGATTTAATGCGTCCGTCCTCACCATCACCGGCTTCGGTAACGCCTAAATGCAAAGGATAATTCATCCCCTCTTTAGCCATAGTTTCTACCAACAAGCGATAGGCTTGAACCATTACCTGGGTATTGCTGGCTTTCATCGAGATCACCAGGTTATAATAATTCTGGTCTTCGCACATGCGGATAAACTCCATTGCCGATTCAACCATTCCGCGGGGAGTATCGCCATAATGGCTCATAATCCGGTCGGAAAGCGATCCGTGGTTTGTACCAATGCGCATGGCCGTGCCGTACTCTTTACAGATTTTAACTAGAGGGATAAACTTTTTGTAAATCCGGCTTAACTCTGCATTGTAAGCATCCTGTGTATATTCTATATTCTCGAATTTCTTTTTATCTGCATAATTGCCAGGGTTAACCCTTACTTTTTCTACAATACGCGCAGCCATTTCTGCAGCATTAGGTGTAAAATGGATATCGGCAATTAATGGCACATGATAACCTCGGAAACGTAGTTCTTTTTTAATATTGGCCAGATTTTCGGCTTCTTTAATGCTTGGTGCAGTGATACGAACATATTCGCAGCCAGATTCTACCATGCGGATCGTCTGCGCTACAGTACCCAAAGTATCCATGGTATCGGTGGTTGTCATCGATTGAATCCGGATCGGATTGTGCCCACCTAAAGCAATATCACCTATGTTAACTTCTCGGGTTAAATACCTAGAATAAGCGGTTAAACTGTTGCAATATCCGCCAGCCAGATCATGTTTTGCCAATATATTTTCCATCTACCGGCAAAGATAAGGATTGTTGGAATTTTTGATGTTGTAATGTTGTAATTAAATCGGTTGATTATAAAGGAATAATTTGATTTTTTTTGGAAACGGAAGGGCAGCAGTACCTGGGAAATGCAGTCCCGCTTTACGCTTTACTCCGTTGCACTTCGTGTTCGCTTCAATCGGGTTTATTTTTAACGGTGGGTGGGTTTGGCATCATTGCACCAGCCCAAGTTTCATAAACGGGATGGAAGCGGCATCCTCCGATTTAAGCATTGTTATTTATTATTTGTGGTATGCTTGCTTGTTTCACAGGTTTCATCGGAGATATAGCGAACAGCTCGGGTAACTAAAATAGTTGTATTGACTTTGCTTTTCTAACTTATATCAAACGATCCTTTATCACCAAAGTATTGGCAGCAATATCGTGCCAGCATTGGTTTTTCTTATTGAGGAAGCTGTACAGGTAACCAAAGAAAACAGGAATTACAGATAAGATTTTAGATAAATTGCGGATTAAAGAAATACCAAAAGAAACCCGGCTGCCTTCTAAATCGGTTACTTTAATGTTAAGGAGTTTTTTACCTATAGTGGCTTGACTGGCCGATGCCTCTGCAATACTGCCATAAATTAGTTTAATAATAAATATGGATGGGAATGGAATTAGAAAAGCCATAATCCGCTGATCTTTTCCTTGGATAAAAATATAGCTTGTTAAAATAACAATGCTATATATCCCAAAAATAATAAAATGATCAATCACCGATGCCAGCAATCTTTGGTCGAAGGCGGCAAAATATTGTGGAGCTGTTTTTTGATAACTAAAACCCAAAAGCTCACGCAATTCGGGAATTGCGTGAGCTTCTCTATAATCATCCATCCCAGGTTTACGGATAAATGTATTGGGTTTGATGTCTAAATCTTTAAGTTCGGTTAAGCTATAAGGCCCTTGTGGCTTACCGTTAACTACAACTACGTATTCTTTATCAGGACTCATTTAAAATCAGGATTGTTTGGTTTTAAGGATTACAGGATCTGTGCTGTATAAAAGTTAGATCGGATAAAGCCTTCGGCCTTTCACCTTAAAACCTTCCGTCTCCTAGTATCTGCTCACCTCAAAGTTACTCAATCCGCCATCTAAATTGATAAAGATTTTTTTGGTTGAGGTTTTATAATTTGAAGTTTCGTAAACACCATCGCTCAATTTTTCAAAACCATCGAAATCTTTAGCTGATAAACCTGTTTTGGTTTTAATTCGGCAGCCTGAATTGGTAGGCACCTTAATTTTAACATCTGCCACACCAGATTTCACAATTACATCAGTTATTGGCAATAAATCTCCCAATTTAATATCCAAAGCTGCTGCTCCACCATCAAAGCGGAAAGTACGTACTTTGTAATTGGCAAAATCAAAGTTTGCTTCACCAGCGCCGAGTTTCATTAAAATATCCCAGTTGGCCTCTTTGTTCAATTTAAAGTTAACATCGTTACCACCATCACCAAAATTCCATTTGCTCTTTTTATCGTCCATTTGGAAAGTAAGTACCGTAGCACTATCGGTAAGCAATTTCTTTAAAGAGAAGTTACCATGTCTTTTCTTTACGTCGGCATTGATCAATTCCGATGTTTCACCATCAAGATTAAATGAAATGCCACCTCCAGAAATATTTAATATCGTTTTTTTCGTATTATCTGCAGCTACAAATGGTTCAGATAACCTTAAGTGATTATATGATGTGTCGTTATCCTTATCATCTTCGTCGTTATCATCATTGTTGTGTTCGATATTAATGTCGACATCTTTTTTAAATTGACGCCCCCACCAATTGCCATGTTCGGGAACCTGCTGGCCTTTATAAAAAAGGAAACAAAGGGCAACTACTAAAACACCAATAGAAATAATACTGCCTGTTTGCGAATTGTTTTTATTAAACAGGATATTTAAACCTGCTATGATTAAGAATACTGGCCAAAAGCTCCAAACGTTGCGCCAATAAAAATTGATTACGCCAAAGTTTTCGAGTAGAAGTACACCGCCGATAAAAAGCAGGATAATACCCCAAATTAATCTATCTAATTTCATTTTATTTATACTTGAGGGTTAGCGGATGTTGAATTATCGTCTTTATTAACAGGTGCTGTCGGTTCATTTTCTACAATAGCTTCAGAAAAATCAGCTGTTTTTTGTTGTTCAGCCTCCTGCTGGTGCTGAAAAGCAGCCCAGTCGTTTTTTCTTTTTGATTTGGCTATAATGCTTATACCTAAAGCAATAAATATTAATGGCCACATGTACCTGAATAAATTGCGGATACTAAACCAATCAGGTATAAAATCCATTTCGCGCATCAGGAAAAAACATCCTATTACCAGCAATACCAACCCGCCTATGGTGCGGCCGGTATCATTAGATTTATTGAATTTACTGAAATCAGGCTGTGTTTCGAAAGGTGTTTTCTGTGTGCCGTCTACAGGTTGTGTCCAATTCTGATTTCCCTGATTAGCAGGTCCTGCAAAAGGATCGGCAGTTCCAAACGGTTGTGTATTTGGATTTTTATTACCAAAGTAATCGTTAAATTTAGAAAATCTTGCTGTCGGATCGTTGTTCACCGGAACAATAATCCACATTACAATATAGGCAACTAAGCCACCTCCAGCCATAAATATAGCCGATAATGCAAACAATAATCTGATTATGGTAACCTCAACTTGCATGTAATCTGCAAGTCCCGAAGCTACACCGGCAATCATCTTATCGTGTTCGTTTCTAAAAAGCTTCTTTTCCATAACGTTGTTCATTTTGTGTTTAAAAATCAAGCGGAGTAATTAAAACCTCATCTACATTTACCCCTTTACTTAAGTTTAAGATGGTAAACAAAGTTTCTGCAATATCTTCAGGCTGCACAAATTTTTCATCTGGAATTGTTGTGCCTTCCCAAGATGAAGTTTTAGTAGAACCTGGCAAAAATGCTGTTACTTTAACATTGTGAGGTGCTAACTCTTGCCGCAATACATGATTTAGACTTAACATCGCTGCTTTTGTTACACTATAACTACCACCATCTTTTACAGGTGCTTTACTGGCCACTGAACAGATATTGAATATATGGCCTCGCTTTGCTGAGCGCATTTTTTTTCCAATAAACTTACTGATATAATAACCGGCATTCGTATTTAAATGCTGTTGTTTTTCGAAAGTTTCGTCATCCTCATCGAGCATACTGCCAGGCAAAAAAATCCCCACATTATTTACCAAAACATCTATTTGATCAAGATTTATAGCTGTCGAATTTAAAAAAGCGTACACCTCTTCTTTAACCGAACAATCTGCTGCCTGGATAAAAACAACATTCCCATAGGGGGCTAATTCTTGTCGAAGCCTTTCGAGTTCGTCTAAACCTCTTGCTATCAAAACTAAATCGCACCCATTTTGGGCAAATTTAAAGGCAATAGCTCTACCAATTCCTTTAGTTGCACCGGTTATTACAGCTTTCATTATTTATGGTTTAATTTTTGTTAACAAAAAACCATATTTATATTCAAAACCACGAATATTTTTGCAATTAGCTAAGCGCTCCAACTTTTTTATCGTTTCTTTGTAGTATTATAAATGATCATTTAAATTAAGCAAATATATACGGAATGAATTTTACCAATTTCGGCAGATACATCCTGCTACTCAAGTCTGTATTCAGAAGGCCGGAAAAACTGAAAATATACCTGAAAGAAATAGCCAAACAAATGGATTATGTTGGTGTAGGCTCTTTAGGTTTAATTGCTATTATCTCTACTTTTATCGGTGCAGTAATGACTTTACAAATTGCTTTCCAGCTGGTTAGTGATTTTATTCCAAAAACAATTATCGGTTCTGTAAACCGCGATTCGAGTATATTAGAGTTAAGTCCAACTATTAGTGCAATTGTTTTGGCAGGAAAAATCGGGTCGGCCATTTCATCGGAAATTGGTTCGATGCGTGTTACCGAACAGATTGACGCTTTAGAAATTATGGGTATAAATGCCCCAGGCTACCTCATCCTCCCTAAAATTATTTCAGGCATAACCATGGTACCTATGCTGGTTATCATTTCTATGTTTTTAAGTATTACCGGTGGATATATTGGCGGTTCTATTTCAGGTGCTGTTACACCTGCCGAATATATTCAGGGCATCACAACCGATTTTAACCCTTATACCATAACCGTAGCTTTGGTAAAAGCATTTGTGTTTGGTTTTATTATTACTTCAGTTCCGGCGTACGAAGGTTTTTATGTGCGTGGTGGTGCTTTAGAAGTTTCGCAGGCCAGTACAAGGGCTGTTGTAATTAGCTGTATTTCTATTTTAGCTTGCGATTATATCGTGACCCAATTGTTATTGTAATGATCGAAATTAAAGATATTTATAAATCGTTCTCCGGCAATGATGTATTACAAGGCATTTCTGGAAAGTTTGAAGAAGGTGTAACCAATTTAATTATCGGTGGCTCGGGATCAGGAAAGACAACTTTGTTAAAATGTATGGTGGGTTTACACCAGCCAGATTCAGGTTCAGTGTTGTACGATGGTCGTGATTTTACACCAATGACCTACGAACAACGGATTGAAGTGCGTAAAGAAATCGGTATGTTATTTCAAGGCTCTGCCTTGTTTGATAGTATGACCGTTGAAGAAAACATCATGTTCCCCTTAAACATGTTTACTGATCAAAGCAGAAAAGAAAAACTAGAAAGGGTTGATTTTTGTTTAGAGCGGGTAAACCTTGCAGGTAAGAACAAATTGTTTCCGGCAGAATTATCGGGCGGAATGAAAAAACGTGTAGGTATTGCACGTGCTATTTCCATGAACCCGAAGTATCTGTTCTGTGATGAGCCGAACTCGGGATTAGATCCGAAAACTTCGATCGTAATTGATGAGTTGATTCAGGAAATTACCGAAGAATACAAAACCACCACCATTGTGGTAACGCACGATATGAACTCGGTAATGGGGATTGGTGATTATATTTTATTCTTACACGAAGGAAAAAAATTCTGGGAAGGCAGCAATAAAGAAATCGCACATACCGACATTAAAGAGCTGAACGACTTTGTGTTTGCCAGCCGCTTCATGAAAGCTGCAAAAGATAAGTTTTAAGAAAATTCTTATATTTGCAATATGACTACGGCTACAAAAAATATCATTCACAAGTTGGAAACCTTACCAGAAAGCATGGTAAACGAGGTAGAAGATTTTATTGATTTTTTAAAAGCTAAACATTCAAAGACTTTTCCAAAGTCAAAAAGCGAAGAAAAAAATATTGTTGAAGAACCAAAAGGCCTTTATGGCGCTGCCAAAGGAACAATTCTTTATATTTCTGATGATTTTAACGAGCCATTAGACGAGCTAAAGGATTATATGTAATGCGTTTTTTATTAGACACACACATATTTCTATTTTTTATTAATGGAGATAATGCCATTTCAAAAAAGATTATAGAGGTCATAAACAATCCTGATACCGAAAAACATATAAGTATTGTTAGCATTTGGGAAATTACAATAAAGCTAAATATTGGAAAGCTGAAGTTAAAAGATGATATAAACTCAATTTATCAATTGCTCGATAAGTATCAGGTAAAAATTCTTCAACCTTCTAAATACGATTTTATCACTTATTCTAAATTACCATTAATACATAAAGACCCTTTTGATAGGCTTATTATTTCACAAGCAATAGCTAATGATTTAATGCTGATAACAGATGATCAATATATCAAAAGCTATCCAAATTTAAAGTTATTTTAACACATGATACAATTACTTGCCCCCACCCACTGGAAAGATTATGAACTGATCGATTGCGGGGATTTTGAAAAATTAGAACGTTTTGGAAATGTCATACTGATCCGTCCTGAGCCGCAGGCGGTATGGAAAAAAACATACTCAGAACAGGATTGGAAAAAAACAGCCAACATCACTTTTAGGGGGCGTTCAGCTACTTCTGGCGAATGGGTAAAGAAAAATCTATCCATTCCAGACCGTTGGTATGTAGCATATGAAAATAATGAAGTAGCCATTAAACTCCGTTTAGGTTTAACTTCTTTTAAACATGTTGGCGTATTCCCAGAACAGGCCGTAAATTGGGATTTTATCTCGTCATCGATTAAAAAATTTAAAACACCGCAACCTAAGGTTTTAAATCTTTTCGCTTACACTGGTGCGGCATCGCTAATTGCAAATGCGGCAGGCGCAGAAACTACCCACGTAGATTCGATTAAGCAGGTAGTAACCTGGGCAAATGAAAATCAGGAGCTTTCGGGATTGAAAGATACCCGTTGGATGGTTGAGGATGCGCTAAAGTTTGTAAAGAAAGAATTAAAAAGAGGCAAAAAATACAACGGTATTATTCTAGATCCACCAGCTTATGGCCATGGCCCTAATGGCGAAAAATGGAAACTGGAAGACCATATCCAGGAAATGATGCAGGATGTTGTACAGCTGCTGGATGAAAAAGAACATTTTCTTATCCTAAACACCTACTCACTTGGTTTTTCTTCGGTAATTGTTGAAAATTTAATCCGTACATCATTCCCATCAGTACAAAACCTTGAGACTGGAGAACTGTTTCTACAGGCTACATCAGGCGTCAAATTACCATTGGGTGTATTTGGCAAATTCTGCAATGTGTAAATGTTGATTACTTTATTTTAAACTACCAGATTTCCACCCTACTTTCATCAAAACAGATTCGGAAAACTGTTTAACTTTAATTATCTATAATATATTTATGAAATTCCCTCAATTAGCAGGCACACTAATACTTGGTTTTGCCGCAATCAGCTTATTTGCCAACTGTAACTCAGATGGCAAGAGTAGTGGCGGTATCGGTAAAATCTTTTCTTCTGATTCGACTAAAAAGAAAACGGACTCAACGGTAAACGTAATGAAACCGGTTGATCCAAAGCTTTATGATTCTTTGGTAAAAAAATTGGCAAACGGAGATACTACCGGGAAATGGCCAGTAAAAAAGCAACCATATCCTTTGGCTGGAGCTATTTTACCTTTTAAACGTATAGTTGTTTATTATGGAAACCTGCATTCGAAAAAAATGGGTGCACTTGGTGAATATGCGCCTAAAGAAATGTGGCAACGCTTAAATGCTGAAGTTAAACATTGGGAAAAGGCCGATCCTTCTACCCCGGTACAACCAGGATTACATTATATTGCCGCAGTAGCAAGTGGAACACCTGGGAAAGATGGAAAATACATCAACAGGATGGGCAATAAACAGATCGACTCTGTTCTGAAAATTGCCAAAATGCAACCTAACACGATAGTATTTTTAGATCTTCAGGTAGCTTTAAGTACTATAAAAGCAGAATTACCTCATATCGCAAAATACCTGGAATTGCCATACGTTCATTTAGGTATTGATCCAGAATTTTCAATGAAAGACGGAACATTACCAGGCAAAAAAATTGGCACCTACGATGCTGCAGATGTTAATTATGTAACCGGATATTTAGCAGACATTGTTAAAAAATACAATTTACCTCCAAAAGTATTTGTATTACACCGTTTTACAAAGAAGATGGTAACTAATTCAGCTAACATTAAATTACGTCCTGAGGTGCAGGTGGTGGTGCATATGGATGGATGGGGCGAACCTGAACTGAAAAAAGGAACCTATCGCCATTTCATTCAGGCAGAGCCTGTACAGTTTACAGGCTTCAAGCTGTTTTACAAAAATGACCTGAAGAAAGATCCTAAACGGTTAATGACTCCTGAAGAGCTGTTAAAGCTTACACCAAAACCGATATATGTTCAATATCAATAATTTAAAGAGGATGTATCATGAGTTAAACAAACAGGTTAATGTAGCTACATCTCTATAAAGAATTAAAAGCAATAAAGCGGCAATTTTCAAATCGAAAATTGCCGCTTTTTATTTAAGCAAAAGATAGTCTTCAAGTTTAATCTGGCATCCTAAGGCTAAAAATGACTTATGATGCAACCTCTTTTTTTGTTTCTGGGCCAACAGAATATCTATTTTTCAACACATTTAACCCTAAATTACTGTCTAAAAAGCGCCTACTTAAAACTTATAGGAATAATCGCTATCCAATCAATGTTTAATATCAAAAAAATGTCTTTTTTTGATTTATTTAAAAATTGGAATAAATATATAATGTAGGATATGCAAACAGCAACATTTGGCGGAGGCTGCTTTTGGTGCACTGAAGCCGTTTTTCAGACGTTAAATGGAGTAAGCCAGGTTACAGCGGGCTATATGGGAGGAGATTTAAAGCACCCTACCTATATGGAAATTTGTAATGGCGATACCGGGCATGCAGAAGTAATTCAAATCACATTCGATGAAAGCATTATCTCGTTCAGTGAGCTTCTATTGGTATTCTTTAAAACCCATAATCCAACAACCTTAAACAGGCAGGGGAATGATGTTGGTACACAATACCGCTCGGTGGTTTTTTACGAAAATGAAGAGCAAAAAAAACTAACAGAGGAAATAATCGAAGATTTAACCCAACAACATATTTTCAACAAGCCAATTGCGACAGAAGTTTCTCCTATAGCCGAATTTTATGAGGCTGAAGACTATCATCAGAACTATTTTAATAACAATCAGGGAAAACCCTATTGCGCTTTTGTGATACAACCAAAGTTGAATAAGTTTGCTACTGATTTTAAAGATAAAATTAAACCAGAGCTTTTGGAATAATTAAATTTCGAAGGTAAGCAGGGCATGCTGACTAGCCGTATGAATATCTCTCCAAACCCTATTAATTTCTGATTCTTTTTTTGCGGCTTCTAAGCCACAGTATGGAAATAAAGTAGCTGCCGATTTCCAACAGGTATGGGCCAATTTACGACTGATTAAACTCACCTCGCTTAATTTCTCATCAGCAATTTCCCCATTACCCATTAACTGATCCCAAGACTCGTCAAACGCATCATAGAATTTTGTACGAAGGCCCAGTACTTCTGCTTTACAACGGTTAAGTTCGCTATTAAAAAACAAAATTTGCGCCTCGCTATACCTGCCCAATCCGGAACGCGAATAAAAAGATTGTTCTACCAGTTTAATGAAATGATTGGTCATTCCTAAACTATTTACGGTTAACGTGGTTTCTGCGAGCTGTAAAAAAGGGTAATCAAAGCCAGCATCTGCTACTTCAATTTGTTGATTAATTTTAAAGGTCCTATTTTCGTCAACGCTTAAATCGCAAACTTCAAAAGCATGGCTCCCTGTAGCTATTAAACCAAAGTAAGACCAACCGGGCAAAATATTTACTTCTTCTTTTTTAAGGATGAACGATTTAATTTCAGGCGCTCCATTTTCATCCAAAATATCATCGCCATTTTCGTTTTTAAGTGTGCAGTTAGCTGTAAATATAGTAGCATGTAATGCACCACTGGCATAACTCCATTTTCCATTGAGCAGATAGCCTCCCTTGGTTTTAATGGCTACCCCACCAACAGCACCACTCCCTGCAAAACAAACCTCACGGTCGGCAAAAATCTCTGCTGCCAATCCAGGATTTAAAAACCCGGCAAACCAGCCTGCGCCGGCGCAAAGGGTTATGGTCCAACCTAAACTTCCGTCGGCTTCTGCCAGTTCTTCTTCCAATCTTAAAATTTCAGGAAGTTTTTTGTTTGGCCCACCATAAATTTCGGGTACAAAAAGCTTAAACCAGTTCTCCTGATAGGCCAGTTCTAAAATTTCGGGGTGAAGTTTACCCATTTTTTCAGAAAGTGCTGCATAAGCTTTTACTTTCTCCTGCCAGGTGATGGTTAATGTTTCTTGCATAATTATTTTTTGCTTTGCGTACGAAAGTAGTTAAGCCAGTTTGAGCCTGCTTTTGTTAATGATCTTCTTCCAGTCTAAAAATCCAAATATGGCAACTATAAACAAAAATGTAGTTAAACAGGCCATAAGTGGAAGCTTTTTATGAAACAGCAATGGAATGGCAACAATATTCGAAATGTTCAGGAATATCCAGTTTTCTATTTTGCGTCTGGCTAACAGCCACATGCCTGCCCAGGCGGTAGAAGAAACAAATGCATCGAATAAGGGCACATCCGAATCAGTATAATGCCTTAATACAAGATAAAGCGCTCCAAATCCGATCACAGCAATTAAAACAGCAATGATTAATTCTTTATTGCTCGACCATGAAACCTGGTTTTCTCCATCCAACTTCCTTTTTTTCCAGATTATCCATCCGTAAATGCTCATCACCAGATAATAAATATTTAAAAGCACCTCAGCATATAATTTAACACCTAGCAATAAAAACATCCACAATAAAACAGAAATTATTCCCGTTGGATAAAGCCAGATACTATTCTTCTTCGCCAATAAAACTTCAGATACTCCAAAACCAACAGCCAACCATTCGATTAATGAGGTGTGTATAATCTGCTCCTGAAAAAGCTTAAACCAATCTTGAAAATTCATTTACAATAATTTGCCTGCGACCAGTAAAAATAATTAGACACCGTTTTCGGGGCGAAACAGTTTTGTAAATTTTAACCTCTTCCTACGGCGGCATTACCCGCATCAGGTTCATTTAAGGTTGAGGGCTGGAGGGTTGTAAGGTCGAGGGGAAACCCTCTGCCTTCTACCTATCTACCTTTCACCTCAAAATGGGTATAATCTCAGCAAATTGATGGCAACAGAAATTGCAGCATCAACAAGCACCCCTTTGAGCAAGGCAAATATAGGTTTAAAAATGAAATGTTTTGATTGAAATGTGGAGAGTTGTCAACTTTCTTGCCACCAGGCCATTAAAGTTGACAACTCTCAGGTCTATTTAAAACAAGCCCAGCTGCCCCTTATCATCAATATCGATATCATCAGGATTGGTGATTTCAAAATCTATCTTTTTGGCAGGTTTTTCTTCTGCTTGGGGTTTATCTTCGGCTTTAACTTCTTCTTTTTTAACCGGCTCGGCTTCTGGCTTTGCTTTTTCTACCACAGGCTTTTCTACCGCAGCAGGTTTTTCCTTTACCTCGGGTTCATCAGCCTTAACCACAGGAGCTTCTGCCCGTTCGAATTTTGGTTTTGGCTGCGTTACAACAGGTTTGTCTACTGCCTCTTCCGGCACTTCTGCGTCTGTTACTGTTTCCTCATTCGCAATCATCTCTTCGTTTGTAACCGCTTCATCTAGTGTTTCTTCACCATCTTCTCTCTCGTCAATTGCTGCTACCTCAACCTCTTCAATTTCTATTTCAGGCTCTTCTAATACTACTTTTTGAACATCGTGCGGCGACAGTCTATTGCCATTTGCTTTTAGTCCTTTAACATCAATCAGTTCTGCCAAGGTTAAATCCAGTGTTTCCGGAATTTGGGTTTTACCCTTTAAAACATCAACAATAACTTTTGCTGCCGGATTTGAAGTAAGGTGCAACAATCTCGATTTCTGCTCTTCGCTAATGAAAATAGTTTTCCTTCCGTTGGCTTGCAGTTCGAATGCAAAACGTTTGATAAAATAGTTTTGTGCTTTGCCTTCAAAATGGACTGCAGCAAAAATCAGCTCCGGATCAAACTTCTGAATCAAGATTAATCCATCATCAAAGTGATTGCTGAGTTCGAAAGAACTTAATTCGTAATATCCATCTTTGTGTACCTGTAAAATACGATCGTCGCCATCAAATTCACCCAGGTATTTTCCACGGCCATCAACATTTAAGCGCTTTAATAAATCATCGTACCAGATTTTAAGCCCCGATAAGGTAGAAACGCCCTTGCTCTTCAAAATAATTTTCTTAATTGGATATTTCGAAATGATATTCCCCTGCGATCCGCGCCCTTTAATAGCCACTTCTGCAAAATCCTGATCGAACTGAAGCTTGCGCAATTTAGAATGCGGTTTCAGCGCAACATTTACGACCTCAGCCTCACCGTTAGGGTTCGCGGTAAAATATAAAACCTTTGAGCCTTTCGATCCCTTGGTTAAATCGTATTCCTTATCGCGTGTTACCCCAACTACGGCAAACCTTTTAATATACGAAGTACCACTTGCACCATCTTTATAAATCATGTTGTAAATGGTACGCTCGTCGTTTTTCTTAAATACCTGGGCGTGAATAATGCCTTTGCCTACAAAGGTTTTATCGGCCACCTTGGTGATGATACATTTACCATCTTCACGGAAAACAATTACTTCGTCTATATCCGAACAGTCTGCTACGAATTCATCTTTACGTAAACCCGATCCGATAAATCCATCTTCACGGTTCATATACAGTTTCACGTTCGCCAATGCTACTTTCGATGCCTCTACCCGATCGAACAAACGGATTTCGGTTTTACGTTCCCTTCCTTTTCCGTATTTATCTTTTAGTTTCTGGTACCAGGCAATGGCATAATCGGTAAGGTGTTTTAAGTGGTTTTTAACTACTTTAATCTCATCTTCCAGGTTTTTCATCTGCTCATCAGCCTTTTTCACATCAAAACGGGTGATGCTACTCATTGGCTTATCAATCAGCTTCTTAAAATCTTCAGGTAATATTTCGCGGTAAAGCGATGGTTTAAACGGATCGAATAAAATGTGTAATACCTCAACTACGGTTTCAAAATTGGATGAGTTTTCATATTCAGGATTTTTGTACATCCCTTCCTGAATAAATATTTTAAGTAACGAACTAAAGAAAATCTTCTCCTGCAATTCGTGCAGGCGGATTTCGAGCTCTTTTTTGAGTAAACCCTTGGTGTGTTTTGTATTTTCGATCAGGATATCGTTCACACTTAAAAAGTGCGGTTTATCTCCCTGGATGATACAGGTGTTTGGTGAGATCGATACTTCGCAGGCCGTAAAGGCATAAAGCGCATCAATGGTAACATCGGGCGAAATCCCTGGTGCAAGGTGCACTACAATTTCTACATTGGCCGCGGTATTATCCTCAATCTTTTTAATCTTGATTTTACCTTTATCATTGGCCGATAAAATGCTATCGATAACAGAACCTGTTGTGGTACTGAACGGGACTTCGCTAATCACCAAAGTTTTTTTATCCTTCTCGGTAATTTTCGCCCGCACACGGATTTTACCTCCACGCTGTCCTTCATTATAATTCGAGAAATCGGCCATACCGCCCGTAAAAAAATCGGGCAATATATTGGGGCGCACGCCTTTCAATGCTTCTATCGATGCATCTAATAATTCGATAAAATTGTGCGGCATTACCTTGGTAGCTAAACCTACAGCAATACCTTCAGCCCCCTGCGCCAATAACAAAGGGAATTTTACAGGTAAAGTTATCGGTTCGTTGTTACGTCCATCATAACTTAGCTGCCATTCGGTAGTATCAGGATTAAATACCACCTCGTTGGCAAATTTGGATAAACGTGCCTCAATATAACGGGGTGCCGCAGCGCTATCGCCAGTAACCGGATCGCCCCAGTTACCCTGCATATCAATCAATAAATCTTTTTGTCCAATCTGCACCATCGCATCACCAATAGAGGCGTCACCATGCGGGTGATACTTCATGGTGTTACCGATTACGTTGGCTGCCTTATTAAAACGCCCATCATCCATCTCCTTAAGCGAGTGCATAATGCGCCGTTGAACAGGCTTTAATCCATCGTTAATGTGCGGAACTGCCCTATCGAGAATTACATAAGACGCATAATCGAGAAACCAGTTTTCGTATAAACCGTTGATTGGGGTTATGGTATGTTTGTGCTCTTCGTTTACGTTTTGATCTAATTCTTCACTCATTTATCTACAAAAATTGGCAGCTGTAAATATAATAAAAATGATTGCATAGAATAAAGAGAGGTTATTCACATTTCGAGATGGGAAATTTATTAAAAAACAAGGGCAAGGTGTGTTTTGCTTAGCTCTTGCCGTCATTCCCGCGCAGGCGGGAATCTTAATGCCTGCATATTATAAAATGATTTCTCATCCTATCGGCTGGTGTTTCACCTGCCCAAATCTAAATTTGTTTGTGTTGATTTGGAAAGCAGGGTTCCGTAGGTTTGATTAATGTTTCCTCCGGCTTTCCGGTACGATCTTTTTTACACTCAACCCTACGCTCAGGCGGCAAAAAAGGATCTCCCCTTCAATCCGGTTTAGAAAAATAGTTTTGTGCTGCTATTTAGGGTTGCAGGAGGATACTCATCCCCCGAAAAAATATTGCACTATTCTACCCCCAACAGCACGCCCGAAACATTCCATGCACTAGAGCTGGAGCCTTCTGGTTTACCCATTGGGATGGTTACTTTTATAGTGTGCGTACCTGCCTTTAAATCTCCTAAACTAATCCATTCAGGATTGGTAACTGTACCTGGACACCAGTTAGAACGGCTTAAATCAGATGAAGAAAGACCAGTTTCGAAATTTCCAGAGGCAGGGTTCGATAATCGGTACGAACCGCAATCCTGTCGCCATGGTGTAAAAGCGAATGCTTCTTTTTCGTCCAGCCAGATGGTATTTTTCCGTGGCACAAACTCATCGCCATTTCCCCAGCCGCCGTGACCTGTTGTAATGTAACGCAGTTTCGCATCTTTTAGGTCTTTTGCTAAGGTAAAAGAAACTTCCAAACCTTTATCACTGCTAAACATGGTGGCATACTCTTGTCCAGCCATTTCCATTACATTAGTCGAATTAAATAAGGGCAAAATCACTTCTTTGGCTTCCTTTTGTCTTCCACCGTTGTGCAGAGTAATATTTAAAGAAACTTTATGTCCGCCCTTATCATAGTTTCCAACAAAAACAGCTATCCAAACCTCTTTGCCATTTACCAGCGGAAACAATTCCGAAATATCCTGTCTATAGTAAACTTTTTCTGCCCAATTTTTATCCTTCAATTTTAAAGTATTGTATTTACCAACGCCGAAAGGGGTAAAAAAACGCATCAACTCTATAACGGGGTTATAATTTGCTGTGGCTACAACACCTTGGTATTGCTTTCCATTGCCATTATCGTAAACCGGTAGGTTTTTAACAGAGTTTTTAAGTGCATCCATTAAACTGATCTGTTTATCAGTCGGAATAATAAATACCGATCCTGTTCTATCGTATGCATCGCCGTTGGATTGTTCGGTTAAATCGACAAAAACATTGGGGTTAGACTGAAACTCGGGAAATTTAACTTTCCTGGCAATCACTGTCCCTCCCGCAAAACGGAATACAGAATCGTTCGATTGTGGTTTATCAATAAAATTAATCGTTTCGTTATTAAAAACACTAAGTGTGGTAAATCTGCTTTTCCAGAGTAAATCTTTATAAGTTAATCCATCAGTTAGTTTAGCACTTATTTTTTGCAGATCGATTGGTTTCGAATTTTTAACTTCTTCAATTTTTGTAGCAGTTACAAAGCTACTGCCATTACGCACCTGCTCCAACACCAATCCAAGATTCTGTCCTAAACTGGTTGGCGCGGCTTTTATACCGGCATCGTTAGTATACCATAGGTCTATTCTATTGGAATTAACAACTGTTGTGGCTTTTTTACAGGTGTAACCCAAAATCACTTTGGTTTCGTTGCTCAACTCAAAAGTTTGCTTACCAACTGCAACACTATCAGCAGTTGCAATCTGCTTATTTGCACCTAAATCGGCAACCTGAAATAAAATTTGTGCAGGCTTAGCAACAATGCTTTGTTCGTAAGGATATTTCGCCTTATTATCGAGGATGCTAGCATTGCTGATTAAATTTTGACTTGCCGAAGCCAATACCACTATAGCATTCTGGTCTTCTTTTGGTTTTCCATCTGAAGATCGGAAATAAATTATTTTATAAACCGCATTACTTTTAAGTACGGCTTGAGCTTGCAGTTTAAAAGAAAGAAAAATCGAAAAAATAAGGATGCAGATATGCTTCATATGGTTAAAAAACCAAATATAAGTATAAAAGTCAGAGGTCCGGAGTTGGAAGGAATAATTACATTCTAATAGAAAAGTCGTCTTTGCGAGGAGGAACAACGAAGCAATCTTACAACTATGGGTTATAGCGACCGCATTAAGATTGCTTCGTCAGCTGAAAAAGCCTTCTCGCAATGACGACCCGTCGAGAGGTGCTACTTCGTTACCGCTCCAACCTATCTTCTACGAAGGCAAAGGGCAGTAAACTTTTCACACTTGGTACTTTTAACACTTCTCCGTTTAGGCAATAAAAAATCACTTCAATTGGTGTATTTTGTTTACGTTCAAACTCTGCCATTACCTGTAAACAGCCCCCACAGGAGGTAATAGGTTTTAAAATCTCAAAATTATCAGTCTGGGCAGTTATGGCCATACTTTCTATAACTGCATTTGGGTAGGTAGCACCAATGGTAAAAAGTGCAACACGCTCTGCACAAAGTCCTGATGGATAGGCTAAATTTTCTTGGTTACTGCCCAATATGGTTTCGCCAGAGGCCAAACGGATTGCCGTACCTACTCTAAACTTGGAATATGGGGAATAAGACGTATTTAAAGCCTGCTTTGCAAGTTCACAAAGCGTTCTATCTGCTGATGTTAATTCTATAATACTTTCGTATTGTTCAAAAGTTATATTTAGATTTATTGAATTCATTTGTAACCGATTATTAAACCGCCAATATTAAATTTTTATAGCGGGCGAACAATTTAAGTTATTTTTTGTATTATTTAGTAAAAATCGCCGTAAAATTAATTTTAATGGCATGCATTTATCAAACACCAAACACACTTAGCTTTGAATAAATACGTACGCAAAAGTCTAAAAATTTTATTGTGGGTAATTGCTTCCATCATTATTCTGGTTGTTGGTTTAGCCCTATCTTTAAATATCCCGGCGGTTCAGAATTTTGTTAAAGAAAAAGCTATAAACTACCTTAAAAGCAAAACCAAAACTGAAGTAAGTTTAGAAAGCATTAAAATCGCCTTGCCAAAAGATGTGGTTTTAAACAAATTTTACATCGAAGACCGTAAAGGTGATACCTTATTGTATGCGGAAAAACTGGCCGTTGATATCAGTTTATTTAAACTGTTAAAAAACACCATAGAGGTTAACAATATTGAGCTGAAAAACATACGTGCAAATGTTAAGCGTATTAGTCCTGATACAACTTTCAACTTTTCGTTTCTGGTTGATGCTTTTATGAGCGATCAGAAAAAGACTGAAGAAAAAGTAGATAAAGACACTACCTCTACCCTTAAATTCTCTGTTGATAAAGTTTCTTTCGAAGATATAGGCATCAACTATCGTGATGATGTGGCGGGTAATGATGTAAAATTATACCTGGGTGCATTTAAAACCAAAATCAAAGATTTTGATCTGGCCAATCAGCATTATGTAATTAAAGAATTAAGTTTAGTGAACACTTCTTTACGTTATCTACAGCAAAAACCACTGGTACACCTCGTGCAGCATATTACCAATAGTGTTGATAGCAGTGAGAAAAAACAGGGAAAGTTACCATTAATAGAAGTGCAGAACTTCATTTTCAGTAAGGTAAAAGTAAATTACGACGATCAGCTATCCACTACCAAAGCTGTTGCCGACGTAAACGACCTGGGGTTGGTAAACCTGAAAGTAGATTTAACCAACAGTAAATATGCTGTTGATAATGCACATTTAAACAAATCAAATATTCTTTTTGCTTTTAAACCAGCGCCAAGTAACGATTTAAAGAAAGTTAAAGATACGGTAGTGCCCGAAAAATCGCCTTTGGGTTTAATTATTAAGAATATCAGCTTAGCGGACAACCATGTACAATTCGATAATCTTGGCGCTAAACCTACCCCAAAAGGCATGGACTTTAACCACCTAAAAATTAACCAGCTCAATTTAGGCGCCAGTGATATAAGTTACAGCGCTGCAGGTATAAAGGCCAATGTTAAAAATGGATCTTTAAAGGAAAAAAGTGGTTTCGTCTTGGATCAATTAAGAGGTGATGCAGTTTATAATGACAAACAGATCAAACTGAGCAATTTCATTTTAAAAACGCCTAACACTTCGATCGAAAATGCGACTGAATTAAATTTTACTTCGATGGAGGATTTAACCAAACATCCTGAACGCGTAAAATTGAATTTGGCTTTTAAGAACACCACCATCGGATTAAAAGATGCTGGCTTTTTCAGCGATGCCGTTCCAGCAAATTACCGTAACGAAAAAATAAAACTAACAGCAAATGTTAATGGTTATCTGAATAACCTGAATATCCCAAAACTGCAGATCAGCGGCTTGAAAAATACCCAGATTGATATTAGTGGAAGGGCAAAGGGACTGCCAGATATCAAGAAAACTTATCTCGATTTAAACATTAAAAAACTTCATGTTACCAAAGGAGATATCCTGGTGGCTGTACCTAAAAAATCTTTACCCCCAACAATCGAATTGCCAAACGTAATTGATGCGAAAGGTAATTTTACGGGCTCAATGACCGATTTTAATACCAACATGAACATTAATACCGATATGGGTGGTGCAGTTGTGGTAGCAGGAATGAAAGGTCCTAAAGGTAAAGAAAGTTATAAGGCAGACATTAGTTTAAATAACTTCAATGTAGGTAGACTCTTAAAAATGCAGCCAAAATTGGGTAGGATTTCGGTTAAAGCAAATGTTGCAGGTACAGGGCTCGATCCTAAAAAGATTAATGCAAAATTTAACGCAAAGGTTATTAGTGCTTACTATAATAAATATACCTATCGCAATTTAAGCCTTGCCGGCAATTACAGCAACCAAAACATCAGCATTAAAAGTAGCATGCCAGATAGCAATGCCAACTTTAATTTAGCTGCTAAAGTGAACATGACAGGTAAATATCCGGCGGTAAAAGCCGATTTAAATTTAAAACAGGTAAACCTACAGGCATTAAACTTTAGTCCAACGGTATTAAGTGCTGCAGGCATAGTTAAAGTAGACCTCGCCACTGCCGATGCCGATTATTTAAACGGATCGGTTGATATTACCAGCTTACAATTGGTAAAAGACAAACAAAAAATCAATGTAGATACGATTTCCATCCGGGCAAAATCGACCGCTACAGAAAATGAGCTGACCTTAAAATCTGAAATACTATCAGCTAAAATTGATGGCAAATACCAGCTCACCAAAGTAGGTGACGCCATTATCAACGAAATTAATAAATACTACGCCTTTGGTACCGTTGCTAAAGTTCCCGATCAGAGGTTAAGGTTTTTTGTACAAGTATATGATTCTAAATTATTAAAAGAATTTGTACCGGAGTTAACAGTATTCAAGCCATCACAGTTTTATGGATTAATCGATACACAAAAAGATAGCTTACAGATTAAGGGAAATTTCCCACAGGTGGTATATGGTGATTTTAAGGTAGATACCACCGTGTTAAACATCAATAACGACAACAGCAAATTAGGTTATAGTTTAACCGTTAAGCGTCTTCAAAGCCCATCTATTGCACTCTTCAATACCGAAGTAAGTGGCGAAGCAGCCAGCAATAATTTGGGCGTAAATGTTTTCTTACGAGACAGGCAGCGTAAAAACAAATATGTAATTGGTGGTAATTTCCAATCTATAAACAAAGATTTTAAATTCACCCTCGATCCACAGAAACTTCTGCTCGATTACCAGAAATGGGTGGTTTCGCAAGATAATTATATCCAGTTCGGTGCTTCAGGTGTATTGGTTAATCAATTTCAGATCAGCAATAGCGGCCAATCACTTTCCATCAATAGTAATCCTACCGAAGCAAATGCGCCATTGGCAGTAGAATTTAAAGATTTCCAACTAGAAACCTTAACCAAATTTGCAGAAACCGATACTACTTTGGTTGGTGGCCGTTTAAATGGAACTGCGAATGTTAAAGACCTGGCCAGCACACCAAAATTTGAAGCTAACTTAACCGTCGATCAGTTACGTTACCAAAAAGATCAACTGGGTACCTTGCGCCTGGCTGTAAACAATAATACCGAAAATGCCTTCGAGGTAAATGTGGCGCTAACCGGCGTGCATGAGTTAAGGGTTAACGGCTTCTATTATACTGCACCAGAAAGCGCTTTGGATCTTACGGTAAACGTCGATAAGATTGAAATGAAAAACATCGAAAGTTTATCTGCAGGCCAGCTTAAAAACGGTACAGGTACCTTAACCGGGGCACTTACTGTTAAAGGCGCGCTAACAGCTCCGAAAATTCTAGGCGACTTAACCTTCAACAATGCAGGAATCAAAGTGGCTTATGTAAACTCATATTTCCGTATGCCGAATGAGAAAATATCGTTTACAAATGAAGGCATCAGTTTTAATAACTTTACACTAATTGATTCCTTAAATCAAAAAGCAACAGTAAACGGAAAGGTTTACACCACCGATTTTAAAAACTACCGCTTCGGTTTAGATATCCGAACAAACAATTTCAGGGCAATCAATTCTACCGCAGCCGATAACGATATGATTTATGGCACGGTGTTTTTAACCAGCAATGTTAAGGTGCGTGGAGATTTGAACCAACCAGATGTAAACATGAACATCAAGGTAAATAAGGGTACAAAATTTTTCTTTGCTTTACCTTCAAGTGATCCGGCAATTATTGATCAGGAAGGTATAGTGCAATTTATTGATGCCGATGCTCCTCCCTTTAACGGGCAAAAAGCTTTAAAGGTTGACAGTATTAGCAAATCACCCATCAAAGGCTTAAACCTTGTGGCGGCAGTAACGGTCGACCCAGAAGCAGAACTAAACGTTGTGGTAGATCCCTCTACTGGTGATAATTTAAAAGTTAGAGGTGATGCAGATTTAAATGTAACAATGGATCCTAGTGGTAAAATCAGTATGACCGGCAGGTACGAGATTGTTGATGGTTCATACAATTTAACACTGGCCGTTGTAAAAAAAGAATTTAAACTGGTTAAAGGGAGTACCATTGTGTGGACAGGCGAACCTACTTCTGCTACTGCAAATATCACGGCACTATACGAAGTTAACGCGGCACCTATCGATCTGTTAAATCAACCAGATCTTTACGAAGCCAGAACCAAATTGCCTTTCCAGGTTTATTTGATGATAAAAGGGGAATTGTTGAAACCTACGATTTCCTTTAAGCTCGATCTGCCAGAAAATGAGCGTGGGGCTTTAAGTGGTCAGGTTTATACCAAATTGATTAATGTAAACCGCGATGAGAGCGAATTGAACAAACAGGTTCTTTCTTTACTTGCCTTAAACCGGTTTATTGCAAACAACCCCTTCCAAAGTTTGGCGGGCGGCGGCGGCGGTGTTTCTACGCTTGCCCGTTCGAGTGTAAGTAAACTGTTAACCGAGCAATTGAATAATTTAACCTCCGATCTAATTCAGGGTGTTGATCTAAACTTCGGTGTAAATTCATCTGAAGATTATTCAACCGGCTCAATGCAGCAAAAAACCGATCTGGAAGTTGGCTTATCGAAAAAACTTTTAAACGACAGGTTAACCGTTAGCGTAGGAAGCTCTTTTGCATTAGAAGGGCCACAGGCTCCAGGAGAAAAATCGACCAATATTGCGGGGAATGTAAACGTAGAATATGCACTTTCTGCTGATGGACGCTACCGTTTAAGGGCCTATCGCCGAAACCAGAACGATATGATTGTACAGGGACAGATTGTTGAAACAGGCCTAGGCTTTACACTAGTAGTAGATTACAATAAATTTGGAGAGATTTTCCAAAAGAAAAGGATCAGAAGAATAAGAAACATTGAACAGAAAGCACAAGATGAGAAAACTAATTAGACCGCTTTTATTTTTATTGGCCTGTTTAGTTTGGGCAGCTTGCAGCAGTACCAAATCTTTAAAACCAGGCCAGATTTTGTATACCGGTGCTGAGGTAAAAATCAATCCTGATTCATCCGGAAAAATTGACAATGAAAAACAGGTTAAAACCGATCTGGAAGCTAAAACAAGGCCACGTCCCAATAAATCTATTTTGGGTATAAAATTTAAACTGGGCATTTACAATCTTGCTGGCGAACCCAAAAAGCCAAAAGGTTTTAGAAACTGGTTGCGCAGACAAGGAGAAGCCCCAGTGTTATTGAATGATGTAAAACTGAAATACAACAACGATGTATTATCCAGTTACCTCATTAGCGAAGGATATTTACAGGCAAATGTTACCGGCGATACCGTTGTTAAAGAAAAAAAGGGTAAGGCCATTTATACTGCAGTTACTGGGCAACGGTATAAAATCAACAAAATTAATTTCCCGCCAGATACAGGAGTACTCACAAAAATCATTAATGCAAACAAAGACAAAACCTTGCTAAAAGTTGGCGATTATTATGATATCGATACCTATAAAAATGAGCGGATCAGGATTGATAACGATTTAAAAGAAAATGGCTATTTCTATTTCAGTCCAGATTATTTAATTATGCAGGTAGATAGTACCATTGGTAAAAACCTGGTTAATGTTTCGGTTAAGGTAAAAGATATCGCTCCTGATGCGGCATTAAAGCCTTATACCATTAAAAATATTAACATATATCCTAACTATTCTTTAAGGAGAGATAATACATTAAGAAAGCTAAAACCACTTCAGTATAATGATTTCAATATATTCGATGACCGAAACACCTTTAAACCAAGGCTTTTCGATCGCTTGGTGTTCTTCCAAAAAGGCGAACCTTATAACCGTAAAGATCATAACCAATCGTTAAACCGAATGGTAAATGTAGGTGCATTTCAAGATGTGAGGGCCGAATTTTTACCAGTTGATAGTTTCAAAAACAATCAGCTCGATCTGAACATTTATTTAACACCTTTAAAGAAAAACTCACTTACCTTTTCTGTTACCGGAACAAGTAAATCAAACAATTTCGTCGGCTCAGAGGTAAAGGTTACACAAACCACCAGAAACCTATTTAGAAATGCCGAGCAGTTAGACATCAGTTTAAGTGGTGGTTTCGAAACACAAACCAAAGGAACTTCATTAGGCAAAAACTCCCTGTCGTTAACCGCCGAAGGAAAGCTGACCTTCCCCAGGTTTATTGTGCCCTTTTACAAACCGAATAGTACCAATGCCTTTATCCCGAAAACCATTGCCTCGCTTTCTTACCAAATGCTTAACCGTGGTTCTGAATATACCTTACATGCATTTAAGGGGCAATATGGTTACAACTTTAAAGAGAATCAGTACAAAGAGCATAATTTCAACCCAATATCAATAAGTTACGTTTCAACCAGTTTTCCTGATACAGCAACCAGAGATAAAATATACGAACAAAATCCACTCTTAAGAACTACGTTAGAAAGTCAGTTTATTATTGGCAGCAATTATAATTTCACCTATACCAACCAGATGGAAGATAGCCGGAGAAATAACACCTATTTCTTTGGTGGTTTAGAAACCGGAGGTAATGTTTGGGGGTTATTTACCCCAAAGGATGAAAATGGCCAACGATCTATCTTTAACAAACCGTTAACGCAGTTTATCAGGGTAGAAGCCGATTTAAGAGACTATTATAAAATTACCAGAAACTTAATCTGGGCAAACAGGTTAAACTTAGGTTATGGTTATGCTTATGGAAACTCCAGCTCGATGCCATTTGTTAAACAGTTTTTTGCAGGCGGCAGTAACGATATCAGGGCTTTTCCGGCCAGAACACTAGGTCCGGGTACTTATAAAGTTCGAGACGATGCTATTTTTGCCGATCAGGGTGGTGATATTAAGTTAATGCTCAACTCAGAACTGCGTTTTAAGATAGTGAGCGTACTCTATGGAGCACTGTTTGTAGATGCCGGAAATATCTGGCTAAGGAAAGAAGATCTTGGAGAACCTGGCAAACCAGAGACGGCAAGACTTGGATCTGGTTTTAAGCTGAAAAATGCTTTTAATGAACTGGCTGTTGGTACAGGTGCAGGCTTACGGGTAGATGTCAGCATTTTTGTAGTCCGCTTAGATGTGGCTTTCCCTGTACGTAAACCATACTTACCAGAAGGACAAAGATGGGTATTTGATGATATCGCATTCGGGAATAAGGATTGGCGTAAACAGAATTTAATTTTTAACATTGGGATAGGATATCCTTTTTAATTTTTCGATGAAAAGAGTAAGAGTATTACATAAAATCAAATATTTTTTTGTTGCCATTTATCACCTTTTTATAGCCGCAGGAAAAGGTTTTATGGAAGATAGGGTAACTAAATTAAGTGCTTCACTTGCTTATTACACCATTTTTTCGCTTACACCGCTTATTATAATCCTCCTCTCTGCCGCCACTCTATTTTTGGGTGATAAAAAAAATGAGGAAACACGAGGGAAATTTTTTGGTCAGGTTACCGAATTGGTGGGTAAAGATGCAGCGGGCCAGATCCAGGGTTTTGTAGAACATGCCAACAAAACAGGTCAATCAACATTTAGTTTAGTAGTGGGAATTGTTGCACTTATTATCGGATCGACGGCTATTTTTATTGAAATACAGGATAGCATCAATATGATCTGGAAAGTAAAAGCTGTGCCCAAAAAAGGTTGGTTAAAAATGCTTTCTAACAGGTTATTGTCTTTTTCTTTAATCGTGTCGATGGGCTTTCTGTTACTGGTATCATTGGTTGTAAACAGTGTAGTGGTGGGTTTAGGTTCTAAATTGGCCAATCTGCTTTCGCAAAGCAATATAAACGAAGTGATTCCGGTTGCAAATGATACCATGGCATTGTTGATTTATATTTTAAACAATGTAATTACATTAGCTGCCGTAACGGCTGTATTTGCAGTGATATTTAAAGTATTACCAGATGTGATCATCCGATGGAAATCGGCAATAATTGGCGCTTTATTCACGGCTGTTCTGTTCAGTTTAGGTAAATATCTGATCGGGATTTATATTGAAAAAGGTAATCCAGGTTCGGCCTTTGGTGCAGCCAGTTCAATCATCGTTATTTTATTGTGGATTTATTATACTTCTATTATACTCTACTTCGGCGCAGAATTTACACAGGCTTATGCCGAAAAGTACGATAATGGCATTTCACCTAGTAAGTATGCCGTATTTACCAAAATTACTATTGTAGAAAAAAAGGTAGATGTATTGCCCCCACAACACCCGGAAGATACCGTAAAAGTACCTAAAGAATAAGTCGGTCGTCATCCTGAACTTGTTTCAGGATCTTTTCTACGCAACGCATTAACTAAGAAGTCAAGTTTTAAAAACTTGACTCTTTTTTTATGCTACTTCTTCCGTAATCACTTTAGGCTCTTCAGTTACTTCATCCTTCTCTATTCTTAGGTTACGGATAATGTGCTGTTGCCTGTCTGGCGTGTTTTTACCCATGTAATATTCCAGCAAACTTTTAATCGTTTGATCCTTCAAAATAACAGGGTCTAACCTGATATCTTTTCCGATAAATAACCCAAATTCATCAGGAGAAATTTCTCCTAAACCTTTAAATCGGGTAATTTCTGGTTTATTGCCTAGTTTTTCAATTGCATTTTTACGTTCTTCGTCGCTATAGCAATAAATGGTTTCCTTTTTATTGCGCACCCTAAAAAGCGGTGTCTGCAAAATATAAACATGGCCTGCTTTTACCAGATCAGGGAAAAACTGAAGAAAGAAAGTCATCATCAGCAAACGGATGTGCATACCATCCACATCGGCATCTGTAGCAATAACGATATTATTATAGTGTAAGCCATCTAAACCATCTTCGATATTTAAAGCGTGTTGCAGTAGGTTAAACTCTTCATTTTCGTACACTACTTTTTTTGTCAGCTCGTAACAGTTTAGCGGCTTCCCCTTTAAACTGAATACCGCCTGGGTATCTACATCACGCGATTTTGTGATTGAGCCTGAAGCCGAATCGCCCTCAGTAATAAATAAGGTGGTTTCGTAACGTTTCTCGTGCGTAGTATTAAAATGCACCTTACAATCACGCAGTTTTTTATTGTGTAACGAAGCTTTTTTGGCCCTGTCATTAGCCAGTTTTTTAATTCCTGCAATATCTTTACGCTCCCGTTCCGATTGAATAATGCGTTTTAAAAGTGCATCAGCAACGTCAGGATGTTTGTGCAAGTAATCATCAAGCTCTTTTTTAACAAAATCGTTAATAAAAGTAGCTACCGATGGACCTTCAGGCCCCATATTCTGTGAGCCTAGTTTTGTTTTAGTCTGCGATTCGAAAACAGGCTCCTGTACGCGCACAGAAATTGCCGCTATAATAGATGAACGCACATCGGCCGCATCAAACTCTTTTTTGAAAAACTCCCGAACGGTTTTCACTACCGCAGCTCTAAATGCCGCCTGGTGGGTTCCGCCCTGTGTAGTGTGCTGTCCATTCACAAAAGAGTGGTAATCTTCGCCATACTGTTGACCATGGGTCATGGCAATTTCGATATCTGGCCCAATCATATGGATAATCGGGTAACGAATTTCTTCCGGCTTATTAAATTTAGAAAGCAAATCGTATAGACCTCTTTCCGAAAAATATTTCTGGTTATTGAAATTTATAGTTAAACCAGTATTTAAGAACACGTAGTTCCAAACCATACTCTCTACAAAATCAGGAATGTAGTGGTAGTTTCTGAAAATGGTTTCATCCGGATAAAAAGTAATGGCTGTACCGTTACGCTGAGTAGTATCAATAACGGGTTGTTCGTTTACAATTTCTCCTTTAGAGAATTCTACCTTTTTTGTTTTTCCATCACGGTACGATTGTACGGTAAAACTGGTAGAAAGCGCGTTAACTGCCTTGGTACCCACACCATTTAAACCTACCGATTTTTGGAAGGCATTACTATCATATTTACCGCCAGTATTTATTTTGCTTACACAATCGATTACCTTACCCAATGGTATACCACGGCCGTAATCGCGTACATTCACTTTTTGCTCCGAAAGCGTAATTTCGATGGTTTTTCCGGTACCCATTACAAACTCATCGATAGAGTTATCTACAATTTCTTTTAGCAAAACATAAATACCATCGTCTTGAGCAGAACCATCGCCAAGTTTACCAATGTACATCCCCGGACGAAGCCTGATGTGCTCTTTCCAATCTAATGAACGAATACTGTCGTCGTTATAAACTACTTCTGCCATACTGTTTTTATCTGTTCTTCAATGAAAACCCCTGCATTTTTGGTTTGCAAAGCGATGAAGAATTTGTAGAAATAACCCTGATGATTGAAATAAAAATATTTTTAAATACGTTCTTCAGAATTATTATACAATAATAGATTTATTCTTTGAGGCTCGCAAAAGAAAATTTCCACATGTAAACAATGGATGGCGAGGTTTCATTTGCTTATCGGTTTAATTACCTTTGAAAACTGCCAATCGGCAATTGCCAACTGATTATGCTCATAGTCTCTTTTCCATCTTACATCATTCTCTCACTCAATCATTCAAATTTCCCTATCTTCAACCCAATATTCATAATTCTATTTAATGCAACAAAAGAAGCAACTTTCGCTATTCGATTTATCCATGATTGTGGTGAGTTTGGTTATTGGAATGGGGGTATTCCGTACGCCTGTAAATGTAGCGGCGAAAGCACAAATTCCGGAGTTATTTTACCTGGCTTGGTTTATTGGTGGCTTTGTGGCTTTTTGCGGTGCATTAACCTATGCCGAAATTGGTTCGCGTTTTCCGGTAACAGGCGGGTATTACAAAATATTTTCAGCGGCTTATCACCCTTCTATTGCCTTTGCCATTAATTGTATTGTAATCATTTCGAGCGCCGCATCTGTAGCGGCAATTTCAATTATTGGTGCAGAATACCTGAGCAAAATTATTTTACCTATCGATAAACAGAATGAAACCTACCGCGTTACCATTGCCATTACCACCATTTTGGTGTTTTATTTCATTAATCTGTTAGGCTTAAAAGCGAGTGCTAAAACACAGAATGTATTAACGGTCATTAAAATTGGAATGATTTTAACACTCATCTGCGCTGTATTTTTCGGCGGAAAAACACAAACCATTACGCCAATTTTTAAAACAGCAAACAGCACTTTACCAACCTGGTCTGATTACGGAAAAGCATTAGGTTTATGTTTAATTGCCGTTTCTTTCTCTTATGCGGGTTATGCACAGACCATTAATTTTGGTGGCGAGGTTAAAGAAGCCAAGAAAGTAATCCCGCGTTCCATCATTATCGGCTTAACTATTATTGTGATCCTTTATTTGGCTATTAACTATGTATACGTAAAGGTTATCGGCTTCGAAGAATTAAAATCAGCAGAAAGTATCGCGGCGATATTAGCCTCGAAAATATTTGGTCCGGCAGGATTCAACGCCCTTTCTGTAATTATTTTTTTCTCGGTAATGGGTTATGTAAATGTAAACCTATTGAGCAACCCTAGAGCAATGTTTGCCATGGGCGAAGAAGGTGCCCTGCCAAAAATATTCAGCAGAATAAATAAAAAAACAGCGGTAATTACCATTAGCTTAACAGTTTTTACATTAATTGCCGTGGTAATTATTTTCTATGCAAAAACCTTCGACAAGATTTTAAACTATACCATTTTCCTGGAAAGCATTAGCATGGCCAGTTCTGCAGCCACGATTTTTATCCTCAGAAAAAGAACAGCACATCTTGATAAAAAAACCATCTATACTGTTCCTTTATATCCTATATTGCCTATCATATTTATTGCCGCTTATACCTTTGTTGCCTTCAGTATTTATGCTGATGATCAAAATGCGGCACTTAATGGTTTATATATTTTTGTTGGCTTTCTCGCGATTTATTTTGTGAGCAGGTGGTTTAAGAAAAAATAGTTTTAATTTGAAAAGCAATTGCAGTGCTAGTCGGTTTCGATAGTCCCGCCATACGCTACAATCTTTTTGTTATTGTCATCCTGAGCCTGTCGAAGGAGCTACAAAAAGTATTTCTGCTCCTGTCGGGTTTAAGATAGAAAGGCAGACCTAAGTAAAATAAACCTGATTGGAATGAACATGAAGCGCAGCGGAATAAAATGGAAAGCAGGACTGATTTAACTGATTAACACAGAAACCTGCTTTACAAAAAACATAAAAGAACTTAAAATAATTAATGAACAAAACACTCTCCTTAAAACAAGAAATTGCTTACGCCGCAGGTATGATTGGTTGGAGCACGATGACAAATATTATCATTGTAATGCTTCCTTATTTCTACCTTCCGCCAAGTAATGCTGGTTTACCACCCTTGGTGCCGCAGCTTGTTTTATTGGGTGCATTTAATATTCTTTCTATTATTGCTGCCTCAGGTAGATTGGTAGATGCCATTTACGACCCCTTTATTGCATCTAAAAGCGATGCAAGCACCAATAAAAATGGCCGTAGAATGCCTTTTATGAAATGGGCTATTATCCCAGCAATGCTTTTCTGCGGACTGGTTTTCTATCCGGTCCAAAAAACCGAAAGCCTGCACAATGCCTGGTGGTTAACCATTACGCTTTGTTTGTTTTTTGTATCGGTTACCACTTATATTATCCCCTATAACGCTTTACTGGCCGAAGTAACCAATACGCCAAGACAGAAAGTTAAGCTGTCCAGCTATCAACAGGTGGGCTTTGTCATCGGCATTATTTTATCGGCTTGCACCAACAATTTTGCCGATCTCGTTGAAGACAATTTCCACGTGGCCAACCGTAGCGAGGCCATCCAGATTGCCATATGGGGTTTATGTATTTTATCGGGCCTGGTGATGTTATTACCGATTTTTTTCATCAACGAAAAAGAATTTTCGACGGCCAAACCTACCCATATACCTTTATGGCCTGCAATAAGGAGTACCTTTAAAAACAGCAATTTTAAATATTACCTGATCTCTGATTTTGCTTTTTATACCGCATTGAGTATTATATCAAGCGGTTTATTATTTTTCTGTACCGTTTTATTGGGACTGCCAGAATCAGAAGGTGGAAAATTTATGGGTGCCATGGTTTTGGCTTCCTTGCTGTTTTACCCGCTGGTTAATTTTGGCTCTGCTAAAATTGGTAAAAAACCTTTTGTATTACTGGCCTTCGGTGTACTTTGCTTAATCTTTGTAACCATTTTCTTTTTGGGCAAATTACCATTAGGTCCGCATACACAGATTTACATCCTGGTACTATCCGCTTCATTCCCCTTAGCGGCGCTCGGTATTTTACCCACGGCGATCTTAGCCGATATTGCCCAAAGAGATACTTTAGAAACCGGTGAAAACCATGAAGGTATGTTTTTCGCCGTGAAATACCTTTTTGTAAAACTCGGTCAAACCTTAGGCATAGCTATTTTCGCCATGCTTACCATTTACGGCAAAGATCCAGGAAACGATTTCGGGTTACGATTGAATGGAATTGTAGGTTTCGGACTTTGTTTAATTGCCTTATTGTTTTTTAGCAGGTTTAAAGAGGAGAAATAATCCGTCCGTAAAATACTATAAAAAAACGCATGGACAGACATCAGCCATCCATGCGTTTCATTTAAACAAATCAGGATTAATAACCCGGGCTTTGTTTTAGAGTACCGTTACTTCTATCAATCTGATCTTGAGGCAAAGGAAAATAATCATCCCTGGCTTCAATGGTAATGCCTTTTAAGTAGTTAAAGTAGCCACCTTCAAAAGAAAAATAACTCTCGAGGGTTTGTTTGGCTATACCCCAACGTACCAAATCAAAGAAGCGATGGCCTTCCATTGCCAATTCCAATCTGCGCTCGAAACGCACCGCATTTCTGGCGTAGGTATCATTTGGAAATGAGATGTACTGGCTAACTTTGTAGGCCGCCGCTGGCGTTCCATTTATATCACGAGGGGTTATTTTAGCTGCCCTGGCCCTTACTGCGTTTACCAAAGTTAAGGCCCTGGGCAAATCGCCTTTTTCTACCGCACATTCTGCCGCCATCAGATAAACATCAGCTAAGCGGATCAGGTTTACGTTTAATCCGGTTACGTTAGAACTCCCCGGGGCTGTTCCGCTAGAAATCTGCGAAGCATCAATGGTATTCTTAACAGCCAGAAAAGGGCCGCCATTGCTGGCATCGCGAATCCAGGTATCGCCAGGCATTAAACCCCAATCGCGATATGGAACGCCACGTCTTCCTATTGTCGATTCGATTCGTGGATCTAAAGCTAAAGTCTTATCTACTGCATAATTTGTTTTATCGGTTCCGGTTAATCCATAATCAGATTTATATGGATTAGTCCGATAGCTGCCATCCAGTAGCGGTAAGCCAAGGGCATCTACCTTAAAGGAGTTGGCCAGATCTATGGTTGGCTGGAAGAAACCACAACAGTTAATCGGCGCATTGCCGTACGGGAAGTTAAGCATATCGCCTACATTCCCATTATCTCCGCCAGTACCATCGGTTCCAACTGAATGTTGAACAGACATAATCGTTTCTGGTCCGTCTTCTTTGGTAATATCAAAATTATCGGTATAAGGCATATCAACCAAGCTCGGCCTTGCCAAAATTACGGCATTCAACAAGTCATAAGCTTCAGTATATTTCTTTTGGTATAAAAATACCTTGCCAAGATAAGCCTGAGCAGCATATTTATCGACCCTACCTTTTTGATTTTTTGGTTTGGTTGTACTTAAATTGGCTACGGCAAACTGAAGATCATCTATAATATTAGGATAAATGTCTTTATCATTAGGAACAAAAGTACCGCTATTGGCCTCGGTAACATAAGGTACCATTTTAAATATACGAACCAAAAAGAAATAATAATGTCCGCGTAACAATCTGGCTTCGCCTTGAATTTCTTTTGCACGGGCATCATCAAATTTGGTCGATCCCGAACCTGCCTGTAAGCTAGCAAGGACTTTTAAAGTACGGTTACAGCGTTGAATTCCTTCAAAACATCTGTTCCAGATATTCGATAAATTATCATTTGTACTGGTTGGCGAATGCTGTTCAATGGCATTCATAGGCGGCTGATCTCCTGTGCTACTCCCTTTATGCGCATTATCAGATGCAACCTCGCCAAATAACCATTGGCTTGGTGCGGCACCATAATTACCCCATGTTCCGTCTAAATTACCATTAAGTAAACTATAGGAGCCTATTAAAAGTCCTTCAACCCCCTCCTGGCTCATTAACTGTTCCTCGGTGAGTTCGCCCTGCGGTTGCAATGCTAAAAAATCCTTCTTGCAGGAAAAAGTACTGCAAATTAATAAGGAAAGAAGAATATATTTTATATGTTTCATTTTGATAACTTTTAATTAAAATCCAACATTAATACCGATTAAAAACTGACGTGGTGAAGGGTAAACACCCTGATCTACTCCTGGAGCAGAGAAGCCATCTACAATTTGACTTATTTCCGGATCCAATCCGGTGTATTTAGTGATGGTAAATACATTGGTTGCACTAACATACACCCTAATTTTACTGATGCCAGAATTTGGCCCAAAAGTTTTAGCGGTTGGGATAGAGTAGCCAATTTGCAAATTTTTCAACCTTAAAAAACTTCCGTTCTGAATGTAATAACTCGAAGAAGCAAACTCCAGATCAGAGGCTCCGGCATAAGCAGAAGGAATCAGGCTTGATGTATTGGTTGGACTCCAGGCATCAAGTAATCTAACACTTTTTGCTCCATCAAAAGAAGGAAAATCTGTAAAATAGCGTGTAGCTTCAAATATATCATTTCCTTTTACACCATATAAGAAAGCCGAAATATCAAAATTCTTGTAAGATGCGTTCAAATTTATACCATAAGTGAAATCAGGATGTGGACTCCCAATAATAGTCCGATCTTTTGGATCAATAATACCATCACCATTAATATCCTGATAACGTAATCCACCAACCCTGGCACCCGAATAAGAAGGGTTATTCTGGATATCGGCGGCACTCTGATAAATTCCTGCAGTTTTATATCCAAAAAATGAACCCAGTGGCGCACCTTCCTGTAAAACACTGGTTTGTAAGCTCCTATAATTGCCATAAACCTGATTGAGAATACCTGGTGCCAACCTTACGATTTTATTGTTATTTTTTGAGAAATTTGCACCAATATCAAATTTAAAAGGGCTATCAGCGCTTCTTCCATAATGATAAGCGACATTAAATTCGACCCCTTTATTACTCATATCACCAATATTTACAAAAGGTGAACTTCCCATTCCTACAATGCTTGCTGGTAGCGGTACCGGGTAAAGCATATCAGTCGTTTTCTTGTTATACCAATCTACTGATCCATCAACAGCTCCACCTAACAAAGTAAAATCAAGACCAATATTTAGGGAGTTTACAGCTTCCCATTTTATATCAGGGTTTTGATAGGCATTTTGTCGCACACCAGTTGTAAGACCATTACCGCCACCAAGAGCATAAGCTGAATTAACAATAGAACTTTGAAATCTATTGATATATTGATACCCTGGTATCCGTTGGTTTCCGGTTTGGCCATATCCAACACGAAGTTTCAAATCGCTAATCCATTTGATACTTTTCATAAACTCCTCTTCAGATAACCTCCATGCAGCACTTGCTGCCGGGAAATTACCATACTTATTAGCAGAACCGAAGTTAGATGAACCATCCCTACGGATAGTAAAACTGGCGAGATAACGATCATTAAAGGAATAATCGAGCTTTGCAAACACGGAGAATAGTGACCCTATTGCTCCGCTACTGGCATTGCTGATGTTTGAAGAACCTGTATTCAAATAATAATAATCCGGATTGCCCAAAAGAAAGAAATCATTTCTTCCTCCAGTTAATTGTCTGGTTCTGGATCTGATTGCCTCCGTACCAATTAATGCATTTAAACTGTGTTTTTCAGCAAATTTTTTGTTATAATTTAAAGTATTAGTCCAGGTCCATTCCGTATTATATCCTTGGATTTCGCTTAAATTATTTGAATTATTGCCTTCAGAGAATTCCAAATTTGGATAACGCATAGATAAGCTATTGTAATTCTCGTAACGTATCCCAAAATTGGTTTTTAATACTAAACCCGGAATAATATCACCCTCACCGAAGATATTCCCAAAAAAGAAGTTGTTTTTATTAACATTATCCTTTGCTCTGAATAGAAATGCGAGTGGATTCTCTGCATTTCCCAACTGACTACCGCGGCTACCGGCAAAATTTCCGGCAATGTCGTAAACCGGGATAATTGTTGGGATCCGGTATGCCCATCCTAAAGCACTTCCCTGATCCTGATAACCACCGGGAGTATTCGGGTTAACGCCAAACCCAACACCTTCAGAGTAACTATATTGTGCATTTTCTCCGAAACGTACTCTTTTATTAAAAGCAGATATCGCAGTATTGGATCTAAAACTATAACGTTTAAAACCTGTGTATTTTATTGTTCCTTTTTGGTTCAGGTATCCGGCACTAATAGAATAGGTTGCATTGTCTGAACCACCCAGCGCGCTAATATTATAATTCTGAACTGGTGCAGATTCGGTTATCTCATCAAACCAATTGGTACCTTGCTTATTTGCTTTTGTAATCTGATAAAACAGATTTGGATCACGGCTATAGTTGTACTTGGAAGGATCTGCATCTGCGGCAGTAACATTCTGACCAAGTTTTAAACCTGCCACCAAATATTCAGGCAATACCGGTACCGTACCCGAACCATAGTTATCTCCAGCAGCAACAGGCTTTCCGGCATTAGTATACCCATTAAATACATATTGAGCATATTGTTGAGGATTCATCATTTTTGGGAAGCTATTTTTTCTTGGCAACTGTGTGCCATAGTAAGAATCAAGCGTAATTTTTGGTACTCCGGCCAAGCCTTTTTTAGTGGTAATAATTACCACACCATTATTTGCTCTTGAACCATAAATAGAAGCCGAAGAAGCATCTTTCAATACCTGCATGCTTTCGATATCATTCTGGTTAAGCCATGATAGTTTTCCCTCAAACGGAACTCCATCAATTACGTAGAGTGGGTCATTATTATTAATGGTACTAAAGCCCCGGATTCTGATTTGTGGCGTTGAACCAGGAGCCCCGTCATTTACAATTTGTACCCCTGTTGCTTTTCCTTGCAATGCTTCTACAGCGCTGGCTGCAGGCTGGGCCTTTAACAGTTCCATGCTTACCACAGCCACAGAACCAGTTAAGTCTTTCTTCCGCTGAGAAGAATAGCCAGTCACTACAACCTCTGTTAGGTTATTATTGTCGGCTTGTAAAGTAACGGAGATATTGGTTTGATTTCCTACAGCAATTTCTTTACTGCCGTAACCTACAAAGGAGATAACCAACACATCGGTAGGTTTTACGCTCAGCGAGAAGGCGCCATTTTCATCAGTAGAGGTACCACCGCTGCCATTTTTAATTTTGATTGTGGCACCAACCACAGGTAATTTGTCATCACTGGCAATAACTTTACCAGTGATTTTTGATTGGGCCATGGCGCCAAGGGCAAATAACATCCCCAAACACAAGAGAAGAAAACTCCTCTTGATACAAGATAGATTTTGTTTCATAGGTTTATATTGATTAGGTGAAATAATGCGTACTCGTACAGCCGATGCGCTTTTAGATTAATAAGCTAACAGCATCAGTTTATCGCCATCAGTTACGACGACATATTTAAGTGGCTTAGTTTGCCGGATTGCGGCATACAAGAAGAATGGATTTCTCCTGTCAATAGGTAATTTTTTCTCATAAGTAGGTGGTTAGATAGGCTTGTAGATATTATTTTATTTATGATTACATAGTGATATTTTTTAGTAAACAATGCATTAGTGTATAATGTACACTTCAATAAAAATAAATATACATATAAAAAATAATTATAATACAAAAAAATACATTTATAAATAGACTATAAAATACTAACTAAAAGGATTAATGCGTTAAATCAATAACAGCTACGTGTAATAAACAACGATTTGAGGTTACATTTACCAAATAACATATTGTCATACATTTTTTGTATCTTTGCCGCCGAAGCAGGAATAAGGGCTTGCCATTCTGAATGGCATATTCTCTCCGCAAGTTAGTCCTTCAATAAATGATTGTTCTAGCTTCTTCGATAAATATTACACAGAAACATACATGTTATTCAAAGAATTAAACCTCATTGAGCCTATTCTAAAGGCCCTTGAGACAGAAGGTTATACACAACCAACACCAATACAGGAGCAGTCTATTCCAACGATATTAAAAGGTAAAGATTTATTAGGCTGCGCACAAACCGGCACCGGAAAAACAGCAGCCTTTGCCATCCCGATGTTGCAGTTACTGCACGAAAAACACATCAACACCAAAGCAACCAAAAATATAAAGGCGCTAGTTTTAACACCTACACGCGAGCTGGCCATCCAGATTGAAGAAAGTTTTAAAGCTTATGGCCGTCATTTAAATCTACGCCATCTGGTAATTTTTGGCGGTGTAAATCAACACTCGCAGGTAGAAGCCTTAAGAAAAGGTGTTGATATTTTAGTGGCAACACCTGGCCGTTTATTAGATTTAATGAACCAGGGTTTCATTAGCTTAAACACCATCGAATTATTCGTATTGGATGAGGCCGATCGTATGCTCGATATGGGCTTTATTCACGACGTAAAAAGAGTGGTGGCTAAATTACCAGCTAAACGTCAGACTTTATTTTTCTCGGCAACCATGCCTGATGAAATCCAGAAGTTGGCCAATACGATTTTATCTAGTCCGACAAAAGTAGAAGTTACCCCTATTTCTTCTACGGCCGAAACGATTGTTCAATCGGTTTATTTTGTAGACAAACCTGATAAAAAGAAATTATTGATCCACCTTCTTGAGGATAAAAAGATCGAAACTGCTTTGGTTTTTACCCGTACCAAACATGGTGCAGATCGTATTGTTAAGGATTTGGCCCATGCAGGCATTAAAGCCGCCGCCATTCACGGTAATAAATCGCAAAATGCCAGACAAAGGGCATTAACTGATTTTAAGGACAGAAAAATCCGCGTTTTGGTCGCTACTGATATTGCTGCACGCGGTATTGACATTGATCAGTTATCACATGTTTTCAATTTCGAATTGCCGAATATCCCTGAGTCTTATGTACACAGAATTGGCCGTACAGGCCGTGCTGGTGCAAATGGTATTGCCATTTCTTTCTGCGATGCGGAAGAAAACGAATACTTATTGGATATCCAGAAGCTAATCAAAATTACACTTCCGGTTGTAGATGATCATCCTTATCCATTAAGCTGGGAAAGTATGCTGGCTAAAAACCAGGTTAAACGTAAACCACAAGCCCAATCTAAAGGTGGTGGCGGTGCTAAAAAAGGTGGTGATGGCAATATGAGCGGCAAACCACGCAACGCCAGCAACAACAGAAGATTTGGTGGCAATAGGAGAAAAAGAGACTAGATCATATCAACCGTCATTCTGAACTTGTTTCAGAATCGTACTTGAAGATAGATGCTGACCACGTAGTAGCTACAAGGCAATTGAAAATACTATGTCTACTTGTAAAATAAATTCAGCATGATGTATTGTGAGCATGACCACAATTTTATTAGACAAAAACCCGGATTACGAAACGTAGTCCGGGTTTTGTTTTTTATCGCTTTAGTCTAATCTGATCATCAATGAATTAAAACGCTGCGTCATCCCCAACTCAACTTGATTGGGAATCGCAATCCGATAGCTTTAAGATTAGCTTCGCTGAGCACTTCGTGGTTCCCGCCTGCGCGGGAATGACGGAACTTTTTATATTTCTAGCTTAGGCAAGCGCAGGGAAACCTTTCCGCTTTAGTCTTTTAGCTTTAGACTCCTTAAACAACTACATTAATAATCTTTCCTTTAACAAAAATGATCTTTTTGGTTGGTTTTCCGTCTAAGAATTTCTGGAATTGCTCATCGGCCAATAAAATGCTTTCAACTTCAGGCTGAGCCAATGTTAAACTCAAATTCAGGTTCATTTTCATTTTGCCATTAATTGAAACCGGATAGGCAAACTCATCTTCAACCAGATATTCAGGTTTAAATGTTGGGAAAGCAGTATAAGATAAAGTTCCGGCTTCATTACCTAACAACAGCCAAAGTTCTTCGCAAATATGTGGTGCATAAGGCGAAAGGATAATTACCATATCTTCCAAGATCTGACGGTTTTTACATTTCAGATCCGTTAATTCATTTACCGCAATCATAAAGCTCGATACAGAGGTATTGAATGAAAAACGCTCAATATCATCCTGTACTTTTTTAATGATTTTATGCAGCGATTTTAACTCCGCTTTTGTAGGTACCGCATCGTTTACGTGGAAAGTCCAGTCTTCATTGTGGAACAAACGCCAGAATTTACGCAAGAATTTAAATACACCTTCAATACCATTGGTGTTCCAGGGTTTGCTTTGCTCTAACGGGCCCAAAAACATTTCATACATCCGTAAAGTATCTGCCCCGTAACGCTCAATCAAATCATCGGGATTAACCACATTGAATTTTGATTTCGACATTTTTTCTACTTCAACACCGCAAATGTATTTTCCACCTTCCAGAATAAATTCTGCATTGGCATATTCTTCTCTCCAGGCCTTGAATTTAGCAATATCTAAAGTATCGTTTTCAACAATGTTCACATCAACGTGTAATGCCGAGGTTTTATATTCTTTTCTTAATCCAGCTGATACGTAGGTATTGGTAGGTTTTCCGTTCTCATCGTTAATGCGGTAAACAAAATTACTTCTACCCTGGATCATGCCCTGGTTAATCAGTTTTTTGAAAGGCTCTTCTTCTTTGGTATAACCTAAATCTTTCAAAAATTTATTCCAGAAACGGCTGTACAGTAAGTGACCCGTTGCGTGTTCAGAACCACCGATATACAAATCGACATCTTTCCAGTACTCAACCGCTTCTTTTGAAGCAAAATCGTTATTGTTATTGGCATCCATATAACGGTACCAGTACCAGCTGCTTCCTGCCCAACCCGGCATGGTGCTTAACTCATAATGTCCACCATCTTTAGGAACCCAGTCTTCGGCCCTGGCCAAAGGTGGTTCACCTGTTTCGGTTGGTAAATATTTATCTATTTCGGGTAATAACAATGGCAATTCCTCTTCCTGTACCAGATAAGGCAATCCATCTTTAAAGTAAACCGGAATTGGCTCTCCCCAATAGCGCTGGCGGCCAAAAATCGCATCACGCTGACGGAAATTTACTTTTGCCTTGCCTGCGCCACGTTCTTCTAACCAGTTATTTAAAAAGGCAACAGCCTCTTTATAGTCCATTCCGTTAATGAAACCAGAATTGATATATTTTCCTTCCTTTGTTGGATCCGCCTGCACATCAATATCTTTCTGTGCGTCTAAAATCTGTACAATCGGCAAATTAAAATGTTTAGCAAATAACCAGTCGCGTTGGTCGCCACTCGGAACGCCCATCACCGCACCAGTTCCGTAACCTGCCAATACATAATCGGCAATCCATAACTGAATGCGTTCACCGCTTACCGGATTGATAACATATGTACCTGTAAAAGCGCCAGATACCGTTTTGGTATCGGCCATACGGTCTAACTCTGATTTCTTTTTGGTTAAAGAAATATAATCTTCGATAGCCTGTTTTTGTTCTGGAGTGGTTAATTCTGCCACCCACTCATGCTCTGGGGCCAAAACCAGGTAAGAAACCCCAAAAATGGTATCAACTCGGGTGGTAAAAACTTCAATCTGTTTATCGTTTCCTTCTACCTGAAACTTCACTGATGCACCTACGCTTTTACCAATCCAGTTGCGTTGCATTTCTTTAATCGGTTCTGGCCAATCGATGGTATCTAAACCTTGCAAAAGCCTGTCAGAATAAGCGGTAATCCGCATGCTCCATTGCATCATTTTCTTTTGCTCAACAGGGAAACCGCCACGTTCAGAGAAACCATCTTTAACTTCATCGTTCGCCAAAACGGTTCCTAAAGCCGGGCACCAGTTTACAGTACTCTCGCGAAGATAAGTTAAGCGGTATTTTAACAATTCAATCTGTTTCTCTTCATCGGTAAAGGTTGCCCAATCGCTAGGCATAAATTCTTTAGTATCCTCATCACAAACGGCTTTAACATCAGCTGTACCGGAAGCATTGAACTTTTCTATTAAAGTGGTAATATCTTCTGCCCTATCGTTTTCGAGGTTGTACCATGAGTTGAACAACTGCATAAAAATCCATTGCGTCCACTTATAATAAGAAGGCTCGCTGGTACGCACTTCTCTACTCCAATCGAAAGAAAAACCAATCTGATCCAACTGCCTGCGGTAGGTTGCAATGTTTGCTTCGGTGGTAATGGCTGGATGCTGTCCGGTTTGTATGGCGTATTGCTCTGCTGGTAGTCCGAACGAATCGTATCCCATCGGATGCAGTACATTAAAGCCCTTAAGGCGTTTATATCTTGAAAAAATATCTGATGCAATGTAACCCAGTGGGTGACCAACGTGCAGGCCTGCTCCTGATGGATAAGGAAACATATCTAACACATAATATTTTGGTTTTTCAGAATTGTTTTCGGCTTTAAACGTTTGATGATCTGCCCAAAATTTCTGCCACTTTTGTTCTATTTCTTTGAATTGGTAATCCATTGCAAGTTTTAAATTTTTAAAGGGGCGAAAATACGGAAATTAAGGGGCTTAAAAAAGCAGATTAATGATAATATTTTGCCGGCAGAAATGCAGAATCAGAAGAGGTTAAGGATAAAACCTCGGCTCCTTTTGTGCAGTCAGATGTTACCATTTAACTATCGGTTATTTAAAATAAGGGAATATCTAGAATATGTGTTTTTAGTCAGTTGGCAACAACAGACACCACAATTAGGAGCTGACATCACCACTAGCCACCTGTATCACTACAAAAAAATACGCCATTGATTTTAAAACCAATGGCGCAGCAAATAATCGAGGGATTAAGATCTTATCTGGATAAAGAATATACTTTAGTAACGTTTGTTTTATCAATTTTAGCAGTAAACTCTAATTTGTTTGCAGTAATACTGTTTACTTTACAATAATTCAATCCATCGTTAATGTCCATACTAAATTGATCTGAGTAAATAATTACATACGTTCCAATTGTTCTGTTACCCGATAAACTTAGCTCTACCTGGTCATCGTTATTTGATTTGTAGTCAATATAATCACTTGTTGTACCGTAGGTAACCGTGCCATTAACCTTTTTTGGATCTTTCAATGTTTCTTCAGCAGTATAACCGGAAGTTACAATTTTATTTAAGGTCCAACGCCCCATCATTTGGGCTTTTAAAGAAGTATCATCTTTTTTGCAAGAAACAATTGTAGAGGCGATAAGTAAGAATAGGCTTAGAATAGTAATTTGTCTTTTCATAGTTAAATTTAGTTTTAAGATATCTATAATTAACGCCGTATCAACAAATTTCGTACCGCCTTTCAAAAAAAAGCAAATTTTGTTTAAGAATTTAATCCTCAAACTAAAAGCGAATCGCGTACGTTAGTATTCATTTAGCAATCATTAATTGGTGTTTATCAGGTATAATTTATATTTTCGCAGAAACAAAAATGAAATACATGGAAGAATTCGAAGTAAGTGATGCATCCAAGAAAACCAAAACCGTTTATATTTCTACTATAATCAGTATTGCCTTGGTTTTACTAATGCTGGGGCTGCTTGGTTTGGTACTTGTACATGCCAAAAACCTGTCTAACTACGTTAAAGAAAACATCGTTTTAAACATTATTGTTGATGAAGGTGCAAAAGAAGCCGATGTTTTAGCCTTTCAGAAAGAGTTAAATGCAAATCCTGCAGTGAAACAAACTCAATATGTAAATAAAGAGCTTGCCGCAAGAAATTTAACCCAGGATTTAGGTGAAGATTTTGTTAACTTTTTAGGATACAACCCACTAACTTCTACCTTTGATGTGTATTTAAAAGCAGAATATGCGAATAATAAAAGTATTGATGCCTTAAAAGCAAATATTTCTAAAAACCCTGTGGTTAAAGAAGTGGTTTACCAAAGTTCTTTAATTGATATGGTAAATAAAAACATTAATACTATCGGTTTAATTATTTTAGCCTTTGCAGCATTACTACTGATTATCTCTATAGCACTGATTAACAACACAATAAGATTAGCGATCTACTCGCAGCGCTTTTTAATTAAAAGTATGCAGCTGGTTGGTGCAACGAAAAACTTTATTAGACGTCCTTTCTTATTGTATGCTGCTTTGCACGGCCTAATTGCCGCATTTATTGCCATTATCATTTTATTGGCAACTTTAATTTATGCCCGCAAAGAGGTACCAGAGATTATTATTTTAAATAACTACCAGGAATTTGGCTTCGTATTTATAGGCCTTTTAATTGTGGGTATTTTTATAACAGGTATTAGTACATGGTTTGCAGTAAGCAGATATTTACGTTTAAAATCTTATCATCTTTATAGATAATGGCAGAAAAAAAAACAGGTCCGGTTGTAAAGGACGTTAAAAGCGAATTGGTTTTTACCAAGAAAAACTACCAGTTATTGTTAATCAGCATTGCAATTGTAGCAGTTGGCTTTATTTTAATGATGGGTACCACTGGCAATATTTATGATTTCAGAAGAACTTTACTGGCACCGATAGTGGTGTTAGCGGGTTTTGCTTTTGGTATTTATGCTATCCTAAAAAAATAATTTTATCCTAAAGGATTATACTTGAAAACGCTTAATTTACTGGTTAAGCGTTTTCTTTATTTCTTATCTTTTCTAAAAATATGAACTCTTTTGAAGCCATCGTCCTCGCTATTGTTGAAGGATTAACTGAATTTTTGCCTGTATCGAGCACCGGACACATGATTATTGCCTCGTCTTTAATGGGCATTGCATCAGAACCATTTGTAAAACTTTTCACCATTGCGATACAATTGGGTGCAATACTTTCGGTTGTTGTACTCTATTTCAAAAGATTTTTCAAATCAATAAATTTCTACATTAAATTAATAGTCGCATTTATTCCGGCGGCAGTATTTGGCCTGCTATTAAGCAAAAAAATCGACGAGTTACTGGAAAGCCCAATGGCTGTTGGTATTTCGCTATTAGTTGGCGGTGTTATCCTATTATTTGTTGATAAATGGTTCAACAAACCAACTATTAATGAAGAGGAGAACGTAACCTATTTAACGGCATTGAAAATCGGTTTCTTCCAATGTATTGCCATGATACCGGGCGTATCGCGCTCTGGAGCCACGATTGTTGGTGGTATGAGTCAAAAATTAAGCAGAAAAGTTGCCGCAGAATTTTCATTCTTCTTAGCAGTACCTACCATGTTTGCTGCAACAGCGAAAAAACTTTACGATTTTTATAAAGAAGGGCACGCCATTACCCATGAGCAAACGAACCTCTTAATTATTGGTAATGTAGTTGCTTTTGTAGTGGCACTTTTAGCGATAAAAAGTTTTATCGGGTACTTAAACAAAAATGGTTTCAAGGTTTTTGGATGGTATAGAATTGCTGCTGGTTTAATTATTATCATCTTATTGCTCAGCGGACACAAATTACAGATTATATAATCCCGGAATATTAACTACAGATATGCACAGATGATGGTTATCTGTGTGCATCCTTTTCATCTGTGGTAAAAAACGACATTGAATCCGTATCTTTGCGCAAAAAAGATTTGTGAGTACCGAAAATTCAAAATTCAAAGATTTCAATTTTGCTGAAGGCGAATTGCTTTTAATTAACAAACCATACAAATGGACTTCATTTGATGTGGTGGGCAAAATCCGTAATTCTTTAAAACCGTTAAAACTAAAGGTTGGTCATGCCGGCACCTTAGATCCACTTGCTACAGGCTTGCTAATTATCTGTACAGGAAAATTAACTAAACAGATAGATACTTTCCAGGCTGAAGAAAAAGAATATACAGGTACTATGATTTTGGGTGCTACTACCCCATCATTCGATATGGAGACTGAGGTAGATCAAAGTTTTGACATCAGTAATATTACCAAAGACGAAATTTACGCTGCATGTAAACCATTTATTGGCGATATAGAACAATATCCACCCGCACACTCTGCTGTAAAGATAAATGGCGAACGGTTATATGTAAAAGCAAGATTAGGCGAAGAAGTAGAGCTGCGCAAACGTTTTGTAAGTGTTCCTGAATTTGAAATTACCCGGATCGAACTGCCGGAGATCGATTTTAGAATTGTATGTAGTAAAGGCACTTACATCCGTTCATTAATATCCGATTTTGGTAAAACTTTAAATAGCGGGGCTTATCTTTCCAAACTTACCCGTACCCGAAGCGGAAACTTTTTGTTAAAAGATGCGTTTGAGGTATTAGAACTTGTTAATTATATTCGTACGAAGAAAGAAGAAGCTAAAACTGAAGCAGAGGCATGAACCACGTCAAAAACAGGAATACCAGGTTTATAAAAGAAATTCTTTTAATTATTGCAGGTGTAACTTCGGCATGTTTCGGCTTAAAAAGCTTTTTAATGCCCAGCCATTTTATTGATGGCGGTGTTACGGGTATTTCTCTTTTGCTAAGCACCTTAACTGGCTGGAACTTATCGTACCTTATTGCCATAATCAATATTCCATTTGTTATTTTAGGTTACAGGCAGATTGGTAAAGGCTTTGCCCTTAAAACTGCTATTGCCATTGCTGCACTCTCATTGGCGCTAATTATCCTACCCTTTCAGCCCATTACACACGATAAATTGCTTATTGCATTTTTTGGCGGTTTATTTTTAGGCGGGGGGATTGGATTGGCCATGCGTGGTGGCTGCGTAATTGATGGTACAGAGGTTTTAGCACTTTACATTAGTAAAAACAGCATTTTAACTGTTGGAAATATCATCCTGATTTTAAATATCATTATTTTTGCTTTCGCTGCTTATTTCTTAAACATCGAAACGGCGCTGTATGCCATTCTAACGTATTTATCGGCGTCGAGCACTATCGATTTCATCGTAAACGGTATAGAACAATACACGGGTGTGACCATTATTTCAGAACATCAGGAAGCCATAAAGGGGTTCATTATTAACGAAATGAAACGTGGTGTAACCATTTATAAAGGCGAAGGTGGTTACGGAGAAAAGAAAGATATCGACATTATTTTCACCGTTGTTACCAAGTTAGAGATGAGCAAGTTACAAACCGCTATCCGGCAGATTGATTCGGATGCCTTTGTAATACAACAACAGATTGCCGATTTAAAAGGCGGGGTGGTTAAACGCCATGCCTTACATTAATTTCTTATCCCATTGAAGATATACAATAACCTTTCGGATTTTAAAAAATTAGATAATGCCATTGTAACCATTGGCACTTTTGACGGTGTGCACTTCGGACACCAAAAAATCATTAAACAACTGGTACAAAAGGCGAAGGCCGATAATGGAGAAAGTGTAATATTAACTTTTTTCCCCCACCCGAGAATGATTATCGATCCAGAAAACCAGGATCTGAAGATGATCAATACCATTAATGAAAAAGCCGAGATTTTAAAAGGTCTGGGTGTAGATCATTTAATCATCACGCCATTTACAAGAGACTTCTCTAACCAGCTACCTGAAGATTATATAAAAAACACATTGGTGAATAACATTGGCACCAAGCATATTATTATTGGTTACGACCACCGTTTTGGTAAAGACCGTTCTGGAAATTTAAGCGATTTAAAAGCCGCTGGTTTACATTATGGTTTTAGTGTTGAAGAAATTATGGAGCAGGATATTCATGATGTTGCGGTAAGCTCGACCAAAATCCGTCAGGCATTACTCGCTGGAGATGTAAGTTTAGCCAATGATTATCTGGGTTATCCGTTTTCTATTTTTGGAAGGGTAATTAAAGGTGATAAAATTGGCAGAACAATTGGTTTCCCAACAGCTAATATCTTTGTCGAAGAAACTTATAAATTGATTCCTGGCGATGGCATTTATGCGGTTACTGTTGATATGAGTGCCGAATTTAAAGAAGAAGGTCCAGAATCGACAAACAGACTTCAGACTTCAGACTCTGGACTTCGAACTTATAAAGGAATGGCCTACATTGGGCAGCGACCAACCATTAACGGGATGACCAGAAATATTGAAGTAAATATTTTCGATTTTAACCAGGAAATTTATGGCCAGGATATTAAAATGAACTTTTTGAAATTCCTTCGTCACGACGTAAAATTTACCGGATTAGAAGCCCTAACCATTCAGTTACAAAAAGACAAGGAGGCTACTTTAGCTTATTTTAATGGGTAATTACTACTGTGGATACAAAATTAAATCACTAATAAATCTAAAATCTTTTTGATTATAAGTAAATAGTTTTAGCTTAGTTTCTATCGCTGTTGCGGCAATTAACGAATCAGGTATTGCAAGTCCATGGCTTAATTTAAAACCCTGCATTAAATTAATTGCAGTTAAATTTATTCTTTCATTAATTAATATAATACTAAATCTACTCAGTTTTTTATTAATAGTGTTAAGATCTAACTTATTAGTGGCTCCAAACAATAATTCCATTTTGGTAACGGATGAAATGATAACATTATCTAATCCTATATCCGTTTCTAGTAGCACTGTTGCTGATGCATTCCTACTTTTATTTTTATCAAAATAATCTATTAATACATCCGTATCGCAAATTATTTTTTCCTTTGCCATGCAGTATTTCTTAATTCCTCAGCCCTTAGATCCTTTCCTGTAAAAACATCATGTAATTTGGAGATATCAATCGATCCATCTCCAATGATTACAGGAATACCATTAATACTTGCTTCTTTTTTAATCTTTGCTTTAGCTTTATGATCCGCAACAGAAAAATTCAAGTATTTGCCTAACTCCTTAAGTGCTTCCAAAGTTTTATTGCTTTTATATTTAATTGTTACTTCTTTCATTAGATTCAATTTTTTTCAATGTTCACAAATCATCTACATACAAATTTAATCAATATTTCTTATAATAATACTCCTAGCGTTTTGTGGCTAATAAGCATTATATCCGAAAGACTGCATCAATTTAAATCCAATTTTTCTTTCAAAAAAGCCTCATTTTCGTTATATTAGCGGCAATGAGGCTTTTTTACATCATCTTTTTTCTATCTATCTCCATTAATTTTGCGGCCTTCGCATCGCAGGAAAAAAGAAATGATGTACCATTAAAAAACACCAAAATAAGTTTCATTTCGAGCAAAAAAAATATTAAATCCAATTCCGATTTCAATCAGGGCAGTGAAAGTCTGCAAAAAGATTTTATCAACAACCCTATTATAAAAATATCTTCCAGTGCGTTTGTACTGATTACTTTTTTGTTGTTCCTTTTTTTCAAGAACAAAACCATCAATACCAAAGTTATAATCAAGAGATTAAAATATAATTATTGGTGTTTGTTTAAAATGCTCTATCCAAAACATGTTTTTTGGTAAGTAATTTCATTTTTAACCACAATGTGGAGTTTTCAATAAAATGCCAAGTAATAATACTTGGAAATAAATTATTTAATCATCAATACCCATTTTTTATAGATGCATTTACCCGATTTAATTGCCGATTTAGGATTAATCCTTGCAGCTGCAGGGATAACCACCCTCATATTTAAACGAATTAAACAACCCCTGGTTTTAGGTTACATACTGGCTGGCCTGTTGGTTGGCTCACATTTAGATTTTTTTCCTTCAGTTACCGATACAAAAAGCATTAACATTTGGGGTGAAATAGGCGTAATTTTCCTTTTATTCAGCTTAGGTTTAGAATTCAGTTTTAAAAAACTGGTTAAAGTTGGTGGTTCAGCCTCCATTACGGCGATTGTAAAAGTCCTTTTTATCATTCTGGCGGGCTACTTAGTCGGTAAAGCAATGGGCTGGAAGGACATGGATAGTTTATTCTTAGGGGGGATTTTGTCTATCTCATCAACAATGATTACCATTAAGGCCTTTGAAGAACTTGGTTTAAAACATAAAAAGTTTGCTGGCCTGGTTTTCGGGGTTTTAATTGTTGAAGATCTGGTGGCCATCTTGTTACTGGTATTATTCTCTACCCTGGCGGTTAGTCAGCAATCGGCAGGTACGGAAATGCTTTATTCCATCTTAAAACTGGCTTTTTTCCTGGTACTTTGGTTCCTGGGCGGAATATTCCTGGTTCCATCATTTCTCAAAGCAACCAAGAAATTAATGAATGACGAAACCATGTTGGTGGTATCGTTAGCCTTATGTTTGGTAATGGTATTACTGGCCGATAAGGTGGGCTTCTCTCCTGCCCTGGGTGCATTTATTATGGGTTCCATTTTAGCAGAAACCACACAGGCAGAAAGAATCGAACATTTAACTAAATCAGTAAAGGATTTATTCGCAGCAGTATTTTTTGTTTCAGTTGGTATGCTGATTGATCCTTCCATGCTGGTTAAGTATTGGGTTCCAATTTTAGTAGCTACCGTGGTTATTATCTTCGGGAAAATCATATTTACCATTTTAGGTGCATTATTATCTGGCCAGCCGCTAAAAACTTCGGTACAATCAGGCATGAGTTTGGCGCAGATTGGCGAGTTTTCATTCATCATTGCCTCATTAGGTTTAACACTTAAAGTAACCAGCGATTTCCTCTATCCTATCGCGGTAGCAGCTGCGGCGATCACGACCTTTACTACACCATATTTAATTAAACTATCCGAACCTTTTTACCAGTATTTGAACCGTGTTTTACCAAAAAAATGGCTTAATGGTATCGAAAGATATAGCTCCAGTACCGAAGGAATTACCACGTTAAGCGATTGGAAGGTTTTATTGAGGTCTTATATCTTTAATACGATTATCCACTCGGTAATCATCATAGCAATCATATTTCTGGCTTACCGATATGTTCAGCCTTTTATTGTGAGCAATATTTCCGATAGTTTAACTTCTATTATTATCAGCGTAGTGGTTTCGTTTATTTTAATGTCACCATTTTTATGGGCATTATCTATCCGAAGGATCCAGCGAACAGCCTATTCCCACCTTTGGCTGAACAAAAAATATACCCGGGGCCCGTTAATTGCCATCGAATTTTTCAGAATAGCCTTAGGGATTTTCTTTGTAGGTTTTTTAATGTATGAGTTTTTTGATACCTGGATTGCCGCTGTAATTGCATTGGGTTTAATTGTCATTGGTATGATCATTTTCTCGCGAAAATTACAGTCATTTTATGATAAACTGGAAAGGCGTTTCATGTTGAACCTGAACGCCCGTGAAAGCCAAAAACCGAATATTTTACCTTGGGATACCCACTTAACTGAACTCATTGTTTCTCCCGAATCGGAAGTGGTTGGAAAAACACTCACCGAATTAATGATCAGGGAAAAATATGGCGTTAACATTGCTTTAATAGAACGAGGAAGAAATAACATTCCAACGCCTGGAAGAGATGAGCGGCTTTATCCAAACGATAAACTGCTATTAATTGGTGCTGATGATCAATTGGCTGCTGTTAAAGCACTTTTAGAAGTTGATGCTCCAGAAACAGCTGAAGAAAGTAATTTTCCAAATAAAGAAATGACCTTGCAAAAGGTAGTTGTTCATGCCGAATCGCCGGTTTATGGATTAAGTATTAGAAATGCAGGTATCCGCGAAAAAGCACAGGCATTAATTGTTGGTATAGAAAGGGGTACTGATCGGATATTGAATCCTTCATCTGACTTTGTATTCGACAATGGCGATGTAATTTGGATTGTAGGCAATAACAAGAAGATCAAGGAGGTTATATAGATAGTCTGGAGTCCTTAGTCCGAAGCCGGAAGTCTATTGACTGAGGACTTTTGACTAAGGACTAAAAAACATATCTTCGTACATAACCTAACCTATGAAAGTCGATAGAGAAAAGAGTGAGTTTCTTGATGATATGATTGAGCAATGGCAAAGTGACGGCTTAATTAATAATGAAACAGGCGATAAACTCCGTAAAAGTTATGAAGCAAAAAACTTCGATTGGTTACGCCTGGCGCAGTATGCTTTTTGGGTAGCCCTGGCTTGCGGTTTTATTGCACTTGGATCGCTCCTCATTGATAATTCGATCTTAAACTATTTAAAACGGGTTTACAATACACCAAACATTGTAATTGCTATTGTTTCCGGCGGATTGGCAGCATGGCTTTACATTCTAGGTTTTAAGCGAAAAAAGAAACTGGCCCATTTAAAGTTTAGTAATGAGGCCATCGTTTTTTCAGCCATTTTACTTACTGCGAATGCCATTGCCTATTTCGGGAAAGCGCTGGATAATGGATCTGGCAATTTCTCCATCCTGATTTTAATATCTGTTTTCATTTATGGGGCTTTGGGTTATATCTTCAATTCGCGTTTAATCTGGATTTTTGCTTTGATATCTTTAGGTGCCTGGTTTGGTACCGAAACAGGTTATTTAAGCCGTTGGAATTATTACTTCCTTGGCATGAATTATCCTTTGCGCTTTGTGGTTTTTGGCGCTGCATTAACCGCAGCATCGTTCATTATGAAAATTTTCCCAAAAACACAGAACTTCTTTCAGGTCACCTATATCGCAGGGATGGTGTACTTGTTTGTATCACTTTGGGCCTTATCGGTGTTCGGCAATTTTGCCAGTTTAGAAGAATGGTACAAAGTTAGGCAGCTGAGTTTGTTTTATTGGGCGTTAATTTCAGGAGCCATTTGTGTAGCAAGCACTTTATTTGGTTTAAAATACCGTGATGATATTGCCCGCGAATTCGGGATCACTTTTCTTTTTATTAACCTTTACACACGCTATTTCGAATACTTTTGGGACAGCTGGCATAAAGCTTTATTCTTTTCAGTCCTGGCAGCCTCTTTTTGGTTGATTGGAAGAAAAGCAGAGAAAATATGGAATGTGGAGTTTTTGAAGTAATGGTTAATACCAGTTTGAAGTGAAAAAACTATTCTTCAATTTATAAGATTAATACATTTTATTGTGATAAGCATGCAAGTTGAAAGGCAAAATTTATATACTAAGATTATTGAACTGCTTAACCAAGCGAGGCAAAATGTAGCACAAACCATTAATAATACAATGGCTACCACTTACTTCGAAATTGGCAGAATGATTGTTGAAGAAGAGCAGCAAGGAAAAGAAAAAGCAGAATATGGCAAACGAGTTTTAAAAGAACTCTCGGGAAAACTGGTTGTAAAGTTTGGCAAAGGCTTTTCTGAAACAAATTTGAGGCAAATACGCAATTTTTATTTACTGTATTCAATTCAGCAGACAGTGTCTGCTGAATTGGGAAAAGATCAGACAGCCCCCAACGAATTCAAAAATGAAGAAATTGCCGATACAGTACCTCGTAAATCTATAAATCAGCAGACACTGTCTGCGCAATTCAAACTTACATGGTCTCATTACCTTAAGTTAATGAGAATAACCGATGTAAACGAACGTAATTTCTACGAAGTAGAGGCAATCAAAAACAATTGGAGTCTACGGGAGCTACAACGTCAATACGATTCAGCACTATATGCACGATTAGCGCTAAGTAAAAATAAAGAAGAGCTAATATCACTTGGGCAAAAGGGACAGATTATCGAAAAAAGTAAGGACTTAATAAAAGATCCTTATGTATTAGAGTTTTTAGGCTTGCCCGAAAAAAGTTTTTATTCAGAAAATGACTTAGAGCAAAGGTTAATAGATAAACTTGAACATTTTTTATTAGAATTAGGCAATGGCTTTACCTTTGTAGCACGTCAAAAAAGAATAACTTTCGAAGAAAAACATTTCAAAATAGATTTAGTTTTCTATAACCGTATCTTAAAGTGTTTCGTACTTATCGATTTAAAAATCGGAGAATTAAAACATCAAGATATAGGCCAGATGCAGATGTATGTGAACTATTTCGATAGAGAAGTAAAACTTGAGGATGAAAACAAAACCATCGGTATTATCCTTTGTCAAGATAAAAGTGAATCCGTAGTAAGATATACACTTCCAGAAAACAACGAACAAATTTTCGCAAGTAAGTATTTAACGGTTTTACCTAGTGAAAAGGATTTCATTAAAATCATTGAGAATTAATTCAAATGAAAATATACCAGCAAGCTTTAGCTCTTAGAGAACGAAGAAGAGGTTTTCATATCATTACCGACGAAATTGAAGATGCCTTACCGCAGCTTGATGAGATTAACATTGGCATTTGCCAGGTTTTTATACAGCATACTTCCGCTTCTCTTACCATCAACGAAAATGCAGATCCTACGGTTCGGGCTGATTTTGAAATGTTCTTTAATAAAACCGTAAAAGAAAACGATCCCGATTATGAGCATGACTATGAAGGATCGGATGATATGCCTGCGCACTTAAAATCGGCACTTTTGGGCAGTTCTGTAACCATTCCAATCAGAAATGGCCGATTGGCGCTTGGTACCTGGCAGGGCATTTATCTTTGCGAACATCGCAACCATGGCGGGCAAAGAAGATTAATTATTACAGCTTGGGGCGAATAAAATTAGCTCTTCTTAAATTTCAAACAAAAAAAGCTCCGAATTTTAGTCGGAGCTGTATTCTTTGTCGATAGGCGAGATTTATGTTATTTGGCCTTAATCCACGATGCAATATCGTTCACTAAAGTGTCGGATACACTTACGGCAGCCTGATATTGGGCCATCGTACCCTTTTCTGTTTGAGAACTTAACAGGTGGTTTAAATCTGGGTAAAATTTAAGAACCACATTTTTCTTTTTACTCAAGGCAGTATTCCATAAATCAAAATCTACTTTACCCACCTGAAAATCATTACCGCCCTGCAATACATATATTTTAGGTTTCGAAAGGCTTTTTGCTACAGCAACCTGATTGTAGGTATTTAAATCTGCCCAATATTTTGCAGGCAGTCCTAAAATTAAAGAATCAGGCTTTATGGTAGTTCCCAACTGCGAAATTCTACTTTTATCAATTTCCAAATTAGCATCTGCCAATTGTTTTTTAAAGGCAGCTGTTGTATCGTTAGCCTGATCGAACATATACTTATTCTGATCAACAATAATATCTGTTAGTTTTCGTGCAGGTGCTGCTGCCAAAATAATCCCTTCTAAATCAGGTGTAAGCGTTGCTATTTTAGGCGCTAACATCCCGCCTAAACTATGACCGAATACATAAACGGCTTTAGGATTAGCGCCAGCAACCGTTTTTGCAAGTGCAATAGCTGCAGTTGCATCATCCAATACCTCTTCTTTTACAGTAAACGCTTTATTAAATTCGTTTGGATAGATTAAGGTTCGTTTTACATAACGAACAGAAGCAATTCCTTTAGAGGCTAAACCACCGGCCAAATCTTTAAAAGGTTTATTCGCACCAACTGTTTCATCCATATCGGCAGGGCCAGAGCCGTGAACAAATACCACTACAGGGAAATTTTTGACATTTTTGGGGGTGGTGATAATAGCTGCCAATTGTTTTCCTGCGGGGCCAATATATACTGACTTTTCCTGGTATAAACTGGTATCAACATAAGTGGGTTTTAAATAACTGGCCGCCTTTCGGGAAGGTGCAAGGAAGATTCCAACTATTTTCTGCTGTTTATTAAAACCTAAAATAAAGTTCTGATCACCGTTGGCAAATTTACCTTCTACCGTTACCGCGAAAAACTCGCCCTGGGCTTTACTTTGGATGGCATCTAACGATTCTGCCTTTCCGTACTTTGTTCCAATATCGCCCCAGAGTTTCTTTAAACTCTCTTCTGTTAATTTCGTTTTTAAAGTATCGTCAAAGAAGGCATGGGCATCTTTAAATTTCTCTTCCTGCAACAGTTTAAAAAAGTCGTTTGCACCATTGAAGAGCTGGATTACATTTTGAGAAAATGCAGTGGTTGTAAATAATAAAGCAATTATGAATAAAAGGCTCTTTTTCATCCGTATGTTTTTGTTTTAATGGTAATGAGATTTCACGATTTATCCTTTTCTGGATCTGAAAATCATGATGCTTTCATGTATTGTGTTTGGTTGTTTACAATACCCAAAGTTAACAATATTTGGTTCTGAAAAGCCTTTAACTAAACTAGCCGTTTAGTTTTAACTAATTTTAACATTTGATGCCAGTTTCTTCCATAAAACATATGGGATAAACATAATTACCAGGGCAATAAGCGGTGGAATTAAAAGCGACATGCCATCGCCAACAAATGCCCTGGAGGCAAAGGCACCAATAAAATTAATGGCAAAACCGGCATAAGCCCATTCTTTAAGAGTAATAAATTTATTTTGTAAGATAGATGCCGCCCCAAGCAATTTTGCTATACCAACAATGATAAGCAGATACATCGGATAGCCAAGGTGCTTAAGTACTTCTTTGCCTGCTTCCTGCTGAGTAATTCCTCCAATGCCATCCATAATCATCATTAATGCAAAAATAATGGTGGCAATCCAATACCATGTTTTTAACCTCTTCATATTATCTGTTTTTATCGTAATTAATTAACCAATTATTCCCAAAGCGATCTGTTAAATCGCCAAAAAGTGCTCCCCAAAATGTTTCCTGTAGCGGGTGCGATACCTTCCCTCCTGCTGAAAGTTTATGGTAAAAAGACTGGGCCTCTTCTTCCGAGCTGCAATTCAACATCATAGAAATTGAATTGCCTTTAATTAATCCACGTTCTTCTACCATATCTGTTGCCATAATCACCAAATCATCTTTAGCCAAAACAGCATGCATAATGCTCCGTTTCATAATATTGGGCATTTTATCAACAATAACCGATTCGCCGATGGTTTCGAGGGTCAATTCTCCCCCCAAACATTCCTGATAAAATATCATTGCTTCACGGCAGTTTCCGTTAAAAGTGAGATATGAATTTATACTTGCCAATTGAATTTATTTTTTGATGCCTACCATTAAGCGCACATCTGTTTCGTTCATATACATTTCAAGGCAATAGCCTTTTGGATCAATGTTGGATTGATCAAGCAATTTTTCGAAGGTCTTCCCAATTTGGCTAACATCTTTCATAAAATCGGGAACCAGTTCACTAATAAATGTTCCTTTCTTTATGGTAAAAGTTTCGATACCAAATTTCTCAGCTTCGCCATCTGTTATTTCTTCAACGGCAGCCTTATAAATAATCTCTCGCTTTTCATTAGGTCTGCTTATTCCAAAATACCTGCGTTGCTGATCAGGGGGAAACAGTGCGTGAAGTTTTTGGTGCGCCGCTAATACTCCGTTTGGGAAAGATTCTGCAGTAATGCACATTACCTTAATGTCCTCATTTAAAATATACTCTTCCATTGTCATTATCGGCATTACCGCTTTAAAGATTAACTGTAAACGATTAACAACACAAACATACGGGCAGAAATCAACATGCTAAATATGCAGAAACGACAATTGCGGGGGTTGTTTACGACAAATAGCCTCGTTATATTTGAATTATGAAACATGTATCTATCTTAATTCCAGAGACTGCCGTGATTGAAGCCATTGCAGATCCCCGCTATCTATTTACCGCTGTTAACGAATTTTTACAAGCATCGGGCAAACTCCCGCTTTTTAAAGTTGAGCTTATAGGAATGACGAAAGAGGTGAGGTTGAACAACAGCCTTTTTTCTGTGCACGCCGATAAACTGTTACATGAGGTTGAACATACCGACCTTATATTTGTACCAGCCATTAGCGGCAACATAGGTTATGCGATGGAAGCCAACCAGGATCTACTACCATGGATTATAAAACAGCATGCTAAAGGTGCAGAAGTAGCCTCACTCTGTATGGGTGCTTTTTTACTGGCTGCAACCGGTTTGTTAAATGGAAGAAAGTGTTCAACACATTGGTTGTTTGCCAACCAATTCAGAGAAATGTTTCCTGAAGTAGAGCTGGTAGATGGTAGTATTATTACCGATGCTCAGGGTTTATACTCTAGCGGTGGTGCAAACTCTTACTGGAATTTACTTTTATACCTGGTTGAAAAGCATACAGATAGGGATACCGCCATTTTAGCCGCTAAATACTTCGCTATTGATATCGATCGCGAGAGTCAGCTGGCTTTTATGATGTTTCAAGGGCAAAAGGGGCATGAGGATGCAAAAATTAAAAAAGCACAGGAATTTATTGATGGCAATTACCAAGACCGGATTACGGTAGATCAACTGGCTGATATGTTGGCATTGGGTAGAAGAAGTTTTGAACGGAGATTTAAAAGTGCGACCAAAAATACAGTAATCGAGTACATTCAAAGGGTTAAAATTGAGGCTGCCAAGCGAAGTTTCGAGTCGAGCCGAAAAAACATAACTGAGGTAATGTTTGATGTAGGTTATACAGATACAAAATCGTTCAGGGATGTTTTCAAAAAAATAACGGGTTTAACACCCATTGAATACCGGAACAAATACCATAAAGCCGTACCTGTTTTGCAGGTTTAAATAGATTTTCAGAAAAAAATAAAAAAAATTTAAGCTGTACACAATATATTCTATTTACAGCGTTTATGTATGTGAGAGCGTTAATTTAGATGACGGGGATACTGCCTAAGGGTGGAATCCCCGTTTCTTTTTTTTCTGTTATCCTGAGGGATAATTTATTGTATAAAAGTCAATACAGATGACAGGAGAGATTTTTTTCCAGTAATAGGATGCGAGGAATCGTCATTGCGAGAAGGCTTTTTCAGCCGACGAAGCAATCTTACAACGATCGCTACTAGCGTGCGCTTTAAGATTCCCGCCTACGCGGAAATGACGATGCTTTTTATTGAAAGTCTATCAATGGTAGTAGTCGAAGGATCTTTTGAACAGATCTCTCCGTTCCGCTCCACTTTAATCGAAAAGACGGCAAAGTAGCTAAATAATCTATCATGCATTTCTAGGCACATTTGTTTCAAATAAAAAAAAGGGACATTGTTAAAAAACGTCCCTTTTTAGATATATGATAGAGTTAAGAATTTTAGCTTTCTTTATCAGTAAAATCAACTGGTTTCTTTTCAAAATACTGATCGAAGTTTTGTACTTTTTTAGGTTTTAAGATTACATATAAGCCTAAGCCGATCAATACCATTGGAATACTAATCCTAAACAGATCGAAATCAAATATATTTATCGCTTTAAAAGTGAATAAGCCTCCAATAATGGTTAATGCCAACCAGCCACTTCCCTGAAAGTTTTTACGGTAACCCATCCACAAACCGATACCTAACATAATGGTGTGCCATTTCAATATCCAATGTGGAACATCTATCCCTGAGTTTCTTAACAAGAACACCGAACCGATTACTATAATTAAAACACCTAAACCAAATTGTTTATCTGTGTGATTTTTTTTGATTAAATTTTCCATGACCGTTTGTTTTTATGATTCAAATGTATCACGAATACCAATGCTGGCGAATGGCTTTTCCCCTAATTGTAATGTTTTATCGGTGAGTGAAATAAAACTGTCGGTAAAAAAATTAAGAAGATCTAAGAAAGGGAGGATTTATCGGTGAAACTGTTATTAGTCCGAAGTCAGTAGTCCTAAGTCGATGAATCGATGTAAACAATAAACCAATGCCTAATGAACCAGTGAACCAACTATCATTCGAAAATGATAATATCTGCCCCTTCGCTCATGATTACTTTCGAAGTGATGTTAATGAATAAACCATGGGCCAATAATCCGTTAATCTGATTGAGATCAGAAGATAGTTTTGCAGGATCATCAATGAGGCCAAAATCGGCGTCGATAATCAGGTTACCATTGTCGGTAATAAATGTTTTGTCACCTACAGACCTCAATATGCCTTTTCCACCGAGTTTATTAATCTGATCGAATACATATTGATAGGCCAATGGTATTACTTCGACAGGAACAGTAAAAGCACCCAGCTTTTTAACTTTTTTAGAAGCATCGGTAATGATGATGGCATTTTGACTAAGTGAAGCAATTATCTTCTCTCTAAACAGTGCCCCGCCCCCGCCTTTAATCAGATCGAGTGATTCAGTAAATTCGTCGGCTCCATCGATACTGATATCTATTTTGCTTAACCGTCCAAGATCAAGCATTTCGATGCCCAGAGATTTTGCGAGTTCTTCTGTTCGGATGGAACTTGCAGCAGCCTTTATCTTAAGCCCTTCTTTTACACGTTTACCTAATTCTTTAATGGCAAAGGTTGTGGTAGATCCCGTACCCAAGCCTACTACATCGCCATCTTTAACAAATTTTACTGCAGCCAAGGCAGCTGCCAATTTCTCCGCATCTTGTTGTGTTTTATCTGTAGTAGCCATAAAGTAAAAATAGGTTTAAATGATAAACATCCCAAAAATGAAAAAAATTTCATAGCTGATGCAATAAATCGTTTTTATAGCGTTTATGTATATGAGAGCGTTAATTTAGATGATGGGGATTCTGCGATAGTGGAATCCCCATTTCTTTTGAATGATATTCAAATAGAATGATCACAAACGTCGTTAATGGCGATTCCGTTGTGATGCGACAAGGAGAAAATTTCTTAAAAAAACAAAGGTTTTTGTTTACCTATCCTGTACCTGTTCTTTACCCTTTCTTGCTACCAAGTTAACCCCAGGTTAACCTCTGGGTTACCTTTTCTTTACCTTTTGGTTACCTAAAAGGTAAAGCCATGGGCTGCTTTGGGCCTTTCTTCGGTGAGTCAGGGCCGATGCTCCCCGCCAGCAGGTACCTAGGATAAGTATTATTGGCAGTAGGTTAATAACGCATATTTTATTGGGTAAGGACAGATCTTGCTACATCCTGTTGGGCCATATCTGTAGTGGCATAATTAAGAATAGGCTTATGAAAACATCCCGAAACGAAAAAAAATTACTGCTGATGCAATAAATCGTTTTTATAGCGTTTATGTATATGAGAGCGTTAATTTAGATGATGGGGATTCTGCGATAGTGGAATCCCCATTTCTTTTTCCCATGAATTATGCCATCCTGAGCGTAGTCGAAGGACCATTTCATTTAATAGGCCCTGAAATAAATTCAGGGTGACGGGCTAACACGTAAAATTCTCCATTTCGCTGTGCTTCATCCGATAGCTATCAGATCGAAATGACGATGCCCCACAACGACTCAACTACCCCACACTAATCAAGGCGAAAAAATTTTACGCACAATACAATAAATCATATTTACAGCGTTTATATATGTGAGAGCGTTAATTTAGATGATGGGGATTCTGCAATAGTGGAATCCCCATTTCTTTTATAATAAAAAAAACGGCTGGCATTTCTACCAACCGTTTCCTAACAATTAAACTAACTTATTTATTTAAGGAATTTATCCAGCCTGCAATTTTTAAAGCCTCTGCTTTGGTTACCTGCGGCATTGGAGGCATTTCTGTTGAATAACCCGGCCAGTTTTGTGGTTGTGGGTTGTGGATCAATTGAAATATTTTCTCAGGCGAATACTTACGTTTCGCAATTTCTGCGAATGGCGGACCAATTTGTCTTTTGGTTTGATTATGACACGCTAGGCAAGTGTTTTTAGTTAACAATCCCTCAACTTCTTTAAAGGAAGGTGCTTTAGCCGTAGCAGCAGGCTTAGCTGGAGTAGCCGTTCCTTTTGCTTCAGGCGCTTTTCCGGTTGTTGCCTTTGGAGCAACTGTTTTCTTAGCAGGAACATTTACTGGTGCCGCTGAGTTTTTGGTACTTACTTCACTTGCAGAAAGTTTATTTCCATCAGGAATTTGGTTCAAGGTATAATAAGCGACCGGATGAACTAAAGAATAAAAGCCATCTTGAGATCTTAAACCATCTAATGTTAAAGTATGGATATAATATTGACGAAGGTTTTGTACAATAATCCTGGCTTTTAATCCATCTGCCGAAACTTTAACCCCAGAGATTTTTAATTTCTCGGTGTTTACAGGAGGTGAACCATACACCGGATGATATTTGTAAATAAAACTTTCTGCATCATATGAAGCTAAATCTTCAGCCGATTTACGATCAACAGGCATGGTAAATTCTACTTCAAAACCATCAGGCATTGCCCTAACGGCTTTCATTTCGAAAGGGGTTTTATTGTTGTATACCAATCTTTCCAAACCTTCATTGGCATCACCTGCCGATCCCCAACCACGGTTGGTTTCTCCAACAAATAGCGAACCATCAGTACCCCACTCTAATCTCAATACGCCTGAACGGAAACCTTTACGGAAAAGGAAGGCAGCGCCTTGTTCCTCACCTTTCACCGTCTCCATAAAAATCCTCGAAATAATACTCATTCCCTGATCGCCAACTAAAATCTGACCAGCAAATGGCCCAAATGTATTGGCAGGAATTTTAACAGGTTCTGCAGAAGAAATACCTAAGATACCATAAGGCAACCAAACTGATGGCAAACGTAGTTCAGGGAATACTTTCTTCATTTCAAATAAGGTTTTAAACGTTTCGTTTACCCTATTTTCTGGTTTAATGTATCTTCCTTGTTCGTTTTTGGTTCTGCGCTCGTCTATTTGCGAGTAAAAGAAATCTGATTGCAGCTTAACTGGAGAGTTTGGCAGGTTAGTCCACCGTAAACTGGCTGGATGCCCCATAAAATCACCTTTATTTACTTTCCATAAACCACCTGAGCCTACCCAGTCGCCTTGGTTTTCGGTATAATAAAACTGACCATCGATACTACCAATACCTGCTGGCGAACGGAAGCCCGCAGCATAAGGGCTCATTTTACCATCTTCGGTAATGTTCATGGCCCAACCACGCATCGGTACACGACTTTCTGCGCGCCACCATTCTTCGTCGCCAAAAGCCACATTTGCGGTAACCATAAAAGTACCATCAGGCATTAACTTCGGACCAAAACTATATTCGTGGTAGTGACCGCTTAAAGGCCATGCATAAATGGTTTCGTACACATCGGCTTTGCCATCCTGATCTTTATCGATCAATTTTGTCAACTCGCCACGCTGCGCTACATAAATTGCACCATTTTTATAAGCAATGCCCAAAATTTCGTGCAAACCATAGGCAAATCTGCGCCAGTAAGGCTTGGCGCTTGTAGGATTTTCTACAATGTACACTTCTCCTCTACGGGTAGAAATTCCTAAATCGCCATTTGGTAGGGTAACCAGGCCACCCACTTCTAATATAGGACCTTCGGGTACGCGTACTTTATTTATCTTGAAAAAATCTTCTTCTTTCGGTGTTTCCTGTGCAAAAACTGTAGTAAAGCTAAAACTCAATGCCAGTATTGCTAATTTTTTAAATGTATTTCTCATTATTTTCACAATTAAAACAAAATGGTATAATTCAACTTACTTCCAATAGCTGCGATCATTTCCCATTTACCATCAACATTTCTAATAATTGGTTTTGCAGTACCTTCACCAAGCTGTATGTAATACGCTTTATCATCAATTAAGTACAAACCTTTGCCAGCTTCTTCAATATTTGAAGCAGTAGCCAAAAGGAAATACAAATCTTTTGATGGCTTATCAACAGTAATTTCTCTGGTTAAACCTTGTCCGTTTTCCATCACTTTTACCGCATCGGTAACATTTGTTCCATTAATGATATACTTAAACTCTGGGCGGTCTTGTTTATCCATTACGTAACCTTTGGTTCTGAAACCAGTACCAGCCGTGTCTGCAATCCACTTAGCCTGATCATTTGCCAACTTTGATATAGCCAAAATAGGCTTTTTGGTGAAACGGGTAACACTGCCCAAAGCACGCGAGGTACCATTTCCGCGGCCATCCCACATTGGTGTAGCATCGATAAAATCACCATGCCATCCCTGTAATAATGTACCATTATCTAAGTCATAACTATAAGCAGTTTTTTCTGGTCCACCTACAGAAATGGCGTGTACCGAACGTACTCTTGGCGCAACATCAACAAAACTTCTGATCATGTTGTTGCTTGCTGCTTCAATGTATATTGGATCTGCCCCGCCGTTTTGGTTTGGTTTTGGAATTTCTGATAATTCGTTAATCTGGATATTTCTGAACGCTACCGAACCATGATCGCCCTGTAAGCGTAAAGGTCCTTTTGCTTTTTCAGCGCTTGCAGCACCTCTGGTTGCACCGAATAATTCGACATTTTCATGGATCAGCACGCCGTTTAGTTCTGCACTGATGATTTTAGCATTTTGCGTTTTCTTTCCCGATGCATCAAATTTTGGTGCCTGGAATATAATTTTAATATGCTGCCATAAACCTGGTGCCTTGCTTGCGTTCTGACGGGGTGCAACACCGCCAAACCCTTTTTCGGCTTCAGGTTTGCTATCGTCCCAGCGCTGGTAAATACCACCGTTGTTTGACGAACTAGCGTTTTTAAGTCCCCACGCATCGTCAATCTGGATTTCATAATTACCCTGAAGATAAATACCAGAATTTGTTCCTTTTGCAGTTAAATAATCTAATTCTATCGCTACATCACCGTATTCATTTATAGTGTATAAATCGGAACCGGCTTTTTTTGCTGTAGATTGGTTAACCAATATCCCTTCGCCTTTAACTGTTTTTAAAACATTTTCGGCGTTTAGGTCGACCACTACATTTTGTGCCAACGACCATGAATTTGAAGGGTTTTTAAAGGCTGAAAGATCTTTGAGATCAATACGCTGGCCAAATGCCAACAGGGTTCCGCAAAGCCATAAAATGGCTGTAAAACCCGTCTTTGAGATGTTCATATGTTTGATTTATTAGTTTTAGCTCAAAGCTAAATTTTGTTTAAAATCCATCGGATAGTTGCTTTATCCGATGGATAATTATCTTCTCTATTTTTCTGTTGATAATGAATAAGGGAAATCAGCAGGATTCGAACCCCTGGTTTTATTTGGCGTTGCTGTCATATTAAAATTTAACACCGCGCCTTTTTGTATACCACTGTGGCTGATCCAGTTTTTGGAATATGGTTTACCGTTCATCTGTAATGATTGAACATAACGGTTATTGTCGCTATTGGCAGCTGCATTAATCACCACAGTTTTACCATTTTCTAAAGTAATGGTTACCTTTTTAAACAAAGGAGCGCCCAAAACATACTGATCAACGGCTGGTGTTACCGGGTAAAAGCCCATTGCCGAGAAAACGTACCAGGCAGAAGTTTGCCCGTTATCCTCATCACCACAATATCCATCTGGAGTAGCTTTATACATCCTGTTCATGGTTTCTCTTACCCAATATTGTGTTTTATAAGGCGCACCGCCGTAATTATACAAGTAAATCATGTGTTGTATAGGTTGGTTACCGTGCGCATACTGGCCCATGTTGGCAATCTGCATTTCGCGGATTTCGTGGATTACACCACCGTAAGCACTCTCATCAAATACCGGAGGCATAGAGAAAACCGAATCCAATTTGGTTACAAATTTACTGTGGCCACCCATTAATTTGGCTAAACCATCAACATCCTGGAAAACCGACCAGGTATAATGCCAGCTGTTGCCTTCGGTAAATGCACCGCCCCATTTAAATGGGCTGAACGGGCTTTGGAAAGTTCCATCCTGATTTTTGCCACGCATTAAGCCAGAAGCCGGATCGAAAAGATTCTTGTAGTTCATGGCTCTTTTCTTATAGATATCAATCTCTGAGGCTGGTTTACCTAAAGCTCTACCCAACTGGTAAATGGTAAAATCATCATAAGCATACTCTAATGTTTTAGCGGCATTTTCATTCTTTTTCACATCGAAAGGTACATAACCCAATTCGTTGTAATATTTAACACCATCGCGGCCAACTGCCTCCATCGGGCCTTCGTTGTTGGCGCCATGTTTTACCGCCTGCCATAAGGTTTCGATATCATAACCACGCATCCCTTTAATATAGGCATCAGAAACTACCGAGGCAGAGTTGTTACCCACCATAATGTTGGCATAACCCGGACTGCTCCACTCAGGCAACCAACCACCTTCTTTGTAATCGTTGATTAAACCTTGCTGCATTTCTTTGTTGATAGAAGGATAAACCAGGTTTAAGAAAGGATATAATGCCCTAAACGTATCCCAGAAACCTGTACCAGCGAACATATATCCTGGTAAAACCTGTCCGTTGTAAGGACTCCAGTGCACAATCTGGTTTTGTGCATCAACTTCGTATAATTTGTTCGGGAAAAATAAAGTGCGGTACATTGCAGAATAAAATGTACGGGTTTGATCGATAGTACCTCCTTCAACCGAAATTTTGCTTAAAGTTTTGTTCCAGGTTGCTCTACCTTTTGCTTTGGTTGCATCGAAGCCATCGTTAGCCAATTCTCTTTTTAGGTTTAAATCGGCCTGCTCAAAACTGATAAATGAAGAGGCCACTTTTGCAGTTACCTGCTCGCCTTTTTGTGTAGCGAAACCAATAACGGCACCAGCATGATCTACAGTTAATTCTAAATCTTTATCGTTAAGCTTTTTATCATCCCAGGTTTTGGCCAATTTGAAATCTTTGTTGAAATAGATTACAAAGTAATTTTTGAAATTTTTAGGCAGTGGGCCACGGGCATATTTCGTGGTATAACCAATAATTTTTCTTTCTGCCGGTATAATTTTAATGTAGGAGCCTTTATTCTGTGCATCTACTACCACATAAGCACTATCCGTTTTAGGGAAGGTAAACCTGAATTGGGCAGCACGTTCTGTTGGGGTAATTTCGGTGGTTACATCTGCATCTGCTAAATAAACACTGTAATAATATGGTTTAGAAACCTCCGCTTTATGGCTGAACCAACTTGCGCGGTCATCATCTGTGAATCTTAATTTACCCGTAACAGGCATAATGGAAAAAGCGCCGTAATCGTTCATCCAGGGCGAAGGTTGATGTGTTTGTTTAAAACCACGGATTTTGTCGGCATCGTAAACATAAGCCCATCCATCGCCGTTTTTACCCGTTTGTGGTGTCCACATGTTCATTCCCCAAGGCAAACCAATTGCCGGGTAGGTGTTTCCGTTAGATAATGATGGTTTGGATGCTGTCCCCATTAAAGGGTTTATCCAATCTACCGGATCTGTAATTTTGCCTATTGTTTGTGCGAAGCTGGTTGACGCCGCAACACTCAATAAGGCGATAAATAATCTTTTCATTTGTTTGTGTTTGTGTTTTTTATATGCTTGTACTTATTTTTTAAACTTCCGAATTTTTAACGTAATCTGCCCAAAGTGCATCTAAATCTTTACCTGTTAATTTTACCCAGATATCTTTCGTATAAGTGTGATCTCTTAAAGAAGCATCAACGGTTTTGATTATACCTGGTTTTACACTTTTCTCCATCCAGGCGAAAAAACCTGCGGTAATGCGATAGCTGTTTTTATAACTGTGGTCTGGTTTTAAAGCAGGAAGCGACCATTTGGCGCTAGCATTATCTACACCAAATTTATAACGGGCATAATCTGCAATCCCCTCTGTTAACCAACCCGGGCCAACGCTTCGGCCATAGTCTTGCACAATATGCATCACCTCATGGGTTACGACATCAATATCTTCAGGATGTTTTGTCATCCAGATCGAACTGAAAGTTACTTTACCATCAGCAGTTGCTGCCACACCTTTGTATGCCGTATCTACAAAAAATTTCACTTCTTTTATGGTAGCTGGATTATACGCTTTGGCCAGTTTTGGATAAACTTCGAAAAAAGTTTTGATTAACCGTTTCTTCAATTGCGGATCAAGTTCTGCGAAATTGCTTTCGAAAGATAAAGTGTAACCACTCTTTTTAATAATTTCCTGTGCTTTTAGCTGTGCATAAAAAGCCGAGATCAGCACTGCACAAATCGAAATGGTGAATATTTTTTTCATTAATCAGTGATTTATGGCTTTGGTTAGGGTATTTGGTTCTGCAAAATAAATATAATATGTAAAACGTTTTACTAAATGATCAAAAATTTTACTTTATAGATGAATTATTTTATATAACATGCATTAGAAAAGTTAAGTTTGCCTGGCCACGAGCCTATAAAACTTTAACTTCTCTATAACTATTTTTTACTGCTATAAGTAAGACTTACTTTTTGGGGTTCTTTACCGTAATCTTCCCAAAGCTGATCGACAGTTTTACCAGTTAAAGCGGCCCATGATTGTTCGGTAAACTGATGTGCCCTTAACTGTTGGTCTAAAGTAGCAATTAAACCCGGTTTTACATTTTGTTCTAACCAGGCAAAAAAACGCGCTGTAATGCGGTAGCTATTTTTATAACTCTGCTTTGCATTATAATCTGGCAAACTCCATTTAGAGCCCACATTATCTACACCATATTTATAGCGTATATAATCGGCTATGCCTTCGGTTAGCCAAACCGGGCCTGCGCTATAGCCATATCCCTGCACAATGTGCATGGTTTCGTGCGTTACCACATCTATATCAGTTGGGTGTGCCTTCATATAACCTGCACTAAACAAAATTCTATTTCCACTTGCTTCTGCAACCGCTTTATAGGCTGTATCTACCACAAATAGCACCTCGTGTGTAGATTGATTGTTAAATGTTTTAACCAAAGTTGGATAGATTTCGAAATAAGTAGCAATTAACTTCTTTCTTACTGTTGGATCTAAATCCGGGTCTTTGCTGATGAAAGTTAATTCATAACCTTTGTGCTTTTCTTTGCTGTAAGAAACCCAGTTTTTTGAAAGTGCCGCGAACAGTTCTTTTTGTATTTTCTTTTGAGATTTATTTTTAACCCATTGGCTGTTTACTTTAATTTCTCCGGCTTTGGCCTTAATTGTAGGGGTTTCGTCGGTTACCAAATCCAATACAACATTTCTTTTGGTACGATAACCATCGGCCTGAGCAAAAAACGGATAAACCTCAAAAAACGCTGTTCTGAGTCTACCATGCAATGTTGCGTTGGCTATGCTATCCGCATCATTAATAGTAATTTTATATTCTCTCTGGCCCCGGTTCTGAGCAAAAGCAGCAGCACCTAAAAACGAGACTAATGCAACGAGTAAAAATTTCTTTTTCATTTGGTTTGTTTGGTGTATGATAAAATGACAATTGGAGTTACAAAAATCACTTCCCATAAAGCATCAGTTATAATAGCAAGTACTGTCGTGCTAAACTAAAATACAGCTTTATAACTAAACTAAAACGTTTAAGTAAACAATAATAAGCATATTACTACGTAAGCGAAAATTAAATTCATGTTTTTGCGATAGAAATTTTCATTAAACGCACAGCGTAGTGCCACAGTGGCCATTAGAAATAAAAATATTACAAAAAAATTTTGTAATCGGCAGGGCGTCTTTGCGAGGCACGAAGCAATCTTTGCACACTAGTAGTGATCGTTGTAAGATTGCCTCGAAAGCTGAAAAAGCTCGCCCGCAATGTATACCCCTCCGCAGTCAATAATCTACAAAAAGACCATCTGTCATTTAGGTGATTTTTGTTGAGTGTAATTTTCTAAATGACGATAATCGGGAAAGAAAGATAAAAACTAAACTTAAGTAAGACTCAAATCGCAGCAGCTTGCAGCACCAATTAACGCGGCATGTTCTTTTAGTTCTGAAATTTTGATTTCAGTATCTATTCCATTGCCTTTAAGTGCTGCAATTAATTCAGGTGCAAATGCGCTAAAAGATTGCGCGATATTACCACCAACTATTACTGTGTCTATTTTGTGTTTCTTAATAATAGGGATCAGGAATTGCGCCAGGTTATAGCCAAATTCCATAAAAACCATAGTCGCAAAATGATCAGTTTCCACTAATTCCACCAGTTCTTTCACCCCATCTACCGTTTTGCCACTAAGTTGGTTAAAACGTTTTACGAACCAGCGCGTAGAAAGGTAATCTTCCGCAATTCCGTCTAAAAATTCTGAGTTCCAGAGGTCAGCATCAAAAGCTTTATCATTGAGACAAAGCGATGAGCCTAGTCCCGTACCAAGCGTTAAGCCCAATACACTCACATTTCCTTTGGCAGCGCCGGCAAAAACCTCACCTTGTAAAAAACCCGCCGCATCGTTTATAAAGTGAATATGCTCCGCAGGGATATCCAATCTTTCAGACAATTCTTCTTTTACATTGATCTGGTAAAGAGATTTAAACTTATCCTGATCTTTAATTAATGAAATGCCCTCACTATAATTAAAGGGACCTGGCATGGCAATTCCAACATTTCGGGCACCGTTTTTAATATTTTTAAAAGCCTTATTGATGATATCGCACCATGCCGATAAAATCACTTCTTTACTCTCCTGCGAATTCACAGGGCTACGTTTGATCGAATTCTTCACCAAAGTTCTTGTTTCCAAATCTACCAATGCGGCCGTAATATGCGAGCCGCCAATATCTACACCTAATGCAACAGGCTTTTCCATTCTATATATTTCTGTTATCTATTCTTTAATCTGAATTAATCGCCAAAAGTAGCAATTCAATTTTATTTACTGATCGAAAATGGCTTATCTTCCTCTAATAATCCCCTATTTAACGAAGGTTTAACATTCATCTCTAATTTTAACACCCCACCTTTTAATAAATCGCTATGATTTATAAAGTTTCTGGTATAATTTTTACCATTTAGCCTTGCCGATTTTATATAAACATGATGAACATCATTTGCAGGCGCTTCGATGACGAATTTTTTACCATTTTCTAGGTTTATAGTTGTTTTTTTGAATATCGGGCTTCCTAAAACATACTCACCAGTACCAGGGGTTACACTATAAAACCCTAAAGCGCTTAATACATACCAGGAAGAAGTTTGCCCCTGATCTTCATCTCCCGGATAACCATTTTCTGTTGCATTGTACAGTTTATGCATCACCTCGCGGGCATAAAATTGTGCTTTCCAGGGTTGGTTGGCGTAGTTGTATAAATAAACCATGTGTTGTATGGGTTGGTTGCCATGTGCATATTGCCCCATGTTGGCCATTACCATTTCGGTCATTTCATGGATCATCCCACCGTACGAACCCACATTTACTTTATTGGGTTCGCTAAAAACAGAATCTAGTTTTGCAGTGAAATTGCTGTTGCCCCCCATCAAATTAATTAAACCTTTGGTATCATGAAAAACCGACCATTGCCAATGCCAGGCATTTCCTTCTGTAAATGGGCCTCCCCATTCGGTTGGATCAAAATTTGGCGACCATTTGCCCTCCGCGTTCCTCCCCCTCATAAAACGCGTAGATGGATCGTAAACATTTTTATAATTGAACATCGGTTTCTCAAAAACCTCCATATAATGTTTATCTCCAATCATTTTGGCTAAAGCGTAAGCACAATAGTCGTCGTAAGCATATTCTAGTGTTTTGGCTGTAGCTTCTCTATATTTTGGATAAGGCACATAACCCAGTTGGTTATACTCGGTTACACCGTCTCTACCATTTGCCGGCCCCCACGGCCCTTTGTTCATCGCTTCGTGATAATAAGCGTCTAGCGCCTTTTTTGGATCAAATGTTCTGATTCCTTTGGCCCAGGCATCGGTTAACAAAGAAATAGCATGGTTCCCAATCATACTTCCAGCTTCGCTGGGAAAAGACCACGAGGGCAACCAACCGCATTGTTCATAGGCATCGAGCATAGCCTGCATATAACGACCGTGCATTTCTGGGTGCACCAGTGTATTTAGTGGAAATTGTGCACGGAAGGTATCCCAGAAACCCGTATCGGTAAACATATATCCATCATGTACTTTACCGTCATACGGACTAAAGTAATATGGTTTTCCGGCTTCATTTATTTCATAAAACTTTCTGGAGAACAGGCTTGCCCTAAAAAAGCAAGAATAAAAAGTTTCCATATCTGCTTTCGATCCACCTTCTACTTCTATCTTGCCAAGCAATTTATTCCATACCGCAGCGGCATTTGCTTTCGTATCCTCCAGCGTTTTATCATTGCCCAGTTCTCTTTTTAAATTGAGTTCGGCCTGCTGTAAACTGATATAAGATGAAGCTGTTTTCACCTGAACTTTTGTCCCGGATTCGAACTGTACAAATGCACCTTTTCCCAATCCTTCGGCAGAAATAGAATCTTTTGCAACGGTATTCCGTTTATTCTCCCAAGTACCGTAAGATTTAATCGGTTGATCGAACTGGATGACGAAATAACTTTTCCAACCTCTTTTAAAACCTTCGCCGTTGTTTACCCAGCCCGTTATTTTATTTTCTTTAGGGTAGATCTGAACACCACTTAACCTGTTGTATCCATCTAAAATTAAAAAACTTCTTTTGCCTTTTGGATAGCTGAACCTGAGGTGTGCGCCACGTTCTGATGGCGAAATCTCAGTGGTAATTTCGTTTTCAAATGTTACTTTGTAATAATTTGGTTTAGCAACCTCATCCAGATGACTAAACTTGGTTTCGCGTTTATCTTCATTTACAATCAGTTCATCAATCATGGGCATTAAAGAAAATACGGCATAATCCCTCGTCCACGAACTGCATTGGTGCGCTTGCTGAAAGCCTCTGATTTTATCTTTAAAGTATTGATATTTCCAGCCATCACCATTTCTACCGGTTTGTGGGGTCCAGGTATGCATGCCAAATGGTAATGCCGTTGTTGGATAGGTATTCCCTCGGGTAAGTTCGTGTTTAGAGTTGGTGCCCTGCAGTGTGTTCACATAGTGGACCCAATCTTTCTGCTGCGACAATAACCCTTTGGCAATAAGGCAGCATAAAATGGATGCAATTAATTTAAGTTTCATTTGTTTGTGTGTTTGCTTTATTCCCTTAAAACCAATAATATTTATCATCAATCTTTATAAAGACAGCTCCTTCCATTCCGATGTTTAATAGCCGATTGGTTGAGTCCATCACCGAAAGACCAAATACTGAAATAGGCATCATTTGTAATGAATAGATAGGCAGGTGCTTTATCTTGTACTTTTGTAATTAAATTAAAAAAAGACAAAGAGCCGCTAAGGAAATTTTTCTCATAAATTAATATTTGGCTTTATTCCGTAAATCGTTTTACCAAATTATCTACTAAATATCTCATGCCAGGCTTAAATAAGCGGAGAAAGATATGCTGGTTTAAATTGGATTTTCAGGTGGTAAAAGCCTGAGCAAAGTAAAACGTTTTACTAGTTTCAATATTAGTAAAAATATCTTCATGTTTAGACTTGTTAGATTGTAACATATAGGTTACGAAGTATTGATTTAAAAATGGAAGAAAAAACAATCATCATCAATACTATAAGAATTGAAAATGAAAATATAATACCTCTTTTTAGCTATAAATTAAGGTATATATTAGAAATTACGGAAGTTAGTCTATCAAAATTATAATTGCATATTCCGTAAAAAAGCCGTACCACACAATCTCTTATGGTACGGCTTTTTATGTTTTACCCTACCTACATTAATTATAGCCTGGGTTTTGTGCTAAGTTTTCATTCAGTGTACGTTGAACTTGTGGAATTGGAAATAAGTTCCTAAACGTTGCTGAAGGCGTATGATCCCACCAGCTTTCGGTCGTAAATTTACCAAATCTGATCAGGTCATTTCTTCTGAAACCTTCAAAAATAAACTCCCTGCCTCTTTCATTTAGCAATTCGTTAAGTGTTAATGTTGCAGGCGTGTATGCTCTTGTTGCCCAATTTGCATCAGTAAAAGCTCTTTTTTTACAATCATTGATCAGTTGTACTGCCTCTGCTGTTGCTACTCCCCCATTCTTACGCATAATGGCTTCTGCTTTCGCAAAATATACCCAGGTTAACCGATAAATATTCCAATCCGTATTGTTGTAATTAGCATCAATAGGCACAGCTACGCCATTTACAATACCTGCAACCTGATTACCTAATTTGTATTTATTGAAACGAACACCACTATTTTCTTCACCTTCGCTCATATTGGATACGGTAGATCCGGTTTTATTTTTGCGGATGTTATCTACAAAAACAATCTGTTGTCCATCATATTCATTTCCTCCTCTGGCAAGGGACGGTTGGCCATTGTCAAACCTCACCATTGGACCTTCTAAGAGCCAGGTTCTCTTTCTTAAATCTTCATCCTCGTATTTTGTAAAATTTCCGGGTACTACAACAATACCATCGTTACCATTTCTGGCACCACCATAAATTTGATCTTGCTGGAAGTGAAAGAATTCACCTGTCCAAGAGGGTTGAAAAGAAGCTTTTGCAAACTCATAAGCGATTGAAAAAATCACTTCTTTGGATAAATCGTTGGTAGACTTGAATGGATCGGTGATGTTTGGATCTAATTGCATAGTACCGTTCTGCCCGCCACCATCGCCTGCAATCAGTTTATTTGCCGCGGCAATACAATCGTCCCACCTTGCTGTACCTGTCCAAATTTCAGCATTTAGGTAAAGCTCTACCAACATGGCATACGCACCAGCTTGACTCATCCTACCAATCATATTTCTTGATAACTTTGGTGCTTTTTCGATGTTTTCTTTAATCTCTTTTTCTATGAAAGAAAAAACAGCTGCTCTGGGCTGTGTTGCTGGCTTTGCAGGAATACCAACCTGTGTAACAATTGGAATATTGCCAAAAAGATCCATTAGCTTTAAGTAGTGAAAAGCTCTTAACAATTTTAACTCGGCAATGTAGGCATCCTTTTCTGCCTGTGTAATCCCCATATCTACAATACTCCTTCTTTCAAGGTTTCCGATAGGGTCGTTACATAAACCCATACCCCAGTACATTAACACCCAGGCATTGTTTAATGGTCCGTCATCACTTAACCAGGTATGATAGTGTAATCTTTTCCATTTACCACCGTCTTCTCCATGACGGCCTTTAGTTGGCCAGGCCAGTTGATCTCCTGAGAGTTCAGCCGGCCTCCACCATCCATCCTGACCTGACGGCGTAACCCAGGCATTAGCATGTGTATATGGCCTCAAAACGGCTGATAGAACCTCGTTTTTATTATTATAAAAATTATCTGCAATCAACTGATCATAAATCGGTTGATCTAGTTTTGAACAGCTATTTAATAGCAGTGTTGGTGCTGCCACAAGCACTGCTAATATTATTTTTTTATATCTTTTCATTGCTTAAAAATTAAAATCCGAAATTAACGCCAAATAAGAATTGTCTTGTTGCAGGGTAAGGGCTTCTGGTGTCGATACCTAAGCTTCTGCCGTTGATTTCTTGTCCCAAACCTGTATCTTGAATATAGTCTGGGTCATTTCCTGTGTAACCAGTAATGGTTACTAGATTTTGTCCGGTCAGGTTTAACCTTAATGTTCTCACATATTTAGTTTTAAGTTTAAAGGTATAGCCAAGCGTAACCTCATCAAGTTTAAGAAAGCTACCACTCTCCAGGTAATAATCAGTGTACATATAAGTATCTTTCAGTTCAGCATATTTGGTGAAAGCACTATTTAGCAGGTTTGTAGAGGCCCCGTTTTTATTACCATAAGAAATAGCCATCGTATTGAGCACATCAAAATCAAGCTTACTTCTGAGGAATACCCTCAAATCGAATCCTTTATAGGTAAAGTTGTTTGTTAGGGACAAATAATACTTAGGAACAGCATTACCAAGTACGGCAAAGTCAGTCTGGTCTCTGAATACAGAGGTGTTAATTTCAGCATTGGTTACTACCTCATTATTTCTGTTGTAAAACCTCCATTTACCATCTGGTGTGAAATTGGCAAAACGTTTGCCCCAAAATTCGCCGACTTTTCTACCTTCGTAAGTTCTAAATGCATCTCCTAGTGCTCCGAAACCACCAATCGAGCCAAAAGTTCTCATGTCTCTGCGATATTCGCTGTTTGAATAAGTGTCCAGGATATTTTCTGTCGTACTACCTGCAAAATCTACGCTCCAACTGAAATTTTTATTTTTAATAGCCGCGTAGCTTAAAGAAAGCTCAATACCTTTAGCTGAAATTGATCCAACGTTTGTTGTAATTGATGAAGTTACAAAAGGAGGTTGTGGAGAAGTATATGTATCTATGAGGTCCTTCGTTTTTCGTTTATATACATCTATTGAACCAGTTAATTTATTGTTCAGGATAGTAAAGTCTATACCAATATTGGTTTCTTGTTTAGTTTCCCACCTCAAATCAGGATTAGGGTTTTTATTTGGGCCATAAGTTTGCAGATACTCACCTGTTGGGAAAAGATAGATCCCTCCACCGCTTAAGGTTACCAGAGCAGCGTCATTTCCCATACCCGAATTACCTGTTTCGCCATATCCTACTCTTAGCTTCAAATTGTTCACCCAGCTTACATTCTTCATGAATTCTTCCTGTGTAATATTCCAGCCTCCGGAAATAGCAGGGAAGTTAGCCCATTTGTTGTTTGCGCCAAACTTAGAAGAACCTTCTCTTCTGAAGATAGCTTGAGCAAAGTATTTATCATTCAGGGAATAGTTTAATCTTGCAAAAACAGCAATCAACGTATTCTCATTTTTAAAGCTTCCTATCCCTATTGTAGTAACCTTTACTGGCACACTTCCCAGGTTGTTATCTTCAAACAAATCATTCACATAGCCCCGGTTATTGGCGTTAAACCCCTCATTGGTTTCCCGACGGAAACTGTAACCACCAATTCCAGAGAGTTTGTGTTTCCCAAAAGTCTTTGTGTACTCAATAGTAGGTTCGAAGTTGATATTTTGATTTAATTCGGTAGTTTTTGCAGCATATCCACCATTAGGGGCATCACCGTTCTCAACTGAATTTTGACTTGCTTTATCACGATATTCACTCCAAATTCTATTATTTCTTTGGGCTGCAAAGAATGCACTCAATTTCAGATCTTTCAGAACTTCGAAATCCAGTTTACCATCTACTGAGGTAGTTTGCTGCTGTACGCCATAGCGTTCCTGTTCTAAACGGGCAAGCTCGTTGGTGATTGTTCTGGTGAAAAGGTAAGAACCATCAGGGTTAAAATAAGATTCGGTTGGATTCTTAGTCAATACATTTTCCCAACCGCCACCACCAAGTAGGTTGGCATTGTTGAAATTGGTAGATACATTAAATTGTGCCTGAAGTTTATCCTGAAATCCCTTTTGAGTCAAGCTCGCACGAATACCATATTCTTTTCGTCCATTTTCCTTTGCAAACCCCTGCAGCTCTCTATAGTTTGCACTAACTCTATAATTAGAATTATCACTGCCTCCAGATACGGCCAGGTTGTGGTTGTTGGAGATATTGTTTTTATTGATAAGATCCTGGAAGTAATCAAAATCGCCCCCTTTATCAACTACGTTGTACTCACCGCTTGCTATACGCGCTCTCCATTCGGTAGCATTCATAAAGTCGGGCCTTTTTACAAGGGTTTCAGTTCTAACATAGGCATTGTAATCAAAACGAGCAGGTCCTTTTTTGCCTTTTTTAGTTGTTACGATAATTACCCCTGCATTTGCTCTTGTTCCGTAGATTGCGGCACCCGATCCATCTTTTAAAACACTAAACGATTCAATATCGTCTTGTTGTAAAAGATCAAGGTTACCTCCCGGAATTCCATCAATAATGATTAAAGGACTTGCGGTACCAGATACAGAAGTAACTCCCCTTAATTGAATACCTACTCCACTGTTAGGATTAGAACTATTTCTAGAGATTTGTAAACCTGCTACCTTTCCTACCAATAAATCCAATGGGTTTCTCGACCCGCTCTGTCTGAATTTAGTAGAATCTACTTTAGCGATAGCCGAGGTAATCTCTTTCTCTCTTAATGTACCATAACCAACCACCACAACATCATCCAGCTTAGTATCAGAAGATAAAGCCAATTTGACGTTTAATCTGGTTTGATCGGAAATTGTAATGCTCTGCGATACATAACCTATATAACTGAACCTGATCACATCACCTACATTTGCTTCTATACTAAATTTTCCGGTAACATCAGTTACAACACCTTTACCAGAAGTTACATTCTTAATACCCACACCTGGTATAGGCTGGTTATTTTCGTCAAGAACTGTCCCCGAAATTGTTTTTTGTACCCGAGCATGTTGCAATAGCTTGCTCTCGTTAAAGCGCCTCCCCGCAACTCCCAACTTTGCGTTCATTGAAAACGCAGGACTATTTAGCAATACAATTGCAGCCGACAGCCCCGTAATTTTAAGTAAATTAATTTTCATTAACGGTTTTGTTAAATTATAAATGATTAGTTATTTTTTCCCTGGTAATATTTTATCTGTGTTGAAAATGACCGGACTGGATGAGTTGCCGAACATTTTCAGGTATATTATTGGTTTAAAGATTTGATTTGATAAAGACAGAAACCGACTTCAACAACCGGGTTTATTTCTGCTGTTTAGTAAACCCTGTTAAAATTCAGTAAGGAGTGCTGTAATTCTCATAATAATTGGTTTAGTTAAGCTAAAACGTTTTAGTGATTCAATAATAACTATTATAAATAATAATAAAACGTTTTAGCATGTAAAAAAAATATTACAGCGCCTGGAAGAATGGTTTTTTATTAGTCTCTAAGAACTAAGCGGGTAGGGATAATTACCTCTTCAGCAGGTAATTTACCTTTTGAGGAAAGCTGGTTTAAAATGAGTTTAATAATGGTTTCAGCTATTTCTTCCAGGGGTTGTTGGACAGCAGAAATACGGGGGGTATGCAGTTCGAATGCTTCATGATCATCATATGCGATAACTCCTAAATCATCTCCTACTTTTTTATTGATTTGTTTTAGCGCCTTTAAACCACTAATCGCTAAATAATTGGTTGCAAATAACACTGCATCGATTTTTTTATTTTCGAAGAGTTCTTGAATCTGAGCAATCGTTTCGTCTTCTTCCTGGTTAAAGTGGATCTTTAAAACCAGGTTGTCATCATATTTGATTCCGTTATCTTCCAATGCTTTTTTATAACCATCGTATCGCTCAATAATTTGTTCCACATTTATATCAGTGGTAACCAAAGCGATGTTTTTTTTGCCCTGATCGATAAAACTTTGTATTGATTGGTATGAAGCATTAAAATGATCGGCACCAACATAACAGGTATTAATGTCTGGCAAATTTCTATCGAAAAGAATTACCGGATTTCCATCATCAAGGAGCATCTGAATATCTTCTTCTATTCCTTTTATCGGAGAGATGATATAGGCATCAACTTTTCGCGATTTGAACATATTGATCAGCTCCTTTGCTTTGTCGATGCTATTTTCTGTGCTGGAATAAATAATTTTATATCCTCTTTTATAGGCTTTATCTTCGATTAACCTTGCAATCCTCGAGAAGAATGAATTGGAAATATCCTCGATAATCAAGCCGATGATATTGGAGTTACCAGTTCTTAAACTTCTTGCAATCTGATTAGGCTTATAACCACTTTCTTCTATAATTTTTTTTACTTTCTCTATTACTGCTTCGCTTATCGATTTCTCTTTTGCTTTACCGTTAATAATGAATGAAACTGTGGTAATGGATACGTTTGCTTTTACGGCTATATCTTTGATAGAAAGCGATTTCATTTGGTTGGGATTTCTTTAAATTAATCAATTCAAAGCTAAATAAAAATTGTAGCTTTTAAATTTTTGCCTGTTATAAAAACGCAATTTAACATTTTTTATATTAATCGTTTTAGAAACGCTTATTAAAGGATGGCATTGTGTAATTATAAAATTTAAAACAAAAGATATCTTACAACAAACTCAGGGAGATAATTTATACTTGTGATACGGCCTTGTGAAAATTTATATCCCGGTTTTAGGAAGTTTCGTATGTAAATTTCTTTTAAATTGTTTATTTTAGATAGGTAGAAATTAGCTTCGCCGTTTTTGCCGAAGCGCCAGGTTTTCCCATAAGCAAAAGCAGCTCATCATAATCCTTTAACATCTGGTTCCTGCTGGCTCCTTCCATGATGATTTTAAGCGCTTCATTCACTTTTTGGGTATTGCAATCTTCCTGGATCAGTTCGGTTACAATCTTTTTGTTTACGATAAGGTTAACCAATGAGATGAACTTTATTTTCACCAACATCCTGGCAATGGCAATTGAAATGGTCCCTCCCTTGTAAACCACCACTTGCGGAACTTTAAATAAAGCAGTTTCTAGCGTAGCTGTTCCAGAAGCTACAATTGCTGCATGGGCGTAGTGCAATAAATTATAGGTATTATTAAAAAGAAGTTTAACTTTTTTATCTCCCATAAACTGGTAGTAATAAGCTTCGGTAAAGGTTGGTGCGGCAGCAATGGCGAATATGTAGTGGGGATAACTTTCGGTAATGCTTAACATCACAGGCAATAAACGCTCTATTTCTTGCTTGCGGCTACCGGGCAATAGGGCTATAATTTTTTCACCTCCCAGTTGATTGTTTTCGCGGAAGTTTACATCTGGGGTAAACTGTGCAATTTCGTCCAATAGCGGATTGCCTACATAATCTGCCTTCATGCCCCATTCTTTGTAAAAATCGACCTCGAAAGGTAGAATACAGAACATATGATCGACAACCTTTTTGATTTTCAGCACCCGCTTCTGGTTCCAGGCCCAAACCTTAGGTGAAATGTAATAACATACTTTAATGCCATTGGTCTTTGCAAATTCTGCAATTTTTAAATTAAAGCCCGGAAAATCGATCAGAATTAATACATCAGGCTTCCAATTTAAAATATCGTCCTTACAAGCTTTGAGGTTTCTGAAAATGGTTCTTAAATTTAAAATCACCTCGGTAAAGCCCATAAAAGCCATATCGGCGTAGTGTTTAACCAGCTCTCCTCCTTCAGTTTTCATTTTATCGCCCCCGAAATACCTGAACACAGCTTCGCCGTCCTCAGTTTTTAAGGCTTTCATTAAGTTGGCACCATGTAAATCGCCTGAGGCTTCTCCGGCTACGAGGTAGTACTTCATAGTTTCTTTTGTTATCACAATATCGTCAATTGCGAGGAGGCACGACGAAGCAATCTTTTATGTTATTGTTTATTCCTTAATTTTCCTTTGTCTTGGAAAGATTGCTTCACCCTAGTCCACAATCCCCTTCTTCAGTTCGCAATGACGCCCGTTTCATTAAAACACTTTATAAGCAAAAAACACAAAAGCGCACAAAAACGTTGCGGCCAATATGCCTCTGCCAATATTTTCTTTATTGTATTTAAAAAAGTACTGCATGGTATAAGCATTTATGGCAATACCTCCAATGTATAATAAATCTGCCTTGGCAAGAGAAGCCACGTGATGAATAATATACCAGGCAATGGAACAAAATATTGCTGGTACAAGCAAACCAATTCCCAAGCCGATCCATACAGAATTATTTAATCTTTTCAATCGATCAATCATAATTGCAGCACCTAACCTAAATTAATGCCATCGGGCGCTGAAACTTTGGTACCCGCAGATTTCGAATCTTTGTTACCTATGAAATCCCAGCTGTTTAAGGCCTGTATAGCGTGATGCGCCGTTAAATCAAACTGAACCGGAACGATAGAAACATAATGATGTTCCAAAGCCCAAACATCGGTATCTTCACCCTTATCAAAATTTTCGAAAACACCGGTTAACCAGTAGTATGGGCGTTTGTAAGGATCGGTTCTCTCATCAAATTCTTCCATCCACTTCGCATTGGCCTGGCGGCAAACTTTAACACCTTTTAGATTGTCACCTTTCGGGAAATTCACATTTAAAAGTGTGCCTTCGGGTAAACCATTCGCTAAAACCTGCTCACAGATATTTTTAATGTATTTTTTAGTATGGCTAAAATCGGCATCGGCAGCAAAATCATCGAGTGAGAAACCAATAGATGGAATTTTTTCTATCGCACCTTCTACCGCGGCAGACATGGTACCTGAATACAGCACGTTAATCGAATTATTTAATCCGTGGTTAATTCCTGATACACACAGATCAGGTTTTTTACCTTTAAAGATTTTATTTACAGCAATTTTAACACAATCAACTGGGGTTCCACTGCATTTATACATTTCTACGCCTGCATAAAGATCAACCTTATCAAAACGGATCGGTTTACCTATGGTAATAGCATGCCCCATTCCACTCTGCGGACTATCTGGAGCAACTACAACCACATTGCCCAGCTCCTGCATTACCTCCATTAAATTTTTTATACCTGTAGCTGTAATCCCATCATCATTTACAACTAAAATATTTGGTTTTGTGCCCTGCTTTGTCATGTCGGTAAAAATACAGATTATAAATTCAAGGCACAATAAAGCAAGGTTTATATGCAAAAATCATTTATTCCTATATTTTTAGTTTTGAGATCAAAATTATTTCGTTCCCTGCAAGAAAGCATCTATATTTGAATAAATAACTTATTAAAAATGAATGCTGTATTTGAGATCATGCTTAAACTAACAGGTACACATTCATGATCATAAACCAAAACCAATTCAATGAAATTCAAACTATTTACTTTGGCTTGTTTTCTAATTACGGGTTCTTTCGCGAAGGCACAAACAACCTACCAATGGAAAACAGGAACTTCTGGTGGCTTTACCTACAAATATGTAACTAACGATCCGACCAAAACACGTTTTTATACTTTAAAAAACGGTTTGACAGTAATTTTATCACAGAACAACAAAGAGCCGAACATTACCTATAAAATGGCGGTAAGAGCGGGCAGTAATACCGATCCTCGTACCAATACCGGTTTGGCGCATTACTTAGAACACCTTTTGTTTAAAGGAACGGACAAATTCGGAACGCTAAATTATGCCAAAGAAAAACCACTTTTAAATAAGATCGAAGCACTTTACGAAACTTACAACAAAACTACCGATCCGGCTAAACGTAAAGAGATTTATAAGGAAATTGACAAAACTTCGGGCGAAGCTTCAAATTATTCTATCGCAAATGAATATGATAAAATGATGAAATCGATCGGAAGTAATTCTACCAACGCACACACTTCGGTAGAAGAAACCGTTTATGAAGAGGATCTTCCATCCAATGCCATTGATAAATTTTTGGCTGTGCAGGCAGAACGTTTCCGTGCCCCTGTTTTCCGCATCTTCCATACGGAGTTAGAAGCTGTGTACGAAGAGAAAAACATCGGTATGGATAACGATGGCCGTAAAATGTATGAGAAAATGCTATATGCTTTATTCCCAACACATAACTACGGACAACAAACCACCATAGGTACTATTGAGCATTTAAAAAACCCATCTTTAGTCGAAATCAGAAAATATTACGATAAATATTATGTGCCTAATAATATGGCCCTAATTATGAGCGGTGATATTAATTATGATGATTTAATCAAAAAAATCGACAAAGATTTTGCCTACATGGTCCCAAAACCTTTGTCGCTTTATAATCCTGCACCAGAAAAACCATTAACGCAGGTTCAAACGGTTGATATTTACGGTCCAAGTGCAGAAAACTTATATGTTGCTTACAGGGGTTTTGCCCAAAATACGCACCAAAGTTTATTGTTAGATTTAATCGGCAGCATTTTATCCAACGGTAAAGCGGGTTTAATGGATATCAACATCAATAAACAGCAAAAAATGTTGAGGGCAGGTGCTGGTTATAACTCGATGAAAGATTATGGAATCTTCATTTTATCTGGCTCACCTAAAGCCGGACAAAGTTTAGAAGAAGCGCAAAAATTATTGTTAGAGCAGGTAGAACTGCTTAAAAAAGGCGAATTCGACGAAAGTTTGATTAAAGCAACTGTTGCGAACATCAAATTAGCTGAATTACAAAGCTTCGATAATAACGATGTGCGAGCAGATTTCGCGATGAATGCTTTTATCCAAAACCGCGGTACAGAATGGGATAAAACCCTGGCATCAACTGACGCAATGGCTAAAGTAACCAAAAAAGAAATTGTAGATTTTGCCAATAAATTTTTCATCAACAACTATGTTTCCATCTTAAAACATAAAGGCGAAGATAAGAGCATTGTTAAAGTAGAAAAACCAGCCATTACGGCGGTAAAAACAAATGCTAATGAGGTTTCTCCATTTACAAAAGATATTATTGCTGCTCCGGTAAAACCGATTGCGCCTAAGTTTTTAGATTATACCAAAGATCTTAATTTCGGTAAAGCAGGCATTGCTGATGTAATTGCAGTTCAAAACACCGAAAACGGAATTTTCCGTTTAGGCTACCGTTTTGATATGGGCTCTTACAATTATAAATTATTGCCTTATGCTGCCCAATATTTAGCATTCTTAAGTACTGATAAATATTCGGCAGAAGATATCAGCAAGGCTTTTTACAACATCGCCTGTACCTATAGCATTAATGTAGGTACCGATGTAACTACAGTTTCGATCAGCGGTTTACAAGAAAACTTTGATAAAGCTGTTGCCTTGGTAGAAGATGTACTGGCACATTGCAAACCAAACGAAAAAGCCTTAGAAGATTTAAAAGGACGTCTGTTAAAATCGAGAGAAAATGCAAAATTGAACAAAAGTTCGATATTGAGTGGTTTAATGAGTTATGCACAATATGGTTCTGATAACCCTTTTAATTATGGATTAAGCAATGATGAGATCAAAAATATGAAATCGGCAGATTTGATCTACATCTTACATAACCTTACCAATTACAAACACACCATTACTTATTACGGTCCTAAAACTTTGGCAGCATTTTCTGCTGATATTGTAAAAGCACATCCGTTGGCTAAAGAATTTACTGATGCTGCACCGATTAAGAAATTTGTGTACACAAAAACCGATTCGAACAAAGTTTACTTTGCTGATTATGATATGGTTCAGGCGGAGATTCGCTGGGTACGCAACAGCGGCTTGTACGATCCGGCTAATGCAGCCAAAATTGCCTTATTTAACAACTATTTCGGTGGTGGTATGGGCTCAGTAGTATTCCAGACCATCCGCGAATCTAAAGCCTTGGCTTATTCTACTTTTGCAGTGTATTCTTCTCCAAACACTAAAGAGAAAGAGAATACTGTTATCGCTTATGTAGGTACACAGGCAGATAAAATGAATGAAGCAGTTGCTGGCATGAACGAGTTATTAATCACTTTACCTGAGTCGGATAAGTCATTTGCATTATCAAAAACCAATTCGTTAAATGGCTTAGAAACTAGCCGTATTACCAAAGACGGGATTATCTATACCTATTTGGCAGATAAAAAATTAGGTTTCGATCATGACTCTAGAATTGATGAATATGCAAACTTAAAACCATTAACTTTTAATGATGTAAAATCATTCCATCAAGCTAATCTTTCAGGTAAACCTTACAACTATTGTATCGTGGCTTCTGAAAAGAAAATCAACATGGCCGATCTAGCAAAATTTGGTCCGGTAACTAAATTAAACCTGGAGCAGATTTTTGGATACTAATAAGCCGGAAGGTAAAAGGTTAAAAGCTTAAGAAGGGCCTAATACCTTAATATCAAAATTACTAGCGATTCTCGGAAACGGGGATCGCTTTTTTGTTTGTCGATTAGTTCATTGGCCATTAGTTCATTGGTTAGTATGTTGCAGAAAAGTTCGTTAATTAATTTTCATTAATAGCTATCGATAATGACTCCAATCAATTTTACTCATTAAATAAAAAGCAAAAATAAGATTTATGATTACTGCTGTTATTACTATCCCAACCAAAAATGATCCCCTATTATTTCTTTCTATAGGCCAAGCATCAAATCTTACAACTATTTCTTTCCACTGATTTTTATGATGAAATATGAAATAATTAATTAGCGAAATTGAAATACAGATAATAATAACAGATAAATTAGAATCACCAAAATGAAAATATCTATTAACAAAAATCTTATAGTAAACTAAAATAGATGCGCCTAAAAGCAGGATTAAAGCATCAATACATAGTTCTGCTTTCCAGTCACTCCAAATCTTTGGTGTTGATACAACTTGCCAAAATTTATACAGTTTATAAAACAAATAATAATAAGATTTTTTTATTGTCATGCTGATTAAAATTAAAAACTAAATCTTGGATAAGAGTCTTTATAATATTCTCCAGAATCTTGTAAATAATTGTTTATTCCGCCTGGATAAAACGCATCAATACCAAAATAAGTTATAGCCGGAATTGTTCCTACACCTGAAAGCCCTAACAGTCCCATTCCTGTATTCGTTGCGGCTTTTGCGGGATGTACAGCATTTCGACTATTAGGATTATCATAATAAGTAAATACCCCCTTAACATCCATACCAACACCAATCAATAAAGAAGCTTTACCAGCTAAACCACCTATCTTAGACAAACTAAATGTTTTAACAAATTGATTACCATAAAAAACTCTCCCTGCTCTCGTTGCATTATATAATTTTAGATTACTTCCCACCTGGGTAATCCCTGAAAATTTTTCAGAAGCGATAGCAGCTACACCAAAAGTCCAATTTAACTTTCCTCCTGGTCCATACCAATCTGTTTCCTCTCTTGGTTTAGCATTCGTTCCAAAACGCCCTCCCCTGGCCTTGGCATTGTATGTTGCTTCGTTTCGGGCTCTTAAAGCAGCCCGTTCTGCAGCCAGTTCTCTGGCCTTACGCTGTTCTGGCGTCTCTATAATACTATACGACCAACTAGACATTTCACTCATGGCACTAAAAAATGTCCCCCCAAAAAATGCCTGGCTTTTCGCAAAGGTAGCAGCAGCAGCAGCATTATTTTGGTCTCTTAAGCCATCTCTTTCGTTATTGTAATGAATATCAACATGGAGACCATCTCCATCCCACCAAGTGTTTCTAAACCATTCACCTCCCCGATAATTGTCGCTGTTACCAACAGGAACCATTCCACTGGGATCAATAAACATTAATGGATTATTGAACACATAACTATATGGGCTTATACCAGAATACTTTTCACTCATAGGGTCTATAGCACTCCACCGCCCAATGGTTGCATCATAAAAACGGGCTTCAGAATCATACTGATTTAATTCGGCATCTAATTCTTTTCCATTGTAAAGGTAGTTATTTGCCTCTCCACTTGCAAAATTGATATCGGCACCGGGCATCGTAGCACCAAAAGGATAATAGCTATGCTCCTGTAGAACTCTTGCTGTTAACTGTGTTGGATCTGCTGGATCAGCATCAATAGTGGCCCTTACATTGCCCAGGTTATCGGTCAGATAATATTCATATACAAAAGCGGTCCCGTTAAAACGTGCCCGCCCTTCGGGTGTTTGTATAAATTTTAACATGGGTGCACCATCGTTAACCACAGCATATTCTAAACCGCTGTTATATAATTTCCCCTCACTGGTACCGTTAACAGTATGCTGCCAGCCTAGTTTTGTACCATCGGCACTATAAGTATATTCGGTAGTCCGGCCAGTCCCGGGCCAGGTAATGAGCTTGGGTAACGAAGCAGCGTTGTAAGCTATTGTAATGTTTTTATTCTTGTCGCTAATCACCCTTCCAAAGCCGTCATAACCATATTCATCATCTGTTTGTATTTCTTCGCTAAAACCAAGTGGGTTTCCTGTAGCATCATCTATGCGGGTATGTCTGCCCCCTTGGTACTGGTAAATTAGGCTATCTATTTGGGTACGTACCCCATTTATATTGGCGTAGCGCCCAAGATTACGGATATTACCCAATTGATCGTACTTAATATATTCGCTGTAATTCTTATCCTTGCTACCATTAGTCAAAGATTCGGCAGCAACAACGCGTCCAATAGCATCAAACTGGTAATCGTAGCCCATTTTAGGCGAAGTGCTGGTGCGGGCCACTTTCCATTGGCTTGCGCCAATATTACCGTTATATTGTGGTATGGCAGCATCTTCATATTTAAGTTCCATTCCAAACTTGGCATTGTCACCTCCTGTAATATCAGCACTATTTATCATTTTCAAGGCGCCTTGGTCATTATAACTGTAAGATTGGGTTTGCAAGAAGTTTGTACCATCTACCGAGTGTAATTTCTTTTGCGCTACCTGCCCCAGTTCGTTATACACCAGTTCTGAAAGTAAAATTTCGGATTGGTTGTTTATTTTTTCCCAGGTCTGCAATAATCTGCCACCATCATCGTACACATAACGTTCGCCAATACTAACACTCGAATTGGCCGTAGTACTTATCCGTTGAGCATTTTCCAACTGCCCTGTAAATGCGTAAGTATTAGTCAACTCATCAGTACCATTTATATTATTCTCTGCATATACTTTTATAGGTTGCCCATCCTCATCATAATAATTTACCGTCCATAGCATTTTCTGTGTATCCAGTACGCGTGTCAGACTTGCAGTAGGTAAGCCTGTAACTATGGGCGTACTCCCCGCAGGCGCCGTAGCAAACGGACAGGATGATGGTAAGTCGTAATCATCATAATAAATTACTTTATATACTTCTGTACTGTTACCCGTTGGGAAGGAAACATTACTATAGCCATAAGTACTATTCACATCACGTTTTTCCCAATTATTTACTGCAGCATCTAACTGAGCTTGTAAGGTTATTCGATCAGCAGTTGTTGCATATTTTCCGTTAAGTATAATTCGCCCTTGTACATCGTACTTTACATAACTCCATTCGTTAGAGATACGCTGAACCGAATCCTGAGTGGCTACTGGTTGATCCAGCTGGTTATAAACCATATGCAGCCAACCTGCCCCAGGAATCTTCTTGGCAATTGTACGGTTACGCTGGTCATAACGGTAAGCATAAACATAACGATTAAAAGTGCTATCGCCCAATACAATCTGCTGGGCATTAAATCCTGGCGAAAGTATATAGAGTAATCTATCTGGTTTAATCTGGTCGTAAACATAGTAAGTGGTGGCAGACTGGTTCTCTGTTATAAAAAAACGATCAGCCATTCTTCTTCCATTGCCATCGGTAAAACTTTCCTTGGTACCTGCCCGCCCCGATACCCAATTAGCATCTTTTGCAATTTCTTTAATCAATCCTTCTAAAACATTGTTACCTGAAGCACTCAAACCATTACTGGTAAGTTGCCAATTCAACACACCATCAGCGGTTGTACTGAGGGTTAAACTCGTTTTAGTAGTATGCCCGCCAGCAAGCTGATGTGTTGCTCCCACACTCCCCTGTTCAGTCTGGTTAAGCCCCAAAGGATCCAAGCGTGCTTCAGCATAGGGGAAAGTAGTAGATTTAAAGTTCCCAGTAGTGCCACTTTGGTAGAAATTATATTGTTCTCCAGATGCATATCCGCTACCGCCATCCAGTGCCTGAGCATTATATTGCCCTTGATTATTAGCTTTGGAATAAGCAAGGTATCGTTTGGGTTGTCTTCCTGCGTTATCGTAAGCAATGGGCTGTACGACATCTTTACCTGTAGGCGATGCATAAAGTGCAACCTGTTGTACCGGTCTGCCTAATCCGTCCTGATACTCGATAACCTGCGAAACCTGATTGGTCAGGAAATTTTGTTGATTAGCCTGAACGGCAGTTTTAATTCCAGGTATTTTAAATATTTTTATACTTACATAAGTCCGGTTAACACTGGGCTGGGCAGCAAAAGGCTGGCTTTGGCTAATTCCAGAAATATAGGCTCTGAAACTATTGCCTTGTGGCACAAAAAAACCCGGAACCAAAGTAATAGAACCCGATGCCATAATTTCTGGTTGCAGCGGATTATACACACTTATAATTTTAGCTTCCTGTGCCTTTACGCCTGAAGAAATTACTCCCGACAGCAAAAAAAATGCAGCCAGGTATTTGGTTATTCTTTTCATTTTGAGCGTTAATTTTTAATATGATAATCGTATGATTTGACAATATTTTTATCTCTATCCAATTCAAACTTTGGTCTTTGAAGCGCATCGTATTCCCAATACTGGGTATTACCGCGGGTATCACATTCAGATATTTTACCAAAAAGGGGCCGGTAGCAATAACTTACCATCATCGCATCTTTAGGATGCAGGCGAACCTCATCGATATAGCCGCTTCCGCTCAGGCTTACCGTTCCGTTTACTGAGAGTTGTACTACTACGTATTCCCATCCATTTAACTGCCTGCCAGTTACTGTTTTAACAACCGTTGCACCATTTATATTAATACTAGCTCCTGCCTTTTTCCAATAACTTAATTGATAAATTTTATTAACAGGTAAGCCTGCTTTACTAAGTGCACCACCCGAAAGTTCGTAACATTGTGTACCCATTGGAGCAGTTTCGTCTATGCTGGCAACGCCTGAGAATTGCCATGTTCCGGGAGATCTTTTTTCAAAACTGGTGTATGCAACCTCTTCTTCTTTTGCATTAGTAATCTCTGCAATTGTATAAAGGCTATTGTACCCCATCACATAGCTAGTTGTAGTGCCTCCTATTATTGTTTTCTGCAATATCTGCTGTTTATCGTTATATTTATCAAGCGTGACTTTAACTTTGTAATGTGGGTCGGGATTGAGACCATATACCCAGCCCGAAGGTTCAGGATATGGAGTATAATTAGAATAGGCAAAAGTTTGCGTTATACCTGCTGAGGGAATTTCCAGTGCCATAACCTCTTTCGGCATTAATTTCCCTGAGGGATAAAAAGTAGTAATGGAGCCATCAACGACGTTTCCATGATCATAATGTATTGTTTCTAGTGGAACAAAATAATAGCCATTGACCACGAGGCTATCTATGAAAGGAGTGCCCTGATTATATTCGTATGGCCTGATGTAGACATTAACTTTGTCAATGGAACCATTTGGAGAAGTTATTAATTCACGGCTTAACATATCGAAGTACATATACTCATACCGATAACTTGTTTTAAGTGAATCAGAGAAGAGATTTAATGCACTCGCGTTAGAAGTTATCACTACACAAATTTGTAGCAATATCAAATAGAAAATTATTTTTTTGCACATAGTTTATTCCGTATAGTTAGTAACCGTTTTGTTCAGCAGTTTTCTCGGGCCAGTAATTATCAGATCATAAAAATGAAAATCAAAAATAGAATCGATATTGGTATTGGAGTACAAATCTTCTAAACCCATACCAGCGGTATAATCCTGATTATGAATGGCAAAATTACTAATACTCAGATTCTTATATGAAGAGTAGTTTTCGGGAGTAAACGACCGGTATTTATACTCTTCTTTCAGCTGTTTTTTCCAGGTACCATTAATAAAAACATAACTGTTCTTTTCTTTGAGTTCTGGTCTATAACCTAACATCACAGATGTTACGGCCATTGGAACGTATTGGCGAGAAATCGTTCCACGACCTGCAATTAATGGAGAGAGATTTCTGGTATAAGGAGCAGCTTCCACAATGTTCTGCGCAGTATCAAAAACAAATTCTATCTTCGTTAGGGGTACCTGTCCATTATAAATGCGCTCTGTAACACGATTGTAATAAACTCCATTTTCGTTAATTCCTGCAAGTTCTTTTTCGGCCTCAGATTGATTGTTTATGTTGTAGGTATTGAATAACATCCAGTTTGACGGATCACCAAGATTATCGGGCAAAACCCCTATTTCAACCCCTTGCCGTATATAATTTGATAATGGGGTTGCAAAATAGCTGTTTGAAACGTAGCCACTTCCTAGAGGATCTGGATGAACTGTGTCATCATCGTTATCACCATAGGTATAGGTTTTTCTTTGATAATTCCCTGCCCCATCTGTTTGTTTAATCTCCCTAATCCTATATCCATTAGTAATAGAATTATAAGCCACATTGTTCTCAAACTCATAAGTAGTTTTTCCGCCAAAGGGATTGGTGATTTCGCTAAGCATATATTTGGGTTTATGCGTAGATACTTCATAAGCGCTTCCAATATCAAGCGGTGATATAAACCAAGAAAGCAAATGAGACGTAGGCGAGAGTGGACTAAGCCCGTTTCCATTTGGATCAAAAATTGAAAGTATGGGTACATTGTCTCCAAATGGGACTGATTCCTTTTTAGTTGAACCAGTTACATTGTTCCGGCCCGAAATATATCCCCATTGATTCGGCGACATGGGAATTTCATCAAGCAGCTGGTTATTTTCGTTGGAGAGATTATAATTAAAATTATAGACCAAAGGTTCTTCGCTTCCACCAGAAATTTCCAATGTGCTTAAAAGTGCATATCGTGTACCGACCTGGTATATGAATTTTATCTTTCTTACCAGGTTTTGATCCCAATCTAAAACCTGTAACTCTTTTAATAGCACTTCATTAATCCCATTCACTACTGTATTATCATAGCTATACATTAAGTGTCCCTCAGGAAAATCGATAGAATATAATTTATCGTTACTGGCAATATCTACAACTTTTGCTGTATCTCTTCTAAAATAATTAGGAATTGAATTGTTATAAGGCAGACATTCTCGGCAACCTTCTTTTACATAAATATGTTCACCAAAGGCCTTATTGGTTATAGACTGATAATCATAATTGAATTTCAAGGTATCCCCCGATTTAGACCGTACATTCGATAAAGACCAAACATTTGTTGCAACAGAGCCTTGTGTAGCACGAAATTCATATCTATTACCATTAATATCATTAGCGATAAAAAAATTCCCCTCACTAGGGGCAGAACCCTTATAATACTTCAAATTGAAAATAAAATTATTTTCATCAAGTTGCTGAACTGTAAAATTTGGAGCCCTATCTACAAAAATGAATCGACCTGAATAGTTTAAAGCAGTATACCTGAAAATATCAGATTCTGAATCCAGTATTTCGCTATCAAGCTGATATAGTTCGCTATTATAGATACTAGTTGGAGCATCGCCATTCGCAACGTCGGGTTTCATGAATTTAGAGAGATAAACATCCCGCCACTTACGAGAAGGAAGTGCACCTGGCATATAAGCTTGTGGAGCTTCCGCTTGTGTTTTCTCCAGATATACCCCATCAAAGGAAGGTTTTTGATACAGTTCATCAGGTCGACCACGAACTGTTCTTGATATCTGATAATTTGTAGAAAGCGACCAACCTGCACCAACAGGGCCCGACATTTGTCCCAAAGCCAGGCCTGTTGCACCATAGTTTAGGGAAATAGGTATTTTCATACCGGCAAAATCGATTTCGTAAAGTGGAATCTGAATATTTGGCCGACCAGTTGAGTAGCTGATCTGGTGATCCATTAACTGCTCTACGATCTTAGCATTTCCACTAGGGGTAACCTGTGCCCTAGCACATACAGTTGCACACAAGAGAAACAATAAAAGGCATTTTTTTTTCATTTTAGAGCTTAATTTAAGTTTTATTTTATTAAGGTTTTAGTATGTGATTTTATACATTTTGGTCAGTGTATATTAAATGACACCTATAAAATTCACTATTAGAATGCAAGCAAAATTTCAAAAAATTCAACAATACTACTGGGCAATGATCTTATACTCTCAGAATGCCGGAGGAGGACCAACAATTTTTTATACTGTAGTGATGAGAGTAATGTCAACTCTAACTTAATATTGTTCACTGTAAACAGAAAAGTTCTTTAAAGCGGCAAACTTCAAATCATATCATCCTGAAAAATTGATTCTGATATTAGTTAATTGACAAACTTTTATTTGCGCAAAAGATGCACTAATTTTGACCGTTACTGAGAGCAGTAGTAACATTTTTTTCATCATCAAATGATTATTGATTATGTATTAACTACTCTAAGTTAGAATAAAAGCGTATCGTATTATTAAAAAAAAAAGCGCAAACGTTTGCGGTCATTTATATCATGCTAGGTTAATAAAAACACTGATACAACGCCAAAAAACGCAAAATAAAACTAATAGATATAGTAAAAGCCTACATAATATATCTTTTTATTACACAGAATCACACACAAACGTTTGCGTGAAAATAGTATATCTTTTTAGGCAATAAATAATAGAGATTGAAGTAGAGTTAAATTCCGAGAATTTTATGAGGCACGAGCTTAAAATATTTTTCTCACACAAATTTGTATTCAAGAATTTCTTTTGCCGCTTAACTCTAGCTTTAATAGATTTATAATTGACTTTAGGCAAAAAAACTTCCGTTTATAGAACTATATAAACTTTCCTTCTTGATTTTTATAGATCCAAAGAAACTTTAGAATCTATAAAACCATTCTGTTTTAGAAGCAATTCATTAGTTGATTAGTTATTTGATTACTACAATAAAAAGAGCCTGACAATTAGTTGCTCAATCATTAAAATACACCAACTCACTCAAAATTTCATTCACTGAAAATTTAGCCCCGCAAACAAACTCATCGGCTGCACCATAATAAATCGTTAATTCATCTCCATTAACGATGTGGCCATTTGTAAATACTACTTCACCAAAGAAACCATGCAGTTCGTAATCCTCTTTTGGTACCATAATCGGATTTTCGGTTCTAGCCAGCACTTTCGATGGATCATTTAAATCCATTAGAAATGCGCCTAAACAATACTGATGTTTTTCATTTGCTCCGTGATATATTTCGAGCCATCCTTCTGCGGTTTTTATAGGTGCTGCACCGGCGCCCACACGGGTACTATCCCAGAGGTTAGGTCTGGTTTTAATAATACACCTGTGTTTGCCCCAATGAATCCCATCAGGAGATTCGGCCAACCAGATATAATTACCACCCAAAGCTACACTGCTGGGGCGGTGCAAAGCGTAAAATTTACCATTAACACATTCTTCAAATATGGCGCAGTCTTTATTGTGGGGAGGGATAATCATACCATAATGCTGAAAGTTTTTCCAATCTTCTGTAGTCCGCATCCCCACACCAACGCCATGCTCGGAAACAGCGGTATAGGTTAAATAATACTTATCTCCTATTAAAGCTACTCGGCAGTCTTCAATTCCAAACATTTCATCTTTGCCCTCTCCCTGTAGCGAAGGAAAGCCTTCGGGTTCATCAAAATGAATACCATCAGTGCTACAAACCAATCTTAAATGAGATAGTGTGGTTAGGTAATCAGTTCCTTTGTAAGTGATCACTCTCGGGTCGCTGGCATTGAGACCCGGATCGTTTTCTTCGATGGCTATAATTTCTATCCCAGCTTCGTTTAATACCGGAAACGAAATGATGCCTTCCTTTTGCTTTGGTCTTTCGGCTACACGGATCAATAGCCAAATTTTCCCTTCAAACTTAAAAACACCGGGGTTTAGCAGACAAACAATCTCCAGTCCTTCCCTACTGGGTACGAGATCTTTTGGAGATAATATCGGATTTTGACGAAACCGCTGAGCAATATCGGCCATAAAATGATTTTAAAATAAACAGGCGACCAAAATTTTGACCGCCTGTTTTGCTATTGAATTGATATTATAATGAGTTTATCCATTTAACTAGCTCACCTCTTCCTTTTCCTGTTTTTTGTTGCAGTTTCCCCAACAATTCATCGTCTTGACCTTCTACATGTTTTAAATCATCATCAGTTAAATCAGCATAAGCTTGTTTAACCTTTCCTTTTATTTCATTCCACTTTCCTTTTAACTCTAACTTATCCATACTCGTGTTTTTCGTGGGCAATAATGTATTTTATCCATTAATTAACAATCTTATCGCCTTTTTGTTTCGTTTTTTTAGCCCTTTACCTAAAAAAATTAGCTTATTCTACTTTATTCCCGAAGGTTTTATGTATATTTTAATTATATTAACCGTATCATTTCTATTCATAATTAAACATTACTAATTAAACTACCAATTTGATGAAAAAACTACTCTTAAGTATGATTTTATCACTTAGTGTAATTTCGTTTGCTTTCGCACAAGGCAAAGTAATTACCGGAAAAGTGACGTCAACCTCAGGACCAATTCCTGGCGTTAGCGTATTTGTAAAAGGCTCACCAGCTAACGGCACACAGAGCGACGCCTCGGGAGCTTTTAAATTAACTGTTTCGGATGACGCTAAAACACTTGTTTTTAGCTTTATCGGTTACAAAACCAAAGAAGTGCCTATTACAGGGCAAACCATTAATGTAAGCCTCGATGAGGAAAATAATACCCTATCTGATGTAGTTGTGGTGGGTTACGGTACGCAGAACAAGCGTGATGTAACAGGATCCATTGCAAAGGTTACCGCTGATGATTTTAAAGACAGACCTGTGCCAACCGTTGAGGGTGCGTTGCAGGGTAAAGCGCCTGGTGTTTTTATTAACTCAGGTAGTGGTAAACTGGGGCAGGCACTTCAAATTCGGGTTAGGGGTATTTCTTCTATTTCGGCAAGTAACCAGCCATTATTTGTAATAGATGGTGTTCCAATTGTAAGTGAAGCCTTGGGAACTTATACTGAGGCTGATAACCCGCTTGCAGCCATCAGTCCTGATGACATAGAATCGATGGAAGTATTAAAAGATGCAGCTTCAGCAGCTATTTATGGAGCAAGAGGATCGAATGGAGTGGTACTCATCACTACAAAAAAGGGCAAGCAAGGAAGAACCAACATTGATTTTGGATACTATGCAGGATTTAGCGATCCAACCAAAAAGGGTGAATTTTTAAACGCCGATCAATACCGCCAATTATTAGATGCATCTTTTAAGTATAACAATTATGATAAGGGCGACTATGCCAATGCAGCAGAAATGTGGAAAGATTATACCGGTACTGATGATTGGACAAGCAACAACAATACCAATTGGGTAAATGAAGCTTTTAGAAAAGGGCATACGCAGCAATATAGCTTAAATATTAATGGTGGTGATGCAAAAACCAGGTTTATGCTTTCAGGCAACTATAATAATAATGATGGAATTATTGTTAGTAACCGTTATGTACGTACGGGCGGCCGGTTAAGTTTAGATCATACCGTTTCGAAAATTTTAGATGTCGGAGGATCAATTAACGTCTCTAAAGTGGATAATTATCGTATACCTACTGATAATGCCTTCTCTAATCCATTACAATTAAATGCCTTGCCTCCAATTCAGCCTGTACGCGATGCATCAGGTCAATTAAATGGTTCTACCGTTTACTATAACAGCTTAATCGATTATGAAAATGGTAAAAATCTATCAACAACGTACAGAACTTTTGCCAATGCTTATGCAAGTTTAAAAATCACGCCTGATTTAGTTTTTAGAAGTGAATACGGCTTTGATTTCAACAATTTAGAAGAAGAACAGTTTTTGGGGTCGAAAACACAGGATGGAGGTAGCACAGGAGGTTCTTCTACAGATTACATGGCCAAATCCATCAATTTCAACACAAATAATACCCTTAACTATACCAAAACTTTTAACGAAAAACATAACCTAAATGCGATGGCTGGTTTCGCCTTTCAAGATACCAAATTTAGGTATTCTTCAGTAACAGGAACTACTTTACCATCAGACAGTTTTACCAAGATTGCAAGTGCAGCGGTAATTTCTGCGGGAGAGTCTTCTGAAACGAGACATACTTTTGTTTCTTATCTGGCCAGGGTAAATTATAAATATGAAGATAAATACCTGTTAAGCGCATCGATAAGAACCGATGGTTCATCAAGATTTGGGGTGAACAACCGTTACGGAACTTTCCCCGCGGCTTCAGCAGGCTGGATCATTAATCAGGAAGATTTCCTAAAATCGAGCAGCTGGTTAAGCCTATTAAAACTTAGAGGAAGTTATGGTTTAACAGGTAATGCAGAAATCGGAGATTTTGCCTCAAGGAATCTGTATCGTGGTGTTAACTATGCTGGTGTAGGAGGTACACGTCCAAGCCAGTTAGGAGACCCCAATTTAAGTTGGGAAAACACAACCAATTATAACGTAGGTTTAGATTTTGGTTTATTCTCAGACCGGATTTCGGGTACAGTTGAATATTATAAAAAGAAAACAACCGATTTATTGTTAAATGCACCAATTGCCGCAACAAACGGGTTTTCGTCTATTACGCAGAATATTGGTGATATGCAGAACCGCGGATTTGAATTCTCTATCAATACCAGAAATTTTGTTGGGGAGTTTAAATGGTCTACCTCTTTTAATATCTCTTTTAACAGAAATAAGGTTTTACGTTTGGTTGATGACCAACCTATTTATACCGGTGGAAGATTTTTAGGCAGGGTGGCGGTTGGAGAACCTTTAGGTTACTTTTATGGCAAAGCGTATGCAGGCGTAGATCCGGCCAATGGTGATGCGCTTTATTATATTGATGCATCGAGAACAGCAACGACCAATGACTATTCCCTTGCGCAAAACCAAAAACTGGGCGATCCCAATCCCAAATCCTTTGGTGGCTTTGGAAACCACTTTTCTTTCAAAAACTTCGATCTTGACATTCAGGCACAGTTTGTTTCTGGCAATGACATTTATAACATGGCAGGCGTTTTCCAATCGGCCAATGGAGACTATTTTGATAATCAAACCATTGATCAGTTAAATTATTGGACACCGACAAACACTATTACGAGCATTCCACAGCCAAGATTTGGCGAAGGAAACGGAACAAGCCCATCATCAAGATGGATACAGGATGGTTCTTACTTTAGAATAAAAAGTGTGGTTTTCAGCTATAATGTGCCTAAAGCATTTGCCAATAAATATAAATTGCAGAATGTAAAAATATTTGCATCAGCCCTTAATCTATTTACCATAACAGGTTACAAAGGTTACGATCCTGAAGTAAATACTCCTAGTGGCGGCAATCTCCAGTCTGATAACATTCAACTGGGCCACGATTTTTATACTCCCCCACAGGCAAGAACTATCACATTTGGCGTAAACATTGGCTTATAAAAACATTAGTATATGAAAAATTATAAAAATATATTGGCTGGATTTTTCCTTTTGTTAAGCATATCCAGCTGCAAAAAGCAATTAGAAATAGATCCTAAACAAAATATTGATGCCAATGTGGCACTCAATACAACTGCAGATGTTCAGAATGCTCTAATAGGAGCCTATACTTTTATGGCTACAGGCGATCTATATGGAAATAACCTTGTATTTATACCAGATCTTTATGCAAGCGATAATTACCTTACCTGGCGTGGCACTTTTACTACTTACCGCAACATTTCAAGCAAGGCCATTGTAGCGGATAATGCTGACGTAAGAAGAACCTGGGTAACCGCTTACAGTACAATTAATACCGCAAATATTGTACTTTCTGCATTAAATGTAGTAAGCAATGCCGATACTAAAAACATAATAGAAGGTAAAGCTTTATTTATCAGGGGAATCATGCATTTTGAACTGGTAAGGCTTTATGGTTTACCTTATGATGCCTCTGGTACCAATACAAATCTTGGGGTTCCGATTATTACCAAAGCGGTAAAAACCATAGACAATGTAACCAATTCGGTTGCGCGAAATACGGTTGCCGAGGTGTATGTTGCGGTAGAAAATGATTTAAAATCGGCTATCACAAAATTGGCTACAGTTGATGATCAATATGCTGCCAAAGCTTTTTTGGCAAGGGTTTATCTGCAGGAAGGTAAATATGCCTTAGCAAGAGATATAGCAAACGATATTATTACCAACAGTCCGTATCACTTAATTACCAATTCTCTTGAAGCTCCCTTCAGAACCAAAAACTCAAGTGAAGGCATTTTTGAAATTAAACAGAACGAACAAAGTAATGCAGGTACTTCAAACGATGGGCTAGCTACCTTTTATGCCAGCTATCAAAATGCTACAGGTGGGAATGTGGGCCGGGCTGATGCCTTAGTAAATAGCACGTTTTACGACTCATTTGAAACAGGTGATAAAAGACAAACTGAAATGATTTACGAAGGTACTGGTGCAAGAACAGGCCTTTTTACTAAAAAATGGTATAGCTTTTATGATAACATACCCGTTTGCAGAGTTACAGAACAATATCTGATCCGTGCAGAATGTAATTTCAGATTAGGTACATCTGTTGGTGCCACACCGGCTAGCGATATCAATACCTTGAGGACAAGAGCTGGATTAGGGGATATCGTACCCACCCTAGACATTATTTTAAATGAACGCGAAAAGGAATTGGATTATGAAGGTTTCAGACTTCATGATTATAAACGTACCAAACGTTCTATAGGCACTTTTGCTTATGATGATCCTAAATTGGTTTTCCCAATTCCAGATCGTGAAATAAATGTAAATAAAGCTTTGAAACAAAACCCAGGTTACTAGTCATAGTTGATTAAAAACAAGAAAGCCTCCCAATATAAAATTGGAAAGCTTTCTTGTTTATCACATACTAAAGCTTTTTAGCCGCTTCAATAATCTCTTCTACCACTCCCGGATCAAGCAGTGTAGAAGTATCACCTAAATTACTGGTATCACCTTCGGCAATCTTGCGCAGAATTCTGCGCATAATTTTGCCCGAACGTGTTTTCGGCAAACCAGAAACAAATAATATTTTATCTGGCTTTGCAATGGCTCCAATTACACGGGTAACGGTCTGCAATATATCTTTTTTAGATAAATCTGCTTCGCCATGCATGTCTGGATAAATAACAAAAGCATAAATCCCCTGCCCTTTTACATCATGTGGATAACCCACAACAGCACTTTCTACCACGCCCGCATGCATATTAATGGCATTTTCTACTTCTGCGGTTCCAATTCGATGTCCTGAAACATTTAATACGTCATCTACACGTCCGGTAATTCTATAATATCCATCTTCATCACGTAAACAGCCATCACCGGTGAAATATAAATTATCGTAGGTAGAGAAATAAGTCTGTTTGCAACGCTCATGGTCGCCATAAGTAGTACGCAACATGCCTGGCCAAGGAAATTTAATACAAAGATTACCCATTACCCCATTTCCTTCAATTTCGTTCCCATTTTCATCAACTAAAATTGGCTGAATTCCTGGTAAAGGTAATGTAGCAAAACTTGGTTTAGTTGGGGTTACCGTAGCAATAGGCGAAATCATAATCCCCCCGGTTTCTGTTTGCCACCAGGTATCAACAATAGGCGCTTTGCCTTGACCAATTTTTTCATCAAACCAATGCCATGCTTCTTCGTTAATTGGCTCGCCCACTGACCCCAAAACGCGGATCGAACTCAAATCTTTTCCATTAAGTGGGTCGTCGCCATAACTCATTAAAGAACGGATGGCTGTAGGTGCGGTGTATAAGGTATTTACTTTATGTTTTTCTACAATATCCCAAAAACGAGATGGGCTTGGGTAAGTTGGAATTCCTTCGAACAAAACAGATGTTGCTCCTTGCGAAAGCGGCCCATAAACGATATAAGAGTGGCCCGTAATCCAGCCAATATCTGCCGTACAGAAATAAACTTCACCCGGCTGGTAATTAAACACATTTGAAAAAGTATAACCCGCATAAACCATATAACCACCACAGGTATGCACCACACCTTTAGGTTTGCCGGTAGAGCCAGATGTGTAGAGAATAAACAGCATATCTTCTGCATCCATTTCTTCTGCTTCGCAGATATCATTTACGTGTTTAACTTCATCTTCCCACCATACATCTCTACCTTTCAACATCGAAACAGGCGTACGGATATGGGTTAGCACGATACATTTCTCTACAGTTGGGCAACCAATCAAGGCATCATCAATTACATCTTTTAAAGGAATTTGTTTGTTTCCACGGTATGAGCCATCTGCAGTAATCACTACTTTACATTGCGAGTCGTTAATCCTATCGGCGATAGATTTAGCAGAAAATCCACCAAAAATAACCGAGTGAACGGCACCAATTCTTGCACAGGCTAAAACAGCAATAGCCAGTTCTGGCACCATTGGCATATAAATACAAATACGATCGCCTTTTTTAGCTCCATTACGTTTTAAAACATTGGCAAAACGACAAACGCGTTCGTGCAACATTTTATAAGTATAAGTAACACTTTCTTCTTCTGGGTTATTCGGTTCCCAAACAATGGCTGGTTTATTTCCATTGGTTGCTAGGTGACGATCTAAACAATTTTCGGTGATATTAAGTTTTGCACCTTCAAACCATTTGATATTGGGTTCGTTAAAGTTCCAGGATAATACCTTGAACCAAGGCTTGCGCCATTGAAAGTTTTGCGCTACTTCGCCCCAAAACTGCTCTGGGTTTTCTACGCTTTTCTTATAATCTTCTTCGTATTGCTTAAAAGATGTAATTTGCATTGCTTGTTTTTATATTTTGGATTAGTGACGGCTAATTTAAATAAATAATAATAAGGAAAAACAGTCTAATCGTATCAAAATGAATATCAAACGTTTGCCAGGGAATAATTATTTCTTAACATTTCCAATATATTAAGAATTTATAGTCGGCATAACAAACCTTTTATCGCTTACGGATATTAATTAACCTAAATTCGATAATTATTCTCGAAACCTTGTATGATAAGCACCATGTTATAAAGCCCGTGCTTCCTGCCAATTGCAAACCTGATTAAGCAAAGGCCGAGGCTGCTGTAACCGAAGAAGCAAAGGCGCGGCTTTCCTTAAAAAATCAACGACCACTTTAATCCAGAACCGCTATTAAATGCTTAAAATCAAAATTAACGATCTAAGCCAGGTTAATTATAAAAATAATTAGCTAGGCTATTGTCTTTTACAATTATTATTCAGATATTTGCACACTCTTAAAAAAATTAAGCGGACGATATTAACAACTATATTTACAAGTCATGTCAAGAGTTTGTGATTTAACAGGAAAAAAAGCAATGGTAGGTAACAACGTTTCTCACTCAAACGTTAAAACCAAACGCAAATTTTACCCAAACCTACAACTTCAGAAATTTTATATTCCTGAAGAAAACCGTTGGATTACGTTGAAAGTTTCTACTTCAGCGATTAAAACCATCAATAAAGTGGGCATTAGCGAAGCAATTAACCGTTTCGTAAAAAAAGGATTTTTGTAAAAAACATTAACTGTTGAGATTAACAGTTTTCAATTTATATTAAAATGGCAAAAAAAGGTAACAGAGTTCAGGTTATTTTAGAATGTACTGAACATAAAGAAAGTGGCATGCCAGGTATGTCTAGATATATTTCTACCAAGAACCGTAAAAACACTACTGAAAGATTAGAATTGAAAAAATTCAATCCAGTATTGAGAAAAGTAACCGTACATAAAGAAATTAAATAGGTTTAGAATAAAAGACCAAAGCTTAAAGACTAAAGCATTTGCAAGTCTCAAATCTAATGTCTGATATCTCAAATCTAATAATTAAAATTATAAGAACATGGCAAAGAAAGTAGTTGCAACCCTTAAAACAGGTACAGGTAAAGAATATTCGAAAGTAATTACAATGGTAAAATCACCAAAAACTGGTGCTTACTCATTCAAAGAACTTATCGTACACAACGACCACGTAAAAGATGCTATCGCATCTAAATAAGGTTAATATTTTTTAATATAAAAATATTAAAGGCCGTTCCGTTTTAACCGGAAGGGCTTTTTTTGTTATAGCAAATTTTAGATATGGGTTTATTCGATTTTTTCAAAAAGAAAGAAACTGCACCTGAAGCTCAGGAAGCGCTGGATAAAGGTTTAGAGAAAACCAAAGACGGTTTCTTTAATAAAATTACCAAAGCCGTAGCAGGAAAATCTTCTGTTGATGATGAAGTTCTCGATAATCTGGAAGAAGTTTTGGTTACTTCTGATGTAGGCGTAAGCACTACATTAAAAATCATCAAACGTATTGAAGAACGTGTTGCTAAAGACAAATACCTCAATACCTCAGAGTTAAATTTTATCCTGCGGGATGAAATCCAGTTGCTGTTATCTGAAAACAATAGTAACGATTTCCGTCAGTTCGAATATGGCGATCATAAACCATATGTTATCATGGTGGTTGGCGTAAATGGTGTTGGTAAAACAACTACTATCGGAAAGCTGGCACATAAACTTAAAGAATCAGGACTTAAAGTAGTATTAGGCGCTGCCGATACCTTTAGAGCCGCAGCTGTTGATCAGATTAAACTTTGGGGCGAACGTGTTGGCGTACGGGTTGTAGCACAGGCCATGGGTTCTGATCCTGCTTCAGTTGCTTTTGATACCTTACAGTCTGCCGTGGCCAATAATGAAGATGTAGTAATTATCGATACTGCCGGACGTTTACACAACAAAATCGGCTTGATGAACGAGTTGGGTAAAATTAAGCAGGTGATGCAAAAGGTAGTACCAGGTGCACCACACGAAATTTTACTGGTATTAGATGCCTCAACCGGACAAAACGCTTTTGAGCAGTGCAAACAGTTTACCGAAGCAACAGATGTTAATGCATTGGCCATTACAAAATTAGATGGAACAGCGAAAGGTGGTGTAGTAATCGGAATTTCAGATCAGTTCAGGATTCCTGTTAAATACATTGGCGTGGGCGAAAAAATAGGCGATTTACAGCTTTTTGACAAGAAAGAGTTTGTGAATAGTTTGTTTAAGTAACACTTCTTGTGTGAATATACTGGAGATTTAGCTACAGGTTCACTTCGTGGGTGATTACACCGATTAGTGGATTTCACAGATTTTATATAGATTTATATATATGATCGAATATGAAAAAGACACCTTAACACAAACCATTATAGGCTGTTGTTATGAAGTTCATAATCAGTTAGGTCCAGGATTTCTGGAAAAAATATACGTGAATGCGCTAAAAATCAAACTTCAACAAGCAGGCTTAATTTACACAGCAGAAAAAGAGTTCAGTGTTGTATTTGAGCGCATTATTGTAGGAAAATTTAGGTGTGATCTTTTTGTTGAAGATAAAGTAATTGTAGAATTAAAATCAGTGACAGGATATCAACCTAAGTTATTTCAAAGTCAACTTATATCATACTTAAAAGCAAGCAAAATTAAAACCGGATTATTGATTAACTTTGGAAACACAAGCTGTGAGGTAAAACGCTTATCTATTTAACAGTATAATAGGCATAAAAACCTTAATCTATTAATCCAATCATAAGATTAATCACCGAAATCATTAGTAATCGGTGGAATCATACACAATATGAATACCAAAATAGTAAGAAGTAAAAGCGCAGTTAAACAACCAAAAATTAATGTAATTACATTAGGTTGTTCAAAAAACATATACGATTCGGAAGTGTTGATGGGGCAGTTGCGTGGCAACAATTTGAATGTTGTTCACGAATCAGACAAGATGGGCAAAGATGATATCGTGGTAATCAATACCTGCGGTTTTATTGATAATGCTAAACAAGAATCAATTGATACCATTCTACAGTTCAGTGAGCTGAAAGAAGCTGGTAAAATTGGTAAAGTGGTGGTTACAGGCTGCCTTTCTGAACGCTACAAACCTGAACTGGAATCAGAAATTACCAATGTAGATGCCTTTTTTGGCACCAACGATTTACAAAATATTCTGCACGAACTTGGAGCTAATTACAAACATGAACTGATTGGCGAACGTTTACTCACTACCCCATCTCATTTTGCCTATTTCAAAATTGCTGAAGGCTGTAACCGTCCCTGCTCTTTCTGTGCCATCCCTTTAATGCGTGGCAAACACTTGAGCAAACCAATGGAAGAATTGGTTAACGAAGCTAAAATATTGGCCAAAAACGGCACTAAGGAGTTGATTTTAATTGCACAGGACCTTACCTATTATGGTTTAGACCTTTATGGTGTGCGTAAACTCGATGAGTTGATGCGTCGCCTGTCAGATGTTCCTGGAATTGAATGGATCCGTTTGCAGTATGCCTACCCTTCTGGTTTCCCGATGGAAATTTTGGACGCTATGAACGAACGCGACAACATCTGCAAATATCTGGATATGCCATTACAGCACATTACCGATAACATGCTAAAATCGATGCGCCGTGGCACAACCAAACAAAAAACCATCGATTTAGTTAACCAGATTAGGGATAAGGTACCCAACATTGCCATGCGCACCACCCTAATATGCGGATATCCAGGCGAAACAGAACGCGATTTTGAAGAAATGAAGGAATGGGTTGCCGAAACTAAATTCGATCGTTTAGGCTGCTTTACCTATTCGCACGAAGAAAAAACGCACGCACATACTTTAGTTGATGATATTCCGGAAGAAGTTAAGCAACAACGTGTGGATGATATTATGGAAATACAACAAGGCATTTCATTTGATATTAACCAGGAAAAAGTAGGCAAAACCTTCAAAGTACTGGTTGATAAAAAAGAAGGCGATTTCTTTGTAGGCAGAACCGAGTTTGATTCGCCTGAAGTTGATAACGAAGTTTTAATCGACGCTGCAACAGGTTATGCCGCCAATGGAAGTTTTGTTAATGTGAAGATAGACAGGGCTGAAGATTTCGATTTATACGGAACTATAGTTTAAAAAATATAAAAGATAAGAAACCCCAGAAGCAGTGCTTCTGGGGTTTTTGTTTTTATAAACATTAAAATATTCGCTTTTAGCTGTAGCAAATACCGCCGCATCATCGTTTAAAGAATAGAACCAGATATGGAAGCGCTAAACTGGATTAACCAAACGATTGCGGTTAATTGCAATTAAACAGAATATACCTTCCTTAAAAGTATAACTATTCAATAATTTAAACCAAATGAAAAAAATTCTATTTGTTCTCGTACTAATTTTCATCACCAATTTAGGTTGCAAAAAAATAACTAACGGCGGTGGACTATGTGCCTGCTCCCCTATAAATTATGACACAAGCTTGGGGCTGGTGATTAAAAACAGTACAGATGCGGATCTTCTTAATCCTAAAACTACAGGTTTTTTAGACAAAACCCAGATACAACTTTATTCTAAAGATGCCAACAATGTAATTAAACAACTCCATTTTGACATTCGCCAGCCCTTTACCTATACAAATAATTTGAAAATGGATTATTATCAGCTTGTTTCTTCTGAAATAGGCCAACAAGCGAAAAGTATTGATAATACCTTTTATCTTAAACTTGGCGATAAGCTTTATGAGCTTAATTTAAAGGTAAATAACCAGGCAGTAGAAAAATTACTGATCGATAAAAACGATGCACCTAAAGAGCTTCCGAATGCAAACAGTCAGTACCTCAATAGCATCTATACCTTAAAAGTTTAAAGTGTGGTACTTCAGGTATAACTGATTTACATAAAAAATCCCGGTGAGTAAAGTTCATCGGGATTTTTTAGACTTATTTTTTAGATGCAGGTCTGTTTTTAATCTGACTAGGTTTTAACCAAATTTTAGCACCTTTCGAGTTTACATAATATTTTTCATTTTTTGCATTGATATAAACATCAGAACCATCTGGTGCCATTTTACCTTTCCAGGTTTTATCTGCAATTTTCGAACTGCCCTTTACCGCTACTTCAGCAGTTTTATTACCAACCGATTTGGCACCTTTACTAATTGCCTTTCCGGTATGGTCTAGTGCCTTACCAACTTCGCTTTTTTTCTTTTCTTGTGCATTTACACTAAGAGCAACGCCGCCAACTAAGGTCAGCGCTAATAAACCCATTACAAATTTCTTTTTCATAACCGCTAATTTTTATTTAAATGTTAAATTACAACGAGTTAACTGGTAGTTTTGTTTTGCAGGAGTACAATTATTTTTTCGGTGGTTAAACTTTTTGCTGCAGGATCAAAATACTCACTAACCTTCACAAAAAGATAATAGCGAAAAGAAGGGCTACTCCAACCGAAAAGCAAGAAACCTGCATACAATAAATTTAAATTATTTTTTTTAAGCGCAGGGCCAGAGCAGCTATTTAAGCCTGTTCCCGTGCTCCACTATATCCTTTCGCTGCGCTTCAGGGATGCCGCTGCGCCCGGGGCTAAGACATTCGGTAGTGCAGGTAGAACGAAACGTATAATATTTGACAAAATGCGGCTTCTTTTCTTCCACTGCCCCACGTTAAATAAACCTTATTGCAGCGGCTATACTTTTTGGTGCGCCACCTAAAAATACTCACTAACCTTCACAAAAAGATAATAGCGAAAAGAAGGGCTACCCCAACCGAAAAGCAAGAAACCTGCTTACAATAAATTTAAATTATTTTTTTGAAGCGCAGGGCCAGAGCAGCTATTTAAGCCAGTTCCCGTGCTCCACTATATCCTTTCGCTGCGCTTCAGGGATGCCGCTGTGCCCGGGGCTAAGACACTCGGTAGTGCAGGTAGAGCGAAACGTATAATATTTGGCAAAATGTGGCTTCTTTTCTTCCACTGCCCCACCTTAAATAAACCTTATTGCAGCGGCTATACTTTTTGGTGCGCTACCTAAAAATACTCACTAACCTTCACAAAAAGATAATAGCGAAAAGAAGGGCTACCCCAACCGAAAAGCAAGAAACCTGCTTTACAATAAATTTAAATTATTTTTTTGAAATGGATAGCCAATACTTTAAGAGTATGGCCTTAATTTAACTTCTCGGCTAATAATTTCATTTCGATATGCGGCGAACGGTTTTCGTAGATAATGCTATGCACCGCTTTACAAATTGGCATATCTACATTGTATGCCTGGTTTTTAATATGCATACATTTCACAGCATAATATCCCTCGGCAATCATATTCATTTCCAACTGGGCAGATTTTACGGTGTAACCTTTCCCTACCATATTACCAAACGTACGGTTGCGGCTGAACTGCGAATACGCGGTAACCAACAAATCGCCAAGATATGCCGACTCCATAATATCTCTAGTAATAGGATGAACAATATCAACGAAACGTTTAATCTCACGGATGGCATTACTGATCAATACCGCCTGGAAATTATCGCCATAACCTATGCCATGGCAAATGCCACTGGCAACGGCATAAATATTTTTTAAGACTGCTGCATATTCTGTCCCGAAAATATCATCCGAAACATTAGTTTTAATGTAACGGGTATTTAAAAATGAAGCAAATGTTGATGCCTGCTCCACATTGGTACAAGCAATGGTGAGATAAGATAATTTTTCTAACGCTACCTCTTCGGCATGGCAAGGCCCGCTAACCACCAAAATATCGTGATAGGGAATGCCGTATTTTTCGTGCATAAATTCACCGATAATCAGATTATCTTCCGGTACAATACCTTTTATCGCCGAAACAATTTTTTTCCCTTTTAAATCTTCTGGAGTAATAGAAGATAGCGTAGTTTTTAAAAATGCCGCCGGAACGTTTAAAATCACAAAATCGGCAGATTTTATAATAGAATTGATATCAGATGAAATATGGTCATCCTCATCCAATTTAATTTCAACCGAACTGATATAGTTAGGATTATGCCTAAATTTCTTGATATGCTCGATAGCAGTTTCATTGCGCATCCACCAAAAAATTTCCTTTTCAGCTAAATTGTCTGCAAGCATTTTTACAATGGCAGTCGCCCAGCTCCCGCCCCCTATCATTGCTATTTTAGGTACCATGTTTATAAAAAAGGTTTAAGGTAAAGGTGTAAGACCTTATTTTAAAGGTATAAGGCAAAAGGTGTAAGGCTTAAGGTAAAGACTAATGCCCAATACCTTAAACCTTACACCCTAAACCTTAGGAATACACCTTAAACAGCGCAAGTTACTATTTCTTGCGATTAATTATAAACTACTTTTTAGCGTCTTTGTTAAACAACTGGTCTTTAGATGTTTTTTCTACAACCATTCCATCTTTTAATTTGTTTTGGATAGCAGAGTAAGGACCTGTTACAATTTCTTCGCCAGCTTTAACACCAGATTTCACAATAATGAACTGATCATTTTGGATGCCGGTAGTTACCTCTGTTTTTTTAACCTTTTTGGTTTTAGCATCGTAGGCATAAACGTATTGTTTCACCTTTTTATCGGTTAATTTAGTTTTTTGCTTATCGGCATTTGCCTGGTTACCCTGGTTCTGGCTAGCATCGGCAGTTTTTGCATTATCAGTAAATACCGCTTGGATAGGAATAGCCAAACCAGTTAACGATTCACTTTCTATATCAACAGTAGCCGACATTCCTGGTCGGAAAATAGACTGTTGTTTACCCGCTAATTCTTCTGTAATTCTAATTTTTACCGAAAAATTGGTTACCTGATCTACAGAGGTAGATACGGCAGTACCCACTGCTGTTGATGAACTTGCAATTTCGGTTACCTCTCCTCGAAATTTTTTATCAGAAAAGGCATCAACCTCGATAGAAGCTTTATCTCCAACTTTAACGCGGGTAATATCATTTTCGTTAACATCAACATTAACCTCCATTGATGATAGGTTAGAAATACGCATAATTTCTGTACCTGCCATTTGCGAAGTTCCTAAAATACGATCTCCCAGTTCGATTGACAGTTTCGAAACCACACCATCAACTGGTGCATAAATAGTAGTTTTAGCCAGGTTTGCACCAGCTTCTTTAACGTTTGCCCCAGTTTGTTCTAAAGTAAATTTAGCACCTACTACACTCTCTTTCGCACTGGCTAAATTTGCTTTAGCTGTTAAATAGGCCGCTTTAGCTGCATCGAACTCGGATGCAGAGATTACTTTTTTATTAAACAGTTCAACATTACGTTTATAAGTTGCCTCTGCGTTTACAAAGTTCGCCTGGTTCTGTACCAATTGTTGTTGGGCAGAAGCCACACTCGCTTTTTGTGCATTAAAGCTAGCTACCGTTCTTTCATATCCCGATTGTAAAACATCAGGGCGTACTTTACAAAGTAATTGACCAGCTTTAACAATATCGCCCTCTTTTACTTTTAACTCTACTACCTCTCCCGATACCTCAGAGCTTAATTTAACTTCTGTTTCTGGCTGTATCTTACCACTTGCTGTTACTGTTTCTACAACAGTTTTATCTGACGCTTTTTCTGTAGTTACTTTTTCGGTCTTATCACCACCAATAACTCCGGCCAGTTTTAATATCACTAGAAGGGCTACAATAGCAACTACGGTAATAATAATATGCTTCAGTTTCATAATTTATTGTATTTCGTTTGTTTAAAGTTGTAATATTTTAAGGTTAAAATGCTATAAAGTTGAAAGACGTAGTGTTATGTGTAACTAGCTTTCAGCTTTAACCTAAAAAACAATCTGTTTGCCCAAATAATAGTCGATTACTTTGGCACGGAACAGTAAATCGTATTTCGCTAAGATAAAATCTATCTCGGCTTTATTTCTATTGGTTTGTGCTGTACTGTAATCTAAAGAGTTTACCAACCCAACAGCGTAACGCTGCTCGATTACATAAAAAGCGTCTTTTTGTGCCTGAAAAGCGTTTTGAGTAGAAGTATACCTGCTCTGTGCGGCGTTTAAGTCGGCAACAGCCTGGTTGATTACCTTGATCAGGTTATTTTTAGCCAATCGTTCATCAGTGATACGCTGTTGGAATACTATTTTAGCCTTTCTTACATTTGATCTTGCAGTAAAACCATTGAAAATCGGTATTGAAATACCCATATTGACTGATTGAGCAAAGTTATCAGACAATTGAGTAAAAAATGGATGATTCCCAGGTATACTAAACTGGTATTGATAGAAGGATCCTAAGCCTCCTCCAAATGTAACCCTGGGATAATAACTTCCTTTGGCAACATCAATTGCTTTTTCCGCAGCTTTTGTATTCAAATTTGCCAATTTGATATCGGGGAAGGTATTTAAAGCTTGATTATAAATATCAGTAGGAACATAGTTAGATTGAATGTTATTCATTTCACTAACCAACGGTGCCTGAACTTTAAATGTCATAGGAGGTTGAATCTCCATCAATTGCCCTAAAGTTAGATAAGATATAGTTAACTGGTTTTGAGCATTAGTTAAATTAAGCTCGGCCGTTGCCGCTTGTGATTTCGCCTGAGATATATCGGCCAGGGTTTTATTTCCAACGTCCAAAAGTGCTTGTTCCCTTTTTAGGGTAGAGTTGGCTACATCCAATTGTTGTTTTGTCGCTTTAACCTGATCCTCATTATTTAATACCTGCAAATAAGCTGTTACTACCTGCAAAATAAGATCATTTTTTACTTTTTCTACATTGGTTTGATCCGAAGCTAACAATAACTTATTCTGTCTGATCTGATTAAGTTGAGCTCCCCCTCCAAACACAAGCACATTAGTAGATAAACTGGGACTTAAGCTATAATTCTGAGTGTTTAGAAATAAACCTGATGTTACCTGACTTCTTCCCCACCTCATAGATTGATCAATACCTCCACTCACTGTAGGCAACAGCGCATTTTTAGATTGGCGAACGTTTTCTTCACTGAGAGCAGCATTGAAAGCGGCTTGTTTAATATTTAAATTATTTTTTAATGTGTTTTCAACTGCCTGCTGAATGCTGATCACTTCTTGAGCCCTTATTTGCTGACTAAAACTTAATGTCACTAATAACGCAGATCCGGTAATTAACTTCTTCTTGGTAAACATCTTCATAATTTGTTTCAAATCTATATAAACAACTTTAATAATTTCAATCTGTACAGGCATTTAGTAACTTTGCAGCTAAAATGTACCTGATCAAATCACCGCTTCTGCTAAAATGGTATTATCCATCACTATTATGGAATAAATCCCGCACCGAAAAAGTTATTTATTTGACCTTTGACGATGGACCTATACCCAATGTTACAGATTTTGTATTAAAAACTTTAAAAGTCTTTAATGCTAAAGCTACATTTTTTTGCATTGGAGATAATATTGTAAAACACCCCGAAGTTTTTGAACATGTAAAAAACGACGGACATGCTATTGGCAACCATACTTTTAATCATTTAAAAGGCTGGAAAACCGATAATGAAACCTACCTTCAAAATACACTAAAATGCCAGGAGCTTACACAAACCAATCTTTTCCGCCCCCCTTACGGAAGGATTAGAAAAAGTCAGATTAAAAGTCTGAAGTCCAAAGTCCAAAGTCCGAAGTCCGACTCAAGACTTAAGACTATCGACTCAGGACTGAAAATCATAATGTGGGATGTACTCAGCGGCGATTTCGACATTAAGCTCTCTCCCGAAAAATGTTATCAAAACGTGATTAAACATACCGAAAATGGCTCTATAATTGTATTTCACGATAGTTTAAAAGCATTTGATCGTTTAGCATACGCACTTCCTAAGGTTTTAGCCTATTTTACCGAAAAGGGTTTCACTTTCGCTACACTTTAGCCATTGTTATGCCAGAACAGCCTGTGCTTACTTTAGCAAGCTAAAACAAGCTTTAAGTTAGATAACAAATTTTCAGTTGTTCAAAAACGGACAAAACTGTACGGAATCGAACAGTTAACCTAGCTATTAAGATCCTATCACTGATAATTACTTTTTAACTAACAGCAGTACCGATTAACACGATTTTGTAGAGGCCAGTTTTTAGTGCCTTTTCTTAACGCTATGGTTATAAATCCTACCTTGATTTATGGGATTTTATGGCCTTTAATTCCCTTTCTTTTTTGTTGTTTAGAACGATTCCAAATTGTTTAATCACCTGCCTAAATTGCATTTAAGGGTTGTTTTTTGCTATTTTTGTTTTAACCAAAAAACTGTGCCCTATTGGCTCAGTAAAAGCAAATTAATATACAAAAACTTATTCTTTTTTTGTAAAAAGCGGGTGTACATTTGTTGCACAATCTTATAAAAAAGAATAAAATAGCTAAGATGAGTATTTATAACGATTATATCCAGGAGATTGAAGACAGAAAAGCTCAAGGTCTTCATCCCAAACCTATTGATGGAGCAGAATTACTGAGTGAAATCATCGATCAAATCAAAAATGTAAATAATTTTAACAGGGCAGATGCTGTTAATTTTTTCATATACAACACCTTGCCGGGTACTACCGGAGCTGCAGGTGTAAAAGCAGAGTTTTTAAAAGAAATTATTTTAGGCGGAACTATCGTTGCAGAAATCACACCTGATTTTGCTTTCGAACTATTATCGCACATGAAGGGTGGTCCTTCTATCAAAGTTTTGTTAGATATCGCTTTGGCAGATAATGGCGATAAAGCTAAAAAAGCAGCAGACGTTCTTAAAACACAGGTTTACTTGTATGATGCCGATACCGATCGTTTGAAAGATGCTTACAACAATGGCAATGCTATCGCTAAAGAAATATTAGAAAGCTACGCCAAGGCCGAATTCTTTACCAAACTTCCTGAAGTAGCAGAAGAAATTAAAGTAGTAACTTTTATCGCTGGTATTGGTGATATTTCTACTGATTTATTATCTCCAGGAAACCAGGCTCACTCTCGTTCAGATCGCGAATTGCATGGCAAATGTATGATTACGCCAGAGGCACAGGAGGAAATCAAAGCGTTGCAAGCACAACATCCTGATAAAAGTGTAATGTTAGTGGCTGAAAAAGGCACCATGGGTGTAGGTTCTTCACGCATGTCGGGCGTTAACAACGTGGCCCTTTGGACAGGTAAACAATCGAGTCCGTATGTTCCGTTTGTAAATATTGCACCAATTGTTGGTGGTACCAATGGGATCTCGCCAATTTTTTTAACCACAGTTGATGTAACAGGCGGTATTGGTATCGACCTTAAAAACTGGGTAAAGAAAACTGACGAGAACGGTAATGTTGTGCGCAATGAAAACGACGAGCCAATTTTAGAGCAGGTGTTTTCTGTTGAAACCGGAACCGTGCTTACAATCAATACCAGAACTAAAAAATTATATAACGGAAATCAGGAACTGATTGATATTGCGAAAGCATTGACTCCTCAAAAAATGGAGTTTATCAAAGCGGGTGGTTCATACGCCATTGTTTTTGGTAAAAAAATCCAAACATTTGCGGCCAAAACGTTAGGTATTGAAGCTCCTGTAGTATTTGCACCAGCTAAAGAAGTATCTGTTGAAGGCCAAGGTTTAACTGCTGTAGAAAAAATATTTAACAGAAATGCAGTAGGTTTAACACCAGGTAAGGTGCTTCATGCAGGTTCTGATGTGCGCGTAGAAGTAAACATTGTAGGTTCGCAAGATACTACCGGTTTAATGACCGCTCAGGAGTTAGAGGCGATGGCTGCTACAGTTATTTCTCCGATTGTTGATGGCGCTTACCAGTCAGGCTGCCACACGGCATCTGTTTGGGATAAAAAAGCACAGGCAAACATCCCTAAACTAATGAAGTTTATGAATGATTTTGGTGTGATTACTGCCCGCGATCCTAAAGGCGAATACCATTCAATGACCGATGTTATCCACAAGGTATTGAATGACATTACTATTGATGAGTGGGCTATTATCATAGGTGGTGACTCGCACACACGTATGTCAAAAGGAGTGGCTTTCGGTGCCGATTCTGGTACCGTAGCATTAGCATTGGCAACCGGTGAGGCTTCTATGCCAATTCCCGAGTCAGTAAAAGTTACTTTCAAAGGTGAAATGAAACAACACATGGATTTCCGTGATGTGGTTCATGCTACGCAATTGCAAATGCTGCAGCAATTTGATGGTGAAAACGTATTCCAAGGCCGTATTATCGAGGTGCACATCGGCACTTTATTAGCCGACCAGGCCTTTACTTTTACCGACTGGACTGCTGAGATGAAAGCAAAAGCATCGATCTGTATTTCGCAGGACGATACTTTAATTCAATCGCTAGAAATTGCTAAAAACCGTATTCAAATTATGATAGACAAGGGTATGGACAACCATAACCAGGTTTTACAAGGTTTGATCAACAAAGCAAACAAACGTATTGAAGAAATTAAAACCGGTATTAAGCCAGCTTTAATGCCTGATGACAATGCCAAATACTATGCAGAAGTAGTAATTGATCTTGATCTTATTCAAGAGCCAATGATTGCCGATCCGGATGTGAACAACGCCGATGTTTCTAAACGTTATACGCATGATACTATCAGAGACTTAACCTTTTATGGTGGCGATAAAAAAGTAGACCTTGGTTTCGTAGGTTCTTGTATGGTACATAAAGACGATTTAAAAATCGTTTCTCAATTATTGAAAAACGTAGAGAGCCAAACCGGTAAAGTAGAATTTAAAGCACCATTGGTAGTTGCAGCCCCAACTTACAATATTATTGATGAGTTGAAAGCAGAAGGCGACTGGGAGTATTTACAAAAATACTCCGGATTTGAGTTTAGCGACGCGCTACCTAAAAGCACAGCACGTACTGAGTACGAAAACATCATGTATTTAGAACGCCCTGGTTGTAACCTGTGCATGGGTAACCAAGAGAAAGCGGCTAAAGGAGATACTGTAATGGCTACATCAACACGTTTATTCCAGGGCCGTGTAGTGGAAGATAGAGATGGTAAAAAAGGAGAGTCTTTATTGGCATCTACACCAGTAGTGGTTCTTTCTGCTATCTTAGGTCGTATACCGAGCATTGAGGAATACAAAGTAGCAGTAGAAGGCATCAACTTAACCAAGTTTACACCTATTTCTACAAAACAATAAGAAACAAATAAACATATTTTTTGTTAATAAGGCAGGAGGCTATCCGATAATCGGGTAGCCTTTTTATTTACATTAACAATTGAATAGAATGGTTTTAAATAACATAATTTGACAAATCTTAAAAATAAGTCTATTAAAAATTGTTTAATTTAGTTAGCATTGTTATTGACAATAATTTAAAAAAAAATAAAGTATGGCTTTTGATATAGACATGATTAAAAAGGTTTATGCAAACTTTAGCAGCCGCGTTGAAGCTGCACGCAAAATAGTTGGCAGGCCTTTAACATTATCTGAGAAAATATTGTATGCACACCTTTGGGATGGAGATCCTAAAACGGCGTTTAAACGTGGCTCTGACTATGTAGACTTTGCACCAGATCGTGTTGCGATGCAAGATGCAACGGCTCAGATGGCCTTATTGCAGTTTATGCAAGCTGGCCGCCCAAAAGTAGCTGTGCCTTCTACTGTGCATTGCGATCACTTAATTACAGCTAAAGAAGGTGCTGCAATCGATTTACCTCATGCTAAAACAGAAAGTGCCGAAGTTTTTGATTTCTTATCATCTGTTTCGAACAAATATGGTATCGGTTTTTGGAAACCAGGTGCTGGTATTATTCACCAGGTAGTTTTAGAAAATTATGCTTTCCCGGGTGGAATGATGATCGGAACGGACTCGCATACCGTAAATGCAGGTGGTTTGGGAATGGTTGCTATTGGGGTTGGTGGTGCTGATGCCTGCGATGTAATGGCTGGTTTACCTTGGGAGCTTAAATTCCCTAAGTTAATCGGCGTTAAATTAACAGGTAAATTAAACGGCTGGACTGCTGCTAAGGATGTAATTCTTAAAGTTGCGGGTATCCTTACTGTAAAAGGTGGTACCGGTGCAATTGTAGAATATTTTGGTGATGGTGCTGTTAACTTAAGCTGTACGGGTAAAGGTACCATTTGCAATATGGGTGCCGAAATTGGTGCAACTACATCTACTTTCGGTTATGATGAAAGTATGGAACGTTATTTACGTGCTACCGGTAGAAATGAAGTTGCTGATGAAGCAAACAAAATTGCAGCATATTTAACTGGTGATGATGAAGTTTATGCTGATCCGGAAAACTATTTCGATCAGGTTATTGAGATCGATTTAGATACTTTAGAACCATATTTAAACGGTCCATTTACACCAGATTTAGCCACTCCTGTTTCTCAGATGAAAGTTGAGGCAGAGAAAAATGGATGGCCTTTAAAAGTAGAATGGGGCTTAATTGGTTCTTGTACCAACTCTTCTTACGAGGATTTATCAAGAGCAGCTTCTATTGCCAACCAGGCTATTGCAAAAGGTTTAGTAACCAAATCGGCTTTCGGTATCAACCCAGGGTCTGAGCAGGTGCGCTATACTGCAGACCGCGATGGTTTCTTAAAAACTTTCGAAGATTTAGATGCAACCATTTTTACAAATGCTTGCGGGCCATGTATTGGTATGTGGGATCGTACTGGTGCAGAAAAAGCAGAAAAAAACACTATCGTACACTCGTTTAACAGAAATTTTGCTAAACGTGCAGATGGCAATCCCAATACTTTTGCATTCGTAGCGTCGCCAGAAATGGTTGCTGCAATTGCCATTTCTGGTAATTTAGGTTTTAATCCATTAACCGATACATTAACAAACGATAAGGGAGAACAGGTTAAATTAGACCCGCCTACTGGTTTTGAATTACCAACAAAAGGTTTCGCTGTAGACGATGCAGGTTATCAGGCACCGGCTGTTGATGGCTCATCTGTTCAGGTTTTAGTTTCTCCAACTTCGCACCGTTTACAATTACTAGATCCATTTACCCCTTGGGAAGGCACCGACTTAAAAGGTTTAAAACTTTTAATCAAAGCCAAAGGTAAATGTACAACCGATCATATTTCTATGGCTGGTCCATGGTTAAAATTCCGCGGCCACTTAGATAACATTTCTAACAACATGCTTATTGGTGCGGTTAACTACTTTAACGATAAAACAGATAACGTTAAAAATGAATTAACCGGCGAATACGGGCCTGTTCCTGCAACTCAACGCGATTATAAAGCGGCTGGCTTAGGATCTATTGTTGTTGGCGACGAAAACTATGGTGAAGGTTCATCACGTGAACACGCTGCTATGGAGCCCCGCCATTTAGGTGTACGTGCTGTATTGGTAAAATCTTTTGCCCGTATACACGAAACCAATCTTAAAAAACAAGGTATGCTGGCCTTAACTTTCACGGATAAAGATGATTACGATAAAATTTTGGAAGATGACACTATCGATATCCTAGGCTTAACAGAATTTGCTCCAGATAAACCATTAACTTTAGTATTACACCACGCTAATGGCTCACAAGAATCATTTCCTGTTAATCATAGTTATAATGCACAACAAATAGACTGGTTTAAAGCTGGTGGTGCACTAAATATTATTCGGGCTGAGGCAGCAGCCAAGGCAGCTCTTTAAATAGTCATGAGTCTCTAGTCCTAAGTCTAGAGTTTAAAATATCAATCCCGTTTTGTTAAATCAGAACGGGATTTTTTTTTATAGCAAAAACCCGTTATTGCAATGATAATTCCTCAAGGGGGATCCATACTATAATTTAAGATCAACCACTTCATTTTTTTGGAAAGCAATTGCAGTAGTTCTTAGGACGAGGCTAGTCCCGCTAATGCTGCTGCTGGTTGAAAAAACCAGCATTCGCGTATATCGGGTTTAGATGGCAGAGACAGGAACACTATAAGGGAAGATTTCGCCTTACTTGTAGTAAAAGAACCTTCTAGCCCCGGGCGCAGCGGCATCCCTGAAGCGTAGCGAAAGGATACAGCGAAGCACGGGAACGAGCCTTAATAGTTACCCCTGTCACTGCGCTTCAAAATGAAACAATGAATAATTGTCCTATTTTCTTGGAAAGCAATTGCAATAGTTCTTAGGTTTGGGCTAGTCCCGCTAATGCTGCTGGTTGAAAAAACCAGCATTCGCGTATATCGGGTTTAGATGGCAAAGACAGGAACGTTTTTCACCTAAAAAGTACTTTACCAATAGGCGGCTGCTTGAGCACTATGAGGGAAGACTTTGCCTTACTTGCGGTAAAATGACTTTATAGCCCCGGGCGCAGCGGCATCCCTGAAGCGCAGCGAAAGGATACAGCGAAGCACGGGAACGAGCCTTAATAGTTGCCCCTGTCACTGCGCTTCAAAATGAAACAATGAATAATTGTCCTATTTTCTTGGAAAGCAATTGCAATAGTTCTTAGGTTTGGGTTAGCCCCGCTAATGCTGCTGCTGGTTGAAAAAACCAGCATTCGCGTATATCGGGTTTAGATGGCAGAGACAGGAACGTTTTTCACCTAAAAAGTACTTTACCAATAGGCGGCTGCTTGAGCACTATGAGGGAAGACTTTGCCTTACTTGCGGTAAAATGACTTTATAGCCCCGGGCGCAGCGGCATCCCTGAAGCGCAGCGTAAGGATACAGCGAAGCACGGGAACAAATTTTAATAGCTGCCTCTGGCCCTGCGCTTCAAAATGAAACAATGAATAATTGACCTATTTTCTTGGAAAGCAATTGCAATAGTTCTTAGGCTTGGATTAGCCCACTAATGCCGCTGCTGATTAGAAAAAAACAACACTTGCGTATATCCGGTTTAGAGCAATAAGTCTGTTCAAAAATTATTCAAACTCATAACCACAATCATAACAATGATGGCATTTATTGGCCTTAATTGGAGTACTTAGTGTTAAAAAGGCAAGTATAGTTGCCCAAATACTATATTTTTTATCGGTAGCCATTCCATAACCTACATTTGTAGATCCACATTGTGCACAAACCGTTTTATCATCACCTGATTCTTCTTCGTCGATAATTTCCTCTGATGGATCAAAGTTCAAACTATTGTCTTCAACCAATAAAGCATTAATGGCTTCTACATCTCTTTCAAAAACAATGAGTTTTACACCTCCAATGGCCTGATTGTAAAGTGGGTTTAAGGTTGCAACATTTTCATCTGCCAGGAAACAGGCAAACCCACTATCTTCCAATTTAGCTTTAATAATATTGGCCTCCATCGGATTGTAATAGGTGCTGTAAACTACTGTTCTATCATTCATCAACCAAACTTAAGAATTTGTTTAGTATTGAAAGAGAAAACAGCGGTATATAAACTAACTTTTCAGGAAGTTTTGCCACCAATAGCCCGAATCTTTAATGCTACGTTCCTGAGTTTTGAAATCGTTATAAATCAGTCCAAACCTTGCCGTAAAACCCTCTGCCCATTCAAAATTATCCATTAATGTCCAAGCCATGTAGCCTGTTATATTTATGCCTTCCCTTTTGAGTTTTAGCAGTGCATTTAAATAAAGCTTAAAATATTCAATACGTTCAGGGTCTTCTACTTTGCCATTGATCAGTTTATCATGATAAGCAGCACCATTCTCTGTGATCAGGATATTTTTGATATTTGGATAAGTGGCAAACTGTTTAACAATATTATAAAAACTATCTGCATTTACCTCCCAGCCCATTGCAGTATGTGGCTTTTTTCTGCTTTTGGCTTTAACTTCCCAGGCCTGGACCACTGGAATAAAAGCATTGTATTTCACCGTCAACGGAAAATAATTTTGAAGACCGATAAAATCAAAGTCGAATTTCATTCTTTCTTGCAATCGCCAGGTACCATACTCGATCTGAAATTTCTCCAGCACATCCCAATCGGCTGTAGGAAAGCCCATGCCTAGTGTAGGTTCTATAAACAGGCGGTTCATGAGGCAATCTACACGTTTAGCGATAAGGATATCACTGTCACCTTGTGTATTCGGGATCACTTCCGAACAGGAAAAAGTAGTGCCAATGTTGGCCTTACCAATTTCGGCACGCAAAATCTTTCCACCATCTGCCTGGGCCAGTGCAGTATGCAGCACGGCAGAAAAGAAATTACTCAACCCAGTTTTCCCCGGGGCATGAACCCCAAGCATATAACCTAAAGAAGTATAACCGAAAGGCTCATTCAAAACAATCCAATTTTTTACCTTATCGCCATACTCTAAAGCACAGATGCTTACAAAAGCATTAAAGGCAGCGTTAATGCTAAAACTTGTCCAGCCGCCCTCATCTTCTAACGCCTGTGGCAAATCCCAATGATAAAGTGTAACGTAGGGAGTTATTCCATGGGTTAAACATTCATCAATGAGGTTATGATAAAAACGGATACCTTCCTGATTAATGTCTCCCCTACCTGCGGGTAAAATCCGCGACCAGGCAATCGAGAATCTAAAAACTTTAAAACCCAGCAGTTTAACTAAAGCTATATCTTCGGTATAACGGTGGTAAAAATCGCAGGCAGGATCTAATTTGTGATTCTTTTTTATTTTTCCATTTTTTGATGTAAATGTATCCCAAATAGAAGGGCCTTTACCATATTGGGTGGCTGTACCTTCTATTTGAGCAGCAGCAGTAGCCACACCCCATAAAAAATTTTGGCCAAAATCACTTGCATTAATCATTCGTTATCAATTAATTGCCATAAGTTGCGAGTTTAATATTAATAAATCGTTAATAAAGAACAGAAAAGACTTTTCGGAAACAATTAATCAGCAGTACGCCTAATGGACCTACGGTGCCTTAACCACAGCTGTATCTTGCGCTATCATTGGCACCTTATAATTTCCGGTATCCAAACTTACTTTAGGCAATATTCTTTTTATACTGGCTAAATCTGCTTTACCTATGCCGGTTTGATATACATACAGAAATTTTAAATTTTTCAGTTTCTTTAATTGATTAATCCCTTTTACCGTAATTTTTGTCCCAACTAAACTCAATGATTGTAACTGTTCTAAATCTTTAAGCGATGCCAAACCTGCATCCGTTATGTTAGTATTATTTAGATTTAACCTGGTTAAGTTTTTGCAACCTTTTATTGCAGTTAAAGTTTGATCGTTTACTTTATTGTTTTCTAGCTTTAGCCAAAGAAGTTGTTTTTCGATTGATTTTATCAGATCCAAAACATCTTTCCCCATCGATTGTGCATTGACAAAATTGGCTGAAAGATAGTTGGTGTTCTGGGCAACAGGAAATACGGTAATTCCTGCATCGGTAAACTTTTTTAATATTTTAATATCAACTACCGAAACCTCTTGCGCCGGAATATCGCTGGCTTTGATTTGTCCGGTCTCACTTTCGCCTTTTTGTAAACTGGCTAAAATTGCTTTTATATTTTCTGGTTGAGGAATATCTTTAAATTTCTTCCTAAAATCGGCACCATTATCTATCCACCATTTTAACAGGGCAATCTCATTGGTAGTAAGTTGAGGCTTTTCTTTAGGCGCCATATGGTCTTCATCATTCAGTGGCAGTAAAATCCGCTTCATCAGCTCACTATCTTCTGCTTTACCCTTTACAACAGTGTGCCCATCTTCCCCACCTTTTAAAATATATTCTTCTTGGTCTAACCTTAGCTTACCTTTCTGCTTTTCGCTGCCATGGCAACTATAACATCTATTCTGAAAGAGTGGTTGAATGGCATTTTGATAAATAAAGGCTTCTTGCACATTGGGAATTGGTGGAATAGCTGCACCACCTTTTGTACTGCCCGATTTTAATGGCGCAGTTAAATAATCAGAACCATGGGTTAAAGAGCCCCCCAGGTGTCCTGTTATGGAAATGAGGACGATAAGAACTATAGCAATTGTGCCCAATATTGCATTCGATTTAACCTTTTGATAAATAATCCACAATATAAAAGATAACACAGCTACACTAATGCCCATCCATTGGTGATTGCTAACGAGTTTCCCATCATAATCGCCTCCGTTGGCCAATAAATAACCAGTAATGCAGGATATTACAGCGCTCAACGCACCCAAAAGTAGCATGATAGGAATGGCTGGCTTTAAGTTGATAAACTTTGCAGCAAATGATAAAAGAATACAAATACAGCCAAGTAACAAAATCCCAATAGGAAGGTGGACAAAAACAGGGTGAAAGCGGCCAAAAAATTCTAACATCTTATTGATATCTCTTTCTTAATAAATTCATCATGTAAACATTTATTGCCCATTGATCGGCAAGGGGCTGGCGCGTATAAGGCAGGGTAGGCATATAATCTGCTGGACCAAATTCGGTAAGAATGGTCATACGTTCGCCGTTTTTCTTTTTGCGTGCTATAATTTTATCCCACCAGCCCAGGTGTGCTTCTACCACTTTCGCCCATTCTGGAGCCCGTGGATCGTTTACCTGTGGCCCTTCGGGGTGCCCAACGCGCGAGTGAATATGTTCTGCCTTCTCTAAAATAAAATCGATGGTTTGCTTCTGATCAGACAATAAACTTTCATGCACATTACACCAATGTGAAATATCTAAAGTAAATTTTAATTCAGGATTTTTCTCCGCAAAATTTTTGGCAACATGCGCTGCAAACATCATACGGCTACGGTGTGTTTCGTGATAAATCGGTATGCCCGACGATTTGCTCTTGGCCGTTGCGTAATCGATAATCTGTTTATTCTCTTCGTAAGTGAAATAATCTTTTCCAGAATGGCAGTTGATGTAAATGGGTTTTTGATAAGTATTGGCACAAATAGCATCTAAACTTTTTTTGAAAGAAGCTAAGTGCTCAGTTATGTTCGACTGCGATCCGGCGCATAAAAACCCAATTTCTAGTTTATATTTCTTAACCGCATCAAAAAGCTCTTTTATCGCTTTATCTTCACCTGGCCACCATACTTCAATACCTTCATACCCTTCTTTTTTTGCTGCTGCACAAAATTCATCTCTTGTACCTCCAAAACCCCAATCGGTTTGCATAAATAATAATTCGTATCCTGCTTTAGCTTTTATATCCTTAACGGGGATAGCGTTGATATTTTGTATTGGAGCTAACATTGAAGCCGCCGTTACAACCGCTGTATTTTGTAAGAATTTTCTTCTTGTTTGGTTCATTGGTTTAATAGTTCATTGGTTCACTTGTCGTTAGTTGATTGGTTCATAGTTCACATCCAATTGCTTATTGAACTTTGACTATTGGTAATTCTTCTATTGTTATCGCTTTAAGCCACAATCTCTGATATCACCTTACCTGCCACATCAGTTAACCTAAACGGCCGCCCTTGGAAAGGATAGGTAAATTGTTCATGATCAAAGCCCAACTGGTTTAAAATAGTGGCTTGAATATCGAAAGCATCAACTTTTCCACTCACAGCACTGTATCCAATTTCGTCTGTTTCGCCGTGTGTGAATCCTTTTTTCACACCTCCACCAGCCATCCATATGGTAAATGCTTCTGTATGATGATCTCTGCCTTTAAATGGATTCTGAATACCATTTCTGTTTTCCATCATGGGAGTACGTCCGAATTCGCCACCCCAAACCACCAGGGTTTCTTCTAATAAACCGCGTTGTTTTAAATCGAGTAATAAAGCTGTAATTGGTCTGTCAATGGCCCTGCATTTATTCTTCAGTCCAATGTTAAGTGAATTGTTTGGATTATCACCGTGCGCATCCCATCCCCAATCGAATAATTGAATATAACGTACACCTTTTTCAACCAGTTTTCTTGCAAGCAGTACGTTATTGGCAAAACAGGCTTTACCGGGTTGTGTGCCATACATTTCATGAATGTAGGCAGGCTCATCATTAATATTCATCACTTCTGGTGCCGATATCTGCATGCGGTAGGCCATTTCATATTGGGCTATCCGCGATAAAATCTCAGGATCGTTATACTCTTGATATTGTTGCTCGTTGGCCTTATTAATGGCTTCGATAGACGCTTTTCTTAAATCCCTGTTCATCCCATCCGGATCTTTTATAAACAGCACCGGGTCTCCCTCACTTCTACATTGTACACCTTGATAAACAGATGGTAAGAAACCACTCCCCCAAACACTCTTTCCGGCATCAGGAAAACTACCGCCACTGGTGAGCACTACATATCCCGGTAAATTTTGGTTTTCTGATCCCAAACCATAGGTTACCCAACTTCCCATACTCGGTCTGCCCAAACGCGGTGAACCTGTATGCACCAACAACTGCGCAGGAGCATGGTTAAATTGATCTGTTTTTACAGCTTTCAAAAAGCTTACCTCATCTACCATGGTAGAAAAGTGTGGTAAATTATCACTCACCAAGGCGCCTGATTGTCCATATTTAGCGAAATTGGCCTGTGGACCCAGCATTTTAGGTACTCCTGTTATAAAAGCAAATTTTTTCCCAGCGAGCAACGATGGAGGGCAATCCTGACCGTCCATTTTCATTAACTCCGGTTTAAAATCAAACAATTCTAATTGAGATGGAGCACCTGCCATGTGCAGATAAATTACGCTTCGGGCCTTACCCACAAGTGGTGGGGATTTTGGTAGTAATGGATGTGCAGGATCATAAGCGATTTTGGTTTGTGGACTTGAAAAAAGATTACAGCTACCCAATAACGAACCCATTGCCAAAGCACCCAAACCCATCGCACTTTCTTTTAAAAAATGGCGTCGTGAGTGCAGGCGTGCATTTGCTTCGTGTGCCTCTTTAATCAACCGATGTGCATTTAATTCGTCTCTCGTCATAACCTGATCAGATTAATTTTTAGTAACTACTTCATCCAGATTAAGCATGGCATTGGCCACTAACACCATTGCTGCCTCTTCTGGCTTATATTTCTTCTGTTTATCGCCCATAAATGCTGATACACTTGCCGAATTTTTTCTAAACTCATCAAAAGCCTTGACATACAGGTCTTCGAATACTTTTAATCTGTTTTGAGGGATCGTTTTATATAAGATCAATTCATAACCCTTTGCTATTTTCGATTTGCTGTTATTTCCACCTATTTTATCCATACGTACCGCCAGTTTTCTGGCTAAATCGATATAAACACTATCATTTAAGGTTACCAGGGCCTGCAATGGGGTATTAGTTCGGATACGGCGCGGGCTGCAAACCACCCGCGATGCACCATCGAAAGCAATAGCTGATGGATATGGCGCTGTTCTTTTCCAATAGGTATAAATTCCCCTGCGGTATTGTTCTTCTCCACTACCTAGCACCCACTTGGCTCCGTTATAAGGTGAAAACCAAATTCCTTCAGGTTGCCAAGGCATTACCGGTGGTCCGTACATTTTACTACTTAATACACCACAAACTGCAAGACTCTGATCTCTTATTTGTTCTGCGCTTAATCTAACCCGCGAGCCCCTGGCGTAAAACTTATTAAACAGATCTTTTTCTTTCAGTTCTTCTGTTACCTTACTGTCTTGCCTGTAAGTAGCCATCATTACCAGTTCCTTTAACATTTTTTTAACGCTCCAGTTGTATTTGTACATAAACTGATAAGCCATAAAATCTAAAAGTTCCTGGTGGGTAGGCGCCATTCCCTGGGTTCCCATGTCTTCTAAAGTTTCTACCAATCCTGCTCCGTACAATTGTTCCCATAGTCTGTTTACCATTGTTCTCGATACGAGCGGGTTTCTTTTATCAGTAAGCCACATGGCTAAACCCATCCTGTTATCAGGTGCATTTTTAGGCATGGCAAAAGCTAAAGAATTAGGTACACCAACTTTAACTTCTTTGCCCTTCGAAGTCCACGCACCACGCTCAAACACATAGTTTTTGCGCTGCATGCTCAATGGATTTTCGATCATAATCGGCGTTGTTGGCACCTTTGCGTTCATTAAATCAGTAAATCTTTTTTTATTGGCCAAATATTCTGGTTTGCCTTTTCCAGGAAACTGTCTGGTAAAATAAAACCAATCGAAGTACACCATAAATTCATCAGGATTTTTTACCGAAGGGTTGGTGTATTTTAAATACACATCTTTTAAGCCACTTTGTTTAGGGAAATCGATCTCTACGTTTTGATAACCCTGTGTTTGAGCAAGTTTCCATGATTTGATTATGGGTCCGTTTGGCGAACTCAGATGTAAACTCATTGTACCATTTGGCTGGCTGCAGTTATAACGCATAATCAATTGATCTACATTTTCGAGGCTTACAGATTTTAACCTTGCAGACGAGCTATTTTTAAAATACAGCGCAATGTTATTGTTGCCAATTACCGAATTAACCAGCTCATCAGCCGTGGTAGAGTTTATTGTAGGCTCACCAGTTTTTAAAAACAAGCTTACCTGATCGGCTCTTTCTTTACCCGCAACAGTTTTAACCCAGCTGGTTAAATGATTAAGCTCGTTTTTAAGGCTATCGTTAAAATCTTTAAATAATGGGTATTCTGCGGAAACATCTTCATCCCTCGTATTGTTAAAATACGACATGAATTTATAATATTCATCATGTTTAAAGGGATCGTATGGATGACTGTGGCACTGTACGCAAGAAAAAGTTGTACTCATTAGCCCTTCCCAGGTGGCATTTACACGATCTAAAACCGCCGCCGTTCTAAACTCTTCATTGTTGGTACCACCCTCATCGTTGGTTGGCGTATTCCTGCTAAAAGCGGTGGCAATATATTGGGCATCGGTTGGATTGGGAAATAAATCTCCGGCAATCTGATCGGTAATAAATCGATCATATGGCATATCATGGTTAAAGGCCTTAATCACCCAGTCGCGATAGCTCCAGATATTTCGGTTAGGATCACTTTCGTAACCTTTAGTATCAGCATAACGCGCTATATCCAGCCACATCGATGCCCAGCGCTCGCCAAATTTAGGCGAAGCCAGCAAGCTATCAACCAACACATTGTAGGCTGCCTGTTCATCTTTATTGTTCAAATAAAATTTGGCCAGTTTATCTGATGGGTAAGTACCGATCAAATCTAAACTTACCCTCCTCAACAAGGTAGCCCTATCGGCAGTTTTAGAGGGCTCCAGTTTATTTTCTTCAAGCTTTGCAAAAATAAATTTATCCAGATCGTTGCGCACCCAATTATTATCTACATCTGGCAATTCAGTCGGTTTTACACTAACATAAGCCCAGTGGTTACCCCATTTTGCACCTTGTTTTATCCAACTGCTAAGAATATCAATTTCATCATTATTTAAAGCGGGGTGCTTATAAGGCATTCTTTCTTCAGGATCGTTAGATTTTAGGCGTTTAATAAACTCGCTATCCTCCGGATTACCAGGAATGATGGCTGGTTTACCACTTTTGGTTTTAGCTAAGGCTTCTTCTCTGAATAATACACTAAAGCCACCTTGTTGCTTAACACCGCCATGGCATGAAATGCATTTTTTATTTAAAATGGGTTTAACCTGTGCGTTAAAATCAATCTGTTTCTCCGAAGAAAAAAGTGAAAAGGCAATTAAGGCGATTGCCACCAGCACAAAGCCAGAGGCAAATAGTATTTTCTTGTTCAATAACATTTGGTTAAAAATAAACTTATGCTAATTTTTAGCGGTTTTGTATTTATATACAAAGTTAAATTAAGCTAAACATTAAACAACGGAACGATCATTAGACTAAATCGCTAAATTGTTGTTGCACTTAACCAAAGATCAAAAAAATATAAAACATAAAAATGTATTAACTTGCTCAAAAAATGGATTATATTACTTTTTTTTATGAATTAAACATGGAGAAACGCCAGATTAAACCAAAAAATAGTTTTGATTTACTAAAATCCATCATTATTCCAAAAAATGTACTTCTAAAACAATGCATGGGGAATGGAATCATAAGCAACATATTCATTACCGACATTGGCTATTACCGTAAAGCACTGAACCACTATATACAAAGAAACAATGGTGCCGAACAGCATATTTTGATTTATTGTGTAGAGGGAATGGGAACTGTTGAATTTCAGGGTAGTGTATACCATATCGAGGCCGGAAACTTCATCATCATCCCTAAAAAAATGCCACATACTTACCAAGCAAACTCCAGTTTACCATGGACTATTTATTGGTTCCATTTTTTAGGGAGCGGTGCCGACCAACTTATAGCGTCGTTACAGCACTATAAGGCTTATGCAGGTTTTAGTGAAGAACGAAACATGATGTTTGATACTATTTACAACCGATTGGAAAGAGGCTTTAGTAGAGAAAATCTAATCTACGCCAATTTATGTTTTCACCATTATATTGCTGAAGTTGTTTATACCGATAAACTTCTCAATAATGATAAAATTAAGGAACCTGATAAAGTGGAGGAGGTTATAGATTTTATGCGGAGCAACATCGAAAAGACACTCAGTTTAAAAGAAATGGCTTTAGCCGTTTATCTTTCTCCGTCTTATTTATCGGCCATTTTTAAAAAGAAAACCGGAACCTCTCCTATCGATTACTTTAACCAGCTTAAAATTCAGAAAACCACCCAGTATTTACTTTTTACCAATTTAAGGATCAACGAAATTGCACTAAAAATCGGCATTAACGATCCTTATTATTTTAGCAGGCTCTTTTCAAGCATCATGGGCATTTCGCCAAAACAATACCGCGACAATAGGTTTAATTAATTAGATGGCGTGGAGTGCTGGCAGGAAGTAATATTTGCCAGAATTTTCGTGTTATATTTATTGCTAAAACATCCTTACTGTGTCAGATAGCAATATCTGACACCAAATTAATCCAAAGTTAAACCGATTTCCTTCAATAAGATTGCGGCATTAAAAGTTTTACATGGGCCTAATTTTAGTAAATAATCAAACTTCATCTCGCCTGCAGTAATCTGGATATCGAAATGGAAATTACGAACGGTTTCAGAGTGATCGATAATCAGATCTGCCAGTTGTAAATCGTGTGTAGCAAAAAGTGCAGGTGTTTTTTCGGCAATCAGCTTTTGTATAAAAACCTTTGAGCCCAAATATTTATCCCGACTGTTTGTACCCCGCAGCATTTCGTCAATCAGTACAAAAGTATCTTTGTCTTTAACCACATTATCTAAGATCATTTTTAGCCGGTTTAGCTCGGCTTTAAAAGTAGAGGTACTTTCGTTTAGCGAATCTTTGATCCGCATATAGGTATTAATCGAAAAAACAGATAATTGCATCGTTTCTGCACAAACAGGTGCACCAGCATAAGCCAGTACCATGTTAATCCCCAAAGTACGCAGAAAGGTACTTTTACCTGCCATGTTAGAGCCCGTTACAATATCTACAGTTGGTTTTGCTTCTAAATGAAAATCATTGCTTACCCTTAAGTTCTCGTTTATGAGTGGATGGCCAATTTGTATACCTGACAATGAAAACCCATCTGATAATACCGGGAAAGCCCAATCTGGTTGATTGTAGGCTGTTGTAGCCAATGAGATCAGTTCTTCAAAATCACCCAGATGATCGAGAGCAGAAATTACATCCTTCGATGAAGATTTATACCAGATATCGAGGTTGATACAACATTTTAAATCCCAAAGCAAAAGCGCATTTAATACTCCACCCACAATGATATTCAATCGGGCATCAAAATTTTCGATAATCTTAGTAAGACCTTTAATTTCTTTGCTTACCGGGATTTTCGAATCGAGCAAATCTAACGTATAGCTACTTTTCCAGTTTTGATTTTCTGTCCATAAAATAGCGCTGGCATAGCCGTTAAGCAGGTTAGAACTTCCACCAAAGCTATAAAATACCTTGTTGATTTTTGAGCCCAATAATACATTCCATCCGATATGGATAACAACCAAAAGTGCCAATACTTTCCAAAAAGCACCACTAATAAGCAGTGCTGCTAAAATTAAAACAATAGAAATATAAGGCACCATTTTAACGTAAAACTTTAAAAAACTGCTCTTTACAAATTCCAATTGTGCACCCAGCTGGTGTTTAAGCTGTATTTTAATCTGCTCTATTTTATCGGGATCATAACCATGCAGATTAGCTCTGAAGCTATAAGTTTCTGCTATTTTATCTGTTATTTCTTTTATGGCTTCCTGGCGGCGTAATATCTTATCACTTGTTGATTTTTCTGCAAAATTTTTAGCCAAAAGCTTATTTCCACTTTTAGTACTACAACGGTTAATTAAGGCAAACAACGATGAGGTACCAAAAATATCAAGATCGGAAGTATAAGGATGCAGTTCAGATTCGAAAGCTTTACCATGGTCGTATCCGTTAGCTGCACCATTTAAAATATTCCATTCGTTCTGATAAATCCATAAAAGTTGTTTTTTATAATCGATTTCACGATCGAGCTGGCTTTGTCTGCGAACGACAAAGGCGAAGGCAATAACCGGCAGTAATAAACAAATCTGGATTAATGTGCGCAGGCTATCATCTGCTGAGCGCAACAACAAAACAAAAAATAAAATTTCGGCCAGGAACAGACCAATCCTGATGAAGGAAAGTTGATCGATTATTTTTTTGCGCTCTACTATATCAGCGGTAACCTGCTTAATTTTTAGGTCGTAATCGGCTATTATTTCTGCTTGTTGTTTTAACATGATCTATCTTAAAGGTGTAATTCTCCAAAGATATTAGAACCGACAGATAAATCGTTTTTAACTTTCTTTTTTTCCAAAATACTGGTTTCACGAGCAATAACTTTGTGCGAAAAATATAGGAATTGACGTATTACAAATTCTAATTTAAATCGAATCTTCATCGGACTTTCATCGGAGTTCAATCGGAATAATTAGGTATTGATCAGTTAAAAACCTGTGTTTATTTTGTTTATGATTAATTTTTTAAATAAATTAGATCAACACAATATCTATCGTTATGGCAAGATTAAAAGATGGTGCATTAGGAGGTTTTTCTGGAAAAGTTGGATCTGTAATTGGTTACAGCTACAGGAATAAAGATTACATCAGGAGTATACCTGTTCCATCTAAAAAGCCGCCTACATTAAAACAATTGGCCAGTAGAGCCCGGTTTAAATTCTTTAACGAGTGGAGAAATCCATTATCTGGTTTTTTTAACGTCACGTTTAAAAATCAAACCAATACACATTCGGCCCAAAATGCCGCACATCAATTAAATAAGGACATTATAACCGGAGAATATCCAGACTTTATAATCGATTATACTAAAGTAATCATTAGCAAGGGTTCATTGCCACCCGTGCTTGATCTGCAAATGCAGCACGAAAATGATATGTTATATTTTACCTGGCAACCAAACCTGATTAACACAGCCATGGGTACTGATTTACTGGCCATATTGGTCTGTTACACTAACAATATTAATCACTTTCAGGCCAGCTTAAATGCAGCAGAGCGCGGTAGCGGCAACTGCGCCTTTAAATTGGATTATACTGCACCAGGCGAAAAAATAGAAATTTACGCTACCTTTTTATCGAATAACCGCGAGAGGGCAAGCGACAGCCATTATATGGGCAGCATTGAATTTTAGTTTAAACTGTTTTTTCATTTGTTCTGATGAATGCCTACAATTTACCTAAGTTTGAAATCCAAACGTTAAGACAAAGGAATATTAAATGAAGATTACACTGATCGCCATTGGCAAAACAGAAGATAAATATCTAATTGAAGGAATTGATAAATATATCAACCGCCTCAAACATTATATTAATTTTAGTTTTTTAGCCATACCTGATGTAAAAAACGTTAAAAACCTAAGCGAGGCTCAGCAAAAGACAAAGGAGGCAGAATTACTACATAAACAAATTAACAATGGCGACGTTGTTATTTTGTTGGATGAAAAAGGGAAAAAATATTCATCTGTAGAATTTTCAAACTACTTAAATAAACAGATGGTGGGCAGTGTACAACATTTAATTTTTATTATTGGCGGCCCTTATGGATTTGATGAAACGATTTATAAACGAGCAAACGGTTTAATTTCACTGTCTGACATGACCTTTTCGCACCAAATGATCAGATTGTTTTTTGTAGAACAGCTTTACCGTGGATTTAGCATTTTAAAGGGCGAACCTTATCATCACGCATAAGTTATATATTTCGAGATTAAAATCTTCAAAGCAAACTTTATCATTCATGAATAGAATTTTATTAACATTCTCCATCTTATTCATCACCAACTTTAATACTTTCGCACAAAAAGCAAAGGAGTATTACGAAAAAGGGTTAAATGCCTTTGAAAAGAAATTAGACAACCAAGCTTTACTTTACCTTGATTCATCTATAAATCTTAAAAATGATGAATATATGAGTTATCAACTTAGAGGCTTTGTAAAATCTTCACAAGGTAAATTCGTTGATGCTATTGCAGATTTTGATAAAGCAATAGGGCTTAATCCCAATGATGCTGATAATTTTGCTTACAGAGCTTCTGCAAAAGGTTCGAATACAGATACTAATGGTGCAGTACAAGATTTAAGCCAGGCCATTAAAATTTCACCAAGGAAATGTCAATATTATCGAGATAGAGCAAAGTTGTACGCAAAATTAAAAGATACCCTTTCGGCGAAGTTGGATTTCGATAAAGCCATAACACTCGATCCGGAAGATGCTTATAATTTTATAGAAAGAGCGATGATTAAAGAAGCAGCCAATGATCTTCGTGGTGCTTTGCAAGATTTAAACGAGGGCATTCTCATTGATCCCAATCAATCTCCATTTTATAGGCATAGAGCAGAATTGCACCTCAAACTTCGCGATACAACTTCAGCGTTATCAGATTATGATAATGATATTAGGCTGATCAAAAAAGATGATCCAATGTTTTATTGGGATCATTATGATAGAGCTACCGCACGGTTTAATAAAGCTTATTACCAAGGCTGTATTGAAGATTGTAGTATTGTAATTTCAGGTTTAACAACCGATAGTGATACCTCTTTAATAAAATTTGTTTACAAATGCAGGGCACTTGCCAATCTTAAAAGCACTAATTATTTTGCTGCCATCGCAGATTGTGATGAATTTTATAAACACGACCCAAAAGATATCAGCATATACCTCGCCAAAGCGGAGGCTTACTATATGCTTAGCGAATTTAGCAATTGTATTACAACAATAAATAAAGCTATTGCTATCCACCCTACAGCAGAAGCTTATTTTTATAAATCGATGGCTAATGTTAAACTGAATAACCTAAAGGAAGTTGAAAACGATCTAACCAAAGCAATTAATTTAAATCCCAGTTATTTTTTAGCGTACAGGAATCGGGCACTGCTTAGAGGGGTACAGGCAAATTATAAAGGTGCCGTTTCTGATGCCAATGTTTTTTTAAAAAACGATCCAACAGACGTTAAGGTATTAACGACTAAGGGAATGGCACTATATTTTCTTAATAATAAAAAAGAAGGTTGCGCAATTGTAAAAAGAGCAATAAGCTTAGGTGATCAGACGGCAAAACAATTTGCAAAGGAAAAATGCAAATAAAGAAAGCTTATGGAATAATTATGTTATAATCATCATTAAATAAAAGAAATTATGCTATTAGATAAATATAAACGGGAATACAGGTATAAAAGCGATCAGAACCGCAATAACAAATACTTATGGATCAGTATTATTGCTTCATTGGTGATTGTAGCGCTGCTTTGGTATTTTTTCGATTAATTTCATAAAAAAACACCAGACAAATTTGGCCTGGTGTTTCTCTATAGTGAAGTAAATAAAGCTTAAACGCCTTTTTTACTAGTCATACTTGCTTTTTTAGCAGGAGCTGAAGTTTTTGTAGTTGCTTTTGCACTTGCTGATGCTTTTGCTCCACTGGCTTTAGGTTTCTTCTCTGAAGCTGATTTTTCTTCTGATAACTTAACTTCTGCTGGTGTACCCGGAGTTTCTGGAGTTTCTTCAGTAAACAAAGGCAGATCTTTTAACAAATTATACCAGGTAATGATTTTCTTCATATCAGAAGCATAAACTTTCTCCTGATCGTGACCTGGAGCTACCTCAAGGAAATAAGCACGTAAATCGCCTTTCAAATCTGGAGTAGATCCTTTTGCAGAAATTTTGGCAAAAATATCTGCCAATTTAATTTCCTCATCTTCACCATATACAGTTATATCTTCTAACGAAGCTAATTTTGTATTGGTAATGTTGGCAACAATTTTAGTTTTTTGAGCGTCCAAGCTCTCTAAAATGTAACCCACTTTATTTTGTCCAACCAGTTTAAACAAACCCGGTCTGCCAGATACGGCAACAATTCCTCTTAAATTCATATGATGTGTGTTTAGCGGTTAGCGGTTGGGGTTTAGCGCAACAAATCGCCTACCACCAAACGCATAACGTATTTCTAATGTTTTAAAATCTAAATATGAGCAATTAGCGCTTTAAACGCTTATCGCCAAACGCATTGCGTATTAATCTTCTAAAACTTCAATGTTTAAAATTTTATCACCTTGGCGAATATCATCTACAAGGTCTACATTCTCAACTACTTTACCAAAGCAGGTATGGTTACGGTCTAAATGCGCTGTATTTGTTCTGCTATGACAGATAAAAAACTGTGAACCACCAGTATTGCGGCCAGCATGAGCCATAGATAAAACACCACGATCGTGATATTGATTTTCTCCGTCTAATTCGCAATCAATTTTATAACCTGGGCCACCAGTACCTGCCAAATGTGCTTTAGCCGGATCTTTTGAATTTGGACATCCGCCCTGAACCATAAAGTTAGGAATTACGCGGTGAAAAGTTACACCATCATAAAAGCCTTCTTTAGCTAATTTTTTAAAGTTTGCAACGGCTTTTGGCGCATCATTTTCGTAGAATTCTACGGTCATATCGCCTTTTTCTGTTTTTATTATTGCTTTACTCATATCAATATCGGTACTAATTTTAAATTTCGTTCGCCTAAAAAACTTTCATATTTTTTTAGTAGAGGGCAAAAATAACAAAATTGTATAACTTATAACATCATTAAATTTTTCTATACAGTTTAAATGCGGTATTTTAGTGTTTTAAGTATACCGATTTGATAAAGAAATCTTATATTCTATTTATTTGCCTGCTTTGCTCCCTGGGCCTTAGGGCTTCTTCTTTGTTAATTTACATGGATGAAGATCAAAAAAACCACCTTAAAGCGTATGGTATAGCCTATTGGACGATCAGCAAACAGCTGGAGGTTGATTGGCTCTTAAATTATCGTGGCGGAAGCTTTTTAATTAAATACAATAAAACCGTTGAGGATGAGCTTAAAATCCGTGGAGTCTCTTACGAAGTAATGGCTGATGGAAAAGTGGTGAGTTTATTAAACGAAATCAGTGATCCTGCTGTGAATATGGAGATGGTTAAACTGGAGAAAACGCCAAAAATTGCAGTTTATTCTCCAAAAAGCAAATTACCATGGGATGATGCGGTTACACTCGTTTTAACCTACGCCGAAATTCCATACGATGTAATTTATGACGACGATATCCTTCAGGATAAATTGAGCAAATATGATTGGCTTCACCTGCACCACGAAGATTTTACCGGGCAATATGGCCGTTTCTGGGCCAATTTCAGGTATGCAACCTGGTACCAGGAAGATGTTAAAAACCAGGAAAATTTGGCCAAACGTATGGGCTATAAAAAGGTTTCGGAAATGAAATTAGCCGTTGCTAAACACATTAAAGAATACTGTGCTGGTGGAGGTTTTTTGTTTGCCATGTGCTCTGGTACCGATAGTTTCGACATTGCCCTTGCCGCCGAAGGTGTTGATATTTGCGCGCAAATGTTTGATGGCGATCCTGCGGATCCAAATGCACAAAGTAAACTGGATTTTAATAAAACGCTAGCCTTCCAGAATTTCAAGTTAGACAATAACCCGATGAACTATGAATTTTCGGATATAGATGCTACCCAAACCCGTACACTTAACCAAACCAACGATTATTTTACTTTATTCGATTTTTCGGCCAAATGGGACCTCGTTCCAACCATGCTTACCCAAGACCACGACAAGGTTATTAAAGGTTTTATGGGGCAAACCACAGCATTCAGAAAGAGCTTAGTGAAAACGAGTGTAACCGTTTTAGGTGAAAATAAAGGCGCGGCAGAGGTAAGATATTTACATGGCGAAATTGGCAAAGGTCAGTTTACTTTTTACGGCGGTCACGATCCAGAAGATTATCAGCATGCTGTAGGCGATCCGCCAACAGATTTAAGCTTGCATCCAAATTCGCCGGGGTATCGCCTGATCCTCAATAATGTGCTTTTTCCTGCGGCAAAAAAGAAACCTCAAAAAACGTAATTTATCAAAATTTAACTTTTGGCATTATTCCTTTTGAGTTTAAAAAATTGTTAATTCTCCGCTATATTCCTGTTATGTATACAGTAAATGGCTCCTCATACCATTTCTGATTTGGATTATAGCTACCCTTAAATCCTCCAAAAATCACACTGATAGCCAATGTATTAGCTACCAAATTGTAACACTCTTGATACTTTGGCACAGCTTTTGGATTAGCACAGGTAATTAACAAACAGGGTAAAACCTGAAAATTTAAACAAGATTTTTATAAAAGAAAAATATCATGAAAAAGTTACTATTAAGCGCATCAGTTATTTTATTAGCAACAGGTGCATTTGCACAAACAAAAATGACAGGTGAAACTTCACGTTTTGGAATTAAAGCTGGCGTTAACCTTTCAAAGTTTCATGCAGGTGGAGATGATAATGCTGCCAATGCTTTTAACGATAATGCAAAAAACAATGTTGGGTTTAATGTTACCGCATTTGGTGATTTTGGTGTAGGAAACAATTTCTTTATCCAACCAGGAGTATCATTACAGAACAAGGGTAATAAGTTTGAATCAACAGGTACATCAACAGTTGGTAATAATACAATTACAACTACCTCATCTATTAAAACAAATCTAATGGCCATTGAAGTTCCGATTAATGCCGTATTCAGAATCCCAACAGGAGATGCTGGTGCAGTACAGATCAGTGCTGGTCCTTACATTGGCTTTAATATCTCTGGTAAAGACAAAGGACAAACTACCATCACAACGGTTAACAATAGCAACAACACAAGTGCAACTGTAACTAACTCTAATGATAGAGATCTTTCTTTTGGTAGTGCAAACGACAAAAATTATGGCAGTACAGACTTTGGTGCAAACTTTGGTTTAGCTTACCGTACAAATTCTGGATTTTTAGTAGGTGCTAACTATGGTTTAGGTTTAACCGATTTAACACCAAAAGACAGACAAGCCAATTCGAATAAATTAACTAACCGTGTGTTAGGTTTCTCAGTTGGTTATTCATTCTAAGAAAAGCCTTAAAAGCAAAAAACCTTCCCGATGTAAAATCGGGAAGGTTTTTTTATGCTTTGTTTTAGTCGTAAAAGTTCCAGCTTACCCCAAATTTTAGTAAGGCATCTTGCATAGGGTATCTGTTTACAGTGTAATAACCTGGTTGAAACAACCCTTGATTTACAAAATCATATTTAACAAAAATATTAGCCCGCTTTAAATTTGCTTTAAAAAAAACATCAATTACTGGTCTTGAAACCAGGTTTGTTGGATTGCGTTCATCAATATAAAACTGAGCTGTTGCCGGCGAATATAAGTAGTTTGCATATTCAGAATTATACCTCACATCAAATCCCACATTGGCCTTTAATACTTTGAAAAAAGTATTATCAAAATAAATGCTGTTATAAGTATAAAGTTCTGGTGTTCTTAATACTGTATTTTTATCTGTTTTTTGATAAGCGATATAATTTTCCATCACAAACTTACCAAACCTGGTTTTCTTTGATACATCTAGCCTAATTAAGCTAATATCTGCAGTGGCCTGTTCTGGTAAAATGGCGGTTGTACCATTGGTATGGTCTGCAGCAAAATAAACGTAGTTACTGGTCAAGAAATACTTAGCACCTGCATTAAAACCATACTTATCGTTGATATAATTAAATGATAAATTGGCAATTTTAGTATTTTTAAAATCGCTGTTTGTCCATTGGTAATGATTACCATGATAGTAGTTAAAAATAGCCGCCGGGGTTTGGTTTTGTACATAGGCTCCCAATTCAATCCTTCCTATGGTTTTACTTAAAAGAATTTTACTTTTTGCCTCGTATAAATAATCTCCTGCGTTTTCACCTTGCAAAATTTGTTGCAGGTCTAAATTGAAATCAATATTGTTGGAGAAACGATAGCCCGCTGCGCCTAAAATGGTAATGTTTTGATAAGCAAACCTACTGTGTTCGTAATTGGTTGCATCTTGCTTTATACCAAAATATTCATGTTTGTAATAATCGTGCCTTATGCCCGCATCAACCTTTAATTCATTTTTAATAACCGAACTATTTTTTGGCCGTAAAAAGAAACTATAAATAAATTCATTTTTAATATGTTTTACATGGGTCGAATCATTCGTAAATACTGTACTAGCAATTCCCGGAGGCAGTACATTATTAACATCAGCTCCATTTTTGTAAAAATCGAAACTGTCATTATTATACTCAAATGTATACGAAACCTTATTGGTTGGTAAAACTGAATTGTTAACATTTGCAGAGGTATCTATCCGGCCTACATAATAGGTTTGTTTTAAGAAAATGGTATTTTTACGGTACATATTTCTTGAGTCTGCTAAATTTACAGGCTCTGCCTCTCTTGCAATTTTAGTATAATTAGGATCGAATAAACCTGTAGCTACTGTAGAACCATTCTCGTAGGCGCGCATGGTGTTAAAAATTGCCGATGCCCACATATTATAACGTTTGCTCGGCGATTGATACCATGAAAACACGGCAACATTTAAATTATCGCCACGTTGCCTGGTATAAAAACCTCTAGAATCGCCACGGTTAAAATTAACTCCAACATTCCAGTTTTTTTTAATATTCTGCGTATGGATAGCCCTAAAAAGCTGTTCTTTTTGACCTGCACTAACAAAATATAAACTGGTAAAGGGGGTTCTGGCCTGATAGTAAATAATATCTTCAGGTGTTAGAGCATAATAATCGAGTGAATGAAATCCTACATCAAAGCCAATCCTTTTACTAGGTTCATACAATAAAGGCCTGGCAGCCAAACCCATATTACCGTTGCTAATGGTTGGGTGCAGGGGTTGTAAAAGCGGACTATAATTCTGGATATTGGTGGTTGAAGTATCTAAAGGCAGCAGTACAATACTATCCTTAGTTAGCGACAATTTGGTAAACCGTATATATTTGGCTGTAAAAACTACGGAATCTTTACCCCCATCTAGCTTTTTCCTAACCGAATCAAGTTCTTTATTGGTACCAACACTTGTTTTTAAATCTTGAGCAAAGACATTATTAATGCCTAACAGTAGCAAGAAAAAAAAACAGATTTTAACGGCTTTATGCATCTTATAGTTCAGAAATTAAACGGGTTAAAATCTCTGTCATTTTAGGTTCGGCTTTAGCTGCTGCCGCTAAAATTTCATCTAAATTAAAAGGCTGCAGGTCTTCTGGAAAACCTTCGTCTGTTAATACGGAGATGGCAAAAACAGGTAAACCAGCGTGGTTGGCCACAATAACCTCGGGTACAGTACTCATGCCAACTGCATCAGCACCAATTAAACGCAGGTATTTGTATTCCGCTTTAGTTTCTAAGTTCGGGCCAGAAACCGCAACATACACCCCTTTATGGCATTTAATATCAACATCTTTAGCTATTTCTAACGCTTTGGCTATAATATCGCGTTTATAGGGCTGGCTCATATCTGGAAAACGTGGCCCTAATTCGCTCTCAATTAAACCTCGCAACGGGTTATCTGGCTGCAGATTAATATGATCGTCGATAATCATTAAATCACCCTTTTTAAACTCAGGGTTTAACGAGCCCGCAGCATTAGATACAATTAAGTTTTCAATCCCCAAGCCTTTCATTACCCTAACCGGAAAGGTAATCTGCTGCATGCTGTAACCTTCGTAATAATGTAAGCGCCCTTGCATGGCAATAATTTTCTTCCCGTTTAATGTTCCAAAAATCAATTTCCCACTATGGAACTCTAAAGTAGAAATTGGAAAATTTGGAATATTAGAATACATCAATTGATGCTCAACTTCGATTTCTTTTACCAAGCCACCCAAGCCAGTACCTAAAATAATGCCTATTTCTGGCTTAAAGTTCTCTGTTTTACGTTTTATATATTCAACGGTTTCTTCTATTGCTCTTAACATAATTTAAAATGAGTTCGTCAAAGGTAATCTTATCTTTTTCAAATAATTCAACCTCAATGGGTAAATAATATACAGGTAAATCTACCAGTAAATCTTCAAATCCGGTAGCTCTTAAACGCTTGCTATCCTTTTCTGTTGTGATAATGATTTTATCTTTTTTAATATTGGCTGTAAAAACCGATTTAAACTTCTTAATATCATCATTTTTAAAAGCATAATGATCAGGAAATTCTTCGTGTTTTATGGTTTTGGCATATTTTTCAAGCTCTTCTATTAACGGAGCTGGATTTGCAATTCCGGTGAGCAGGAAAATTTCGAAACCTTTAATCGACTCGAGCGTACGGCTTTCGTTTTGGTATAGATGTATAAGATCGCCATACTTTAAATAAGAATGTAATACAAGTTGATTTGCATTTGGCTGTAGCTCATTTATCGAAGCCTGCTGGGCAACATGTAACAAGGGAACTGGCGATTTTGTGACCAACAATACATCTGCTCTTTTACGCGAGGAGAAAACATCTCTTAAATTACCGGCAGGTAATAAAAACTGTAAAGTACCCAACTTTCTAAACTCGAAAAGCAAAATATTAAACCCTGCATTTACTGCGCGGTGCTGAAAGGCATCATCAAGGATAATTAAATCATGATTGTCTTTCAATTGCTTAATGCCATTTACGCGGTCTTCGCAAACGGCAACGGTAACAGCTGCAAATTTTTGATGATACTGTAATGGCTCATCCCCTATCCTTTCGGCCGTTGCAGTACCATCGGCAACAATAAAACCTTTCGTTTTTCGGCCATATCCCCTGCTTAGTATGGCTATTTTATAACCGGCTAGCAACTTCACCAAATATTCTGTTGTTGGTGTTTTGCCCGATCCGCCAACGGCTAAATTGCCTACACAGATTACCGGTAAATCGAACTTTACAGATCGCATCAATCCCCAATCATAAAGTTTTTTACGGAGTAGAATAGCCATTCCATAAATGATCGAAAAAGGAAGTAGTAAAAGGCGTAGATAGTTCAGTAGCATATCGTGGTTTCAAAAATACTGATTATTTAAAAAAGAAAGGCATGGCTTAGGCCAAATGCCCAATAGCGCAACCATTAGGCAAGTGAAATGGTTTGTAAGGATTTTATGTTAATGGGCATAATTGCAGACTAGATACCTAAATTTTTAATTTTTTCTTTTTAGAAAAGCAGTAGTATAATTAACGTTAGTCGGGCTTTTTGCTAAATCTCTTGTTTTAAAGCAAACAAGAGGATACCGCTGCAATCCCGTTTAATCAAAACTGGCGCTGTTGCTATTAAAGGTTTTTGAACCTATTAGAAGAACAACTCCAGACTCATAACATTCCAACCAGATGATAACATCTGACAGCCCGTTAGCAAACTCAACTCCGCGCCTTCATTGTTTTTTTCTACAATCTCTGTGGTTAAAGAAACTCAAATGGAACAAACCCGAATTTTAAATGTTATATTAGGGTTCCATCTTATAATATGCACGCCGAAACAGAAATTTTAATTATTGGTGGTGGATTGGCAGGTTTAACAGCTGCACTTCACCTTAATAAGGTGGGTTTAAATGTTACATTGATCGAGAAAGATAGTTATCCCCGCCATAAAGTTTGTGGCGAATATATTTCTAATGAAGTGCTCCCTTATTTTGAATGGCTTGGTTTGGATATCAAAAATCTTGCACCTACCTTCATCAACGATCTGCTTTTCACTTCAAATCTTGGCAAAAGTATACAGACAAAATTGCCATTAGGTGGTTTTGGTTTAAGCAGATATACCATCGATCATTATTTGTATAGCGAGCTGATCAGGAGAAAAGTAAACATAGTTCAAGATTGCGTAATAGAAATAAATTTTGCCAATAACCAATTTACAGTAGCAACTGCAAATCATACCTTTGCTGCTGCTTACGTTATTGGCGCTTATGGAAAAAGATCGGGCATTGATATTAAACTTAACCGGAGTTTCATTAACAACCAATCGCCCTATCTGGCAGTTAAAGCACATTACAAAGCCAACTTTCCGAATAACCTGGTTAGCCTGCATAATTTTGAAGGTGGTTATTGTGGCGTTTCAAAGGTCGAAAATGACCGATTAAACATCTGTTATCTAGCCAACTATGAGCATTTTAAAAAGTACAAAAACATACTTACCTTTCAAGAAAATGTACTCTATAAAAACAGGTATCTAAGGACTATTTTCGAAAATGCAACAAGTTTATTCGATATTCCGTTAACCATCGGTCAGATTTCTTTTGAGCGTAAGGAACCCGTGCATAACCATATTTTAATGATTGGTGATACTGCCGGATTAATTCATCCACTTTGCGGAAATGGCATGGCCATGGCTATTCACGCTGCCAAAATTGTTTCGGAACTTTTGCATCAAAGAATAGAAGGTCGCATAAGCTCTCGTGCAGCACTGGAAGAAAGTTACACCGCACATTGGAACAGCGAATTTAAAAGCCGCTTAAAAATGGGAAGAATGTTATCTTCCCTGCTACGGAGTACTAACTTTGAAAGTTTAGCCATAAATGCATTGATTAAAATGCCTTTTCTACTTAATAAAATAATAAAACAAACACACGGCAAACCCATCACAACTTCATCATAAATGCAAGTAGATACCACATATAGAAGCACCGCACCAGAGATTATGGATGATTTTGCTATGGAAGGTGAAATATTGCGCGATGCACTTGATAAAATAGCCAGCATTAACCAACTTCTTGGGGGTAATAAAGTTACACTCGCAGGGGTTAAAATCTTAATCGCCAACAAACCATTGGATCAAGTTATACGTATTACTGATATTGGTTGCGGAAATGGAGATATGTTACGCACTTTGGCCGATTATGCAAAAAAACAAGGTTTACATTTTATTTTAAAAGGGGTAGATGCCAATCAATTTACAATAAGTCATGCGCAAAGTTTGTCTGCCAACTACCCAAATATAACCTATGCCTGCAGCAATATTTTTGATGATTTAAGTAAAACAGAACCTTGCGATATTATGCTCTGTACTTTAACGTTACATCATTTTAAAGATGAAGAAATTATTGACCTGTTAAACAATTTTAAAAAATCGGCAACAATGGGTATGGTAATAAACGACCTGCAAAGAAGTGCAATAGCATATTACCTTTTTAAAGCGCTATGTTATGTTTTTCGTTTAAATGATATGTCGAGAGCAGATGGTTTAATATCAATTCTACGTGGATTTAAAAGAGCAGATTTGCTTAAATATACCAAACAATTAAAGGTAAAGTCGAGTTCGATAAAATGGAAATGGGCTTTCCGCTACCAATGGATAATTAAAACAACATGAGCGTAACCGTAAAAGCCGTAAGTAAAGCCTTGCCAGAATTTTGGCGATCAACTGCTGATATTTTACCATTTTTAGATATTTGGCTAAAAGATCAGGATGATCGTTTTATCAGAAAGGTAAAAAAGATTTTTGAAAGCGCCGCAGTAGATAAAAGATACTCGATCATGTCGCCCGAAGAGGTTTTTAGTGATTTAAGTTTTGAGGAGCGAAACAACATTTATGTCAGCGAAGGAATAAAGCTGGGGGCCAAATGTCTGGAAAACGCACTCGAAAAAGCCAATTGGCAAGCTCAGGATTTAGACTACATCATTACAGTAAGCTGTACAGGAATCATGATCCCTTCTTTAGATGCTTATCTGATTAATCAGCTCAAACTGCGTCAGGATATTGTTCGTTTACCTGTAACCGAAATGGGTTGCGCGGCTGGTGTATCAGGTATGATTTACGCCAAGAATTTTCTGAAAGCCAATCCAAGTAAACGCGCAGCAGTTATTGCGGTAGAATCGCCTACGGCAACCTTTCAATTAAACGATTTTTCGATGGCCAACATTGTAAGTGCAGCAATATTTGGCGATGGTGCTGCCTGTGTATTATTAAGTTCGGATCAAGCAGATACCGGACCAGCGCTTTTGGATGAAGAAATGTACCATTTTTATGATGCTGAAGAGATGATGGGCTTTAAACTTACCAATACCGGACTGCAAATGGTACTGGATGTGGCAGTTCCGGAAACCATTGCCAATCATTTCCCTGCTATTATTCATCCATTTTTGACAAAAAACGGATTCGAAATTAACGATATAGACCATTTGATCTTCCATCCGGGTGGAAAAAAGATTATCCAGATTGTTGAAGAATTATTTGGTCAACTAGGCAAAAATATAAACGAAACGAAAGAAGTTTTAAGGCTTTACGGAAACATGAGCAGCGCAACAGTTCTCTATGTTTTAGAGCAGATTATGGATAAAAAGCCTTTGCCTGGAGAAAAAGGGCTAATGTTAAGCTTCGGACCGGGGTTTTCGGCACAACGCATACTTTTACAATGGTAATATTACCCATTCAATAACCTGATCATGACAACACCAGAAATATTAGATAAACTACCATATGGTAAATCTTTTCTTTTTGTTGATGAGTTATTACACATTGATGAAAATGGCGCAAAGGGCACTTATACTTATGTTAAAGATCTCCCCTTTTACAAAGGTCACTTTAAAAACCACCCGGTTACCCCGGCAGTGATCCTCACCGAAACCATGGCGCAGATTGGACTGGTCTGTTTAGGCATTTACCTGTTAAAAGATATTGATCAAAATATATCCATTGCCATGACATCAAACACTATTGACTTTTTAAAACCGGTTTACCCAGATGAGCAGGTTACGGTAACGAGTGAGAAAATATATTTTAGGTTTAATAAACTGAGTTGCAAGGTAAAAATGGAAAATGCAGCCGGCGAAACGGTTTGCAAAGGAAATATTTCTGGCATGTTAATTTCGAAAGAAAATGGGTAACAGAGTCGTAATTACCGGTTTAGGTGTATGTGCCCCCAATGGCACAACCATTGATGAGTTTTCTGATGCCATAAAAAAAGGACTTTCAGGCATCCGTCATCAGCCCGATCTGGAAGCCTTAAACTTCTCTTGCCAGATCGCAGGTAAACCATTACTAAGCGAAGAACGGATCAATCAATATTTTACACCGCTTGAATTGCGAAACCTAAACAGTACAGGAATTATATATGGTATTATTGCTGGTTTGGATGCCTGGAAGGATGCAGGTTTAACCATCGAAAATAATAACGAGCCTGACTGGGATAGCGGTACCATTTTCGGAGCGGGTACTTCTGGTATAGATAAATTTAGATGGGCAATTAATAAGATAGATGCGCTTGAAATTAAAAAATTAGGAAGCTCGGTAGTAATACAGACCATGGCCAGTGGCGTAAGTGCTTTTATCAGTGGCAAACTCGGCCTGGGTAATCAGGTAAGCACCAATTCATCTGCCTGCGCTACAGGAGCAGAAAGTATACTGCTGGCTTACGAGAGAATTAAAACAGGTCAGGCCACAAGAATGTTAGCAGGAAGTACCAGCGACAGCGGCCCTTATATTTGGGGTGGTTTTGATGCCATGAAAGTTTGCACCTTTAAACATAACCATGAACCCGAAAAAGGAAGCCGCCCAATGAGTGCATGCGCAAGTGGTTTTGTACCTGGAAGTGGCGCCGGCGCCCTGGTATTAGAATCGCTCGAAAGCGCGCTAAAAAGGAAAGCTAAAATTTACGGCGAAGTGCTCGGAGGGCATATCAATTCTGGTGGTCAGCGGGGCCTAGGTACTATGACTGCACCAAATCCTACCGCTGTACAGCGATGTATCCAAACAGCATTAAAAAATGCTGGTATTGAAGCCCAGGAAATAGATGTGATTAATGGCCACCTTACCGCAACAACTAAAGATGCGCTAGAAATTGAAAACTGGAAAACAGCGCTACAACTACCAGCTAATGAGTTTCCGTATATCAATTCTATAAAAGGCATGATTGGCCATTGTATTGCAGCATCAGGGAGTATAGAATGCGTGGCCTCGGTACTTGAACTTTCAGAAGGTTTTATTTTCCCCAATATTAATTGCGAAGACTTAAATCCCGAAATTACCGCTTTAATTAATGCGAAATGCATTCCGCAAACAGTAATTCATCAACCATTTAATATCTTAGCTAAAGCCAGTTTTGGTTTTGGCGATATTAATGCCTGCATTATTTTTAAAAAATACACTCATGAATAAAGAAGAAATCATCGAAGCTTTAAAAACAATTGTTGAACCTTACAGCGAAGAGGCATCAGCCCTGGCACATATTGACGAAAACACCGATTTTATAAACGATTTAAAAATAAATTCGGCTAACCTGGTTGATATTGTTTTAGATATCGAAGAGAAATTCAACATCGAAATAGACAACGATTCGATGGCTAAAATGCTCAACGTAAAAGCCACAACTGAAATTATAGCTGCTAAATTAGAAGCACATGCTGGGCAATGATATTGTTGATTTAAACCTGGCCAAAACCCAGAGCAACTGGCGCCGTAAAAATTATCTGGATAAGATTTTTACTACGGAAGAACAGTTACTGATTTCTGCTGCAGAAAATCCCGATATGATGGTGTGGTTACTTTGGAGCATGAAAGAATCGGCTTATAAAATTTATAACCGTAAAACTGGTGTCCGGAATTTTGCCCCCAAAAGTTTAAGCTGTACGATCCATCCTAACGCTTATGCCGAGGTAAATATTGATGGTAACGTCTATTTCACTAAAAGTAGCTTACATACAGCATTTGTACATACTATCGCTGTTCCAAATTACCATCAACTGGAGGAAATTAAGATTGCGATCTACGAAGCACCTAATCATCTTTTCGATTACAAAAGCACCAAACCAGGCTGTGTAAGCCATCATGGCCGGTATTTGGCTTTGGTTTATTAAACGATTATTGTCTGCCGCCAAAACCATTTAGGTGCGCAATATCAATTAACTGTTAAACTAGAAGAAACTACGAGCTGATATTTGATGTTTAGTTTTAAAATTTTTCAACTCATCACAATTTCCTGTCTGCTCTACATATTTTTCCAATCCACATTTATTTGCATCAAAATTCCATTTGCCTGAGTCACTACCGCTTTGCTTAAATATAAATATTTCATCATTGGTTGAGTATGAATTCCGGCCAATAACCTGTTTTGCACTGATCAACGCCGAATAGAGTTCGTAATCCCGGTAGGCATAATCATAAAAGAAAAAAAACTTTTTATTTACATATTGCTCATAATACTGACTTTGCTTTAAAGCATTGGTTTTTTGATCCAAAATCCATATATACGATACCTCAACCTTTTCTTTTAACGCCAGATTTCCTTTAACCTGAATAATCGTATTCACACTATCTGATTTAATGCTTTTTTCGGTAATATTCAGTTTTACAAGCTCATAGAAATGTCCCGGCAACAATCCCAAACGTAATTTAATCTGGGGGTTACTACCATAAGTTATTCTGGGGCCAACCTTAGTATTAATCAGATTACAGCTATAATCAACATTTAATTTTACTTTTTTACTGCTGCCTACCACAACAAGCTCTTTTAAATCAGGACTGTTAACACTTAACAAGCCTTCATTTAATAAGCGAACTTTTTCATCATTCTGTATCACAGATTGCCTTAAAAACACTTTAGCGTTAAACGGATCCGACTTTAATTGCGAAAAGGATATATTCAACAAAGAGTCAATGGTTTTTCCTTTGTTAAAATTGACCTGAACATCGTCCAACTGAAATGTTTTTGCAGTTAAATTTATTTTTTTATGCAGCGAATCGGTTAAAATAAGTGTTGCGACTTCGTAAAAAGGAAAGTTTATTTTCAGTGTATCGCCCAATTTGGCGCCGACCTCAAAATAGCCAGAAGCATCACTATTGCCTACGTGCTTATTGGAGATTAAAATGGAAGCACCCGTTAAAGGCGCTTTGCCATCAAAAACATGTCCTGTAAGATAAAAGGATTGGGCGTTTATTTTCGTCATCGACAGAAAAAACAAAATCGCTAAAGAGATATTCTTAGCGTTGCAAATATTGTTAATCATAAGGTTTTTGTAAAAGCAAAATAGAAAGAGCAGGATAAATAACCTGCTCTTCCGGTTTAATTATTTTCCATGTGCTCCATCTGAGCCTAAGGTAATTCCAAGATTATCCTGTAACCAGTGGTAAGCATCATCTAAAGCATCGCCAATAGCTTCAAATGCCCTGCTGAACCAGCTACCACCTTCAATAGATTTCATTTCTGTTAAAGATAATTCTTCAACCTTATATTTTTTAGATTTTTCTTAATGCTATCGATGTATTCTAATAGTTTCATAGTAAAACTGATGATGATTAAATGCTATCTTTTACAAACTCCAGCGCGGGTGTTATCAAACTTGTTAGGTCATCATCTCCAAACTGTTGTTTCCATAAATTGGCGTAATGGCCATTTGCAATCATCATTTCAGTATGGCTCGCGTGCATTTTGAATCTGCTCCGCGTATTGTTGCCAACTTGCCGCATACAGGCCGGTTCGCAATGCAGGTTGCCCTGCATTGCTTAAGTCGACCAGTTTTAAAACGAGGAGCGCATCATTTAATAAATTTTTTAAATCACCAGAACGATTATTCAAAATCACATTTTGTGTTTCGGGTATAGTAGGGTCTATATTTAAAAGGAGTTGCCCTTTTTTTATTTTTTTGTTATCGGTTAAATTAATCAAGGTAATTTTCCCTGCCACAGGTGCTAGCAATTCTGTTCTTTCGATATTACTCTGCAAAGAACCATTGCCCTTAACGCTTACTGTTGTATAAATAAAAGGTAAGGCAGCTAAAGCCACAAGAATGAATAGGATTGTGGCAGAATAAATAATTTGTGTTCGTACCTTGGTATCGTGTAAAAAAATGATGGAGTTATCTTCGAAATTGGCATCTTCTATAAAAGGCATAATCATCAATTGGCTTGGTTAAGGCCAAGTTTGTGATTATTAATTTATACCAGAAAAAAGATACACGAAATGGGGGATTGTAGGGATGAAAAGGCTGAAATAGTCCAGTTATTTCAGGGTATTTGCAACTAAGACACGGAATCTACTAAAGTTAATATTAGGCTTCGTGCATTTCAGGAGTTAAGACCTCCTAATTTCTAAAGACCAAACATTCCTTCAATTGTAAATACAGTATTGCTAATACTTATTGGTGGCTAACATAATAGGCTGCCTTACCAACAAAATAACCACTTAAATAAATTATTCCTATTAGGGTAAAAGCCAGAAAGATAAATAGAAGAAGATTGTTTTTCATAGCAATTTTAGATGTGTTAATTAAAAATCATTACGGCAATAAAATATCGAAATCTTTAATGCCTTGTATTACTCCGTTTATAAAATATGTTCTCTGATCAAAAAGATAGATACATATCAGAATAGCAATAAATAAGATATTTACCATTCTTTGATTTTTTTTGACAGCTGTTTTTTCCATGGTGAAAAGCATATTTCAGAATTACTTAATATTTAATAAGTCACTAAAAAGAACTAATGAGTTATGTATCAAATGAATGATAAAAACAATTATAAATTTATTTAGCTTCAATCCTTCCCAATAAATGTAAGCTGTAATTAATACAATTCCTGCAAAAAAGCCATATAACATATATGCAAAACTTGAAAAGTGGACTAATCCAAATAAAGAACTTGAGATCAATATTATCATCCATTTTTTAGCATTTTTCTTTTTCAGGATATCATAAGGTGCTTTCTGAAAGAAATAAGTTTCAATTATTGGAGCTAAAAAACACGATAAAACTAATTTATAAGAAAACTCTTTATTGGTTATTCTACTAGTGTAAATAATTTTAGTTCCATACTTAAATTCGATTAATTCAGTAAAATAATCAAATAAAAAACTGACGATGAATAAAAAAAAAGAAAATGTTATAATAAATGCAGCTGGATTTTTCATTATACTTTCCAACCTTATTTTAACTGTACTATTGAACATATAGAGAATTTAAAACTTATATAGGATTAATGAAATTGCAAATTAAAGGAATTATCTCTAGGATATCTAAAAGACTATCCTAGAGATAAAATTTACTTTTTCAATCCAGATGGTAGTGATTGTTGGTAACGCCCCCCTTCTTGCCCTGCATAATACCATATTTCTACCCAAGCATCTAATACATGTCCTACTAAATAATCACCTAAACTGAATCCTCCTCCGTTTGTCATCTTAATTTCTTTAGCATCCAGTTCCTGAACACCAAAACTTTTTAATCTTGAGCTTTTCATTTCGTTTAATTTAAATTTTTGGTTCTTACTCATTAAGGCTTTTCAGATTCCGCCTATGTTGGCCTAACATGAAACAAGTATTGGATATTAAATTTCAATCAAAAAAAAAGATACACTAAAAGGCTTTTTATAAGGACAAAAAGAGATAATAACGTCCGAAATAGTCAATTTCGAATCAAACAAGATGCTACATTAACCCATACAGAAGATAATACAAATGTGTATTTTAAAATAGTTCATCCTTTAAATATAAATATCGACTATAATTGTAATTGAAAACTATGAAACCATCATGATTTTTCAAACCACAGCGGGGTGAATAAATGGTTCAAGCCTCTTTGAACACCATTAAACACATCTACATTGGTAAAAAATCTGATCGCTTCATCACCTTTAAAAAACAAACTATCTATAGATGAAAAAAATAATCTTCTACTTATTGCTCTTATTTCCATTTTACAACTTACAAGCCCAGAACTGTAATTGCGGTGATAACTTTAGTTATCTTACCAATAGAATAACAAAAAATTATGTAGGTTATACCGATAAAGTAACACCCGCAAATAGCCTGCAGTTTAAAAGATTCACCGATAGTCTACAACAGGTAGCGAATAAAGCTAATCCCTATAAATGCCTGAGTGTATGCCGAGAATGGATAGATTTTTTTAAAGATAAACACATGGCTTTTGGCATGGACTTCGATAAGCTCACCGCTGATTCGGTAAGGACATTTTTTGCAAACGAAGAAAAAACCACCTGGACCGAAAACAGTTTTAAATCTTACCTGCACCAGAATAAAACCAAACTCGATAGTATAGAAGGGATTTGGAGTGCTGGTATATATGAAGTTGGGGTAGTTAAAGACACTAGCCCTAATCAGTTTATGGGATTTGTATTAAAGGCTGATTCGATAAGATGGATGACCCAGCAAGTCAAATTCAGGTTAGTAAAAAAGGATGGACGATATGAAATGATTTATTTCAGCGGAGGAGACCATTCGGAACAGCACCCCAAATTATCAAAGCAAAAAGATACCATAACCCTTGGCATATTCGGTAAATGGATAAAGGCACCCAAGCCAACTGCAGCTATTACACCAAAAAAAGAGATAGATCTTTCGCCAAAATTTAGGGTTTTAGATCATGAAACGGCTTTATTCGAAATGCCCTCTTTTGGCAAAATGGAATATGTTGCCCCTACCGCTGCATTAATTAAAAAGAACGAAAGCATATTAAAAAACACCAAACATTTAATTATCGATTTAAGGAATAATAGCGGTGGCACTGTTTTAGTGTACGAAAAACTGATACCCTACCTGTACACCAACCCTATTTTAAAAGAAGGGGGGCTTGTATTGGCAACATCCGAAAATATTAAAGACGGTTATTCTAAAGAATACCCTGAGACTTCGGATAGCATGAAGAATGTTTTTATGAAAGAGCGCCAAAAACTGAAAGCTCATGTGGGAGAACTTTATAAACTATACCCTATCGATACCATTAAATTACAAACGGTGTATAAAAACCCTGAGCGAGTTTCCTTTCTTGTTAATAAAGGTACAGGTAGTGCTGCCGAAATGTTTTTACTTGAAGCTAAACAGAGTAAAAAAGTAAAGCTATATGGCACAAATAGTTCGGGGGCAGTAGACTATACTGAGTATGTAAAAATACTAATGCCATGTAAATTCTACACGCTTTATTACCCAGCCTGCAAATCTTTGCGATTACCTGATTATCCATTGGATAATATTGGCATTAAACCCGATGTAGAAATACCTGCCGATGTTACCGACTGGATTGATTTTGTAAAGAAGTATAAAACTAAATAACAGTCACTATTTAAGCCCTACAATCTATTGGTTTGGTACAGACAAAAGGCCAATTGGTGTATATTTTTTGGCAATTGCATCCAAAAATACATTGCTCCAGATCTAATGCCTAGTTTTAAAGTTTTGGATGAACAGACTTCACTTCTTGTACTGCCATCATTTGATTTTAAATATAAACTAAGGATAGATAGCCTAATTGATAGTAACAAAGATAATTTGGCAAATACAGAACATTTGATTATCGATATGCGCGATAATCCGGGAGGAATAACAGGTTGTTTTGACAAACTCCTTCCTTATTTATATACCAACCCAATATACGTTGATGGGGGGATTGTGTTAGCAACAGAAGATAATATCCATGATGGTTTTGAAAAGAATTATCCTTACGCCACTACTGCTTTAAAAAAAACAATGAAAAAGAATGCTAAAAAATTAAGAGCGCATCAAGGAGAATTTTACAAGCTTTATACTGGTAGAACCATAAAATTTTCAAAAATTTTAAAAAGCCCCTCCCGTATATCTATCTTAATTAACGAACATACGGCCAGCAGTGGAGAGTTTTTTATTTTAAGAGCAGAGCAAAGTAAAAAAGTAACACTATTTGGCCAAAATACAGCTGGTTGTGTTGATTATGCAGATGTAATAATTACTCATCCACCATGTGACTTTTTTACATTAACTTATCCCGTAACAAAATCATTGCATGCTATAAAACGACCGTTAGATAATATAGGAATAGCTCCAAATGTTAGGATACCTGATAGCGAAAAAGATTGGGTAAGTTTTGTAAAAAACTATAAAAATAATTAACTGTGAAAAATAAACATAAAAAAATAATTATCTATCATATCCTTTTTTGGATTGCATACATGTTGCTAGGCAATCTTTTAGAATATGCAAAAGATCCAACAACCTATTTTTTTAGCATTGCGGATGTCTTTTTCACTCAATTCCCTAATATTTGTACAGTTTATTTATGCATTTTGGTCTGTTCTAAATATGGCAATCCATTAAAACCCTTGCTGTTAATATTAGGGCTAATTCTAGCCTTTGCCTTCTCTTTTGGAAATTGGTATATTACGGGGCATCATATAAGGCCGCTTATAAGTGCAGTTGGTCCACCCCCACCCCCATTTAATTTCATACATTTTGGTGCCTCAGTATTATGGGTCTTTATTAGGTATTCTATTTTAGGTATCGGTTACTATTTCGCGAATGAGGGAATTAAACATCAAAAAAAACTACGCCTCATCGAAAAAGAGAAACATGAAGCAGAATATGCTTTTCTCCGGGCACAGATTAATCCACACTTTTTAAACAATACGCTCAACTTCTTTTTTGCAAAATCGTTACCCTTATCGCAAGAATTAGCTGATGGCATTATGACCCTGAGTGAAATTATGCGCTATTCGCTCGAAATGGACAAAGATGACCGTATGACTTTAATCGACGAAGAAATTGGGCATATTAACAACGTGATTAAAATTAATCAGCTTCGTTTCAATAACAAGTTACAGATTGATTTTAGTGTGAATGGAAGTACCGACAATGTAAGACTGATTCCATTAATTCTAATTACTATTGTAGAGAATATCTTAAAACATGGCAATTGTACAGATCAAGCGCATCCAGTTAAAATAGCCTTAAGCATTGATGAAATAAACCAAAACATCCAACTCAGTACATGGAATAAAAAGAAAAACGGACCTAAAGAACTGTCAAGCGGTATAGGCATGGAAAACATAAAAAAACGTCTTGCCAATCACTACAAAAAGGGCTTTGCATTAACAATTAACGAAACTGAGATTGATTATAGTCTCGAATTAATTTTACCTTACAATAAAGCAACCGATCATCAAGAAAAACCCAGTTCACTTGATAATTTACGTTTTTTAGAACATTTCAAGTTACCACAAATTAAACCTCAACCATACACCTCATGATTAACTGCATTATTGTTGATGACGAAGACCATGCTATTGAAGTAATACAACATTATCTAAAATCTGTTGCTGCAATACAGATTACTGCAACATTTACCAATCCGATTGATGCCCTGAGTTTTTTAAGCAGCAACCCAGTCGATCTCATTTTTTTAGATATTCATATGCCAGAGATATCAGGCATTGATTTCATCCAAACGATGAATAACAAAGAGGTACAGGTAATACTCACTACTGCATATAAGGAGTTTGCCACTGCTGGTTTTGATCTTGATGTAGTTGATTATTTAGTTAAGCCTATCCCCCTGCCCCGTTTTTTACAAGCCATAAACAAGGCCCAAAAGATTATTAACACCAAAAAAGTTAATATATCAGTTATCCAGCAGGATGATGATTATTTCATGGTTAAGACAGAGGCTAAAGGTAAAATGCTGAAAATTAATATTGCCGAAATCGATTTTGTTGAAGGCATGAAAAATTATATTGCTTTCCACCACAATGGCATCAGAACGCTTGCACTCCTAACCATGAAAGATGTAGAGGAAAGATTGCCCAAAGCGCAATTTATCCGGGTGCAGAAATCGTTTATAGTGGCGCTAAATAAAATCACCTCAATAGACGGAAACAGGATTATCTTAAAAGGGATTTCTGCAGAAATATTGATCGGAGAAACTTACCGGAAAGATTTTTTAGAGATGATGAAACAAAAGCTGATTTCCTGATCATAGAGAAAAGCGCATAACATTAGAAAAGTTACTTAAGCTATCCATATTTTAACCACAACTTCTTTAAAATTACCCTTTCATTGGCTTCGGCCTCCAGACTTCTATCTCTGACTATTCCAGTCAAACGTTTGCTCTATTTTTCTTTACAGAATAATAGAATTGCCTACCCCAAAAAGCATTATCTTTGTCCAAATCATAAAAAATAAAATATGCTTAAAGGATTTTTTAACGTACCTACCCCGGTTAACGAGCCCATTAACAGCTATGCGCCAGGCACAAAAGAACGTTTGCTTTTAAAAGAGGCTATTGCCGATGCCCGTTCTAAACAATTGGATATTCCGATGTTTATTGGCGGACAAGAGGTACATACTAATAATAAAAAGAAAGTAGTCGCTCCACACGATCACCAACATGTACTGGCTACCTTTAGTTATGGCGATAAAAGCCATGTAAAACAAGCCATAGACGCTGCTTTGGCCGCCAAGGCAGATTGGGAAGCTTTAGCTTGGGAACATAGAGCTGCTATTTTTATGAAAGCTGCCGATTTGTTTGCTACAAAATACCGCTACCAAATTAATGCAGCAACCATGCTTGGGCAAAGTAAAAATGCCTACCAGGCTGAAATTGATGCTGCTTGCGAACTGGTTGATTTCTTGCGTTTTAACGTAAGTTACATGCATGATATTTATGGCCAACAACCGCCTGTATCGCCAAATGGCATGTGGAACAGAACAGAACAACGTCCTTTAGAGGGTTTTATATTTGCTTTAACACCTTTCAACTTTACCGCAATTGCTGGTAATTTACCTGCTTGTGTAGCTATGATGGGTAATGTGGTTGTTTGGAAACCTGCAGATACCCAAGTTTACGCTGCTAACGTAATTATGCAGGTTTTCCGCGAAGCAGGCTTACCTAACGGTGTAATTAATCTTATTTTTGCTGATGGTCCTGAAGTTGGCGATGTGATTTTTAATCATGCTGATTTTGCTGGTATCCACTTTACAGGCTCAACAAAAGTTTTTCAGGAAATTTGGAAAACAATCGGAACAAACATCCATAAATACAAATCATATCCACGCATAGTTGGCGAAACTGGTGGTAAAGATTTTATCCTGGTTCATCCAAGTGCAGATGTTGCTGCTTCGGTTACTGCAATTGTTAGAGGTGCGTTCGAATATCAGGGCCAAAAATGTTCTGCTGCTAGCCGCACTTATATCCCAAAAAGTCTGTGGCCTGAGATTAAAAAATTAATAATCAGAGATTTAGCTTCGTTTAAAATGGGCGGAACAGAAGATTTCAGCAACTTTATTAATGCAGTTATTGATGAGCGTTCTTTCGATAAATTGGCTAAATATATTGATCAGGCTAAAAAAGATAAAGGTGTAGAAGTTATTGCCGGTGGCAATTACGATAAAAGCAAAGGTTATTTTATTGAACCTACCGTATTAGTTGTTGACGATCCGAAATACACCACCATGTGTGAGGAACTTTTTGGTCCGGTATTATCTGTATACGTATATGAAGATCAAGAATTTGACCAGATTTTAGAAATAATCGATACCACTTCACCTTATGCATTAACGGGGGCTATTTTATCACAAGATAGATATGCTATAGAAAAAGCCAGTTACGCATTACGCAACTCAGCCGGTAATTTTTACATTAACGATAAATGTACAGGCGCAGTAGTTGGACAACAGCCATTTGGCGGTGCCAGAGGATCGGGCACAAACGACAAAGCTGGTGCGATGATTAATTTGTTGCGTTGGGTTTCTCCTCGTACCATTAAAGAAACCTTTAACCCTCCAACAGATTACCGTTATCCATTCTTAGCAGAAGATTAATATTTACATACAAGGCCAAGCATGATTGTTTGGCCTTTTTTATGCCTAACCAGATATCCTTTTCTAACCATGAACCACAAATTTTTATTATCCCTCATTATTGGCCTCGCCAGCTTTAACTTTTACGCTACCGCACAAAAGAAACCCAATGTAATTATCATCTATGCCGACGATTTGGGTTATGGCGATCTTAGCTGTTATGGCGCAACAAAAATAAAAACCCCAAACATCGACGCATTGGCGAAGCAAGGACTGCGGTTTACCAATGGTCACGCTACCGCATCAACCTGTACCCCTTCGCGCTATTCTCTAATGACTGGCAGATATGCATGGCGTAAAAAAGGAACAGGCATTTTACCGGGCGATGCCGCACTAATTATCCCAACAGATAATAGTTCCCTTCCATCAATCTTTCAGCAGGCAGGCTATAAAACAGGACTTGTTGGCAAATGGCACTTGGGCTTGGGCAATGCCGTAGAAAAAGACTGGAATAAAGAGTTAAAGCCTGGACCAAAAGAAGTCGGCTTTGATTATTCGTTTATTTTCCCGGCTACGGCCGATAGAGTTCCGACCGTTTTTATGGAAAATCAACTGGTAGTAGGTTTAGACCCTAATGATCCGATTACAGTTGATTATAAAAATCAAATCGGTACCGATCCAACAGGAAAAGACCACCCAGAACTGTTAAAAATGCCTGCTGAAGCTAACCATGGACACAACCAAACCATTGTAAACGGTATTGGCCGTATCGGTTACATGCAAGGAGGTAAACTGGCCCGCTGGACTGACGAGGAAATTCCATTTACCTTTTTAACCAAAGCGAAAAATTTTATCGAGGATCACAAACAAGAACCTTTTTTCCTTTACTATGCTTTAACCGAACCGCATGTACCACGTTTATCCACTACCATGTTTAAAGGCAAAAGTGAATTGGGCAATCGCGGCGACGTAATTTTACAACTCGATTGGGCTGTTGGCGAAATAACAAAACAACTAAAATACCTGGGCCTTGATAAAAATACCATAATCATTTTTAGCAGCGATAACGGTCCGGTAATTATGGATGGTTACGAAGACCAAGGTTTCGAAAAATTAAACGGTCATACACCTGCAGGTAGTTTACGTGGAGGAAAATATAGTATTTTAGAAGGTGGTACGCGCGAGCCTTTTATTATTTCGTGGCCCGCAAAAATCAAACCCGGTGTTTCTGGAGCCTTAGTTTCACAAATTGATTTTTTAGCCTCATTTGCCAGTTTTTTCAATTTAGAAAGCAGAAATGCAATTGATAGTAAAAATGTATGGGATGCCTTTACTGGAAAGGACCAAAAAGGCCGCGACTTCTTTATCGAACAGAGCAACCAATTGGCAATTGTTAAAGACAACTGGAAATACATCAGGCCATCAAAAGGAGAAGCATTTTATAAGCTTACCTATACCGATAGCGGAAACCTGCCTGCGGCGCAGCTGTACAACCTAACAGATGATTTGGGTGAAAAAAATAACCTCGCTTTAAAATATCCGGAAAAGGTGAAAGAATTGGAAAATTTATTAAGTACCGAAGAAGCGAAAACTAAATAAAACAGATCGATTGGTTGGTTTTTCTAACCGACCAGATCTATACCACTCCAGTTTAAAGATGTAAAACTAATCTTCTTTTATTCTGTTTTATATAACAGCTTAAAAGAAGATCATGAAAAACGCAAAAGATAACAACGAAAATCTGGATAATAAAAAGGCAGATAACACTGCTGATAAAACCAACATGCCAGATCAATTGGTTCCCCGCCACCGAAGTAATGCTAAAGAAAATAAAAACACGGTAGAAACTGATGCTGGTAACCTTGGCCGAAATTTTGGAGTGGGCGATTTTGGATCTGAAGAAGCAAGAACAGATGCCGAAAAAGGCAACAAGGGACATGCGGGGAATATGCCGGATAGCGCAGAAAAATAAAAACCCGGATAAATCCGGGCTTTTCCTAACAACTAAAAAATAACATCTATGGAGATGTTTTATCCTACTTTAAACGCAGGAGCAACGTCATCAAGACAAGTACAGGTTACTTTCATGTCTTTAATGATTCCTGTTTTTAAACTGTATACCCAGGCATGTACAGCTAATTCCTGACCATTGGCCCAGGCACTCTGTACAATTGATGTATTGGTTACATTTGCAGCACCTTCAATGGCGTTTAGTTCAACTAAGCGGTCAAAACGCTGATCAGGATCTTTGATTGTAGCCATTTCACGCTCGTGCGTACGGTATACATCGCGGATATTTCTCAGCCAATTGTCTATAATACCAACCTGTTTATTGCCTAATGCAGCTTTTACGCCACCGCAGCCGTAATGACCACAAACAATAACATGTTTAACCTTTAATACATTAATGGAATAATCCAGTACGGAAAGTAAATTCATATCCGTATGCACTACCACGTTGGCAATATTTCTATGTACAAAAATATCGCCCGGTTTAGTGTTTGTGATCTGGTTTGCAGGCACGCGGCTATCAGAACAACCAATCCACAATACCGGTGGACTTTGGCCTTCAGAAAGTTTATCAAAAAAGGCAGGATCGCTGTCGATCGTATCTTTAACCCAGTCCTTATTTCCTTGCAATAAGCTATCGTATGTTATATCTTTCGTTTCTATTGTTTTTGCGCACATAACTATAATTTATTAATATCTTCTTCTACTTTAATATTTAATTTTGGTACTGTATAATGTTTTTGGATATTCTCCAACGTTACGATAATACCCTTGGTATAGGCATTATGTTTGTAATTATAAATCGTTTCCAATACATCAGGATCGATATACCTGGCATTCGAACCATCAATAATTACATCTGTTTCTTTTGGAATATTCGTTAAAACTACTTGTATCGCTGCTTTATTTAAGAAAGAAACTTCCTCTGCCAGTTTAATCCTGATATGCTTTTTATCGCCATCATTCGATATCCTATAAAAGAACGGATTACGCATATTGGTACGTAATAAATAGAAAATCGAAACCAACATACCAACAGCTACGCCTTTTAACAGATCGGTAAATAATACGGCTAATACCGTAACCACAAATGGCACAAACTGATCCCAGCCTTTGTGGTACATGTGTTTAAATAAGCTGATTCGCGTTAATTTGTATCCCGTTACCAAAAGAATTGCAGCTAAACACGATAATGGAATCATGTTAATTAGTCCTGGAATAAACAACAGCGATAACAGCAACCAAACACCATGAAAAATAGCCGACATCTTGGTTCTGGCACCAGCATTTACGTTTGCCGAACTACGAACAATTACCGATGTCATAGGTAAACCACCCACCATACCGCTGGCAACATTACCTAAGCCCTGAGCAATTAGCTCTCTGTTTGTTGGCGATACACGCTTAATCGGATCTATTTTATCAACAGCTTCAATGCTTAATAAAGTTTCTAAACTTGCAACAACAGCGATAGTTGCTGCTGTAATATAAACATTTTTATTAGCCAACTGAGAGAAATCGGGCATGGTAAATAGACCTAAAAATTCGCCAAAACCACTTACCACGGGGATTTTTACCATCTGATCAGCACGTAATGGGTGATCTGTACCGGCAAAAAGTATAGTTCCAAGAACGCCTAAAGCAACAACTAACAATGGAGCAGGTACAACCGCCAATTTTGGAAATTTAGGCCAAACGATCAGAATAGCTATCGATAATAAACTGATAACCACCGCGGCCAAACTAAAATGGCTTAATGCTGCAGTAATCGCAGAAAAAGTATTTTCGTGATCTTGTTGAAAGAATCCTTCGTCGCCACTAAAATCGGTATCAACACCCAACGCATGTGGCAGCTGTTTTAAAATCAAAATCAGTCCGATTGCTGCAAGCATCCCCTCAATTACACTCGAAGGAAAGTAATTACCAATAGTTCCGGCTTTAACCAGGCCTAAAATCATTTGGAATACTCCTGCCAGTACAACTGCAAGTAAAAAGGTTTGATAACTACCCAATGATGTGATGGCACCTAATACAATAACGGTTAAACCCGCGGCAGGGCCACTCACACTTAGTTGCGAGCCGCTAAAAGAGGCAACCACTACCCCGCCAATAATTCCGGTGATTAAACCCGCAAATAACGGTGCACCTGAGGCCAGTGCAATACCTAAACACAATGGCAACGCCACCAAAAACACTACAATACTTGCAGGTAAATCTTTCTTTAAATTCTTTTTAAGAATATATTTCTTCACGTCCGAACCTGAAAAGGCCGGGTTAAACTTTTGCATAACGATATAATTATCTAGTAAATTTTAACGAATAAATCGCGGGGGAAATCTTAATGCATATTCTGAAAGCGCAGCAATACAGTGTAAAAATTTTAACACAGCATTTATGCTCAATTCAAGTGAGTAGGCACAACAATTACCCCAAATAATAAAAAACTAGATAAAGTTAGGCGGCGGTGTTGGAACAGTAGGATGATATGGGTCTACATATCTTTTAAAATGTTCGATAAAACTGCTCTTCAAAAAGAAATGGCTTGAAGAGAACTCGTAAGAAAAGATTGGATGATTAAGTTCAACAAGTTTGAAATCGGTAAACTTTGCAGTGTCTTTGGCGGTATCTTTCCCGCCTTCATGCTCTAACTCAATTTGCATGATTACGGCATTCATGATTTCCTTGTCAATACTTGTACAAAATACCGGCGCACCAGATATACCCATCTTTGCCATGAAGATGAACATGAATGAGGCAACTATTAAATACTTGTATTTCCTTAAAAACATCTAAAATTATAATGTTGTTTTAATTCTTATGGTTACAAAAATAAACGGATTATTGGTTTTTCAATGTTTTAAGCTGTAAAAAAAATGTAATATAACAAATAGACCGCTACATTTTTTACAAAAGCGGGGCAGGATTTGCCAAAAGCGCAGAACCAGCCATTTCCTATTCTTTAATATTTTCTCTTTTTAGGAAATGAAAGGACAGCAGTTTATAGGTACTGGAGCCCCGCCATTCGCTTTATCCCGATTTGAAAATAATTGGGATGCCTGCTACTGCCGGGTTTAGTTCACAATGGTCTGTTTACCACCACAGGTTTTTATTATGGCGGATAAAATCCACTGTTCCCTGCACTAGCCCAGGTTAAATAAACCCGATTGCCGGGAAGAGCTTCCGATCCTTCAATCGGAACTCGTACCAAAAAGCGGGGCTGAAACTGCCAAAAGCACAGAACCAACCATTTCCTATTCTTTAATATTTTCTCCTTTTAGGAAATGAAAGGGCAGCATTTTATGGGTACTGGAGCCCCACCATTCGCTTTATCCCGATTGAAAATAATGGGGATGCCTGCTACTGCCTGGTTTAGTTCACAATGGCCTGTTTACCATAGCGGGTTTTTATTATGGCGGATAAAATCCACTGTTCCCTGCACTAGCCCAGGTTAAATAAACCCGATTGCCGGGAAGAGCTTCCGATCCTTCAATCGGAACTCGTACCAAAAAGCGGGGCTGAAACTGCCAAAAGCACAGAACCAGCCGTTTCCTATTAATACTAATGTTTTTTCTTTTTGGGAAATGCAAGGTCAGTTTCAGTGGTACCGTAGTCCGGCCATCTGCTTTACTCAAAATTGCGTGTTAGGCTCGGATAAAATAACACCTCGCTTATCTTGTATTACCGCTAGTAATTTTTAATTTTAAAATCTCATAGCATTGCAATGGACAAAAAAATAGCATTACTTAAAGATAAAATCAACCAGGCAAACCATGGTGGTGGACAGGCCCGAATCGACAGTCAGCATAAAAAAGGTAAACTTACAGCTCGGGAGCGCATCCATTTTTTAATGGATGAAGGGAGCTTCGAAGAAATTGGTATGATGGTTACCCATCGAAGTACCGACTTTGGCATGGAACGGGAAAAATATCTGGGTGATGGTGTGGTAACGGGTTACGGAACAATTAATGGCAGGTTAACTTATCTATTCTCTCAGGATTTCACCGTGTTTGGAGGTTCACTCTCTGAAACCCACGCAGAGAAAATTTGCAAGCTTATGGATATGGCCATGAAAAATGGGGCACCATTAATTGGCTTAAATGATAGCGGTGGTGCACGTATTCAGGAAGGGGTTGTTTCTTTGGGCGGTTATGCCGATATCTTTTATAAAAATGTACAGGCTTCGGGTGTAATTCCGCAGCTATCGGCCATAATGGGGCCATGTGCAGGTGGCGCTGTTTATTCGCCAGCCATTACCGATTTTATTTTGATGGTAGAAAATACTTCTTATATGTTTGTTACGGGCCCAAATGTGGTTAAAACGGTAACGCATGAAGAAGTAACCTCCGAAGAATTAGGAGGTGCCAGCACGCATGCTACAAAATCAGGCGTTACCCACTTCGCCTGTGCCAATGAAATTGAGGCCATTAACCATGTAAAGAAACTACTGAGTTATATGCCGCAAAATTGTGAGGAAATAGCCGATCATTTACCTTATGAGGCAGCCGATGAAAGCCGACCGGAACTAAACACTTTTATGCCCGAAAATGCTTCACAGCCTTATGATATACGTGAAGTAATTGCAGCCGTAGCCGATATTGATAGCTTTTTAGAAGTGCATGCCGCTTATGCTGAAAATATTGTGGTAGGTTTTGCCCGCCTTGCAGGGAGAAGTATTGGTATAGTAGCCAATCAGCCCGCTTACTTGGCTGGTGTTTTAGATAGTAATTCTTCTACCAAGGCCGCTCGTTTTGTGCGCTTTTGCGATTGCTTTAATATTCCATTATTGGTATTTGAAGATGTTCCGGGATTTTTACCGGGTACAGACCAAGAGTGGAATGGCATTATCACCAATGGTGCAAAATTATTATACGCTTTTAGCGAGGCTACTGTACCACGCATTACTGTAATTACCCGAAAAGCTTATGGTGGTGCTTATGATGTAATGAACAGCAAACATATTGGTGCAGATATGAACTATGCCTGGCCAAGTGCAGAAATTGCGGTAATGGGTGCAAAAGGTGCCGCGGAAATTATTTTTAAAAGAGAAATTACTTCAGCAGAAAACCCTGAAGAAAAATGGCTGGAGAAAGAAAAATTATATTCAGACATCTTTGCCAACCCCTATCGTGCGGCAGAACGCGGCTTTGTTGATGAGGTAATTGAACCAGCCCACACCCGCATAAAGTTGATAAAAGCTTTTAAGATGTTAGAAAATAAGGTGGTGAATAATCCAAGAAAGAAACATGGAAATATACCTTTGTAGAAAACAGTCCATAGTCATTAGTCCATAGTTAGGTTTGTATCAATCCAGACTATTAATACTCAAGGCTGAGGACTTCCGACTCAAGACTCACATGCAGATTACTCAGAAATTATCACGCGCCGATATCCTCCTCATGGCTTTTTGCACAGGCCTAATTGTTGCAAATATTTACTACTGCCAACCTTTGGTAATTTTAATTGCAAAAGATTTTAATCTTACCGAAACCGATGCGGGAAGGATTACCTACCTTACACAGATTGGTTATGCTTTAGGCCTTTTCCTGCTAGTGCCACTGGGTGATATGTTTGAACGTAAAAAACAGATCCTCGTAATTACCGGACTTGCGATTTTCGCCTTACTGGTTGCTGCGATTTCCCATACCTTTTTTGTACTCGAAGTTGCTTCAATTTTAATTGGTACCTGCTCGATTGTACCTCAATTGATTTTACCCTTAGCGGCTAATCTAAGTACTGACGAGAATCGAGGGGCCAATATTGGGATGATTATGAGTGGTTTGCTGGTTGGAATTTTAGCCTCACGGGCGGTAAGTGGTAGTATTGGCTTTTGGCTAGGCTGGAGAGCTGTTTACTATATCGCAGCGGGAATATGCGGATTGCTGATCTTTTTAATGGCCAAACGTTTTCCACAAAGCCATCCCGCTTTTAAAGGTACCTATAAAGAACTCATGCGTTCGATGTTCGGTTACATTAAAACCCAACCTGCCTTAAGGGAGACCTCGATTATTAACTTCCTGGCTTTTGCCATAATTAGTGCATTTTGGACTACCATGGTATTGTTTTTAGCCAGCCCACCATTTAATTTCCAGACTTTACAGATCGGGTTATTTGGAATTGCAGGAGCGGCAGGCGCATTGGCGGCACCATTGGTTGGAAAATTAAGCGATGGTAACAATCCGCGCAAAAACTTAATGATTGGTTTTATATTACAAATCGTTAGTATCGCTTTGTTTTATTTTACGGGCAGCCATTTATATCTGTTTGTAATCGGCATAGTACTCATAGACATCGGTCAGCAGGCCATACATGTAACCAACCAGACCCGAATTTACACCTTAATACCAGAAGCCAGAAACAGACTGAACACCATTTTTATGTCGGTAAGTTTTATTGGTGCCAGCTGTGGCTCTGCCTTGGGCCTATGGCTTTGGGATCAAGGTGGATGGACATTGTTCTGTTATGGAATGACGGGTATAATTGTTCTCAATATTTTAATCTATCAGTTTTACGGAAGAAAAAACAAATAACTAATCGATAAAAATCTCATGAAATCTAAAAACGCAAGGCTTTAACTTTTTATTATAAGTATGGTCCAGATTGAACAGATATTTCCTTCTTTAACCTGGCGGATCAGGCATGAGGCCATGTATCCGGAATTACCTTTTGATCGTGTTAAGCTTCCTGATGATTTTGATGGCATCCATTTTGGGTTATATCTCGATCATAAGTTAACCGGAGTAGTTTCTCTGTTTCATGATGGGGATGTTTATCAGTTCCGTAAACTTGCCATTCTGCCCGATACTCAAAAAGCAGGTTATGGCTCTCAACTAATGGCCTATATCCTTGATTTTTGTAAAATTCAAAAAGCGACAAAACTATGGTGCAATGCACGTGTAAATGCTAAGGAATTTTATTTTAAATTTGGCTTCCACGAAACCGATAAAACCTTTTTTAAAGATGGTTACGATTTTGTGGTAATGGAAAAAGAATTATCAAGTTAAGTTAAAAGTGAGTATGATGTCTCAAATCTGAATACTCAAATCTCATATCTATTAATATGGCTAAGAAAAAAGACGACGAAAAGAAAAAACATGTTGCTGTGGTTACTAAAAAATCGCTGCAGTTTCTTGAAGAATACATCAATAATCCTGCACCTACGGGCTACGAATGGGAAGGACAAAAGCTTTGGTTAAACTATTTAAAACCATATATCGACGAACATTTTATCGATAACTACGGTACCGCTGTAGGTGTTATTAATCCTAAAGCTGCTTTTAAAGTAGTTATAGAAGCACATGCCGATGAAATTTCGTGGTATGTAAATTACATTACTGCAGATGGTTTAATATATGTAATCCGTAATGGCGGTTCAGATCATCAGATTGCACCTTCAAAACGCGTAAATATTCATACCGAAAAAGGATTGGTTAAAGCGGTATTCGGTTGGCCAGCAATCCATACCCGCCATGGCGAAAAAGAACAGGCACCAGAATTAAAAAATATCTTTTTAGACTGTGGCTGTACTACAAAAGAAGAGGTAGAAAAATTAGGCATCCATGTTGGCTGTGTAATTACTTACGAAGATGAGTTTATGGTTTTGAACGACCGCTATTATGTTGGCCGTGCCTTAGATAACCGTGTGGGTGGCTTTATGATTGCCGAAGTAGCGCGTTTATTAAAAGAGAACAAGAAAAAACTTCCTTTTGGCTTATACATTGTAAACTCTGTACAGGAAGAAATTGGTTTACGTGGTGCTGAGATGATTGCGCAGCGCATTAAACCAAATGTGGCCATTATTACCGATGTAACGCACGATACCACTACGCCGATGATTAATAAAAACATTCAAGGTGATTTATCGGCAGGTAAAGGGCCTGTGGTTTCGTATGCCCCGGCTGTGCAAACCAATTTAAATAAACTATTGATTAAAACGGCTGAGAAAAACCATATTCCATTTCAACGCCAGGCATCTTCGCGTTCTACCGGAACCGATACCGATGCTTTTGCCTATTCGAATGGTGGTGTACCATCAGCATTAATTTCGCTGCCGCTACGCTATATGCATACTACCGTAGAAATGGTACACAAAGAGGATGTTGACAACGTAATCAGCCTCATTTATGAAAGCCTATTGAACATTACCAACGGTCAGGATTTCAGAGAGTTTAAATAATGGAAAAAGTAAACCACCAAAAAATCATTATCAGCACCTTTTTAAAGGTTTTACTGATGATCTTTGTTATTTTCATTCTTAACTCCTGGCCGAATATTAAACAGAGTTTTAGTGGTAATGTGCCACCACTTAATTATTGGCTTGATCATAGTTTTAAATTCAGTAATATCATCCTCATCTTAGGATTTGGTGGTTATTTCTACTATAAGGATTTAACAGCTCAAAAAGAGACGATTGAAAAGGCAAAAAAATAAGCAAGAGGTGAGACAATATAGAGGTTTGAGGATTTATCTTCAAACCTTTTTAATTTAAAGCTGAGGTTCCATATAAAGATAAATAAATGAAAAAAATCGTACTCATTCGACATGGACAGAGTGTTTGGAATCAGGAAAACCGTTTTACAGGTTGGACTGATGTTGATTTATCAGAAAATGGTTATCAGGAGGCCAAAAAAGCAGGCGAAATCTTAAAAAAACACGATTACAATTTTGATATTGCTTTTACTTCATTACTAAAAAGGGCGATAAAAACGCTCCATATTATTCTTGAAGACCTCGATCACCTTTGGATACCGGAACATAAAAGCTGGCATTTAAACGAGCGCTTTTATGGAGCCTTACAAGGTTTAAATAAAGCGGAAACTGCAGAGAGATATGGTGAAGCTCGGGTTTATAAGTGGAGAAGGGATCCTGATGAAGAACCACCTCAAATTACAAGAGATGATGAACGGTTTCCGGGAAACGACCTTCGCTATCAGCTTTTAAAACCAGAAGAATTACCGCTAACTGAAAACTTGAGTGATACCATCGCCAGGGTGCTCCCCTATTGGAACGAATCTATAGTTCCAGCTATAAGTAGAAATGAAAAAGTAATTATATCCGCACATGGAAATAGCCTAAGAGCGCTTATAAAATATATCGATAATTTATCAAACGAAGAAGTTACGGCTTTAGAAATTCCCACAGGTATTCCGTTGATCTACGAGCTCGACGATGATCTCAAAAAAATCAGGCACTATTACTTAAGGTAATTTAAACCGAAACCTTCTGTTTGCTTATCCTTTGTTATAAAACCAACAAGTATATTCCAAAAGAAAATTATGCTCACTATCCGACTTAAATAACTGAGCATCAGGTTATTTTTACTAATACTCAAAATATCTTTACATTGTTTGTGTAATTTGCCCAAATAGTTTATCCTTTATTTATGAGTACAAATAAAAAAAATATTGATCTATCCATTATTTGCGATGATCATTGGGATGTGGTATTCGACCATGTTGGTCTTGGTTTTTGGGAGTTGAGTATATCAACAGGCATACTCCGTTCAACCCGGTCATTTAAAAAAAACTTAGGTTGCCCGCCAGATAGGGTTTTAACTTATGAAACCGTTTTAGGTTTAATCTTGCCAGAAGATCTCGATCATGTTCAGGATGAAATCGAACTTACGGTTTCGAGAGAAAAAAACAGTTACCGCTCGGTATACAGAATTTGTAGGCCTGACGGAGAAATTAGATGGATTAAAGCCGATGGAATACTATCTCAGCAGGATGGCGAGTGCTTAAAATTAATAGGAACAATTTTAGATGTAACCGATTTAAAAGAATAACCTGCTATAGTTTATACCTCACTTAGTTCAATCCATACCGGACCGTGATCGCTTGTTTTTTCCCAGCCCCTCACTTGCTTATCTACTCCCGCAGATTTTAAGCGATCACTAACCTGAGGACTCAATAAAAAATGATCAATTCTTAATCCCGCATCTCTACCATATGCATTCCTGAAATAATCCCAAAAGGTATATATCGTTTCGGTAGGGTATAATTTCCTGATCGCATCTGTCCAGCCTTGCGCCATTAAATTTTGAAATGCCAGACGGGTTTCTGGACGGAATAAAGCATCCTCAACCCAGCGTTCTGGTTTATATGCATCCAGCTCAGTAGGTATTACATTATAATCGCCACATAAAACTACTGGTAAATTATATTCCAATAGTTTTGCTGCATGGGCCGTAAAACGCTCAAACCATCGTAACTTATACTCAAATTTAGGGCCAGGCGCCGGGTTGCCGTTCGGAAGGTAAAGGCAACCAATAATTACATTATTAACCATTGCTTCGATGTATCGGCTATGCAAATCTTCCGGATCACCATCCAGATTTCTCTTTAACTCCTTTATTTCCAGATTTCGAGCTAATATAGCAACGCCATTCCAACTTTTCTGTCCATGCCAAATGGCATTATAACCAACATCTTTAATAGCCTGCTCAGGAAATTTTTCTTGCGGTGCTTTTAATTCCTGTAAACACACTACATCGGGCTGGGTTTCTTCCAGCCAGCGTAACAGAACAGGTAAGCGACCGTTTATTCCGTTTACATTATATGTTGCTATTTTCATCTGTATCAATATGTTTTTAGGTAATGAAACCCTACCTGCGGGTAGGTATCATAATTAATCTGCAGTAAGATTTTTGAAAACCATAACGGTTTCATTTTATAAATCTCAGCAATAAAACTCAAAAATGAAACTAAGTATTTCACATAGTAAATTAAAAATGGTGAAAATGTACTTATAACATGCAATCATTTACACTATTTTTAAAACTAATAACAAATTAAAATGTTTAATTTTGAAGATTCATTCATGTTTGAGCGCATGTTTGAGTTTAGATATAGGGATAGGCTGTTAGTCTATCCCTTTTTTTGTTCGAACAAGCTTTAAGAAGATTTATTCAGCGATGCTTTCACTTTCTGCCGGAGGTCCATAATATCGAAAGGTTTTCCGATGGTATCATTAGGCGAGCAGCATAAATTATCCATGTTCATGACTGAAAGCAATATAACAGGCAAGTAGGCTGTTTTAGGATTATGCTTCAATTTATTGCAAATATCCCGACCATCATACTTACCAATAAGTATATCCAATAAAATAATATCTGGCAGAAAATTAGCTATTGTTGCTTCTAAATCACAGGCATCTAAAACACCTTTTATTTGATAATGTTCTTCCTCAAAAATTAAGTTTATGATGTCATGAATATTCTCATCATCATCAACCACAAGAATTTTCTTAACTAGCGTATTGCTCATTTGCAACAAATCTAATTGAAGTTAATTTGCTCGGATGACGTATTTATACCTGAATTTACCGAATAAATAAAAAGAATATTAGGCAGCCAAACCAGATTTATAATTTTTAAGCATCTTTTTCAAAAGACCTCTTGCTACGTGTATTTTGGTTTTTACGGTACCTAGGGGGATATCGAGCTCGGCAGCAATTTCATGATATTTATAACCTTCAAAGTAACGGCAAAAGCAAAAACGGCAGTCCTCCGGTAAGGCATTTAATGATTTTTGGATGTCCTCCATCATAAACTTAGCAGCACCACCATTCGAAGATGCACTTGGAACCAGTTGAACAGAAGTTAAATCCTCTTCTTGCTGGATCATTTCATTTTTGCGCTTTACCTTATAGTAATGATTAAGAAAGGTATTTTTTAGGATGGTAAAAAGCCAGGCACGCACATTGCTTCCCATTTCAAACTTAGCAGAAAACCTAAAAGCCTTCATAAAGGTATCTTGAACTAAATCGGCCGCATCGTCTTCATCACGCGTATATGCTAATGCGCGATCGAAAAGTGGTTGTCTGTACTGGTATATGTCGCAATTAAAATTTAATGTATCCATGATTCGTTTTAGGGCTGATGTAGATATTCAACAAGTAACAGCACTCAATGTTATTTGTAGAAATACGCGATTTTTTACGGTTTATTTAAAATACCCTAAAAAGCACCATAAAACGACCAAAAATACTAGCTTACATAACCATTTCGCATGGCAAAACGAACTAAAGATGCAGAGTTTTTTGTGCCGCTTTTGCTAATTAAAGCTTCTCTTTGGCTCTCTACAGTTCGCCTGCTTAAGTACAGTTTATCAGCTATTTCTTGATTCGTCAACCCATCAGCAATAAGTTTTAACACGTTAATTTCGCGCTCTGAAAAGTTAATTTCGGTATTCATTTTTCGCGAAAGCATATTCAACTCAGTATTAAAACGCTCTAAAATGGAAATGCATAAATTAGAAGAAAGGTACCGTTTTCCTTTCATTACATGCTTTAGGCAAAACAGCAATTCATCTTCTTCAATATCTTTCGACAAGTAAGCAGAAACTCCTGATATAAAGGAATTTGACGCATACTTTTCATCATCTAAAATAGACAAAGCAACTACCTTTGTGGTGTATCCACGCTCTTTAATAGTACTGGCTAAGGCTATCCCATCAAGCCTTGGCATTACAATATCTGATAAAATGATATCAGCTTTTACTCCCTTTTCCAGAAGCTCCAAAACCGCTAAACCGTCTGATACTTCCGCAACAACTTTGATGCCTTCGTGTTTTTCTATAAGTACTTTAAGTGAGGCCCGTATAATGTGGTGATCATCGGCAAGAATAATGTTAATCATAATTCAAATATAACTTACGCCATTTTAAAATTAAAAACGGCTACTTAGGTAGCTCGATATAGAAGGTGGTTCCAACACCGATTTTGCTCTTAAACCAGATTTTTCCCTGATGTAAGTCAACAATGGCCTTGATTATGCCCATACCAAACCCTCCCGATTCTTCACCCTTAAGGCCTGGTCTTAACGTTTCCGGCAAATGGTTAAAAAGCCCCGCTTGTAGCTCTTCCGGAATTCCGATCCCATCATCAGCCACCGTAATTAAAACGGTACTTTCATATTCTTCGGCATGTAAAGTAATATTTCCATAATCGGCAGTAAATTTTATTGCGTTCGAGATTAGGTTATTTATGACCTGCAAAAACTTCATACTATCAAGGCGCAGATAAATATGTTCAGCAGCGCTTGTAAATTTAATGTTCTTCATTTTACCTAGCTTCGATCGTTTATAAAAACGAACCACATCTCTAAGTTCCCAAACCAAATCAGCCCGTTCCTTGCCAATTTCTACGATCGATGATTTTAAAAACTCGCGGTTAATCATGCTGCGTACCAGAAGCAGATTACGTTCGCACATCTCCTTAATAAAGGCTAATGAATTCATCATTTGTTCATCACCCGTTTGTGCTATACCATCTTCCATTGATGAAGCTGTTAATTTCATCATGCCAAGTGGTTCTTTTAAATCATGCGCCAATACCTCTAAGGTTATGTTTTTCCGGGCATTTATTTGTTCGATATGGATTTTATTATGGCGCATTACCGTAGTATCTTCTACCGTACCTACTAAATACTTTACGCCTCCATCTGCAACTACAAAAACAATTACCCGCACATATTTCTCTCTATCAGCAAAAAGCAAACGGAATTCATATTTTTTCTCTGTACCATCTTCTTCAACGCATTCTTGGTAACAGGATATTACATGTGTCAAATCTTCAGTGTGTACTTGCTCTGCCAGTAATCGTGGATTGGCCATAATTTCATCGAGGCCGAGTTCCCAGATATTACTGATAGATTTATTGAGGTACGAGAAATTTTGCGCCGTGCAGTTAAAAATAAAATAACCATCAACAGAACGGTCGCCAAGATTACAAAAAAGCGCTTTATTCAATTCGACCATAACCTAATGTTTGATAATTTGCCAAAAACGATATAAATAACGAATCAGCGGTCAGATCTCAAACAGTATAGGAGTGAAAAAGTTTTATACAAAAAAATGCATTTAACTATTTAGCATACGATGATGTAGATAGCTAGTGATCCACTTTCTGAGATATTAACATTTTCCACACGATGTGCAAAATTATTTTGCGAATAAAAACCAACTATTGCCTAAATTGTTAAGCATAAAAGAAAGATAAAAAAGTCCTGTGAGCGGGAGATCCGCGGAGGGCAGGCACACCATAGAGAGGACAGTATCCTTCTTATCAATAGCCATCGCACAGGTGGCTATTTTGTTATATGCGATTATTTTTAAAACAAATAACCCATTTAATGGGGATAGAAAAATCTAACGGGATGATTTATCGTATTTATCTTGGTTAAAAGTTAGGTTTATTGATATAAAAATGTTTCAGATTTTTTATTTCTAAGTGGAAACTCCTTATTAATTGGATCGAGCTCTTGATGCTCTTCTGTAATTAGAAGGTCGTTGTATTTTTCTAACAGATGAATATATTTATTCATCCAGAAATACACAGAATTATTATCCGAACCGATTTGCTTACCAGGATCTGCAGTTTGATTGACGGATTCGGGGCTGTACTTAGGGAAAGCTTCTGGAAATGCAGAAGAAAGATCCTGACCTAATAACTTGCCTACCTGCCAAATTACTTCATGCCCAATTCTGTCTTGACCAAACCAGTTGTAAATTGTTCTGCGGCTTACATGAAGCTTCCTCGAAAGCTCACTGATGCCCATGCGATCTCTGCGCACTAAGCGCTCAAGAATTTCTCCTTGTTTTAGTTGTTGTGTTGTCATTGAGATAATTAATTTTTAAAAAATGAAAAAAATAATTAAATCAGCTATCGGGGACGATTGACAATTCAAATGTAAGAATAAGTGTAAAAGGTTGTGTAAAAGGGGCTATTTTTTTGACATTTGTCAAGCTACATTAACAAATTATTGTAAACAACCTCAAAAACAGGCCATTTGAACCTTACTTTTTTCAACAAATAACGTCTCATTTTAAATACAATTGTTACCAAAATTGAAATTATTTTATTAAACTTTTATATTCATAATAAAAAAAGATATGGCACAGAATAAAACTACAGAAAACGATTTAAGCGTTCCAGCATTTTTAAATACCATTCCTGACGAAAATAAAAGAGCCGATTGTTTTAACCTGTCGGATATGCTAAGCCAAACCACAGGCTTTAAAGCGAAAATGTGGGGAAATGCCATTGTTGGTTTTGGAAGTTACCATTACAAATATGAAAGCGGCCGAGAAGGTGACGCTCCCCTTGTTGGTTTCTCGCCACGTAAAGAGGCCATTGCACTTTATCTCTCTACCCAGTTTAAAAACCGCGATGAACTGCTGGCCAGGTTCGGTAAACATAAAACCGCCAAAGCCTGTATTTATGTAAAAAAAATGAGCGATATCAATGTGGAGGTATTAAAAGAAATGGTTACAAATTCTGTCGCGAGGATTAGTAGTTTGTATCCATAAGCCCGAAGAGTGAGGAGACAGAAGACTGAGGACTATAGTACAAATTTAACATTCCATATTTTCAACTCTATATCTCTGTTTTTTATGCGGCACAAGCTGTAATTTTTTCATGCTCAAAGCTTTCCGGTTAAATCTCTGAGAGCGATTTGTCAGTCTGAGCGGAGTCGAAGACCAGATAGATAAATCAATAAAAGATTTTCCGTTCCATTCAGAATGACAGAAATAAATGCCTCACTAAGAAGTTACGCAGCAATAATTTAAATTTTACAATATTTGATTATCCCTTATTTCGAACAAAAAACCGGAAATGATTAAAAAACTACACTTTTATTTATTGATAGCAGGCGCTTGCATTTCGCTTAATTCGGCCGCACAAGATGCAATAAGCTACCAAACACCGCCAAAAGAAATTGCTGATTTATTACTGGCCAAACCAACACCCGGTGTAAGCATAGATGGCAAAGCAGAATGGATCTTATTTAGCGAGCGCAACTCCTATCCTTCGGTAGAAGAGCTGGCCATGCCTGAATACAGAATTGCAGGCTTAAGGTTAAATCCTAATAACTACTCGCCAAGCAGACAAACCTATATTAACAACCTTAGTTTAAAAAACATCAAATCCAACCAAACGTTTCAGGTTGCAGGATTGCCAACACCATTATACGCCAGCAATATTAGTTGGAACCCATCGGAAAACAAAATTGCCTTTACCCATACTACGCAGAAAGGAGTAGATCTTTATATCATTGATCTGGCTACAAAAAAAGCAGTTAAAACCAATAAGGCTTTTTTAAATGTAGTTTTAGGTAGTGGCCTTACCTGGTTAAATGATAATACCATTATTTACCGCACGATAACGAAACCAGCAAGCGCCGCACCTACAAAACCACTAATGCCTAAAGGACCAACTATTCAGCAAAACTTAGGCAAAGCTGCACCTAGTGCCACTTTTCAAGATCTAATTAAATCACCATTTGAGGAACAATTGTTTGAGTTTTTTGCAACCTCACAATTGGTAAAAAACACAGCAGGTATAGAAACAGCCATTGGAAAACCAGCCATTTATGGTTCGACAAGTTTATCACCAGATAAAAATTATATGATGATCGAAACCATACGTAAACCTTTTTCTTACTTGGTTACGGCAAACGGTTTTCCATCCACAATAAGCATTACCGATTTAACCGGTAAAACCATTAAAGTTATTGCCGAGTTACCTTCATCAGAGGGTACCCCATCTGGTTATGATAATACGCAAAATGTACCACGTGGTTTCAATTGGAGGGATGATGAACCTGCTACACTGATTTGGAGCAAGCCATTAGACAGTGGATTAATTAAAAAAGATGTTCCCTTTCATGACGCAGTTTATGCACTAAGCGCACCTTTTACAGGGTCAGAAAAAGAATTATTTAAAACCACTACCCGTTTCCGTGGTGTACAATGGGGCGATGCCAACCTTGCCCTGATTATGGAAGGTTTACGTAGCAAACAAACCAACAAAGTGAGCCGTTACAACCCTACAACAGGTGCAGTAGAAGAATTGTACAGCCGTAACCAAACAGATGCCTACGGTAACCCAGGTTCGCCTGTTACTACAAAAAACAAATATGGCAGGCAGGTAATTAAAACGGTTGACAATGGCACTAAACTGTTAATGAATAACGCGGTAGGTTCATCAGAAAAAGGAGATTTGCCTTTCTTAGCCAAATTCGATTTAACGACTAAAAAGAACGAAATTATCTGGCGCAGCGCCGAAGGAACCTTCGAATATGTAAGTGAGGTGATTAACCCTGACAAACTGGTTTTACTTACCCGTAAAGAGAGTCAAAAATTAGCACCTAACTACTTTATTAAAAACCTGATACTTCGCATAGCCGATCAACCGATTACTAATTTCACCAATCCATATCCATCTTTAGAAGGCATTACCAAACAGAAAATTTCTTACAAACGTGCTGATGGCGTAGATTTAACAGGCGACCTTTATTTACCTAAAGGATATGATAAAGATAAAGACGGGCCATTGCCTACATTAATTTGGGCTTACCCACGCGAATTTAACTCTGCAGCTGATGCCGCACAGATCAGAGGCTCGAAAGATAAATTTACAACCATTAGCTGGGCCTCTCCTATTTTCTGGGTAACCCGTGGTTATGCTGTTTTAGATAACGCAGAAATGCCAATTGTAGCTAAAGATGGTAAAAAACCTAACGATACCTTTGTAGATCAATTACAGCTTAATGCTGAAGCCGCTATTAATAAATTAGCGGAATTGGGCGTTGGCGATAAAAAACGTATGGCCGTTGGAGGACATAGTTATGGCGCATTTATGACCGCAAATCTATTGGCCCATACCAATCTTTTTGGTGCAGGTATTGCACGTAGCGGAGCTTATAACCGTACGCTTACGCCATTTGGTTTTCAAAACGAAGAACGTACATACTGGCAAGTACCTCAGTTATATTACGAGATGAGCCCTTTCAGTTATGCAGATAAAATTAAAACGCCAATATTGCTCATCCACGGCGATTCTGACGATAACCCGGGTACTTTTCCTATTAATAGCGAACGCTTGTTCAACGCCATTAAAGGAGCTGGTGGTACTACCCGTTTTGTATTTTTACCATACGAAGCACACAGCTACCGTGGCAAAGAAAACTTGTTGCATATGCTTTGGGAGCAAGACCAATGGTTAGAAAAATATGTAAAAAACAAAAAATAATCTCTCTCTACCTTTATCGATTAAAGTGCCTCAGTTCGGGGCACTTTTTTTGTTTAACGAGTTTTTTTCTCGTGGTGTCAGATATTCGTATCTGAAACCATACTGAAAGACAATTTGATACTTTCCGCGTTAATATTTTAGACAGTTAACTTTTTATTGTTTATCAATCAGTCAGATGGCAACATCTGACTGCACATATAATTAATTTCTTAATGGTAAAGCATCTCAAACTATAAACAAACTACCCTGCTAAATGGTTAAGACAATTTCCATTGAAATAAACCATTATAAAACCTACATTTATACAATAAAATTGAACATTCCCTTTATTTATTTGTTAAGCGATTATGGACTACATAGACTATTATAAAATCCTCGATTTAAAAAAAGACGCAACACCTGAGGATATTAAAAAAGCTTATAGAAAATTAGCCCGAAAACACCATCCCGATCTTAACCCCAACAACGAAGAAGCCAATAAAAAATTTCAACAAATTAATGAGGCCAATGAGGTTTTAAGTGATCCTGAGAAACGGAAGAAATATGACAAGTATGGTAAAGATTGGCAGCATGCCGATCAGTTAGATGCCCAGCAACAGCAGCAAAGGCAATACCAATCGCAAGGTGGCGGTTATGGTGGAGGCAGCAGTTACTCAGGAGGCTTTGGCGGCGAAGATTTTTCTGAATTCTTTTCTTCCATGTTTGGTGGTGGAGGTAGAAGCAGTAGAAATTCTCCTTTTAAAGGTCAGGATTATAATGCCGATTTGCAACTAAACTTACTTGATGCCTACACTACCCATAAGCAAACACTTACGGTAAATGGGAAACAGGTACGTATTACTATCCCGGCAGGTGTAGAAAACGGACAGAAAATTAAACTGCCCGGTTATGGTGCCCCTGGCGTAAATAATGGCCCTCCAGGAGATTTATTTATCAAATTTAATATTAAGGATGATCCTAAATTTAAACGTAAAGGAAACGATATCTACATACAGGAAGAAATAGATGTTTATAAGGCTGTATTAGGTGGAGAAAAAATTGTAGAAACCTTAAACGGCAAAGTTAAACTTAAAGTACCGGAAGGTACACAGCCCGGTGCAACTTTAAGATTAAAAGGCAAAGGCTTTCCTGTTTATAAAAAAGAAAACCAGTTTGGCGATTTATACATCAATTGGCAGGTAAAACTACCAACCAATCTAAACGTCGAACAAAAAGAACTATTCGAAAAACTTTCCAAATTCTAACCATTATGGGAACTAATCTAATACCTGTAGAAGACATATGTGCTTATCACCATGTGGAAATTAACTTTATTCAATCGTTGGAGGATTTTGGCCTGATCCATACAACAATTAAAAAACAATCGCTCTTTTTGCCAGTTGATGAATTGACCAAATTGGAGCAGTATCTTCGCTTGGCACAAGATCTGGAAATCAACTTAGAAGGCATCCACGCTGTTTCTCATCTGCTTAATCAGGTACAACAGATGCAGGAAAAAATAACCGCGCTACAAAACGAGCTAAATTATTATAAGCAATTTAACCAGCATCATTAAACAATCGTTTGTGCATACTTTTGCACCAAAACTAGAAACAAAAAAGCAACCTTTTTAAGATTTGTTTCTTAAATTGGCAATCTAATTTTAAAAAATGAGTGATCTTTCTTCAAAATTCATCGAAAAAATAAAATCATCCTATGCTCCTACAGGCTCATATATTTATTTAGGCGCCGGAATTTTAGACGGTCAGGTTTATAGCGAAGCTGAGGTTAATTTGTCTTTAAAAATGATGAACAGACACGGCTTAATTGCAGGGGCAACTGGAACAGGTAAAACACGAACCCTTCAATTATTAGCAGAGCAACTGTCAGATGCCGGCGTTCCTGTTTTTATGTTGGATGTAAAAGGCGATTTATCGGGTTTAAACCAACCAGGTTCTATTAATCCTAAAATAGAAGAAAGAGCGCAACAGCTCAACAAACCTTTTTCTCCTTCTGGTTTCCCTGTCGAAATTTATTCGCTTTCGGGCAAAATGGGTGCCCAGATGCGAGCAACAGTATTGGAGTTCGGCCCAACACTTTTATCGAAAGTGTTAGATTTAAACGATACACAGGCAGGTGTTATGGCAGTAATATTCAAATATGCCGATGATAACAAAATGCCTATTATTGATTTAAATGATTTAAAGAAACTGGTTTCTTATCTATCAGAAGGTGCTGGTGCAGCCGAAATAAAAAGCAGTTATGGCACCATTTCAACTGCTACTTCTGGTACTATATTAAGAAAAATTGTAGCCATAGAGCAGCAGGGATTAGCAGGTATGTTTGGCGAAAAGTCTTTTGATATTGAAGATCTCTTCGAACGTGTTGATGGCAAAGGAACCATAAGTTTATTAAACATTGCCGATGTTCAAAATCAACCTGTACTGTATTCTACATTTTTGTTAAGCTTACTGGCTGAGTTATTTAATACCATGCCTGAGGTTGGCGATTTAGATAAGCCAAAACTAGTCTTCTTTTTTGATGAGGCGCATTTATTGTTCAAAAACTCTTCAAAAGCATTCTTAGAGCAGATTGAAACTATCATCAGGTTAATCCGTTCGAAAGGAATTGGTGTTTTCTTCTGTACCCAGGCACCTACTGATGTGCCTGAAAGTGTTTTAGGACAACTTGGTAACCGTGTACAGCATGCATTAAGGGCATTTACGCCAAATGATGTAGATGCTTTGAAAAAAACAGTTAATACCTATCCAAAATCAGATTTTTATGAGATCGATAAAATATTAACCTCATTGGGAACAGGTCAGGCATTGGTTACCGTATTAAATGAAAAAGGTATTCCAACGGAAGTATCTGCTACCATGCTTACCCCGCCAAGGGCTGTAATGGGGCCACTTACAGCAGCAGATTTCGATCAGCTTGTTCACGCCAGCCCAATGTACACCAAATATAAAGACCCAATCGATCCTGAAAGTGCTTATGATATTTTAACTAAACGCATTAATGAGCAAACTGCAGCAGCAGAGCAGGAAAAACAGGCAGCTGAAGCTCAAAAACAAGCAGAACAAGAAAGCAAACCTAAACCGGGCGAAAAGAGTCTTGTTGAACAGGTAATGGGAGCAACAATAACCCGTCAAATTGGTAAAGAAATTGTTAGAGGTATATTTGGCATGCTTACAGGAAAGAAAACACGTTCAAAAACCGGTGGTGGTTTATTTGGATTTTAATTATATAGAATAATGAAATATCTAATCATTTTGCTCTCAATTTGTTCAATTACCGTCCAGGCACAAATAAATTATTTAAATGAGCAATAAATATGGTTAAAACAAGGAGCGCTTTCTAGTAAGATCAAATGCCTATTACTATTTTCGCAATACGAATATGATATGATTAAAGTATTTTTTAATCAAGAATCTCAAAAATAAAAATAACAATAAATGAAACCCACCCTATTAATATTGGCTGCAGGTATGGCAAGCCGTTATGGAAGTATGAAACAAATTGATGGTTTTGGCCCAAACGGCGAAACTATTATCGATTATTCAATATATGATGCAATTAATGCTGGCTTTGGCAAAGTTGTATTTATTATAAAAGAAGAATTTGTAAAAGAATTCAAAGCCATTTTCGAGCCTAAACTTGAGGGAAGAATTGAAACAGAATATGTTTTCCAAAACTTCGATCTTAAACAATTTGGCATAGAAGAAGAAATATACAGGGAGAAACCTTGGGGTACCGCACATGCAATCCTTTCTGGAAGAAACGTAATTAAAGAACCGTTCTGTGTAATTAACGCCGATGATTACTATGGTTTTGATGCCTTTAAAAAAATGGTTGATTTCTTAACTACAGAGGTGACTGACAGCAACTATGCCATTATTGGTTATGAGGTTGGCAAAACTTTATCAGAATTTGGTGCGGTTTCGCGTGGTGTCTGCAAAGTAGATGCTTCAGGCAATCTTGAAGAGATTATAGAACGTACAAAAGTTTATCCTAAAGACGGTAATATTTTTTACGAAGAAAATGGCGAAGAATTTCCCTTAGCTTATGAAACTCCGGTTTCAATGAATTTCTGGGGATTTACACCAGCGGTTTTCAAAATTACGGAAGAATTGTTCAGAGAGTTTGCTGAAGCAAACAAAGATAAACCGAAGGCAGAATTCTTTATCCCATTAATTGGCGAGAACCTTGTAAAAAGTAATATTGCAAGCTTTAAAGTAGTGCCAACCTCTAACAAATGGTTCGGTGTAACATATAAAGAAGATAAACCGTATGTTCAGGATAGTATTGACCAATTGGTTAAAAACGGAACATATCCAGAAAAACTATGGAACTAAATTTAGATTCCGAAGTTTTAAAAGCCTACGGATACGCTAAAGAAAACACAAGAATTACACAAATAGGTACGGGTTTAATTAACCGTACTTATTTGCTTTCACCTTTGTCAGAAGAAAAAAAATATATTCTTCAAAACATTAATACCTCGGTTTTTAAACAACCACAAGCTATTGCAAATAATCTTCGTGCAATTGCCGACTATCTTAATTTTGCTTACCCTGAATATCTTTTCATAAAGCCAGTTTCCACCACCAATGGTGAAGAAATGGCCCATATCCGCGATGAATATTGGCGGATGCTTCCCTTTGTGCCCAATACCATTTCATTAGATGTGCTGGCCGACCCAAAACAAGCTTATGAAGCCGCTAAACAATTTGGGAAACTGAGCAGGCTGTTAGATAACTTTGACGCGAAAACGCTTCAACCCACAATTCCAGGCTTCCACGATTTAGGCCTAAGGTACGAACAGTTTACATTGGCACTGAACAAGATCGTAGAAGCATTAAAAGAACAGGCAAAATCAGAAATTGAAGGTGCTTTAGCGCACAAGTATATCCTAGATTATTATACTTCCTATTCACATAGAAAAGATTTCCCAGACCGGGTAATGCACCACGACACCAAGATCAGTAATGTGTTACTGGATGATGAAACCTACGAGGGGATTTGCGTAATTGACCTGGACACCGTTATGCCTGGCAAGTTTATTTCTGATCTGGGTGATATGATGCGTACTTACCTATGTGCCTTTTCAGAAAATGAGACTGATCTGGATAAGATAAAAATACGCTTGCCTTATTTCGAAGCGATGATAAAAGGTTATTTATCAGAAATGAAAAGTATTTTGACAGAAACAGAAAAAGAGCTTATTCTATTTTCTGGTAAGTATATAATTTATATGCAGGCACTACGTTTTTTAACCGATTTTTTAAGTGGCAATAATTATTATCCTACAAATTACCCCACGCAAAATTTAGATCGGGCCAAGAATCAATTTAAGCTATTGCATGAAATATCTGTAAACGAAAAAGAATTACAGGATATTATTGAAGAGAATTTGGTCTAACAATTCTCTGATACAAAAGACTATCAAGCTAAAAGAACATGAGTGCGATGAAAAGAAATGGTTTTAAAGTTTTTTCTTTTATTTCTGCAACGATCATTTTTTGTGTTTTCGCTTTTGTAACACTCATTGCCGCCGCAGCTGTTGACGAAGGTACAGATGGAAATAACTTTGTAATACAAGCGATGGCAAAAATATATTACATTTTTCGCTTTCCTATACATACCTTATTCTTTAGGTTTATTGAAGGGCCCTTCTTCTTCTTCGTTGGATTATTGCTCAACTGTTTATTTTACGGATTTCTAACAGAAAGGATTGTCTTTATATTTGATAGAAAAAAATCAAATTGACATCTTTCGATCATATGAGACATTTAAAGAACGTGTAAGTAGCGATCGCTATAAAAACTCTCCGAAAAGCACTAATCCCTCCTTCCTAAACCCGACAGCAGCGACAGCCCCGAATTTTTCATGAGGGCTATAGCGCATGGCGGGGCTGAAGTTCCAGAAAAGTACTGAACCGTTCGTTTTCATAAAAACAAAAAATATTATTTCAAACCTCACAGATTTTAAAAACCTGCAAGGTTTATAGCGCACAAAAAAAGCGTTCCTGAATAATCAGGGACGCTTTTTATTTTTATCTTTCCCAAGGCTTTCCGCTCAGGGCTGAAGACTCAAAGACTTATTTCTCTTCTTTTACTTCTTCAAAATCAACGTCAGTAACGTTATCGCCACCACCTTGAGGTTGACCATCAGCTTGTGCTTGTTCGCCACCTTGAGGCTGCTCGCCAGCTTTGTACATCTCTTCAGAAGCAACATTCCATGCAGCTTGCAATTCAGCCGAAGCTGCATCGATATCTGCAAAGTTACGCGCTGAGTGAGCTGCTTTCAATTTCTCTAAACCAGCTTCGATTGGTGCTTTTTTATCAGCAGATAATTTATCACCAAACTCTTTTAGTTGTTTCTCAGTAGAGAAAATTAAAGCATCAGCTCCGTTAATTTTATCCGCTTCTTCTTTCTGTTTAGCATCATCTGCCGCATTAGCTTCAGCTTCTTCTTTCATTTTTTTGATCTCAGCATCAGTTAAACCTGAAGATGCTTCGATACGGATTTTTTGCTCTTTACCAGTAGCCTTATCTTTAGCACTTACGTGTAAGATACCATTGGCATCAATATCAAACGATACTTCTACCTGAGGCACACCACGAGGTGCTGGTGGAATACCATCTAAAATGAAACGGCCAATAGTACGGTTTTGAGCAGCCATTGGACGCTCACCTTGTAAAATATGGATTTCTACTGAAGGCTGGTTATCAGCTGCAGTTGAGAAAGTTTCCGATTTTTTAGTTGGGATAGTTGTGTTAGACTCGATTAATTTAGTCATTACACCACCCATAGTTTCGATACCTAATGATAAAGGCGTAACGTCTAACAACAATACATCTTTCACATCACCAGTTAATACACCACCTTGAATAGCAGCACCGATAGCTACAACCTCATCAGGATTAACACCTTTACTTGGCTCTTTACCGAAGAAAGCTTTAACCGCTTCCTGAATAGCAGGGATACGTGTAGAACCCCCTACCAGGATAATTTCGTCGATATCGCCTGTGCTTAAACCAGCATTTTTCAAAGCAGATTTACAAGGATCGATAGTACGTTTGATTAAGCTATCAGCTAATTGCTCAAATTTAGCACGTGATAATGTACGTACTAAGTGTTTAGGGCCGCTAGCATCAGCAGTAATGTATGGTAAGTTGATTTCAGTAGAAGTTGTGCTTGATAACTCAATTTTAGCTTTCTCAGCAGCTTCTTTTAAACGTTGTAAAGCCATTGGATCTTTAGAAAGGTCCATGTTGTTTTCTGCTTTAAACTCTTCAGTTAACCAGTCGATAATAATGTGGTCAAAGTCATCACCACCCAAGTGTGTATCACCGTCAGTAGATTTTACTTCGAAAACGCCATCACCTAATTCCAATACAGAAACGTCATGTGTACCACCACCACAGTCGAACACAACGATCTTCATGTCTTTGTGTGCTTTATCTAAACCATAAGCTAAAGCAGCCGCAGTTGGCTCGTTAATGATACGTTTTACAGATAAACCTGCAATTTCTCCTGCTTCTTTAGTAGCCTGACGTTGTGCATCGTTAAAATAAGCTGGTACGGTAATTACCGCTTCAGTTACTTCCTGACCCAAGAAATCTTCAGCAGTTTTTTTCATTTTCTGCAAAATCATTGCAGAAATCTCCTGTGGAGTGTATTTTCTGTCGTCGATTTCAACACGTGGAGTGTTGTTATCACCTTTTACTACTTTATAAGGTACGCGTGCAATTTCTTTAGCACATTCATCGTAGCTGTTACCCATAAAGCGTTTAATCGAATATATCGTTTTTGTTGGGTTGGTTATAGCCTGACGTTTAGCAGGCTCGCCAACTTTACGCTCACCGTTTTCTGCAAAAGCAACAATAGACGGTGTAGTACGTTTACCCTCACTGTTTGCGATAACTACAGGCTCATTGCCCTCCATTACACTCACGCAAGAGTTTGTTGTTCCTAAGTCTATTCCAATAATTTTTCCCATTGTATTTTTAATTTCTCTTTTTAAAGTATTATAATTTCTACTGCTATTAAACAATGCTTGTGCCAATTGGTTTTTGGCAGAAAATATCGGTAAAAGACTGATAAAATGTAAAAAAAGAGGCTGGAGTTTACTGACAGCATGACAGAAGAGTATGGTAAATGTGGGATGGCAGATCGATGAAGGGGCGACCAAAGACTAAAGCAGAATGAATTATTTAAAATAATATGAAAATGAATGTCAGTAATACTTCGGAAATACCAGCCCCGCTATACGCTTTACTTCGTTGCACTACGTGTTCGCTCCTATCGGGTTTAATTATCAGCGGCCAGTGCAAAAAATCTACTAACGGGTTAAAACATACCCCATACAATAATCCTCAAAGTTTTATATCTTTATTATCGCATAAGTTAATCGGTTTAATCATTTTATCTATGCAATCATTTATCCATTGTAACTACTTAACCTAAAAATCCTTATAATCATCAAAAAATGCAAGTAGCAGCACAAATCATGATCGGGCTTGTTGCCCTTATTCACATTTATATCCTTTGGCTAGAAATGTTCGCCTGGACAACCAAAGCCCCCAAGGTATTTAAAACCATTCCAAAAGATTTATTTGGTCCGACCAAAACATTGGCCGCTAACCAGGGCTTGTACAATGGATTTTTAGCAGCAGGCTTAATATGGTCGCTATGCATAACCGACCATCACTGGCGCTTGTATGTAGCCATATTCTTTTTAACCTGCGTAATTATTGCAGGGATTTACGGTGCTGCTACAGCCAGTAAAAAAATTCTTTATGTGCAGTCGATACCGGCTTTAGTAGCCTTGATTTTATTGCATCTGTAAATTTGATCCTATCGGTCGGTGCCTCACCGGCCGAAAACACCAAGGTTGGCATAATAGATTCTGAACAAGTTCAGAATGAAGATAACCTCAATAGGCATATCATATAATTAGTCATCGCTTTGCATTTCTTTGCGAAAAACCTTGTGCTCTTTGCGGTTAAACTACAGCCCCAACAATTTTTCTAAATGATGGTAGCCAATCCCAAAATATTCTTTACTCGCCTTAATTTTTTTCAAAACCTCCGTTTTTCGCTCTGCACTTAGCACTTTGCCCTTAATCCCCACCACAAGCACATTCTTGGGCGTATGCGCATCGGATATAAACTCAAAAACCTTGGTTTTATAGCCAAAATACTCTAAAATCAAAGCGCGTATCCCATCGGTAACCATCTCAGCCTGGCGTTCTAAGAAAATGCCATATTTAGTTAAAAAAGAAACATCATTTTTCACTTTGTGCTGTTCAATTTCCCGGCGTATTTGTTTGTGGCAACAAGGCGCAACTACAATCAGTTCGGCATTGGCTTTAATTCCCTTAAAAATAGCATCATCCGTTGCCGTATCGCAGGCATGTAATGCAATTAAAAGGTTTACATTATCTGCTTTGTAATCCTCAATCGTTCCCTGTACAAAGTTCAGTTGAGAAAAATCAGATTTAACCGCAACCTGGTTACATAAATCCACCATGTCCTGCCTATACTCTACTCCAACTACCTCAGTTTCCAACTTTAAAACCGAATGGAGGTAATCGTACAATGCAAAAGTTAAATAGCCCTTGCCAGAGCCCATATCGGCAACCTTTTTTACGGTTCCTGCCGGCAGTTCTTTAATTAAAGCACTTAAAATTTCAATGTAATGGTTAATTTGTCTGAATTTATCCTGTGCATTTTTAAAAACCTTACCATCGGTATCAGTAATTTTCAACTCCGTTAAATATGACTTCGCATCAGGCTTAATTAACCTCGTCTTTTCTTTATCATGACTGCCGGATGGAGCCTCCTTGCTCGAAGCTTTGTTTTCCCTCATCACTACCTTTCCATTGTTCAGTTCCTCCAAAATCAGATCCTTTTCTGTGGTAAACAAAGTACCAATTTTAAAACCCTTATTCAGATAATCAGAAATCAAATTTATCGCTTCATCAACGGTATAGTTTTTCACCACATCGCGTGTTTTGTAGCGATAAGTAAAAGCCAGTTTATCTTCACGTTTAATCACAACTTTGCGAATAAGAATTTGCTTTAATGCTTCTTCTTCACCTTTGTAGTTCCCTAAAGATACCTTTACAAAAGTTGCTGCATCAACACTTTCTTTTAAAACCGCAGTAAATTGTTTTATATATTCTAGCACTGGCATTGATAAATTTTAGCAACAAAGATAATCAAGTTTATCTGGAGCAGAACATATTCATGATAATGTAACAATAGAGCGACTATGCAAAGGCTTATTTCACTAAAAAACGACTTATACGATATTGACGTAATACGATTTAGAAATACGCAAGGGCAATATTATCTATATTGATTCCAAAATAGCCGAACACTTTTTTTTCAAAAAATTAAGCTTTAGATTAGAGTATATAAAACACCTAACCATAATCAATGAGTGACTTTCAGATAAAAAAATCGCCCACCGTTTACGATGCCATTATTGTTGGCTCTGGAGCTGGTGGCGGCATGGCAGCCTATGTTTTGGCGCACGCAGGTCAAAAGGTTTTAATGCTCGAGGCTGGTCAAAATTTCGATCCAAGATTAGATTCTCACCAGTTAAAATGGCCTTGGGAATCGCCTCGTCGTGGCGCCAGTACTACGCGTCCATTTGGAGATTTCGATGCTTCTTATGGAGGCTGGGAATTAGAAGGCGAACCATATACCCAGAAAAACAAAAGCGAATTCGAATGGTTCCGCTCGCGTATGCTCGGCGGCCGTACCAACCACTGGGGAAGAATTTCCTTACGCATGGGGCCTGAAGATTTTAAACCTAAAGATGGTTTAACCGATAGCTGGCCTATTACCTATGCGGATGTAAAGCCATTTTATGATAAAGTTGACCGCATGATTGGTATTTATGGTACTGTTGAAGGGATCGAAAGCGAACCCGATGGAATTTTCATGAAACCACCCAAACCGCGTTTAAATGAACTATTCATTAAAAAAGGGGCTGAAAAAGCCGGTGTAAAAGTAATTGCCGGTCGTGGTTCGGTGCTTACCGAAGCTCTACCCAACAACAGCGACCGTGCACCTTGTTTTTACTGTGGCCAGTGCGGCAGGAGCTGCAAGGTTTATGGCGATTTTTCTTCTTCTTCATGTTTGGTAAATCCTGCCGTAAAAACGGGCAACCTTACGGTAATTACCGACGCCATGGTGCGAGAAGTAATTACCGATAAAGATGGTACAGCAAAAGGCGTTTCATACGTAAACCGAAAAGACTTACAAGAATATCAGGTAAACGGCAAACTGGTCATTTTAGGTGCCAGTGCTTGCGAATCAGCACGCATTTTATTGAATTCAAAATCAACTTCACATCCTAATGGCCTGGCTAATAGTAGTGGTGTAGTTGGAAAATACCTGCACGATTCTACCGGAGCAAGTGTTTCGGGTTTTCTGCCACAGTTAATGGATAGAAAACGTTATAACGAAGATGGACTGGGCAGTGTGCATATCTATTCGCCCTGGTGGTTAGATAACAGGAAATTGAATTTTCCACGTGGTTACCATATCGAATATTGGGGTGGAATGGGCATGCCAGCTTACGGTTTTGGTGGTGGCGTAGCCCAAATGAACGGGATGGTACCTGGCAGAGATGGCAAAATGAAAGAAGCCGGAGGTTATGGAAAATCACTAAAAGATGATTATCGCCGATTTTATGGAACTGGCGTTGGCATGGCTGGCCGTGGTACGGCAATTGCAAGAGAAAGTAACTATTGCGAAATCGACCCGAATACTGTAGATAAATATGGTATCCCCGTTTTAAGATTTAACTACAAATGGGACAAGGATGAGATTCTGCAGGCTAAACATATGCAGGAAACCTTTCTTTCAATTATGAAAGAAATGGGCGCCGTAGTTACTTCCGAAATTCAGGGCGCAGATACCAATTATGGATTGCTCAACCCTGGAAAAATTATCCACGAAGTTGGAACTATCAGAATGGGCGATGATCCTAAAAAATCGGCATTAAACAAATACTGCCAAGCACATGACTGTAAGAACCTATTTGTGGTTGACGCGGGCCCATTTGTTCAACAAGGCGATAAAAATGCTACCTGGACTATCATGGCACTATCAATGCGTACCGCCGAATATATTTTAGCTCAAAAGAAAAAACAAAATATTTAAAGAATTGCCATATGAACAGACGTGATTCACTAAAAGCATTGGGTTTAACAGCCATAAGCACAACTGTACTGCTCGATGCCTGTAAGCAACCCGAAACAAAAACCGAAGCTGCAGCACCGGAAGAAAGTGCTAAAGAAGCAGGAAGAGAGCAATGGGAAATAGATCGTGATAAGAAATTAAAAGCTGAAACTTTTTTCACGAAACATGAAATGGCTACGATTACAGTTTTGGCAGATATTATTATCCCTAAGGATGATGTATCGGGCAGTGCATCTGATGCTAAAGTGCCAGAGTTTATCGAATTTATAGTAAAAGATATTCCTGAACATCAAGTACCGATGCGTGGTGGCCTGAAATGGCTGGATGTGTACTGTTTCAATAAATTCCAGAAACCTTTTGTTGAAGCATCCGAGAATCAACAGATTTCGATTGTAGATGAAATTGCCTACCCTAAAAAAGCCAGGCCAGAAATGCAGGCGGGGGTAACTTTTTTCAATAGAATGAGAAACTTAACTGCATCAGGCTTTTACACAACAGAAATTGGTGTAAAAGATATTGGTTATGTAGGTAATGCACCAAACCAATGGGCTGGTGTTCCCGCAGATGTGCTGAAACAGTATGGGATGGAAAATGTGAAGGTATAACAAAGTATAAAACGTAAAAGGTCAAGTTAAAAAACTTGACCTTTTACGTTTGGATAAATATCTGCTAATCTGAGTAAGACCCTGAAACAAGTTCAGAGTGACCCCAATAAAATATTACTCTAGAATCAAAATCAAACCTTTTCCTTTTTCAACCGGAACCGATTTTCCATTAGGGTAACTTCCCGAAGTTTGGAACTTATCAATTGCAGGTGCAGCTATTTTTACTTTATCGGCATCTAAACCCAGTTTGGCCCAGTCTATTTTTAAATTGACCTTTACATCTCCTTCTGCCCAACTTGCTAAAGCAATCATCGTTTTCCCCTGTTTTTTATATACTGTCGCCAGTACTTTAGGATTATCGGTTTTAACCGGGCAGTTTTCACTCCAGTAACCGATCATCTCAGATCCTTTTATGCCAAAATTATCCCAAGCGGCCCATAAAGGTTTTGGATCACTTTTGTCAGACCAGCCCAAGCGACTTGTCATGCCATAAATCATACCGCGCCAAGGGTTTCCATCATCTTGTAACATCTCTCCCATTAATCCAAAAGGAATTCCACTTACTTCAGTTAAAAAGAAATCCGGATTGTTTTTCTGGTAATCGAAGTATTCACCAAACCATAAACGGTTCAGATAAGGGAAGTGTTCCATGTATAAAATGGCGCTATTGTTAAAGCCATCGCTTTTGTTGTACTGATTTGCTGAATGCAGATCAATAATACCAGGATGGCTATTTTGCGTTAATACGCGTTTTATACGCTTCATGGTCACCCGATCGAAGGCTACATCATCCAGATACACACCATCAATCCCAACGTTGTTTACCAACCAATTCATTCCTTCTACATAATAGTTGTGCCAGCGGTTCATTCCGCTGTTAATTACGGCCGCATCTTTAATTTCTGGTACAAACCAGGCCGCAATATAATTCGAATCTAAATGTTCCTGCAACCAGCTAAAGCCCCCACCCTTGCCCGGAGAATACACTTCAGTACCTAAACTTCTTAAAGCTGGCCATTCGTATGCATGGTTAGAAAGCTCGCGAACAGTATTGTAAATTTTAACTTTTAAACCTTTCGAGTGTGCATGACTAATATAATCTTTCATCTTTTTCCATTCGATAAATGGATAGTTGATCCAAGGGTTAATCGGAGTGGCATGGTGAATGTTTACTACAGTTGCACCCTTAGCTTTGATTGTATCTAAATCACCATATTTATGATAGAAACGGTTATCCCATTGAAAATCGGTATTAAGTAAATGGAAAGGCGTAATCAATAAATTGAAATTGTAGTATAACACATCTCCCTTTTTCATACTTCTTGCTCCAGTAAAGTTATCGGCAAGCATCGAACTGCCTTTCACATTAATCTGGATACCACCTTTATCTCCATTACCCCACGATTTGGGTAATAATAAAGGCTTCTGAAGGTAGAAATTCGTATTCAGTGGACGAATATAGTTCTCATCTCTTAAATTGTAATATAGGCCTGCATTTACATTGCCGATCCAAACGGCATCCTGATTTTTATTCGCTACATCCCATTTCCATTTTACAGTATCGGGTCTAATGCCACCTTTCTCCCCTAACCCCATTAAATACTTGGTTGAACCTTTATCAAAAGGGATATGAAAATCGACATTGCTGAAATCGACATCTTTTAGCGCGGTAACTTTAACTACGTAATGCACATAACCATCAAACTCTAAAGTACCTTCTAAATCAATTTTGAGGTTTTCGGAAGTATTCGTGGCAGTCCACTTTACCGTTCCGGCTTCTTTACTCGTAATTTGAAATTTACCCGGTGAAAATTTCTCTTGCGTTTTCGGGGTATTAAAAAAATGAAAATGGATAGGTTCAGCCAGGATATTATTAGGTTTTTCGCTATAAGCCGTCATCTCAGCATTAAAGAATGTTTGAATCTGCTTGGGAAAACCGTCTGTATTAATTTCGAACTTTCTGCCTAAAAGCGAGATTACATTCCCATCAACCGTTAGTGGCGTATATGGCGCTACAACCGTATTCGCTTGTGCCAAAGTAGAATTTAACCAGGTTAAGCGCGTCTGTTTATCTGGAGTTCCTACACCAGCATCGGCTAGTACTTCGTTCCCTACTGTAATTTTAGCTGTTATTATTTTCGATTTTCCATTGGCTTTAACTGTAAAATTACCTGTATATGTGCCCGCTGTCGTATTTTTAGGAATATCGACCGTAATCCACATCGGCTGAATTTTTCCAGAGGCTACATTTACCGTTTCAACCAAAGGTTTGTTGTCATAACTTGTTCCATTGGTGTTTAAACAATTGATATATTTTGAAGAAATTACTTTTCCTGTTACTGTTTTTAAATCGCCGAAGTTAACCGCTACATTTTTCAAATCTTTCAGCGCAAATACCCCCAGTTGAAAAGCATAATTTTCACCTTTACTCGCCGAGCCTGTAAAAGTATTTATAGCTCCTTTTTGTACCCAACGATAAGGTAAATCATTCTGCATTTTGATCGGGAACATCCTGTCTTCTGGAAAAACGATAAAAGCTGCTGAAGCATATTTGGCCTTTATTGCGGCTGTTTCTTTACCAGTTGCAATAATTTCCATCGGGTAGAAAGAGTTGAAAGCATCAACAGATTGGATTTCGACAGCAAAAGCATTCACTTTAACCCGTTTTGCAGCTGTTAACCATGTTTGGTCAGCCTGTTTGGCTTTTAAATAAACGCCTTTCGGATAATTACTTCTACCTTCATTTTTATAAGCGAGATAATACACATAATATTTTCCTGAACCCGGTGCTTCGAAATAAACATCAGCACTTTCTCTCGTCAATTTATCTGTGCCCACAGCTGAAACAGTTTTACCGTTTGCATCTTGAACGATGATTCCTTTTAATTCTGGATGTTCATCCCTCCTACGCCAATCAATTTTGGTACGTGCTATTTTATTGGTTCCATCAAATTGTACAACAACACGGTGGTTACCTAACGAGTCTGGATTCCATGCATTATTACCATTAGTATATTTTAATATTTGAGCATTAAGAGATAGCTGCCCGAAAAGACAGAGCAATAGAAAAAGCCTAAATTTCATTTTTTAATTTGTTTGAGGCTAATTTATGCATAGCTTATTACAATAAAGCCATGTAATGAAAAAATGAGACAAACGTTTGTTTATTTGGTTCATTAGTGGTATCATTCTAAACGCAGTAAAGAATCCTTTTCCTGTTGCCACAGAAAGGTGATATGCTAAAGTGCTTAACCAAGCTAGGTTCTATTTCTTTATTCAGATTGAGATTTCATACTTAAAGATTCTTCACTCCGTTCAGAATAACAAGAAAACAAAAAAGTCCTGCTCTTTCGAACAGGACTTTCTTAATCTTAAGGTGAATAAAATTATTCTCCTTTTGGTTCTTCAGTAGCAGGAGCTTCTTCAGCAGGAGCAACTTCTTCAACAACCTCAGCTTTCGCTTCAATAGCTTTAGGCGCAGCAGCTTTGCTTCTACCACGACGAGTTGTTTTCTTCTCTTCTTTAACTTCTACATCTTTACCGTAAACTGTATTGTAATCTACCAATTCAATTAAAGCCATCTCAGCATTATCACCCTGACGATTGTTTAATTTAATGATACGAGTGTAACCACCTGGACGGTTAGCAACTTTCTCAGCCACTTCGCGGAACAAAATAGTGATTACTTCTTTATCTTGTAGGTAAGAGAAAACTGTACGACGTGAGTGAGTAGTGTCATTTTTCGCTTTAGTGATTAATGGCTCAACATAAGTACGTAAAGCTTTAGCTTTAGCTAAAGTTGTTGTAATTCTTTTTGCTTTAATTAGTGATGTTGCCATATTAGCTAACATCGCTTTTCTGTGGCTGTCGGTTCTACCTAAGTGGTTTACTTTTTTACCGTGTCTCATTGTTTTTTGATTAAGTGTATACCGTCTCTGTCTCAGAGGGAATTATACACCGTGAACTAATATTTAATTCTCAATGTTCAATATCCAATTTTCAATTTGAAAACTGTTAACTGAAAACTGAATTATTCTTCGTCTAATTTAAATTTAGACAGGTTCATACCAAATGATAAACCTTTCGATTTTACTAATTCTTGGATCTCTGTTAAAGATTTTTTACCGAAGTTTCTGAATTTTAACATATCAGCAACATCGTAAGAAACTAAATCAGCTAAAGTACGGATATCAGCAGCTTTTAAGCAGTTTAATGCTCTAACTGAAAGATCCATATCTACTAATTCAGTTTTAAGGATTTTACGCATGTGTAAAATTTCCTCGTCTACTTCTTTAGTTTCTTCTTTTGCTTGAGATTCTAATACTAAATTCTCATCAGAGAATAACATAAAGTGCTGGATAAGGATCTTAGCCGCTTCTTTTAATGCCTCTTCTGGATGAATTGAACCGTCAGTAGAGATATCTAAAACCAATTTTTCATAATCCGTTTTTTGCTCAACACGAAAGTTTTCGATCGTGTATTTTACATTTTTCATTGGAGTATAAATCGAATCGATTGCGATTACACCTACAACAGCATCAGCAACTTTATTTTCTTCAGCAGGTACATAACCACGTCCTTTATTGATGGTTAATTCCACTTCCAAAGTAACAGATTTATCCATATTGCAAATTACATGCTCAGGGTTTAAAACTGTAAAGTTGTTAGAGAATTTAGTGATATCACCAGCTTTAAACTGGTCTTGACCATTAACGATGATGAAAACTTTTTCAGAATCTCCTGAATCACCTGTTTTCTTAAAACGAACTTGTTTTAAGTTTAAGATAATATCAGTTAAATCTTCTACAACACCTTTCATGGTAGAAAATTCGTGAGAAACGCCTGAAAAACGAATAGTAGTAATAGCATAACCTTCTAACGAAGAAAGTAAAATTCTTCTTAAGGCATTACCAATTGTTACACCGAAACCGGGCTCTAAAGGACGAAATTCAAATGTGCCATCGAAATCAGTTGATTTCTGCATGATCACTTTGTCTGGTTTCTGAAATGCTAAAATTGCCATTTATATTTTTTTAAATTCGTTATTGAATATATAGTAACATGAAAAAAGTTAATTACCCCATTGAGGTAATTAACTAGCTCATTTATTACTTTGAGTACAACTCGATGATTAAATTTTCCTTGATGTTTTCAGGAATTTCATCACGTTGAGGGTAGGTTAAGAATTTACCAGTTAATTCACTAGCATTCCACTCTAACCAAGCAAACTTATTAATCGTTCTACCTGCAACTGAGTTACTAATTGATTCTAAAGATTTAGATTTTTCACGAACCGCAACCACATCACCAGCTTTTAACTGATATGAAGGGATATTTACAACTTCACCATTCACAGTAACGTGTTTATGGCTAACTAACTGGCGTGCACCAGAACGGGTTGTTGAAATACCTAAACGGTAAACTGTGTTATCTAAACGCGCTTCTAATAACTGAAGTAAGTTATCACCGGTAATACCAGCACGTGAAGATGCTTTTTTAAACAAGTTACTGAATTGTTTTTCTAATACACCATAAGTATATTTTACTTTTTGTTTCTCCATTAACTGGATAGCATATTCAGATTGTTTTCCTCTTCTTTTTGATGAGCCATGTTGCCCAGGAGGATAATTTTTTCTGTCTAACACTTTATCAGGACCGAAGATTGGTTCTCTGAATTTACGTGCAATTTTTGATTTTGGGCCTGTATATCTTGCCATTTTTTTCTGTTTTAAAGTATCATCCAGCCTGTAACTGGAGATTCTTAGCTTTAAAATTAATTAAACTCTTCTCTTTTTAGGAGGACGACATCCGTTGTGAGGAAGTGGAGTAATATCTTTAATAGACGTTACTTCGATACCTGCTACTTGCAAAGTTCTGATTGCAGACTCACGACCTGAACCCGGACCTTTTACAAATACTTCAACTTTACGTAAACCTAAATCAAACGCAACTTTACCGCAATCTGAAGCTGCTTGACCAGCTGCATACGGCGTGTTCTTTTTAGAACCTTTAAAGCCCATTTTACCAGCAGAAGACCATGAAATAGTCTGTCCGTTGTTGTTTGTTAAGGTAACGATGATGTTGTTGAAGGTAGCATTGATGTGGGCCTGACCAACAGGCTCAATTACAACGATACGTTTTTTTGTTACTTTTTTACTTTTAGCCATTTTATCTTTTAGATTCTAGATATGAGACTTGAGATATGAGACTTTCTCTACCCCGATACTCAGTACCCTAATTTTCTCTTTTATTCCAGATTTGAGCAGATTTTAAAGACATGGTACTCACATCTAAAATCTCACATCTCATATCTATCAATTTCTATTTAGTAGCTTTTTTCTTGTTAGCAACTGTTTTTCTCTTACCCTTACGAGTACGTGAGTTATTTTTAGTACGCTGACCACGAGAAGGTAAACCTTTTCTGTGACGTAAACCGCGGTAACAACCGATATCCATTAAACGTTTGATGTTTAATTGAACCTCTGAGCGTAAAGCACCTTCTACTTTAATCTCATCGTTAATCATTGTACGGATTGCTGATAACTCATCATCAGACCAGTCTTGTACTTTTTTGTTCAAATCGATTCCTGCAGTAGTTAAAATACGTTGTGCAGTTGTTCTACCAATACCATAGATATAGGTTAAACCAATCTCTCCTCTTTTGTTTCTTGGTAAATCAATACCTGAAATCCTTGCCATATTTATTGATGTTTTGAAGTAATTCCGAACGGCGGGCCACCGTTGTGCGGTTGATTACAATATTCTTAATTACCCCTGACGTTGCTTGTATTTAGGATTTTTCTTGTTGATTACGTAAAGTTTTCCTTTACGGCGAATAATCTTACAATCAGCGCTACGTTTTTTAATTGATGATCTAACTTTCATTTTATTTGTATCTATAAGTAATGCGTCCTTTTGTTAAATCATAAGGAGACATTTCCAATTTAACTTTATCTCCAGGAAGGATTTTGATGTAGTGCATCCGCATCTTTCCTGAAATATGCGCAATAATCTCATGCCCGTTCTCGAGTTCTACCCGGAACATCGCATTGGATAATGCTTCTCTTATTACTCCGTCTTGTTCAATTGAGGCTTGTTTAGCCATATTTTATTGATTGTTACTTAATTAGCTGCTTCTAAACAGGGTTGCAAAATTAAATAAAAAATTTTAATTATTTATTTTTTTTGTTGTAAAACTTCTTCTATTATAGAAAACGTTGATAAAACATCTGCTTTGCCCTTTTTTACGGCTACTGTGTGTTCAAAATGTGCCGATGGTTTATTGTCTTTACTCGTTACCGTCCATCCATCGTTATGGAATTTAACACCGGCTACGCCTGCATTGATCATGGGTTCTATCGCAATTACCATTCCTTCTTCAAGTTTTGGTCCTGCGCCACGCTTCCCATAATTCGGAACTTCCGGTTTCTCGTGAAGTTTTATACCAACACCATGTCCTACGAGCTCTCTTACTACGCCAAATCCATTAGCTTCTGCATATTGCTGAACAGCAAAACCGATATCTCCAATACGCATACCAACAACAGCTTTTTCTATACCCAATTCCAGGCAACGTTTAGTAGCCTCAACCAATTTCTGTTTTTCTGCATCTATTTCCCCGATAGAGAAAGTGTAGGCCGAATCGCCGAAATAATTGTTTTTAATCACGCCACAATCAACTGAAATCAGATCCCCCTCCTGGATTACGTACTCGCTTGGAAAACCGTGAACAACTTGCTCATTTGGCGAAATACATAAAGAATTAGGGAAACCATTATAGTTTAAAAATGCCGGTATCGCTCCGTGATCACTTATAAACTCATAGGCTAGTTTATCTAACTGAATAGTAGTCATGCCTGCTTTTATCACCTTGGCCACTTCGGCTAAAGTTTTAGAAACAAGCATGGAACTTTCTCTTATTAACTCGATCTCCTCTAGAGATTTGTAATAAATTTTAGACATCCGTTACACTACAACGCTGCATTGCTACTTGCAGCAGGAACACCTGTTCTGCCAGTAACTCTACCCGTTTTCATCAAACCATCATAATGGCGCATCAATAAATAACTTTCGATCTGTTGCAAAGTATCCAATACAACACCAACTAAAATCAATAAAGAAGTACCACCGAAGAAGTGCGCAAACTCTTGTTTAATACCAAACTTAACAGCTAATGAAGGTAAAATAGCAATGATCGCTAAAAATACTGCACCTGGGAAAGTGATTTTAGAGATTACATCATCAATAAAAGTTGATGTTGCAAAACCCGGCTTAATACCTGGGATAAAACCACCGTTTTTCTTCATATCGTCGCTCATTTGAGTTGGATTAACTGTAATTGCAGTATAGAAGAAAGTAAATGCGATAATTAAAAATGCGAATGTTAAGCTATAAGCCAACGAAGTTGTATTGCTGAACTGGATTAACCAAGAACCTTGTAATGAAGGAACAAACTGCATTAAAGCACCTGGAATAAACATTAACGCCTGAGCAAAAATAATCGGCATAACACCAGCAGCATTAACCTTTAAAGGAATGTACTGGCGAACACCACCAAACTGACGGTTACCAACAATTTTTTTAGCGTATTGTACAGGCACTTTACGTACACCTTGAACAATTAAAATGGTAAACATTACCACAGCAAATAATGCAACGATCTCTAAAACCAAAGCAACCGGGCCTCCACCTTCACTGGCAGAACCTACACGGGCGCTAAACTCTTGAGAAATTGCAACTGGTAAACGGGCAATAATACCAACCATGATGATTAGTGATGTACCGTTACCAATACCTTTATCCGTAATTTTTTCACCTAACCACATTACAAATAATGTACCTGCCGTTAATACAAACGTAGATAATACTAAAAATAAAGTGTTTGGTAATAAAATAGCTTCTGCCGGAACCTGCGTTTTAACGTAACCAACAGATTGAACGATTGTGATCGCTACCGTTAGGTAACGGGTAATCTGGTTCATTTTTTTTCTACCACTTTCGCCCTCTTTCTGCATTTTTTGGAAAGAAGGAACAGCAATACCCAATAGTTGCACCACAATCGATGCAGAGATATAAGGCATTACCCCCAACGCTAAAATAGACACACGAGAGAAAGAACCTCCGGCAAACATATCTAGTAAGCCTAAGATTCCTGATTTTTCGTTATTGCCTAAAGCAGTTGGATCCACACCTGGTAAAACCACGTGAGATACGAAACGGTATACCAAAAGAATTAAGAGCGTAAACAATATACGCTCTTTTAATTCCTGAATTTTCCAGATATTACTTAAAGTAGTAAATAGCTTCTTCATTTAATAATTACAATTTTACAATAGAACCACCTGCAGCTTCAATAGCTTTTTGTGCGGTTGCAGAGAACGCATGTGCTGTAATTTCTAGCTTTGCTTTAACTTCACCACGACCTAAAATTTTAACTAAGTCGTTTTTAGAAGCTAAACCATGTGCTTGTAAAGCAGCGAAATCGATAGTTGTTAAGCTGTGTTTTTCAGCTAAAGCTTGTAAAACATCTAAGTTTACACCAACATATTCTGTACGGTTAATTGGTTTGAAACCAACTTTAGGCACACGACGTTGTAAAGGCATTTGACCACCTTCAAAACCGATTTTGGTTTTGTGACCTGAACGAGAACCCGCACCTTTGTGACCACGGGTTGAAGTACCGCCACGACCAGAACCTGTACCACGACCAATTCTTTTGCTATTTTTTGTAGAACCTACTGCAGGTTTTAAATTACTTAAATTCATTTTTTTGAATTTGTGTTGCCCTTCGCTTTCACTAAACAGGTACAACGATTAAACATATATAAAGGTAGTACCGGCTTTTACCCATACTACCTTTAAAACTTTTACTAGATTGCTTCGATTGCTACCAAATGATTCACTTTGCGAACCATACCGATAATTTGTGGAGTAGCTTCAACCTCAACACTTTGGTTCATTTTAGATAAACCCAAAGCCTGAACGGTTCTTTTTTGGCGCTCGCTTCTGTCGATAACGCTTTTTACTTGTGTTATTTTGATCTTAGCCATGATATTATCCGTTAAATACTTTGTTTAAATCTATACCACGGGTTTGAGCCACTGCATAAGCATCACGCATTTTAGTTAATGCATCAACAGTTGCTTTTACCACGTTGTGTGGGTTAGATGATCCTTTAGATTTTGCTAATACGTTATGCACGCCAGCACTCTCTAATACAGCACGCATCGCACCACCAGCAATTACTCCTGTACCTACTGCAGCTGGTTTGATTAAAACAAAACCACCTGAGAATTTACCGATTTGCTCGTGAGGAACAGTACCGTTTAAAATTGGAACTTTTACCAAGTTCTTTTTAGCATCATCCACACCTTTAGCGATGGCTTCAGTTACCTCTTTCGCTTTACCTAAACCGAAACCAACAACACCGTTTTCATCACCTACAACAACAATTGCTGAGAAGCTGAAAGTACGGCCACCTTTGGTTACTTTGGCAACGCGTTGTATACTAACCAAACGATCCTTTAATTCGATATCGGTGGTTTTTACTCTTTTTATATTAATAGTTGACATCTTACTTTTTCTTCAGATTAAAATACTAAACCAGCTTCGCGGGCACCCTCTGCCAACGATTTTACACGACCGTGGTATAAATAGCCATTTCTATCGAAAACAACTTCTTTAACACCTGCAGCAATTGCTTTTTCGGCAACTAATTTGCCTACCGCAACCGACTGATCGCTTTTATTTCCAGTACCAGTAAAATCTTTCGATAATGATGATGCTGATGCTATTGTTTTACCGGTTACATCGTTAATTACCTGCGCATAAATCCCTTTATTGCTTCTATATACAGATAACCTTGGACGTTCTTCCGAACCGGTAAGTCTTTTTCTGATCCCTTTTTTAATACGATCTCTTCTTGATAATTTTTTACCTGCCATGATTACTATTTTTTAGATGCTGATTTACCTGCTTTTCTTCTTAACACTTCACCTACAAACTTGATACCTTTACCTTTATATGGCTCTGGTGCACGTAACGAACGGATTTTCGCTGCTACTTGACCGATCAATTGTTTGTCAATACTTTCTAAAATAATTTTAGGTGTTTGACCTTTTTCTGATTGTGTAGTTACTTTAATCTCTTCTGGTAATTGGAATACGTAGTGGTGAGAATAACCTAAAACTAAATCTAATGTATTACCTGTGTTTGTAGCACGGTAACCAACACCTACTAATTCTTGAGTTAATTTATAACCTTCTGTAACACCAACAACCATGTTGTTAAGCAATGAGCGATATAAACCGTGTAATGCTTTGTGTTTCTTTTGTTCTGAAGGACGTTGAACTGTTAAAATTCCGTCTTCCTGACTTACAGTGATATCTGAATCTACTGCTTGTGTTAATTCACCTTTAGGACCTTTTACAGTTACTACGTTATCTTTTGATACGGTAATTGTAACACCTGCAGGGATTGTAATTGGGGCTTTTCCTATTCTTGACATTGTGCTGTTCTCCTAATATTAATAAACGTGACACAATACCTCACCACCAATGTTTAATTTGGCTGCTTCTTTATCGGTCATTACACCTTTAGAAGTAGATAAGATTGCGATACCTAAACCGTTTAATACTCTTGGCATATTTTCAACACCAGCATAGTTTCTCAAACCTGGTTTACTTACTCGCACTAATGTACGAATAGCAGGAACTTTAGTAATCGGATTGTATTTCAAAGCAATTTTAATAGTGCCTTGAACTGTAGTATCTTCAAACTTGTAGTTCGCGATGTAACCTTTGTCAAAAAGAACTTTAGTAATTTCTTTTTTAAGGTTTGATGCAGGAATTTCTACAACACGGTGATTGGCCTTAATGGCATTCCTTACTCTTGTTAAATAATCTGCTATTGGATCTGTATTCATTTTTTATTGTTTTTGATAGTGGTTTCCTTCTGCTACCCAGCTGTGGGACCTGCTACCGGTTAAAATTCTTTTTTTAGTATATAGACATAAGTATCAAGTATCAAGACCATATTTTGTCTCGATACTTGATACTCTAGTACTTAATACTTTGATATTACCAAGATGCTTTTTTAACACCTGGTATTTTACCGTCTAGTGCCATCTGGCGGAACGTTACCCTTGAAATACCAAAGGTACGCATATATCCACGAGGGCGACCAGTTAATTTACAACGGTTGTGTAAACGTACCGGAGATGAGTTTTTAGGTAATTTATCTAAACCCTCGAAATCTCCTGCAGCTTTTAATACTGCACGTTTTTCAGCGTATCTAGCTACCAATTTTTGGCGCTTAACTTCGCGTGCTTTTACACCTTCTTTTGCCATTATTCTGCTGTTTTTTGATTTTTAAATGGTAATCCGAATTGTTTCAATAACTCAAGAGCCTCAACGTCAGATTTTGCCGAAGTTACGAAAGTTATATCCATACCTAAAATTTTATTGATTTTATCGATATTAATCTCAGGGAAGATGATTTGCTCAGTAACACCTAATGTATAGTTACCTTTTCCATCAAATCCTTTATCATTAATACCTTTGAAATCGCGGATACGAGGCAAAGCTACAGAGATCAAACGATCTAAGAACTCGTACATGTTGTTATCGCGTAATGTAACACGTACACCTACTGGCATACCTTTACGTAATTTAAAGTTAGAGATATCTTTCTTTGAATTAGCCGGAACCGCCTGCTGACCAGTAATAGTAGTCAACTCAACGATAGTGGTATCCATAATTTTCTTATCAGTAACAGAAAAACGACCAACACCCTGATTGATACAGATTTTTTCCAATTTAGGAACCTGCATTACAGTTTTGTACTGAAATTTTTCTTTTAGTGCATTTACAACTTCTTCTTTGTATTTGCTTTTTAATCTAGGTGTAGCCATTATTTAATCTCCTCTCCTGAAATTTTAGCAACTCTAACTAATTTACCATCTGCGTTAAGTTTACGACCTACGCGGGTAGCTTTACCAGATTTTGGATCAACCAACATCAAGTTAGAAATGTGAAGAGCAGCTTCTTTTTTAATAATACCACCGTTTGGATTAGCAGCATTTGGTTTAGTATGTTTAGATACTAAGTTAATGCCTTCCACAATGGCTCTGTTTTTATCTGTAAGTACTGAAAGTACTTTTCCTTGTTGACCTTTTGAATCGCCAGCAATGACTTTAACTAAATCTCCTGTGCGGATTTTAAGTTTTGATGGTGTATTTACTTTGTTTCCCATTTTATAATACCTCCGGTGCTAATGATACAATTTTCATGAATTGTTTTTCACGTAGTTCTCTCGCAACCGGGCCAAAGATACGTGTACCTCTTGGCTCATCCTGTGCGTTCAATAATACAGCAGCATTATCGTCAAAACGGATATAAGAACCATCTTTACGACGGATTTCTTTTTTAGTTCTTACAACAACTGCTTTAGAAACTGTACCTTTTTTAATGTTACCTGAAGGTAACGCGCTTTTTACGGTAACAACTACTTTATCACCAATTGAAGCATAACGTTTGCCGGTTCCACCTAGCACGCGAATTACTAATACTTCTTTTGCGCCGCTGTTATCAGCAACGTTTAATCTCGATTCCTGTTGTACCATCTTATTTAGCTCTTTCTAAAATTTGTACCAATCTCCAGTTCTTGTTTTTACTCAAAGGACGAGTTTCCATAATCAATACTGTATCACCGATACCGCATTCGTTTTTCTCGTCGTGAGCCATAAATTTGGTAGTTTTCTTTACGAACTTACCATAAATCGGGTGTTTTACTTTACGCTCCACGCTCACTACAACAGATTTATCCATCTTGTTGCTTACCACTAACCCGGTTCTTGTTTTTCTTAATTGTCTTTCCATGTCGACTCTCAAATTATTTAGTTTCAGTAGCTGACTCAGTGTTTTTCACTTTAGTCAACGCAGTGTTTAAACGGGCTATGTCTTTCCTTACTTTTGCAATGCGTGAAGGATTTTCGATAGCTGAAATAGTGTGAGCGAACTTCAATTTTGATAAGTTCTCTTTTTCTTCCGCAATCTTAGCTACTAATTCTTCTTTTGAAAGCCCTGTGATTTCTGAATTTTTCATTTTTCTTTTTCTTTTACGTTGAGTGTAGCGGTTATAATAAAACAAGTATTTACAACATTCACCTCAACACTTTACTATGCTTCTACGTAATCTCTACGTACTACGAATTTGGTTTGGATCGGTAATTTCTGAGCTGCTAAACGCAATGCTTCTTTAGCAACTTCTAAAGGCACACCTTCAGCTTCGAAAATTACGCGTCCTGGTCTTACAACTGCTACCCAATATTCAGGAGCACCTTTACCTTTACCCATACGTACCTCAGCAGGTTTTTTAGTTACCGGTTTGTCCGGGAAGATCCTGATCCATACTTGGCCTTCACGTTTCATGAAACGAGTTACGGCAATACGGGCAGCCTCTATCTGACGACTTGTGATCCAAGTAGCTTCTAGAGATTTGATACCGAAAGATCCGAATGCTAACTCAGCTCCACGAGAAGCTAAACCCTTCATTCTGCCTTTTTGCATCTTCCTGAACTTCGTTCTTTTTGGCTGTAACATTTTATTTTGTTCTAATCGTTAAACGATGTTAATAAATCAATTATTTACGAGGACCTCTGTTAGCGCCTGCGCCACCACCTCTGTTTGCACCTCCTTGGCCTGGACCACGACCACCGCCTTGGTTTCCACCACGTCTGTCGTTACCACCGCCACGGTTATCTCTTCCACCACCACGGTTATCTCTTCCACCGAAAGCTGGTTTATCTGACTGGCCTTTTGGACCGTTGTTTGCTGCACCAATGTTTGGAGACAAATCACGTTTTCCATAAACCTCACCTTTACAGATCCAAACTTTAACACCTATTTTACCATAAGTAGTTAAGGCTTCAGCTAAAGCGTAGTCGATATCAGCACGGAATGTATGCAAAGGCACTCTTCCTTCTTTGTACTGCTCGGTACGTGCCATCTCAGCACCACCTAAACGACCAGAAGTCATGATTTTGATACCTTCAGCACCCATACGCATGGTTGATGCGATAGAAGATTTCATTGCTCTACGGAATGAGATCCTTGCTTCTAATTGTTTTGCAACACCTTCTGCAACTAATTGTGCATCAAGTTCTGGGCGTTTAATTTCGAAGATGTTAATTTGAATTTCCTTTTTAGTCAATTTCTTTAACTCTTCTTTGATTTTATCAACCTCAGCACCTGCTTTACCGATTACGATACCTGGACGAGCTGTGTGGATAGTTACTGTGATACGTTTTAAAGTACGCTCAATAACCACTTTTGCAACACCGCCTTTTGCGATACGGGCAGAAAGGTATTTTCTTATTTTCTCATCTTCAACTAATTTATCGGAGTAGTTGTTGCCACCGAACCAGTTAGAATCCCATCCTTTGATAATTCCTAACCTGGCACCTATTGGATTTGCTTTTTGTCCCATTTCCTAATTAGTTTTGAGTTTCTGTGTTTTTACTATCTACAATCAGCGTTACGTGGTTAGAACGTTTACGAATTCTATATCCACGGCCTTGAGGAGCTGGACGTAAGCGTTTTAACTGACGGCCACCATCAACCATAACTGTTTTTACAAAAAGTTGGTTTTCTTCAGGGCGGGCACCTTCATTTTTAGATTCCCAGTTTTTGATAGCAGATAATAATAATTTCTCAACTCTTATTGCTGCTTCTTTATTGGTAAACTTTAAAATGCTTAATGCTTTTTCTACACGTTCACCTCTGATAAGATCTACAACCAAACGCATCTTACGCGGTGAGGTTGGACAATTGTTTAATTTTGCTATTGCTTCCATTGTCTAATTATTTTTTCTTTTCAGCGTGTCCTCTGAATGTTCTGGTTGGAGCAAATTCTCCCAACTTGTGACCAACCATGTTTTCTGTAACGTACACAGGGATAAATTTATTTCCGTTGTGTACAGCAAATGTATGATTCACGAAATCTGGTGATATCATTGATCTGCGAGACCAAGTTTTGATTACAGACTTTTTGCCTGAATCATTCATAGAGTTTACTTTTTTCTCTACGTTATGGTCAATATAAGGTCCTTTTTTTATCGAACGAGCCATTATTTCTTCCTTCTCTCTATGATGTAACGATTAGAATATTTTTTAAGTTCTCTGGTTTTGTAGCCTTTAGCTAAAACGCCATTTCTTGAACGTGGGTGACCACCTGATGATCTACCTTCACCACCACCCATTGGGTGATCTACTGGGTTCATCGCTACCGGTCTAGTTCTCGGACGACGGCCCAACCAACGTTTACGACCTGCTTTACCTAATACTTCGTTTGCGTGATCTGAGTTAGATACAGCACCGATAGTAGCAAGACAAGTAGTCAAGATTAAACGGGTTTCGCCTGAAGGCATTTTTAAAGTAGCATATTTACCATCGCGGGCAGCTAATTGTGCGTAAGCACCTGCACTACGAGCTAATTGTGCTCCTTTTCCAGGGTGAATCTCCACGTTGTGGATGATAGAACCTAATGGAATGTTCGATAATTTTAAAGTGTTACCTACTTCTGGTGTTGCTTTGTCGCCCGATAATAATACCGAACCAACTTGCAATCCTTCAGGAGCGATGATATAACGCTTCTCGCCATCTGCATAATGTAATAATGCGATGCGGGCAGTACGGTTTGGATCGTATTCAACAGTAGCTACTGTTGCAGGAATATCGAATTTATCGCGTTTGAAGTCGATTAAACGATATGATTTTTTGTGACCACCGCCCATGTAGCGCATAGTCATTTTTCCTGTGTTGTTACGTCCACCAGACTTTTTTGATGATACAACCAATGATTTTTCGGGCTTGGTTGCTGTAATCTCCGTAAAACTAGCACCAACTCTGAAGCGGGTACCTGGAGTAACTGGTTTAAATTTTCTTAAGCCCATAGTTATAATGAATTATTAAATTAAAGGGTTGCGTAATAATCTATTGTTTCGCCGTCTTTTAACGTTACGATTGCTTTTTTGTATTTCGGGCTACGGCCTGATACAAAACCTGCTTTAGTGTAACGAGATTTAGCTTTTCCATCAACAACCATAGTGTTAACTGCAACGATGGTTACACCGTACAATTTCTCAATAGCTGCTTTGATCTGGATTTTGTTAGCCTTGTGGTTAACGCTAAACGTGAAACGGTTAGATTTCTCAGTTAAAGCTGAAGCTTTTTCGGTTAATATTGGTTTTTTTAAAATTTCCATATTATTTGGCAAACGCCTCCTCCAAAGTTTTAACAGAATCAGCAGTTAACACAAGTACACCAGCGTTTAATACATCATAAGTATTTAAATCTGCTGCCGAGATTACTTTAGTTTTCTGAACGTTTCTGCTTGATAAATAGATATTATTATTTTGTGCAGGTAAAACCAATAAAGTTTTTTGAGTATCTACTTTTAAAGCAGCCAATAAACTTGTATAGTTTTTAGTTTTAATTGTATCGAAGTTGAAATCTTCTAAAACTACCACGTTGTTATCTTTTGCTTTATAAGCTAAAGCCGATTTACGTGCTAATGATTTTAATTTCTTGTTCAATTTAAAACTGTAATCACGTGGCTGAGGACCGAAAACACGACCACCACCGTTAAATAACGGAGATTTAATGCTACCAGCACGGGCACCACCTGTACCTTTTTGTTTGTATAGTTTGCGAGTTGAACCAGCAATCTCATTACGTTGTTTAGATTTGTGAGTACCTTGACGTTGGTTAGCCAAATACTGTTTAACATCTAAATAAATCGCGTGGTCGTTAGGCTCGATACCAAATACCGATTCAGGAAGTTGCACCTTGGCACCTGTTTCTTTACCTGAAATGTTTAATACTTTAACTTCCATCTGATTATTTGTCTAAGATTACGTAAGAACCTTTAGCTCCTGGAATGGAACCACTAACTACTAATAAGTTTTGCTCAGCATAAACTTTCAAAACCTGTAAGTTCTGAATTTTTACCCTGTCTCCACCTGTTCTTCCAGCCATGCGCATTCCTTTGAATACACGTGAAGGGAATGATGATGCTCCCAATGAACCTGGGGCACGTAAACGGTTATGCTGACCGTGAGTCTGCATACCAACACCGGCAAATCCGTGGCGTTTTACAACACCTTGAAAACCTTTACCTTTTGAGGTACCTACAACATCAACAAAATCGCCTTCTGCGAATGCGTCAACGGTTACTACATCACCTAAATTAAGTGAAGTTGTAAACGAATCGAATTCTACCAGCTTGCGTTTCGGAGTTGTGTTTGCTTTCGCGAAATGGCCTTTTAACGGTTGAGTTGTGTTTTTCTCTTTTTTCTCATCGTAACCCAATTGGATTGATGAATACCCGTCTTTTTCTTCGGTCTTTACTTGTGTAACTACACAAGGCCCAGCCTCGATTACCGTACAAGGAATGTTTCTTCCTTCGGCATCAAAGATACTGGTCATTCCTACTTTTTTTCCAATAATTCCTGACATTTTATCTTTTCTTTTTAACACCCATCGAAGCAGTAGGGCTTCGTTCAAGGTGGTTGTACATCCCCCGAAAGGGACGGCAAAGATAGACAAGAATTATTAATTTTCAAATAGTTAGCAAAATATTTTTTCAAATAAATTGCTGATATGATGGGATTTAACTAGAAAAGAGATGTTAATGTGCCAATCCGCCATTTAAACTGATGGTTATAATGGCCAAAATGATAAATCCGATCAGTACATACAGGTAATCGCGTTCGATTAAAAAGCTAAAAATAGCGAAAACAATACGGGCAATTGGGGTAAAAATAAGCATCAGGATTCCAAACTGTACAATTGCATCGCCCTGAAAGCTTAATACTCCCTTAAATATAGCCACTATGGAAGAAAACTTGCTCAGCTCAGGTTTAAAAACTTTATAGTCGGTAATGGCGCCATTATTATGGATCAGGAAAATGACACCTCCTAATAATACAATACTCATCGAAATAACTACCCCCGCACGCAGCAGTGTGCCCAGAATTACCTGGATATCCTTATCGTTTAGGTTTTCTTTTCCTGTTGTATCCATTATAATCCACTTACTCCTTTATATATCATCTGTAGTGCCAAAAAAGCAACTACAATAGCAAATACAATTTTAAGTTTATCGGTTTTGGCTCTTAACAAAATTTTCGAGCCAACTGTTGCACCTGTTAAAACACCAATACAAACCGGCATGGCAATGCCAGGATCGATCTGCCCACGGTGCAAATAAACCACTGCACTGGCCGCTGCCGTAACACCCATCATAAAATTACTGGTTGTGGTTGATACCTTAAAGGGCAAACGCATAATATTATCCATCGCAATTACCTTTAGTGCTCCACTCCCAATGCCCAGCAATCCAGACAGTGTTCCGGCAAATAACATCATCAAGAAGCCACCCGGCACGTGTTTCACCGCATATGGATGATCTACACCTTTATCAGGATAAGATCCGTTCAGCTTAAAAAAATTGGCCCATTTATCGGTATTATCCAAAGTCGTATGATCTACCTTTTTCTTTAAAGTCATGATGGCCGAAAAGATTAAAATACAGCCAAACAGAATAGCAATATAGTTGGCATTTAGATAAACAGCTATAACAGCACCACACACCGCTCCTATTGTAGTAGCGATTTCCAGGAACATCCCAATGCGGATATTAGTAATGCCTTCTTTCACGTATGCTGCTGCAGAACCAGAAGAAGTAGCAATAACAGAAACAATAGATGCCCCTATGGCATAGTGGATATCAACCCCTAAAGCCAGCGTAAGTAATGGAATAATAATTACCCCTCCACCCAAACCAGTGAGCGAGCCCAATAATCCGGCTAAAAAAGCACCTAATAAAACGATAATGGTAAACAGCAATACCGACATGCGGGCAAATATACTGCACTCTTTTTGGCTAAACGAAGAATTTAGGGAATAAAATAAAGTCTATATATAAAGGGGATAAAATAGAATTTTGAGATAAAATAACCGTCACCCTGAATTTATGTTAATCTATTTTCCTAACCGCTTAATCATCTCCGCACTCAAATCCCTCCCATCATTCAGCCTATTGGCGAAAAATGATTTGGCAGCTTCGAAATGTTCTTTATAACCTTTTAAATCCCCATATCCGATAATAGAAGCCCATTCGTGCACAGCAGTATGAAATTCTAAATCATCTCCACGGATAGATTTATCATACAAAGCAGTATTAATCGACTCTTCTAACATCGCTTCGTTTTTGAAAAGATATTCAGCAATACCCAACCTCAATTTAAAAGGTGGCGTTTGGCAGATCAGGTTATCGTAAGGGTTTACGCCCATTTTATACCAGGCATATACCATACTCAGCAAACTTAAATGCGAATTTGGTTTCTGTTTATGGCTGGCGTCTGATAGGCTGAATTCTTTCATGATGTTATCATCCAACAGTAAAAGCGCACGGCTCTCATGAAAAACAAAATCACGTGCAGCATAGATCTTTTCTCTAAACACCGCCTCATTTTCGCAGATCATCAGCTTAAACAGTTCAGATTCTGCCTGGGCATAATATTTTACCTGTTTCTGTGCATAAGGATTTAAAATGGCCAAACCGGCATAAATGTGCGATTTGTAACTAAAAATCCGCAGTGTAGTCAAAATTTTCACATTATCGATTCCACCCGCGTAAGCAGGATTATCCCAGGGGAAGAAACCTGCATTTTTCCAAGCAGAACCCATGCTTTCAAAACCCATGTGCGTTACCGCCTGCGTATCGGCCACAATACGGTCATGCTCTCTGTAATCGTCCATTTCAATAATGTTCGATTTTAAAGATTTATAAATTTCTAAAGCTTTGGCATATACACCATCGGTAGCACGGTGACGCACCACCACCAGCGTTTGTCCCTCCGGACTAAATGCCGGACCATGTAAAGAATGGCAGGTTACAATCTGGGTATCCTCCGGGAGGTGTTTTTCGAAAGCAGCAATTTCAGGATGTTTAACCGAGGTTTGCCCGGCAACTATTGCACCGTATTTAGTAGAGCGTGCAAAAGTAGCCACCACTTCATCAATTTTTTCGGCTTCAACACAATAGATAATAAAGTCTGATTTACGGGCAACCTCATGACCATCGATTAAGACTTCGATTCCTTTAGGTTCCAGCTCATTTTTTAAATCTGTAAAACGTAAGGGCATATCTGCCCCACATACCTTATAACCAGCGTTTACAAAAGATAGTGCATACAATTTGCCCATATCTCCTAAACCAATAATTCCTATTTGCATGAAACAAATGTAACCTATCGCAAATAAATTTATAATAAAACTTAGATAAAATTGTTATTTAGAATGTTAAACCGAAACAATTTTATCGATTTGCCAAAACCTTAAACAAATTTACTAATCGGGAAATAGATAAAAATGTAGTTTTACATTCTAACACCTATATTTAAACTATGCAGAAAATTAAACACACCCTATTGTTTTTAGGCGCTATGCTATTTTTGAACGTTGCGTTTGGGCAAACTTTGCCTGATACTACAAAAAATACTGATCCGTCTCTAAATGGCCAGTATCAATTCATGTTAAAGAAATCTAAAAGCTTCAACGGCGCAAGGCTGATTAACCCAAACCGATTATCATCTTTATGGAAAAGTGTTAACGATACGCTAAGAAAGGAACGCAAGCAATTACAGGAAGCGAGGCAGGAAATTAAAGCACAGGCTGGTAATATTTTGAGTTTAAAAGGCGAAGTAACCGGAAAAGAAAGCTCGCTGGCCAATGCTACTGCTTCAGTTAATGAAATTAAATTTTTAGGTATTGCCTTTGATAAAGGAACATACAACACCATTGTATGGTCGATAATTATTGTACTGGCTATTGGTTTAGCTTTTATTATTTTCCAATCTGGCAAATTAAGGCACGAGGCCAAGTACCGTACAGAACTTTACCAGGAAGTGGCCGATGAATTTCAGGCACACAAAGTAAAGGCAAAAGACAAAGAAATGAAACTTGCACGTGAGCTGCAGGATGAACGTAATAAATGGGATGATGGTCGGGGGAGATAACCTAAACCGAACATTTAAAAAATAAATTAAATCCAGTTATTTTTAAGTAAAGCAGGGCTTGTGGTACTTCGGTTCCACCAGCCCCGTCATTCGCTACAATCTTTTTGTGCCTGTCTTCCTGAGTTTATCAAAGGAGCAACAAAAAGGATTTTCGCTACTGTCGGGTTTATTTCACTCATAGCAGCAACATTTCACCACATAAACTCAAGGCGAAATGCCAATCCCTTCAATTAGCAGAAGTGTGAGCGGGTTTGTTTTTAACTAAAAACTACAGTTTTAGGTTTCTGAAGGAAAAGATATTCCCTTAATATTCCGGTACAAATCTACAGCATAAAGGTCTGTCATGCCCGAAACAAAATCCAATACACTCTGTATAATAGAATAAATATCGGTTAAATCGGTATGGTACTGTTTAGGAATAAGCTTAACCAGTTTCTTGTAATAGTGTGTATTGTTATGAATAAGTGCAGGAACAAACTCTTCTAATAAACCGGCCATAATTTTGTAACCAGCTACCTCTTTCTGTATAACCGACGAGAAATTGTAGATACGCTCCACTGAGATTTTTTCTACGGCTTTCCAGGCTGAGATATAGGGTTCGGGCAGTAAATCGGTTAAACTTTGATTAAGCTCTCCTTTCAATAATTTTTCTTGTTCTCTAAAAAATATGGCTGCACATTGATTTGTTAAGGTATTAATCGCTTTGGCCCTAAGCAAACCAATTTTGGCATCATCGTCTTCATAATCGTGCTTTAAGCGATCTTCTATGGTGGTAGAATTGGCAAAGGGCAATAAATAGCGCTTTACTTCTTCGTATGAAAGTATCTTTAAGCGGTGTGCATCTTCCAAATCAATGATGCTGTAACAGATATCATCAGCAGCTTCTACCAGATAAACCAAAGGATGGCGTTTATAAATGAGGTATTCGCCGTCTTCTTTCTCCAAATGAAGTTCGGAGGCGATCTTTTGAAAAGTTTCTTCTTCCGACTGAAAGAAACCGTATTTTTTACGGTGCAGCAAACCCTTTTGTTTACCTGCAATTGAGGCGCAGGGATATTTTGCAATCGACGCCAGCGTAGAATAAGTTAAGGCATAGGCATCGTTGCCTTTTCCTTTTAAAGGATGGGTAAGAATCCGGATGGCATTTGCATTACCTTCAAAATTAATTAAATCTTGCCATTGCGATTTGTTCATTTCTTTCTGATAAACTTTCCCATCACCATCGGTAAAATAGCGTGAAATAGCTGCTTCACCTGAATGCCCAAAAGCCGGGTTTCCTAAATCGTGTGCCAACGCAGCGGCAGCTACAATATTACCTACTTCGTTAATTAAAGGAACATCTTTAATCAGTTGTGGTTGTTGCTCTTCTACACTTTTTAAAAAAATATTTGCCATTGAGCGGGCTACACTGGCAACCTCTAAACTATGTGTTAAACGGTTATGGACAAAAACACTTCCAGGCAATGGGAAAACCTGGGTTTTATTCTGCAATCTTCTAAAAGGAGACGAAAAAATCAACCGGTCGTAATCACGTTGAAAATCAGATCGTGCCCGATCTGTACTGGCACCATATTGCTCTTGTCCGTATCTCTTATTCGAAAGTAAATATTTCCACTCCATTTATCCCGTTGGTATTTAAAATTTGGCGCAAGTTAAACAAAACGCGAAAATGGTTAAGCATAAAAATTTAGGTAAATTTTATCATTAAAATTGTGCTTCAAACTATTTCTAACATCATCTGTTTAATTTAAATAGATTATACCATGAAAACGAACATATATAACAAGGAAGAGCATATTGAAGGTTACGTAGGATCAGGTGATGAGCAATCAGAAAAATCTGATGTACAAAAAGCTTACGAAGAAGGTAACAACACCAATATAGTAACCAGTTATGGCAAAGAACCGAGCGAATTGATTAAGGGAAATCCTTTAGCCAAAGACGGCCTGGATAATTCTGGCACGCAAGGTAAAGATTCGCTTAGTGACGATGCATATAATAGTACTGATAAAAATCCGACCATAAAGAGCGCAGCAAGTCACACCGGAAGTTCATCTGAAGATTTTAAAACGAATACCGGCATTAATGAGGCCGATGAAAACCATGCATTAAATACAGGAATATAAACAGGCAATTATGAGACTATTAAAATATGCTGTTTTAGGGGCAGCAGCCGTATATGGCTTTAAATATGCCACCAAAAAGCGGGCAGCTGATGGAAAATCATTAATTGACGACTTTAAGGAAAAAGTTCCGAGATATGTAGATAAGATTAGAAATTATTCTGAAAAAATAAGACAGGATTATCGGCAAACAAGTGATCTATATTAATAATTAATTTGACACAAAAGACATAAATAATTGACATTTATCAATACATTAATACCATAGTCCTTGTAAATTGACTATAAGTTCTTGAAATTTGCAGCGCTGTAGGATTCGCGACAAAGATTAAAAAAAAATCAGAGACTAACTATTTAAGGGCATTTGCTACTTGATTAACGCATTTCAGTTGTGGAATCCTAATTAATTTCCATCTACCGGAAAATGCATAAATTTTATAAAGGGATTATTCTATAAGAATAGTCTCTTTATAACTAGATTATAAATCCTTTCCCTTCAAACCTTTCTCCTTATTCTTGTTCCTATTTCCAATATCTTCGTCCTGACTTAAGTTCGAGTTATTCAAATTTTCATTTACGGCATGTGTGGGATCATTTTCTGTTTTCAATAAATGCGATGCCTCTGGTTCGTCTTTACGCCTAAAATCGGCGCGTTTATGCCCATAAGTAGCCTCTCCATTATCCCATTCTATATCTTCCTCATTGAGATTAATCTCCTCATTAGGATCGACATTTTTATTTTCATTACTTTCCATAGCCATTTTTTTTGTGGACACTTCTATTATTACAACAATTGGTACAATAAAAAGTTTAATCAGACATTAATTGTATACCAACTGGTCTTTTCGTCTCATCTTACCCATCCTGCAGTCAATTGCAGCTATTGTATGCCTTTACTTTGATCAATATGTGTACTACTAGCCAAATCGTTTTTAGTTGATCCATTTTCATCACGATGTTTTGGTGGATTTTCCATTCTGCTTTCTTCCAGTTCAGAAAAATCACCATCTTTTTGATTAGCCACTTCACCATGCGAGGATGGCTTATCTTTCAATCCCGCTATAGGATCGGCAAAATCCTGCCCCTCAATAGGTAATCCTTCTCGTTCCTTTTCTTTACTAGTCATATCAATACAACCAGCCAGCTCAGCTTTTGTTTTGGAATTTGGGATATATAAAAAAAGGCCTCGATTTGCATCGAGACCTTTTCTGTTCTTTTAAAATCAATTAAACTTTGATTTCAACTTCAACACCACTAGGTAATTCAAGTTTCATTAAAGCATCAACTGTTTTAGAATTAGAGCTATAAATATCCAATAAACGTTTGTAAGCGCACAATTGGAATTGCTCTCTAGCTTTTTTGTTTACGTGTGGAGAACGTAAAACAGTAAAGATTTTTTTCTCTGTAGGAAGTGGAATCGGACCACTTACCACTGCACCCGTAGGTTTAACAGTTTTTACGATTTTCTCAGCAGATTTATCTACCAAGTTGTAATCGTAAGATTTTAATTTAATTCTGATTCTTTGGCTCATCTTATTTTTAATTATGGTTTCCTGTTAGAGCTATTAACAACAGAAACCGGATTTATCATTTTTAGAAGCAAGTATTTAATAGCAAGTATCAAGATTGATCATTCGTCTTGATACTTACTACTTTATCTTGATACTAATTAGTCTTCAGATTTTACTCTTCCTTTAGATTTCGCTACTACCTCGTCCTGTACGTTTTTAGGTGCTGGCTCGTAGTGATCGAATTCCATTGTAGAAGTTGCACGTCCTGAAGTGATGGTACGTAATTGAGTTACGTAACCGAACATTTCTGAAAGTGGAACCAATGCTTTGATTACTTGAGATCCATTACGGGTATCCATACCTTGTAACTGACCACGACGACGGTTCATATCACCGATAACATCACCCATGTTTTCTTCAGGGGTTAAGATTTCGATTTTCATGATTGGCTCCATCAAAGCAGGTCTACATTTAGGTAAAGCCTCACGATATGCCATACGGGCAGCAAGCTCGAATGATAAAGCATCTGAATCGACTGCGTGGAATGAACCATCAATCAAACGTACTTTCATATCCGGAAGTGGATAACCAGCTAATACACCATTTGCCATTGCAGAAGCAAATCCTTTCTCAACTGAAGGGATAAACTCACGAGGAATAGCACCACCCACAATTTCGTTTACGAATTGCAAACCACCTTTTTCAAAGTCTGCATCAATTGGAGAGATCACAACTTTGATATCGGCAAATTTACCACGACCACCTGATTGTTTTTTGTAAACTTCACGGTGTTCTGTAGTACCGAAGATTGCCTCTTTGTAAGCTACTTGTGGCGCACCTTGGTTAACCTCTACTTTAAACTCACGTTTTAAACGGTCGATTAAGATATCTAAGTGAAGCTCACCCATACCAGAGATAACTGTTTGACCAGTTTCTTGATCGGTTTGAACCCTGAACGTAGGATCTTCTTCAGCCAATTTAGATAAGCCCATACCCAATTTATCAACATCAGCTTGAGTTTTAGGCTCAATAGCTAAACCGATAACTGGCTCAGGGAATACCATCGATTCAAGAACGATAGGATTTTTCTCATCACAAAGGGTATCACCAGTTTTGATGTCTTTAAATCCAACTACCGCAGCAATATCACCAGCAGCTACATTAGGCACAGGGTTTTGCTTGTTTGCATGCATTTGGAAGATACGTGAAATACGCTCTTTGCTTTCTGAACGTGTGTTGTAAACGTAAGAACCAGCTTCTAAGTTACCCGAGTAAACACGGATAAAACATAAACGGCCTACAAATGGGTCAGTTGCAATTTTAAATGCTAAAGCTGCAAATGGCTCATTGATGCTTGGTTTTAATAAAACTTCAGCACCTGTATCTGGGTTAGTACCTGTTACACCTTCTGAATCAAGAGGTGAAGGCAATAATTCCATCACGTAATCCAACATGGTTTGAACACCTTTGTTTTTGAAAGATGAACCACATACCATAGGAACGATTTTAGCATCTAAAACAGCTGCACGTAAAGCGTCTAAAACTTCGCGCTCAGTGATGGTTTCAGGAGCATCGAAGAATTTCTCCATTAGAGACTCATCATAATCAGCAACTGATTCCAATAATTTCTCTCTCCACTCAGCAACCTCATCAATCATATCTTCTGGGATAGGCACTTCAGTAAAGGTCATACCTTTATCGTGCTCATTCCAAACAATACCACGGTTGTTGATCAAATCAACCACACCTTTGAAGTTATCTTCAGAACCGATAGGTAATTGCAAAGGAACTGCATTACTACCCAACATGTCTTTAACTTGCTTAACAACTTTTAAGAAGTCAGCACCAGAACGGTCCATTTTGTTAACGAAACCGATACGGGCAACATTATAGTTGTTAGCTAAACGCCAGTTAGTTTCTGATTGAGGCTCAACACCGTCAACAGCAGAAAACAAGAACACTAAACCATCTAATACACGTAACGAACGGTTTACCTCTACGGTAAAATCCACGTGTCCTGGTGTATCGATAATGTTCATGTGATAGTTCTGGTTTCTGTATTTCCAGTTAACTGTAGTTGCAGCAGAAGTAATGGTAATACCACGCTCTTGCTCTTGTGCCATCCAGTCCATTGTTGCAGCACCTTCGTGCACCTCACCAATTTTATGACTTACACCAGCATAATAAAGGATACGTTCAGTTGTTGTAGTTTTACCCGCATCAATGTGAGCCGCGATTCCGATATTTCTTGTAAATTTTAAATCTCTTGCCATGTTATGTTTTTGATTTATCTGATTTTAAATGATTACACCGATTATGTTAAAACAAATCGGTGTAATTTATCTAATCAGTATAATCTTCTAATTAAATCTGTGTAATCTTACTAATCTGTTAATCCTAAATTAGAATCTGAAGTGAGAGAACGCTTTGTTAGCCTCAGCCATTTTGTGCGTATCTTCTTTCTTTTTAACAGCAGCACCCTCACCTTTAGCAGCAGCTACGATTTCACCAGCTAATTTCTCTTTCATGGTTTTTTCGCCACGTTTACGAGCGTATAAAATTAACCATTTCATACCTAAAGCTGTTTTACGCTCTGGTCTAACCTCAGTTGGAACCTGGAAGTTAGCACCACCAACACGACGAGATTTAACCTCTACAGCTGGCATAATGTTAGTTAAAGCACGTTTAAAGATCTCTAAACCGTTTTCACCTGCTTTTTTCTCAGCAATTTCAACAGCATCGTAAAAAATTGAATAAGCGATAGATTTTTTTCCATCGTACATCATATTGTTTACAAAACGAGTTACCTGAACATCATTAAATTTTGGATCAGGAAGAATAATTCTCTTTTTTGGTTTTGACTTTCTCATTTCTTATTTCCTCCCGATTATTTCTTTTTACCTTTTGTTGGCGCCGCAGCTACTTGTCCTGGTTTAGGACGTTTAGTACCATATTTAGAACGACGTTGGTTACGACCAGCTACACCTGATGTATCTAATGCACCACGGATGATGTGGTAACGTACACCTGGTAAATCTTTAACACGACCACCACGGATCAATACGATTGAGTGCTCCTGTAAGTTGTGACCTTCTCCAGGAATGTAAGCATTCACCTCTTTACCGTTCGTTAAACGAACACGGGCTACTTTACGCATTGCTGAGTTTGGTTTTTTAGGGGTAGTGGTGTACACACGTGTACATACACCTCTTCGCTGTGGACAACTGTCCAACGCTGGAGACTTACTCTTGAACTCCAGTGCTACTCTACCTTTTCTAACTAATTGTTGAATGGTTGGCATTGTGCTTTTTTATGTTTTTTTATTAAAAAATTTACCGCTCCCCCGGCATCTTTACAGATAGCCCATAAAACGGACTGCAAAAGTAGAACAATTCTTTTTAAAAATCAAGGGGTTAGCACAAAAAGTTTTCAGTTGGAAGTTTTGAGTTGGAAGTTGAGAATTAAGCAGTTGTGATTCTTCCTCTCGGTCATCGTCATTGCGAATCGAAGCGGAGGAAATGGTGGCGGCGTGAAGCAATCTATCTCGCCTTAAACATTACATCCATCATCGCATCATTTCATAATTATAAACTGTTATTTGGAAAGCAGTTTCAGCCATGCTAAGGTTGGGTTCGGCTCTGTTCCAAAGGAACTCCTTCTGAGCCAAAGCTACAAGCTCGTGAAGCACTCGCTTTCCACGTATATCGGGTTTAGGTTGCAAAGTAAACCAACCCTATTAACGTCCTAATTTCCCCAGCCCGTTTCTATATACTCTAAAAAGGCTTAAAACCACACATGCCTTAAATTCATAAAAGATTGTGTGAAATACTTTATCTTTAATAAAAATCTAAATTATATGTTCTTAAGTATCATCGGAATTATTATCATTTTTGTTGGTTTTGCAGTATCAAACCAAAATAACGTTATTGGCCGCTACAGCAGTATTACCAAAATTATTGGTCTGGTGCTGGTCATCATTGGCCTATCATTCTCCATGTTTAAAGTGATTGATGCCGGTGAGGTTGGCGTTAAAACCGTTTTTGGAAAAGTAGACAACGACGTTTTGTATAGTGGTTTAAACGTAATTAACCCAATTGCGGTAATCACTCCTTTTGATGTTAAAACCCAAAATTATACCATGTCTGGCGTGCATGATGAAGGTAATAAACAAACAGATGATGCACTACGTGTTTTATCTGCAGATGGCCTGGAGGTCATTATCGACCTTTCGGTACTATTCAGGGTAAAGGGAAGTTCTGCTCCGAATATTTTACGGGAAATAGGAACTGATTACCTGGAGAAGATTGTCCGCCCTGTTTCGCGTACTGCCATTAGAGATAATGCTGTAGCTTATGATGCTGTTGCACTGTACTCCAGTAAACGGGATGAATTTCAGGCAAAAATATTTAACACCATTGAGAAAAGTTTTGCCAAAAGGGGCTTAGAGCTAGAGCAACTTTTAGTGCGTAACATCACTTTACCTGCATCGGTAAAAGCAAGTATCGAATCGAAAATAAACGCAGAACAAGATGCCCAAAAGATGACTTTTGTACTCCAAAAAGAACGCCAGGAAGCAGAACGTAAAAGAGTAGAGGCCCAGGGTATTGCCGATTACCAGCGTATTCTTTCAACAGGATTGAGTGACAGGCAGCTTCAATATGAATCTATATTGGCTCAAAAAGAAATTGCGAAATCAGCAAATACAAAAGTCATTATCATGGGGAATGGAAAAACCGCTCCAATTATTTTAGGAGGAAATTAATTTAAACACTTAAAACATGAAAACAAAAATCATTACCATCATGCTTTTTAGTATTGTGTATCTATGTAATGCGCAAACTACTCCACCTGTTAAAAGAAAAGCCAATGTAGATTTTGATGCTTATGAAAAATTAATACCTAAGGTTAAAGCCCACCGAAAAAACAAGCTTGTAGATTTGCCCACCTTTTTAAAAATGGCCGCAGAAAAAGGCACCGTTATTTTAGATACCCGATCAGATAGCCTATACAAGCGGAAACACGTTAAAGGGGCAATACATCTTAACTTCTCCGATTTTACCCAACAAAACCTGCTCAGGCTTATACCTAGTGCGGATACCAGAATATTAATCTATTGCAACAACAACTTTGTAGATGATGCAGCCAATTTTGCCAGCAAAGTAGTGGTACCTGTTTTAGTAAAGAAAAAAATAGCGCCTATTTCATTGGCCTTAAATATCCCTACTTATATTAATTTATATGGATATGGGTACCGAAATGTTTATGAGCTTTCTGAACTGGTAAGCACATTAGATAAAAGAATAACTTTTGAAGGTACGCATGTTAAAAACATTGCGGTTAACGCACAAGCATTAAAAGTTAACTAATTACAATCCTTAAAACCATCTTTCAGCACCTTTAACCTGGCTACCGCAGCTTCGAGCTCTTTGGGGGCTTTCCCGTATTCGTAAGTGATTTTATATTGCTTACCATCAGCATTAATGGCAATCCACTCGGCGCCACCATCTGCACAATCGGGGCAACCTATGGTTTCGGGCAGGGCAGCAATTTTCTCCATATTCAGATCATTTTTGATAGCATTTACATCTGCCTCAGAAATGGTTTTGCTGCAGGTTTTGGTATCGGATGTCTGGCCATTTTTTGATTTGGAAAAAGTAAGCTTCAAATCGCTGATGAGCAGATTATTGGAACAGTAACCCACGCACATTCCAAATGACGATCCGTAACCAATGCTGTTTAGGTTTTTGATATTACCTTTTTTGCAACTAAAAATAGGCGTAATTAAAGCTAGCGTAAGGATGACTTGTAAAAATTTCTTCATAATTAAGAGACAAAATACAACCTCAAAGATATTGTTTATCAGCTAAGAACTTATACAAAAGCGCTGTAAACAAAGAAAGCGATCAAAATTAAGATCGCTTTCTTCAAATTACCACAATTTTAGCGTTTCACATACCCCTCAAAATTCGCCAGGCAAGGGTAATTTGACCCTTCCAGTAAAGTAATTTTTACAAATCTGACAGGAGCAGCAGGTGAAACTGCAAACTTCTGTTCGTTTACTGTAGTTGGGTTAAAGGTCCGGTCATCGCCTAGCGGCGTAAAGGTTGTGCCATCCACACTACCCGAAATAGAAAATTTGCTAAAACCTTGTTTTGGGTCGGTATGGGCGTTAAGACCGATATAAGAAAGTAAACTTGCCTTTTTCATATCAACAATAATCCAATGCGGATATGGATGCAGCACATCGTAATCGGCCTGCCAGAATGATGGAACGTTTGGTGCGGTTGGACTTTTGGCCGAAATTACATCTACCACATAAGCCGCTAAATTGGTTTCATCGCCAGGATAATTTACTTCACTCGAAGCTGTTGCTGTCCATCCTGTTTTGCTCAATGCAATATCGGTAAGCGGCTTTCTTTCCTGCAAACCGATAGCACTAAATTCTGACAAAAATGTAATGTTACCTGTTTGTGTTGCAGCTTTTTCTAAAGCAGTTAATTTAAGATAACGTACATTCCTGGCAGGCGATAAGGTAAATGCCTGTTCGGTAAAAGTGGCAGGATTAAACGTAAACTCGCCAATAACTGTAAAACTGGTTCCGTCGTTACTGCCTTCCAATCTAAATTTGGTAAAACCTTTCGAGTCACCCTGTTTTGCGGTTAAACCGATTTTTGTTACCACCGTCTGTTTTTTCATATCGATTAATAACCAATGTGGAAATGTAGCGGTAGTATTCGAGCTCCAAAAAGTGTTGGTGTTTCCATCTAAAACAGTTCCGGGTAAGTTAGTAGTCTCCTGGCTGGAGGCTGTGGCTGTCCATCCGGTACGATCCAGTACTACTTCTTCTAAATTGGAAGTTAATTCCAGACTTTTTTCTTTTTTACATGAGCTTATGGCTGCTCCCGATAAAAGCAGGCATAAAGCATATATTCTGATATTTTTCATTAGTTCTGATCTAAGGGTTCTGAGTTAGATTTTTGTTATTGTCTATCTCGTACTGTGGAACGTAAAAAATAACACGGGCATCAGTAGGCAGAATTGTTTGCGTAATATTGGTGTTTGGCGTGTTATTTAAAGCATGTGTACCAGGATAATTCCGGGTCATAGGCCTGTTGTTTCTGAATAAATCATAAGCACGCTGGCCTTCGAAAGCAAATTCCAGTCTGCGTTCTTCTAAAACTACATCTAATGCTGTTTTATTTGCCGCCGCAATACCTGTAAGTGTTAACACAGGAATTCCTGCTCTGGTACGGATCAGATTAACATCATCAAGAGCCAATTGTGCATTGCCCAGTTTGGCATTGGCTTCAGCTTTATTAAGGTACATTTCTGCCAAGCGCAAATAAACAGGCGAGCTTAAATTTGCAATCCCTTCCTGCAAATTGTATTTGGTGACATAATACATCGGCACATTGGGGGCTATTTTAGTATTTACCTGTAACACACCATTAATTTTATAGGGCGCAATAAAGCTGTGTCTTAAATCTGCAGGATTTTTATCTAGCTCTGCCATATACTGCTGAGAAGCGTAAATTTCGCCGTAACCGGTATTGCCCTGCGCCCCTGGGGTAGATAAAGCACCAGGAGTACCGCTGTAATACATGGAACCAATCGCACCAAAATCCTGATCTTCTGTTTTGGTATAACGGATGGCAAAAATGGTTTCCGAATTGGCTTCCGGAGTTTTAGTGAAGTAACTTGCATAATCTGCACCCTGAAGCAATTTATAACGACCAGAAGCGATTACCAGATCGGCATATTTTATTGCATTGGCATTATCACCCATGTTTAAGTAAATACGAGATAGCAAAGCATAAGCAACTTCCTTCGATGCAAAGATATCCGCCTTTGCTACCGTCATTAAATCTGCTGCCTTTAATAAATCGGCAATGGCAGCGGCGTACACCTCTTTAACGGTATTTCTTGCTGGAGTGCCTGCAGGTACACCTTCCTTTAAAATGGGAACACCCGGATTTTCACCATTGCCCTGTGTATACGGTCTTCCAAATACGCGAACCAGGTTAAACTCCATCATTCCTTTTAGGTAAAGATTTTCGCCTTTAAGCTGCTTCAAATCTACACTCGAATTATCTGGAATAGCTGCTATAATCTTATTTGCGGCAACAATAACGTAATAAGCTTGTTTCCAAAAGTTAGCGCCATGTGTCCCTGTGGGAATATGGGTATAACGATAGCATCTCGAAAGATCATCAGAAGATGGTTGTCCTTGAGCCACATTATCTCCCTGAAATTCTGTTAAAAAATGAGCACTCCTAACATAAGTCGCATTTCTTAGCACAGCATAAGTACCAATTGTTGCGGTCTCAATATCACCAGGGTTTGTCAATGCAGATTCGTCATCAATGGCTGTTGATGGTTTTACTTCCTTTTTACAAGCACTTACACTAAAAACCAATGCCAGTGCGGCTATATATATTTTAATTTGATTCGCTTTCATATTTTTCCTCTCCTATAAACTAATGTTTACACCAAACAATATTTTTTTGCTGATCGGGTATCTAAAACTTGAACTTCCCGGCACAACATTGGGATCATTATCATCTGGCGCCAGTACAACCTCAGGGTCTATACCCGAAAATTTAGTCCCTGTCCAAAGGTTATCGCCACTAACAAAAATCCGGGCACTACTTATTTTAATTTTATTTAACCAGCTTGTTGGAATCTGATAGCCGAGTGTAATGTTGCGCAAACGGATATAACTTCCATCTTCCAGGTAACGTGATGATTGTTGATTGGAATCATGGTTACCACCTAAAACTGGTTTCGGGTGTGTAGCAACATCTCCAACTTTTTCCCATCTGCTCCAGCCCGATTTTAATACCATTGCATTATAACTTTCGTACAAACCATCATTATCAAAATAAGCACGGCTATTGTTATACACTTCATTGCCATAAACAAAATTGAAAAATGCGCTTAGGGAAATCCCTTTATAGCTAAAGGTATTGGTAAAACCTCCTGTAAATTTTGGTGAAGCCGATGTTCCAGTATATTGGCGGGTAGCCTGAGCGTAAGTATTGGTCACCGCGATATGGTTTACCCCATCTGCATCGGTAATTACTTTTTCCCAAAGCGGATCGCCATTGTTCGGATCTACTCCTGCCCAAATCGGCATTTTCCAATCATAAATATCACGACCTACCGCCTTTGGCTGGGAACTGCCTGGATTAATAGCATCCTTTCCTTCAGTAAGGCCTAAGATGGTATTGCGGTTAAAGGCCATATTGAAATTGGTTTCCCATTGGAACTCGCCTGTAAAGTTTTTAGTATTGATGCTAAACTCAAGCCCTCTGTTTTTTAAGGCACCAACGTTTTGGAAAATATATCCGTAACCATCAGTTGAAGGCAATGGCACTTTAAACAATAGCGCATTAGAGCGTTTATCATATAAATCAACCGTTAAATCTATCCTATTCCAAAAACCGATATCCAAACCAATATTGGCTGTTTTTTGCTTTTCCCAGGTTAAATCGGGATTGCCTTTTTGATCGGGCCTAGCTCCAGGCAAACCACCATAACTGGCTGAGGCATCAATGGCATATAGTCCTAAAGATGGATAATCGCCAATTTCGGCATTACCCGTTGTACCATAACTTGCTCTTAATTTTAAGAAACTAATCGGTTTAACTTCTTTTAAAAATTGTTCGTTGCTCAAAATCCATGAAGCACCTAACTGATAAAAATCGCCACCGCTTTTGTTTAAACCAAAACGCGAAGAATTTTCGTGCACAAAGGAGGCAATTGCAAAGTATTTACCTGCATAATTATAATCAACCTGGCTTAAATATTTACTAAAATTATATTCATTTGTCCCCCCGGATGGATTACTGATAATATCGGTTGCAGTAGACATTACCGGACGGCCTGCCGGAAGATTTTTACCATTTAGATTAGCTTCATCATAATATGATTTTTCAGCTTCGCCAACTGCCAATACGGTTAAATGGTTATCGCCAAAACTATTTTCATATTTCAACCTGTTTGAGCTTAACAATCTGTTTTTATATGTTGTGGAGTTATATAGTGAGCCGTTGGTTGCACCACCCTCTTTAGTTCTTTTATCGTAATAATCTACAGCAAAGGTGTTGTAAAAAGTGGTTCTGTTATAACTGGAGAAAGTTAAGTTCTTTACAATGTTGTAATCTAAATTTACATCGGCACTTAAATTTAAGCTTCTTTGATAAGAAAGATTATACTGCGTAGAATGAAGAAAATTTTCTACATCGCGGCCTTTCCAGGTTGGTGTAATCCGCGGATCAACAGGGGTTCCATCTGCATTGTATGCAGGGTCGAAAGGGAGATTTAAATAACCATCTCCAAGTGTATTGCTGTTAGCATAGTTATTTCTGGTAAATACACCGTTTAACAATAAACTCAATTTAAGTTTTTTGGTTAACTGGCTACTTAAATTCGCCCTTAAGTTATAGGCATTTTTATCGTTATTGATTACTGTACCCTGTTCTCTATAAAAGTTACCGGCGATATAGTACCTTGTTTTTTCTGTACCTCCTGATGCAGACAGGGTATAATTCTGCGTCATTCCGTTTTGGGTAGCCAAATCCCACCAATTGGTATCATTTTTTAAAACAGATGGATCTGGATTTGAAAATGTTTTTTGATAATCATACAATTGCTGACTGTTCATCAATTTGAAATGACCAGTAGAAGGTGAGTTAAAACCTACTGTTGAACTGAATTCTATTTTTGCCTCTCCCGCTTTACCCGTTTTAGTGGTCACGATGATAACTCCACTACCTGCGCGTGAGCCATATAAGCCCGTAGCCGCAGCATCTTTTAAAATGGTAACAGATTCTACATCATTTGGACTATAAGTAGCACCTTCGGTACCGTAAGCCCCAAGAATATTTCCATCTACCACTAACAACGGCGCTGTTCCACCATTAATACTTCCTATACCCCTTATTGTCATTTTAGGAGCAGAAGTTGGATCTCCACTGCCAGAAGAAACCACAACACCAGGAGCTTTACCCTGAATCATGGAAATTACATCGTTAGATGCTACCCCCTTTAACTTTTCGGCAGAAATTACCGAAACAGAACTCGATAATTCTCCTTGCTTTTTTGACGAATAACCAACCACCACTACGTCGCTCAGGTTGTTATTTTCTTCCTCGAGGCTAATGTTGATTGTAGTTTTGCCCTGAACAGGAATTTCCTGTGTTTTAAAACCTACAGATTTAATGATTAAAATGCCATCAGCAGGCACAGTGATTGCAAAATTACCAGATCCATCAGTAGAGGTGCCGATGCTTGGATTTGATTTTAAAGTGATGGTTACTCCAGGAACTGGACCAGATTTATCGGTTATTTTCCCTTTGATGGTAATATCAGCAAAATGATTAGCCCCCATTTCCTCGGGATTAAGGTTTGCGTGATGGTTTAGATCGGCAGAGGCTTTACTTTCATTAAGCCATAATAAGCCAACTGCACCAAAAATCAGTAAAGATTTAATCTTCATGTTATTGTTGTTTTTAAGTTAGTAGATAGGTTGTTGCGAGATAATTCAGATTTGTTTTTTTAAATCATAGGCTAACTATCTTTTTTAAATACATAGGAATTTCAGTATGTTTTTTGCTCGCTTGCTGAAAAAGAAGTTCGTGTAGAGGCTGGTAAACCCCATATTTTCTCTTTCCAAACCTAATTTAAGCGATTCGAAGCATGCAAAATCTTCAAACACCACGCAAACGTTTGATTATAAATAAAGAAATTGACCAATTTTATACCTCTTGCCGGATGGCAATAGAAACTTATTAAAAGAACACCCACTTAATATTATTGAAACTGTTTTTTCGAATCAATAATTAAAGAAATCTGTCTAAGAAAATAGATGATCACCTAAGGATAAAAAAACTAACAAACGTTTGCGTTAAGATTTTTAAGCCTAGAGAAATAAAAAACCTTAACAATCCACTTTGGGGAATAAATGTTATACTTTTTACAAAAATCTGAACCAATGCTTATGCTTGGCAATAATTAATTAAGGATGAAGATATATGCACTAAATTTACATTTAGAACTTATTTATTTTAAACATAAAAAGCCTTTAACATTCTCTTCTGATAGAAATGTTAAAGGCTTAAAATAACTGGAAAAACTAATTCACCGTATTACGTGGATTATTTCTTTCGTTGTTTGCCCCTACTTTGGTCAATTTATAATTTAAAGATAAATAAAAATACCTGGTAATGTTATTGTATCGTACATCCTCAATCCGGCTACTGTTTACAATCCTATCTATACTCGTATTTTGGTTCAAAATATCAAAACCTTTCAAACTTAAAGTTACCCTGCGTTTCATTAAAAATTTATTTATCCCGGCATTTAGCAAAAAGTAATTATTGTTGAACCCATCGGCACGGCCTGCTGAGCCAACATGGTTCAGATCAGCCTCTACCCTTAAATCTTTAATAAACTCGTAGCTCAGGTTAAGCGTATTCTCCAGGCTGAAATATTTATTATCAATGGCTGCTTCGGCTGTGTTATTTACTTTGGTATAGGCTAGGTAAGCATAAATACCAGCATTAAATTTATCATCAATATCATAACTCCAGTTAATATTTGGTCCGATTTCAAACCTATTGGTAATGTTTTTAGAACTGCTGATAAAATTTGTTCTATGTTCGGTAAAAAAGTTCATTCCATAGTTCATCCTTAAGCCCTTAAGTTTGGATGGCATACCGAAAAATGTTCCGGCACGCAGATAATAATTGCCGTTTACATTAATGGGTTTAACCGTTTGAACCCCGTTGTTGTAGGTAATATCGTTGCCGATATCATCAAAAGATAAATTATACAAGAAATAGCCGTTCCAATAGCGGTTATTATCAGGGCTGAAGGTATTAAAGTTTACCGAGAGACGGTGATTTTTTCTGGCTTCGAGATCAGGGTTTCCAGCTCTTTGATATAACGGATTGGTATTGTTCTGCACAGGCTGTAAATCGGTTACCGATGGTAGGTTAACACTCGCTCTGTAATTTATAGCAATTGTTTGGTTGGCTTTATTCTTAAAATTTACCGTTAAGCGTGGCAATAAATTATAATACGATTTTTCGATGTTGCCCATGTTGACCCCAATGTTATTAAATACGTTTGCATTTAATAAACTTTGCTGTCCGTTTAATCCAAAATTATAAGTCCAGTCTTTGCCTGTATAGATGAAACCCAACCCTACGGTTTGCAGACTATTGCGGTTATCGAAAGTATTGGTTAATGAAGGAACAATGGTTTCGTAACGATCTGTAGTTGGGTTATAATCGAAAGTAAGCTGCTGTGCATCTACAATACTGCGTGTAAAACCATAAGCCACATTTGCGCTCCATTTTTGATTTAAAGGTCTTGCATAATTCCCATTAATGGTATAGGTTTTTGAAGCATTTTCCTGATTCGCCTGTTGATTGATATTGGTTGCAGTAGTACCTCCATTTGCATACTGATTAAGCAAAGATTGATTTAGCCAATCGGAATTATATGTATTCTGTGTACCATTTAAACGCAGCGAAACCGAACCTTTCTTATTTGGCAACCTTCTCAGTACGGTAAACTCTCCAAATAGAGCGGGCGTAAAATTATGCTGTTTATAGTACTGGCTTCCATCATTAGCCTTTCCGGTAGCATCAAAATCAGAACGGAAAAAGCGATTATTGATGTTTGTCGTATTATTCAAGATCACGTTCGGCCGCAGCACAATATCGGTTAACGAATCGGGATGATATTCTGCCTTAAAGTTAAAACGATGTGCCTGATTATTACTGTTCCGATCTGTATTATCTAAAGTACGCAGAATATCTCCAGAGCTTAAATCCTGGATATTTGATAATTTGTTACCTAAGCCAGAAGAGAAATAAGTAAAATAACTTCCGCTAAGGGCCATCTTATTGTTCTTACCCCACGAATTACTGTAGTTTACGCCTCCACTATGGGTGGTATACAATCCAATGGCATTGTTATCAAAAACACCACTTCCTCCAACCGTTACTTTGCCGTTATTGTTATTGATAGAGAAACTTCCTCCGGCAGGTGGGGCAAAAATATTTCCAATATTGCCACCACTAAAACTGCTCAGGTCATCGTAACCAAAACTGGCATCGTTGGTATTGTTGCTCATACCCAAAATAGCAAATTGAAGGTTTTTATTAAAATGATTGGCGCTTAAATAACTTCCGTATTTATCGGTAGTACCACCAGCAAGGTTGGCATTTCCGAACCAACCTTTTTTCTTATCTTCTTTAATGGTTAGATTTAACACCTTTTCGCGCTGCCCATCGTCTATTCCGGTTGCTTTGGCTTCTTGTGTTTTACTATCAATCAATTGCACTTTTGCTATGGCATCGGCCGGTAGGTTTTTGGTTGCAGTTTTGGGGTCAGTACCAAAAAAGTCTTTACCATCAACCGTTAATCGGGTAACTTTTTGCCCCTGCACCAAAATACTCCCATCCTTATCAACTGTTACACCAGGGAGTTTTTTCAAAAGATCTTCTACCGCAGCATTTGGCCTGGTTTTATACGCATCGGCATTAAATTCTATTGTATCTTTTTTAACTGTTGCCGTAGCATATCGGCCACTCACCGCAACATCTTTAAGAACTATGGCATCTTCATGCATTTTTAATATTCCCAGTGCAATACTTTTTCCGTTTACGCTTATGTTTTTAGTAATGGAATTATAACCCATTGCAGAAATGCTGATTTTATAATCACCGGTAATCACTGTATTAAAGGAAAATTCTCCGGCTCTGTTGGTTACTACACCTACTTTTTTGGTTGTATCGGCCCTGCTTGACAGAACGATACCCACATATTCGATTGGTTGGTTAGTTTTTCCATCAATAATTTTTCCATTAATGCTACCACTCTGTTGTGCGAAAGATTTCGTAGATAACAGGCACAACAACATCAATAAATAGGTTTTCATAGCTAAGGTTTTGATTTTTTTGTTTGGTTTGTTAGCCTTTTCTGTAAGGCTTTTAGCTATAAGACACCAGAAATATTAAAATGTGACAGTAAAAAATTATTTTTTTAGCTGGTTAAAACAAAAAAGTCTTTCAAATTGAAAGACTTTTTTATTGTTAAACTTTGGTTACTTTTTTTGTGTGTGTTTTATGATGATGTTTTTTATGACTTTTTTTAGTCTGTGATTTTTCTGTAGTCGGTTTTACAGGTGCTGCAGTTTGTGCATTAACCGTTGCGAAGGTAAACATGGCCAATAAAGCGATGCTCAAAACTTTAATTGCTTTCATTTTTCAAGTTGATTAATAATGAATAAACCTTGTTATTTTTTTATTAAATCTCGAAAATCAAGATGAAGATTTAGTGAATAATTCTCACATGGCCATTTAATTTTTGCACTCTTTTTAATGCTAAGAAATATACCTTTTATTTAAGGCAAATAGAAATCAAGACCATACAATATTTTTTTATTGGTCAGAATTTGTTCACTGATTACCTTTCCATCCACTAAAACTTTAAATTCACCCCTGGCTTTATCACCTTTGGCCGTAATTTTTACATGACCGTTACTTCCTGGTTTTAATGTAAGTACCCTTTCCCATTTCCCTTTAATACCTTTTAATTTTTGCCGCTTTCCATTTTCATCAATATAAGAAATCTTTGCTGTTGTGTTTTCATCCAATAAGGCCCGATAGCTTACTAGGTAACTTTCCTTCTGAGGAACAGCTATTTTTCCTTTTTTTAAATAATGCATGCTCAAAGAGCAGCCACTCATTACAGTAATCAGCAAAAAACAGTAGAAAATATTTTTCATACGATAAGGTTTAGAACAAGATGACGACGGTTTTAAAGAAAAGGTTGCAGGCAATAGTTTTGAAGGCGGAAATTTTGAACGATTGAGTAAGCAACATTCACCCATTCTATCATTCAATCATTTAAAATTCAATCATTTAAAATTCAATCATTTACACAAAAGTATCCAGATATAATTCTTCTACCTTTTTACGGGCCCAGGGCATTCTCCTTAAGAATTTTAAACTGGATTTAATGCTCTGGTTATTGTTAAAACAATCGATCCTGATCAGTGTTCCAAGTTTTTCCCAACCATAGTGCACCTGCAGATCGGTTACCATTTTCTCTAAGGTAATACCATGTAATGGATTGTTTTTTTGCTGTTCGGCCATGGGGTAAAGTTAAGGCAAAATTATCGGGGTTTATATTGTGCCATCCAAACATTTGCACCACCGCAATCGGGATCATTTATTTTGTGCCTAAGCACTTCAAATTGGTTTGACTGCAGTAAAGCTTGATATTCAGCAGTAGCTAAAGAAGCATGAAAAAGGTTCTCGCCACCATTCATGCCCCACACCTCTCCCCTTTCTGTTCCAGATGTAAACAGTAAAATACCGCTCGGTTTAAGGTGCCGTTTAAAAATATCAAACATGTTCGGCTGATCATCGGCAGGGAGATGAAAAAAACTATGCCATGCAATAATCGCATCAAATTTTTCGCCGAGATCAAGTTCACGCATATCTTTTAACATAAACCTGGTAGATGGGAAATTGATTTTTGCCAGCTCGATCATTTGCTCGCTGGCATCAATTCCTAAAACATTTATCCCCTGGTTGATAAAATATTCCAATATGGGTTTCCCATCCCCGCAGCCTAGGTCCAAAATCTTTGCATCCTGTGGAAAGTGTAGGAGGATATCGTTTAAATATGCTTTTTCTACCGAATCGGCATAACGGTTTTCGGCAAACCAGCGGCCTATCTTGTTGTAAACTTTGTAAACGTTTTTGCGTTCTCCTTTTTCCATCCGCTTAAATTTTCGATTATTATTGATGTTAATTTTTAATTTAAAGTTTTAAAATATTCGGAATATTACCTTATGCTTTAGTAACACCAAATTAATCATATTTGTATTTTTATTGGAAACAAACGTACAATGGTTCTGGGCAAGTGCAGCACTGCCATCCGCTTTATTCCCTTGCACTTCATGCCCGCTATTGTCTGGTTTAGGATGCACGATCTGCTTAAAGTATCGGACTGATGTTTCTAAACCCGGATTGAAGTGGAAGCCCGCAGTGCAGCGAGGACTTTGAACGGAAAGCGGGACTGAAAACCGCCAAGAACGCAGAACCCTTAATTTCCAAAACAACACCAGTTTAACAATAATTGTAACCGGGTTTATAAATTAACCAACAGCCGTAGCATCAATTTCGATCAGCATGCCATTTAAGGCCAACCTTTGTACGGGAATAAGCGTATTTACCGGAAAATTAAGGTCAGGCCAAATCCTGGTCGATTCTTCTATTAAAATCTGGTGTTTCACTTCATCGTAATCTACTACCAATGTGGTAAGTTTTGCAATATTGGCCATGGTTAAATTTTTGCTTCTTAAAGCTAAAGCAATATTTTCGAAAACTATGCTTACCTGTGTTCTAAAATCATCGCTCAATATACCATCTGTTCTGCTACCGCCCTGCCCTGCAATAAACACCAGCTGTCTTTCTGCTGAAACGGAAGCTACATGAGAATATCCATGTTGACGGGGATCGTATATACCAGCGGGATTGGTAATTTCTAAAGTGGTCTTTTCCATATCTGTAATTTATACCCGCTAAATTATCCGATAGTTTTCCGTAAACCGTCGGTTCTTTGCAATAAAAAGCCTCCTGATCTTTTAAAATCAGGAGGCTATAATTAATTATTCAGGTTAAATTAATTACCTGAGGCTGTCCAGGTATTGTTATCCGTATTCGAATCTGGTAATACTTTATTAGGATCTAAAGTAACTGATTCAATTTCTTCAGTTGTTGGGTAACGCACCAGCCAACTCGTGTTTTTCATCCAAACATCAACCGGGACTTTTACGATATCTGTTTTACCGCTTTTGGTTTTAATCTGCAGGATAATTGGCATTGGCATTTTCTCTAGGTTTACAACTTTAATCGTGTAACCCACCAATTTATCGTCTTGCTTAACGGCCTCAACACCAGCAATACCTTGGTCCATTTTCCAGTTGTTTAACCACCAGCTCCTCCAGAACCAGGCTAAATCTTCGCCTGCACCATTCTCCATTGAACGGAAGAAATCAAATGGTGTTGGATGTTTAAATGCCCAGTTTTTAATGTATTGACGGAAAGCATAATCAAAACGGTCTTCACCTAAAATCTGGTTTCTTAAAAGATCTAAGCCCCAACCTGGTTTGCTGTACAGGTTAACCCCAATATTACGCTCGGCCATTCCATCAGGCATTAGCATAATGTTTTCGAAAATCGGGTTACCAATAACAGTTTTACCAATTCTGTTTAAATCAGTCGGAGCCCCAGCGTATTCGCCTTTATTAAAACTACTTTTAGAAATACCGTTGATAAAGGTATTAAAGCCCTCATCCATCCAACCATATTTACGCTCGTTAGAGCCTACAATCATCGGGAACCAGGTATGACCAAATTCATGATCGATTACGCCCCACGCGCTTGCTTTTTTAGCTTTCCAACCACAAAATACAATACCAGGATATTCCATACCGCCAACATTGGTTGCTACATTAACCGCCATAGGATATGGATATTCGAACCATTTGGTTGAATAGTGCTCGATGGTAGATTTTACATATTCTACACCGCGGCCATATGCATCAACACCGTTACTTTCTACAGGTTGTGCAGAAACCGCCAAAGATTTTTTACCGCTTGGCAGATTAATTTTTGCCGCATCTAACACAAAAGATTTTGACGAAGCCCAGGCGGCATCACGTGCATTTAAGATTTTAAACCTCCAGGTTAATTTATCTTTCGCCGGACGGGATTTTGGATCTGTTACCTCCTCTTCTGTACGGATGTGAACGGTAGCATCGCTAAGCTTAGCGTCATTCCACCTTTTTAATTGTTCTGGTGTAAAAACTTCGGCAGGGTTTAACAACTCGCCTGAGCCCATTACAATATGACTCGCTGGCACGGTGATGGCAAAGTTAATATCGCCATACTCACAATAAAACTCACCACCGCCCCAATAAGGCAAGGTATTCCACCCGATCACATCATCATACACACACATTCGCGGAAACCACTGTGCCACGGCAAAAATTTCGCCATTTTTTGTGGTTAAATGCCCTGTTCTGTCCGATCCCTCTTTTGGTATAATAAAAGAATAATCCATTTTAACAGTTACAATATCACCATTAGCTGCCATTGGTTGGTCTAAACGGATCTGCATGCGCGTATCTTCTACCAAAGAAGTAAATTTTACGGCAGCAGCTTTTTGTGATACACTGATGTTCTGGATTTTATAGCCACCATCAAATTTTTCACCTTGTGCACCATAACGGCTACGTGCTGGCGTAATGGCATAGCCACGTGAAGTTTCTTTAAAAGTATTCTGGTCTAACTGCAGCCATAAATAGGGCAATTTATCAGGGCTATTATTTTTGTAAGTAATGGTAACGGTACCCGTGACCATGTTTTTTGTTTCATCGAGGTTAGCTGTAATGTTATAATCAACGCGATTTTGCCAATATTTTGGCCCGGGTGCACCAATTGCAGAGCGGAATTCATTCCCGTTTTGTGTATAAAATAGTGGTCCAAAGGCTTCAGCAGGGTTATAATTGCTAGCTGGCGCGGGTGTTGTAGCTTGTTGAGCCGATGCAGAAAAGGCAAAAACGCAACAAACCAAACAAAAAGTTATTAGTTTAGTCAATTTCATGATAATAATAAGGTATAATCTGACGGTAAATATAAAAAATAACCACATATAGATTTATATGTGGTTATAATGTTACCAATAACGGTAAATTGCTACCTATAGTAATACCTATAGTAATATCGTGTATTAATTTGCTTTTAACTTGGGTAAATCCTGTAGTTTTCTTTCTTGTGGCGTTAACTTTTTCCACGCCACAAAGGCTCGAGAGATATAATAAGCATAACGGTACGGCCTTTCTGCTTTTACTGTCTCAACCGAAGGGCGATAAATAATCATGAAGTTTTTCAGCTCTTCTCCCTCTAACTTGGTCATATCTGTTATGGCCTTTGCGGTAAAGTTCTCGTCAATTTCCTGGAGATACATTTCCTTTTCCTCTATATCGGCTTCTTTTCGCTGTTGTCTTCTATATTTGCCATAGCCAAGATTTAGGTTTAAGCCTCCAACCTTATCGGTCATACGTTTACGGTTTAAGTTTCCTCCGGTACTTAATAGCGTATATTTTTCGGCCAATGGATCTTTTGCGTCTGTAATCTGACTATTCATCCGCACTGCCGTAATATCTACATCTTTTAAATTATTTGTTTTAACCGGAAGATATATCGTTCTATTTAACAGGTTGGTTAAGTAAAGTGTATCGGTATGATAACCAACGGCAGAAAACTCTATCAGATCGCCAATATTGGCACCAATGGTATACTTTCCTTCTTTATTTGTACTGGTTGATTTTTTACTGTTCAGGTTTCTGATACTAACACCAGGAAGAGAAAGCGTTTTTTTCGAATAATCGAAAACTGTACCTGTAGTTACCGTTTGTGCAAAAACGCCAATAGGCAGGGCAAGCAATAGAAAAATGATCAGTTTGTACATACTCAAAAGTAACTTAGTTCGACATTTAAAAGCTGCATTTAACAAACTTTAACATTAGAACAATTGAATTAGCCTAGTGTTTTTAAATAATTGTCATCATCAAATCCAATTAATATGGCTTTGTTGTTTTGCTCAATAATCGGACGTTTTATTGCGCTGGTATTTTCTTTTAAATAAGCTATTGCCAAATCTTGGTTATCAATTTTAGCCTGCTCTTCTTTAGTGAGTTTTTTCCAGGTTAAACCTTTGCGGTTTAATACCGTTTCCCAGCCGAAGGTATTACACCATTCATTTAATTTTTCAGTTGTAATGCCTTTTTTCTTGAAATCGTGAAATTCAAAATCAACCTGATGTGTTTTTAACCAATCGAGCGATTTTTTAACTGTATTGCAATTTGGAATTCCGTAAACGGTCATATAAATTATTGAATTTTGGATGAGTGATTGAATGCAAAAGCAAAGTTAATAAACTGTTTAGCTTTATACTTAATATTTTGAAGATCCTTGTTTTATTGTGGTGGATGTGGTGTCAGATATTTCTATCTGACACTAATCGTAATTATCTTTTGGATATCAATTTAGTTGCCAGTCAGATGGTAACATCTGACTGCACAACCAACTATAAACCCGATCCTAAAATCAAATAATCCTAAAAATCCCATTCATTCATCACATTTTTAGGCCCATCGGTCACATTTTAAATATTGATGCCGATACGCTTTGTAAAATTGTAGCATAAACTAAATCAAATGGTAATTCTATCAGGTACCCCATCTACAATAAAAACCAAAAGCATCAACCAGCTTGAGTTTTGGATTTCTACAACATTATATATCCTGGCATTGATCAGCATTTGTTCATCTACAGTTTATAGCAGGGGCAGTTCTTATCGTTTTGAAGAAAGCCAAATTGACTATAGTGTAATGGCAAATTACTTTATCCCCGAACTATTTAAGATCAGCATTTTGTATATCAGTTTTTTATTGTTCAATTTTTGCTTCATGCCTCAACTGGCCAATAAAAAAAATATCGCACTTAATATCATTCTTACCATTTTAGTTACATCATTTTCTGTTGTTGCGTGGATGGTTTTTAACACGTATTCCCAAGCTTACCGACTGTTAGAATATGACAACATCGATAACGCGTACGGTGTCTTTTTTGGTGAGGCATTTACCTATATTTTCTTCCTCTATCTACTCTTTAATGCTTATGCCTACTTTAATGAGCGAGGATTAGAACTGCTAAAAAGAATTCCATTTTTAAAACATTACAATAACAACATCATTCCAGAAGTTTTTGTCTCAATTAAAATCTGGTTGATTTCTCTCATGGTATTTGCAGCGATACTTTCTTTAAAGATCGATCACGAAATACTGGTCATTTGGCTAATTGTACCGCCTGTAAATATTTTCTTTGCTTTTTGTGCTATTTATTACGTCATTCCAAATCTCAGAAAGAATTTTAAAGGTTTTGGCCGGTATTTTTGGGGAAATGTAGGTTTAACTATTATCATTTCACTACTGCTGTTGATGGTGCTTATCCCTTTTATGCGAAATGGCGAAGTGGTGCCGATTACCTTAATTTTAAACGCAATATGCTTAATCTGCATTACTACGCCATCTGCATGGTATATTTACAAACATAAATTTGAAAAACAGAGCGAAATTCAGATGCTTAAAACGGAGTTGGGCAAATCGGATGCAAACCTAAATTTCTTAAAATCGCAGATCAATCCACACTTCTTGTTCAATGCATTAAATACCTTATTCGGGACAGCTTTACAGGAAAATGCAGAAAGGACTGGCGAGGGTATTCAAAAACTGGGCGATATGATGCGTTTTATGCTCCACGAAAATACCCAGGATAAAATTTCGTTAACCCGCGAGGTAGAATACCTGAACAACTATATTGATTTACAAAAGCTACGTACCTCACGCTCTGCGGATATCAGGATTGATACACATATTGAAGAACAGTTAAATAACCTTCAGATTACACCAATGTTATTGATTCCATTTATTGAAAATGCATTTAAACATGGGATTAGCCTGCAACAGCCCTCGTACATTAAAATCACCTTACAAACCAAAGAAAAAACTTTATACTTTGATGTGAGCAATAGCATTTACATTAAGGCGGATAATGATCCCGAGAAATTAAAAAGTGGCATCGGACTTGAAAATGTTAAACAACGTTTATCATTACTTTATTATGGAAAACACGAATTAATTATCCGCGAAAGTGCCAATGAGTTTTTTGTTCATTTAACTTTGCAGTTGGATTAGTCTTATTGCTATATTGCCTTAAAGAACAAAATAAAAAATGATTGCCATTGCTATAGATGATGAACCGATTGCACTTGATATTATAACATCGCATGCCTCAAAAGTTCCGTTTGTAGAATTGCAGCAAACTTTTACAGATGCTTTTGCGGCCATCACTTATCTTCAGCACAACAAGGTTGATTTAATTTTTCTGGATATCAAAATGCCTGATATCAGTGGGATTGATTTTTTAAAGAGCCTGAGCAAGCCACCAATGGTTATTTTTACCACGGCTTATACCGAACATGCCGTACAAAGTTTCGAACTTGATGCGGTTGATTATCTGCTAAAACCCTTTTCACTTTCTCGTTTCTTAAAAGCCTGTAATAAAGCGCAGGAGCTCTTTAACCTGCGTAACCAGAAGCTAGAAACAAAAACAGAATATATTTTCGTAAAGGACGGTTACGAGCAAATTAAGGTGGAGTTGGATGAAATCCTGTACATAGAAGCCTCAGGCAACTACACCCAGATACAACTAAAAGATAAACTTTTAAGCTCAAGGATTACCATTAACGATTTGGCTGAACTGTTGCCAAAAGCAGATTTCATCCGCTGTCACCGGGCTTTTATTGTAGCTAAAAATAAAATATCCAAATTTGACCGCAGCCAGGTTTGGATTGGAGAAAAAATCATTCCTATAGGTGCAACCTATACCAATATTAAACTTACTTAATGCAGTTTAAACCTTGCAGGTTTTAAAATGGCTTTAGCCCTCAACGAGACCTTTAAAAATAAGTTAAGTAACGAGTTAAACCTGCGAGGTTTATGCTTCGTTAATTAGACCCTGAAATAAATTACCTTCGGTGAGCTCGCTTAAAACTCGGTTTACACCGTAGCTTTCCGCTTCGCTACAGGTCAGGGCCACGTTCAACATATTAAGGTTTTACATTTACCCTTATCCCTGCTGAGTGTGTGGTAAACTCAGGTGCGTACATGCTTTGCAAAGAGGTAATTCCATTCGAAAAGTTTCCGGCATGCGTAACGCGCAAAGGATATTCAAAAACGTAGGTTCCCTTTGGCATATAACTGATAAAGAAATTGGTTGAAGCATCTTTTGTACTTTCGTAATAACCTAAACCATCCTGATATTTATACCGAGAGATCACATTTACAGGTTCAAAACCCGATGAACGCATATCCTTCAAATGAATATATTCCATATCCCGATCGCAATAAATTTCAATACGCACTTTCAATAAATCGCCAGGGGCCAAAATATTGGTTGCCGTAAGTGGAGTCAAAACATCGCCTTTTGCGCTAGCTTTTTGGACAAATAATTGTTTGTTGATTTTAACACCGGTGTTGGCCATCGTAATTTTATCCAGTTGCTCAAAATATTGCCAGTACATTGCGCCCCAGGCTACGGTTTGGTTGTTGTTTTTAACCTGTACTTTCCCCATTTCTGGTTTTACATTAGCCGCTGCAATAGTTAATTTTTGATAACCCGTTCCGGCTTCTTTTAAGGCATTAGGCTGTTGCAGATCTGCTATTTTTTGACCGCCAATAGTTATTTCGGGCTCATTGCGCTCTGCCAGAAGGTTAGTACCTTTCATTAGCAATGCATAACACGCCGCTGTGGTGGCTTTGGTTGTTTTCCAATCGTTAGTCTGTTTGTTTTTGAGCAACCAGATTTTCATTTCCTCCACCGATTTGGCATCATTAGTTACTTCGTCGAAAGCCTCTATTAATAAAGCCTGTGTTTCTATCGGACTTTGGTACCACCACCAGCCAGCTTTATTTGTAGCCCAGTACATACCCAGTTCATCATTTTGCTGAGCCGTTTGATTTAATAACGTAATGATTTTTTTGGCTTCTACCTCATTGCCGTTTCTATTTAAAACCAAGGCGGTTTGTGCCAACTGGTAAGTATCAAAGGTTTTCCAGCTCGCTATTAATTTTTTCAGATAGAAATCTTTGGCCTTTAAAAAATCTGCATTGTTATTTTTTTGATTGGTGTAGCTTCTGGCGAATAGATAATGCAAAGGCAAATAGGCAAAACGTTTTCCTTTCACTTCCTCCTTGTAATCTTTAACCAGCTGTGCATCTAAATAAATAATGGCTTTATTAAGCATTACATTAAAACTAGGATAAGCTTTTTCGTCAATCAGTTTTAGTTTTTTTAACTGGCCCATTCCTAAAACAATGTGCTGTGTAATGTACCGATCTTCTTGCATACCATTAAACCACGGAAAGGCACCATTATTAAATTGCATTTTCTCTAACTTTTCGAAATTGTTTTTCAACTCATAAGTCATTCTATTTAAATCGAAAAGTATGGCTAAACGTTTTTTACGCTCGTTTTCATTATCGGCATTACGCACCCAAGGTGTTTCTTCTAACAAGATTGATTTGAGCTCCTGGTTTTTCTCCAGGTTAGATAACAGGGCCTCGCCATTATTGGTGTTTTGCCATTGTTCGAAAACGGTTTTAATTTTTGGCGAGGAATTAATAATACCTGTTGCAAAACTATTGGCATAAAATCGGCTAAAAGTTTGTTCAGCACACTCATAAGGATATTCCATCAAGTAAGGTAATGCCTGCACAGCATACCAGATAGGATTTGAGGTAAACTCGAAAGTCAAACTTTGGTTGCGCAAGGTTTTTGAAGCTCCTGATTTCTCCAGCTTCTCAAAATCAAAAGTTTTACTAGTATTACCACGCACGTTTATCGGCATACTTTCGGTAACCAACATGGCATTTGCCAAAACAGGAATGGTATTTTCTTCACCATCGCTAAACTTGCCACTTTGGGCCAAAACTTTGTAGGTAATGGCATTAATGCCTGATGGGATAATTAATGTCCATTTTAAAACCGTATTGCCTGCATCATCAACTTCAAAAGTTTTTTCGGTTTTTTCGTTTGTTCCAAAAATCTGGATCGGTTTTGCTGTTAAGGCATCTGTAAGCTCTAAAATGGCATTACCGATGAGTTTTTTGCCCGCCAGGTTATTTAGTTTGGCGCTTAATAAAATGGTGTCCCCTTCGCGGAAAAAACGTGGGGCATTAATGGCAATGGCCAATTGTTTCTGGGTAACCAATTCGTTGGTGATCGAAGCCGTTTTTAAATCTTTGGTGTGCGCAAACCCCATCATTTTATAGCGGGTTAAACTTTGCGGGATGGTAAACTCGATCTTGATTTCGCCTTTGGCATCGGTTAACAATTGCGGATAGAAAAATGCGAGTTCGTTAAAGTTGGTACGTGCTGTGATGTCAGTTTTTTTATATTTAAGTGCTTCCACTTCCTGGCGTAGTGTTGGATCTTTCTGATCAATTGATGCCCCAGCACTTGGGATTAAATCTTCAATTGCGCGATTTTTATCTGTAGCCACACCCGCCACCCTCCCTTGCAAGGTAGCAGAACCTCTGATCTGTATCGCTGCACTTGTCATCTCCTTTTTCTGCGCCCCATAGCCAACAACCACTACTTCATTTAAAGCATTCCCATCTTCCTTCAATATTACATCGACCCGTTTTTTATTGCCAATTTTTACAGCAGATCTCGTATACCCTATAAAAGCGAAATTCAGTGTCTCCCCTACTTTAGCATCAATGGTGTAAATACCAAAAACATTAGTGGTTGTTACTGTTTTGCCAGATTTCACCTGTACACCGGGCAATACATCGCCATGCTCATCGAATATCACGCCATAAATTAATTTGCCTTTTTCCAATTCAGCCAGTTTTTTTACAGCTTCGGGAGCTAAACCCCTTCTTTTAGGCCTTTGTAAATTGTTCATATAATTACGGTAACCATTGTTGTAACCGCCGTAATAATTGTAACCGAATAAATTAAGGTTTTCGTAACCACGTGTAATTGTGCCGTAATTATTTTCAGACCTTAAAAACCATAAATAACCTGCGTTCGCGACATCATTTACATTGAAGTTCCAAGTATAAAAATAATAGTTAAAGCCAGTTGGCAACTGCGTATTCCAATCCATTCTTTTCAGGTCATCCAAACTTGCGTCGTAGAGCGTAGCCACCATTTCGGCCATCTGCTTTTCGCCATTTTTATTACTGATCTGTAGCTTCCAGCTTTCTTTTTCACCGGGTTGAAGTTTATTTCTAAAGGTTAAAAACCTGATATCTAACTCTTTTTTCGGGTCTATAATTTTAACCTGTTGCATAGAACTGTAAACCATACCTTGATGTACCATGGTAAACTGTACGGCAAAACCATCCTCGTAATTACCTTTCGGCTTAATTTTAACAAAACTTTGTTTTGGCGATAGGTTAAGCCATACCTTTTCGGCTATACTATCACGATAATAAACTTCATAATAAGCCCTGCTGTTATCAGCTAAGCCAGCCAAGCGGAAAACAGCACTTTCAGTCGGTTTAATTACGCTTACTTCAGGAGCAATCCATTCGATATTAGATTGTATCGTTGCAGGCTCTTCATTATAGATAACTAAATACTTATCTACTTTAATGGTATCGTTCTGCTCGTTTATGGCTATTAAATTGATTTTATAATAACCAGGTTTTAGATTTTTTTGATTGAAGGTTAAACTCCCCCGACCATTTTTAGCCGTCGGGCTTTGTTTTAATTCTACCGATTTTATTGGCCATTTGGCTACTTCGAGTTCGTTGTTATAATCCTCATCAGGAAAACACTTAATAAACTCCTCTTTACTTAATGCATAGTTTTCGGCATAAAACGGACTCTTGTTCATTAACCTGGATGGTGCCTGCAACAAACTCCATTCTGCCTTAACATTCGCTTTAATGGGTTCGTTGTTTAAATTGGTTACCCAGAACGGGATACTATCGGTTTTGTTGCTTACATAAATAACCTGTTCGGCACTGATATTAAGATTGATATCTTTTAGCCCTACATTTATAGCTGTGGTTTTCGTTCGGGTTTCGCCATTTAAATCTGTTACCTCAGTTTCAATTTCGTAGCTATAATTCTGTTTGGTATTGGTGGCCTTTGCAAAAAAGGTAATATCAAATTTGCCACCTGGTTTGGTATTTGTTTTGCCAATGGCAATCTGTTTTCTTTCGCTATATATATTTGAACCATAAATAGCACTACGCTGCGTGTAGGTTAAGCGGTAATCGTACATCGCCCTGCGGAAAACTTTATAATTTACTTTTGCATTATTTACGGAGTATCCTGAAAATGAACTGGCTTTACCTTGTACTTTAATGCTGTCGTTCAGCTTGTAGTGCTGATTAGGTTTATCAAAAAGCACTTCAAAGGTGGGGCGTTTATATTCTTCTACCTGTATATTAATGCTGCCATAATCGGTTTCAATTTCCATCTGGCCATTTAATTTCCCGATCGGGATGCTGAAAGATCCTTGAAAAGTACCAAAATCATTGCTCGTTACATTGGTCGTAGTTACTTCCTTACCGTTAGCATCATTAAAAAAAACCTCAAGTGCTTTATTTACTTCTATATTATTTTTACCATCTTTCGATCGCAAGCATATACCCTTATAGTAAATGGTTTGTCCTGGCCGATAAATAGGTCGATCAGTAAAAAGAATTACACGTTCTTTATCTTCGTCATCCCGATAGGTGTTATAATTATTAATATTTAATTTCAACTCATCTTTCCCGAAGGTAGCCACCGCAAAAGACATATTCCCGTCGGTTTCATTTGTAGTTGCGTAACCATTTTCATTAGTGGTAATTAAGTCGCCATTAATATATTTCCGCTTATTATAATCATATCGCTGTTGTTGTATTTTAACATTTTTTAAGGGTGCACCGTTGCTAAGCTGGCTAACAAAATATTCATGTTTTTCAATATTCCGCCTGTTGATTACAGCCATTGCAGTAACCTTAAAATTAATATTGCTATAAACCGTATCTTTTTGTTCGTGGTTAACGGTCTGGGCAATCAAAGTATAATTACCAAAAGCTAAACCGTCTATTTTATCAATTAAGGTATGGCTTTGGTAATCGCTGGTTTTTGGCACAATGACAAACCATTTTTTGATTACTTTATTTTGATTAAAAAAAGCTAAAAAGTCATTCTTATTTTTAAACTGTTCGTAATCATTTTGAGGTTCAGTTGCTTTAAACAGCCTAATATGTACTGTATCTGTATTTTTATATGACAAATACAACTGTGCGGGTTTATCCGGCTGGATATATCTTTTTATTTTAATTGATAATTCGCTGCTTTTAATCTGCCTGATTAAATTTTCTGCATTTTGCGCACCAATGCTTTTAGGATAACCCTCAATAGCTTTTTTGGCTAAAGCAACGGCTGTTAAAAGATTTTGTTTGTTGGTATCAACAGGCAATTGCACATTTTTATGCATAAGGGCCTGTTCATATAAAATATCGGCATAAACTTCTGTTTGGGTGCTTTGTTCAGCTAAATTACTCAAAGCGTTATTGTACAATTCCTGATCATAGCCACTGAAATTTTGTTGTATAAATTTTAAGCGTTTTAAATCAACATCGGCCAATGCCGAAAAGTTATTGCTGTTTTGATGAAATCTGATCAGGTTTTTAAACAACTGCAACGCTTGGGGTTTAAAGAGTGTACTATCATTGGTGAGTTCTATCGCCAAAAAAACCTGTCTGTTGCCAAACCAAGCAGCATTGCTCATATCAATTGAGTCATCATCATATTGTGTAAGGTTAATCTGTGTATTGCTAAAAACATCGATGGCCCGGTGTGCAAGTAGGTCATACAATGTTGGCCTGTAATTCCGGTTATTTTTATCTCCCGCCAAAACAGCATCCAAAACATCAACTTTAGTTTGTTGCAAAATTTTAGCTTCCTTCAACGATAACAGGTAGTATTTTATCGTTTCCTCATTTAGTTTTTTAATGCTCCAGGTTTTAATATCATTGCCAATATCGCCCTGCACTTCTGTACGCGATCCAATTTTCCACCTGTTTTGTTGCAAATAATTCCAATACATTTCGGCTAAAAGCGACTGTAAAATGCTTTTTTCGGGTTGTTTGGCATTGCTGATGTCTGTGCGCAGGTCAACCAAAATTTTATCAAAGGCATTTTCTTCCAAATAGCTTTGAAACATCATCCGGTAAATAACTGATTTGATCAGCAATGGCGCATTGTTCTCTTTCTTTGCCGCTTGATTTATTTTTTCGACCAAAGCCAGCGCATCTTTTGGCTTGGCCTGGTTGGCAATAGAATCGACCCTGTAAAAATCGTTGAGTGTATATTTCTGTTGTGCAGAAACACGTAAGGACAGCAAAATGAAGAGAAAAAATAAGGCGGAGAGGCGTAATGATATATTCATAGGTAGCTTGCGTTTTTAATATAGATGGCCTGAACGGCTAAATTCCATAAGCAGTTGATATTTATCTGATTCTTATACGAATCTAAGTATTAATGCACTAAATGTTACAAGCAGCAAACATTAAGGTTTTTAACATTCGCAGCATAACCTTATCTTTGCCCCATGTCAACACAATTAAAAAATCTATCCGATTTCTCTCATACCACTGTTCCTAGCGGTGCAAACTATAAATTCGGAATTATTGTAGCCGAGTGGAATGCTGAAATTACCGGTGCTTTATACAATGGCGCATTAAAAACGCTGTTAGCAAATGGCGTTGCGGAAGAAAATATCATTTCTTTACCTGTACCCGGAAGTTTCGAATTAACAGGTGGTGCAGAAATTTTATTGAGCAAAAGAAAAGATATAGATGCTGTAATTTGCTTAGGTTGTGTAATCCAAGGCGACACGAAACATTTCGATTTTATTTGTGATGCTGTAGCGCAAGGGATAACCAACGTTGGCATTAAGTACAGTAAACCAGTTATTTTTGGTGTTTTAACGACCAATAACTTAGAGCAGGCGCAAGATCGTGCTGGTGGCAAACACGGCAATAAAGGCGATGAGGCTGCAATTACAGCGATTAAAATGGCTGATTTTTCTGCTCAAATTTAGCCATACGCTTTTAATAATTATTTGTAACTTAGAAGTTTAAAAATTATCAGATCAAATGAAAAAAGTAGCCATCTTGTTATTGGCGGTGTTTTGCACCATTACCATTTTAGAATCCTGTTCTTCTAAGCTTTGCCCTGCTTATGGGTCTTATCCAGAAGGAAAGCGCAGAAGAAATTAATCTACCTCATTTGTAATCTCATATTCAGGTCATTTACAGAACTTTATTTAACTGTAATTGTTGTCCTGTAAAACAATACTATAATATCATGACTTGGGTTAACTTAACTTCAATAGAACAGCTTGACGAGATCAAGAATGCAAGCGGTTTTAGTCTTATTTTTAAGCACAGCACACGTTGCTCAATTAGTTTAATGGCTAAAAAGAATTTCGAATTTGATTGGGACATCATTCCTGCAAGCACAAAACTTTACTTTTTAGATTTAATTAGCTACCGCGATATTTCCAACCAGATTGCCGAAGTATTTCAAGTAGCACACCAGTCGCCACAGATTTTATTGATTAAAGATGGCGATTGCGTATTAGAAGCTTCGCATAGCGATATTTCTGCTGATGAAGTTGCAGAAGTGATTGCGGCTTAACCATAAAGTATTTTTCACAAAAGAGGGTATTCGAGCAATTGGATACCCTCTTTTGCATGGTAAGAATATATGCCATATTTTTTTTGAAAAGCAAGGTCTGGTTTGCTATCGGTTACTGTAGTCCTGCTGTACACTGTAGTCCCGATGAACAATCGGGAGCTGCCATTCCCATCAGGTTTATTGAGGTAAGGTCTGTAAACAAAACACCCAGCATTTCTACGGAACGAAAAAAGGTGTCACAACACTGAGGTTAATTTATTGTATAAAAATCAATATAAATGACTGATTTTTTTTGCAAATGTTAAGTTACTAGGGATCGTCATTCCCAACTTGATTGGGAACCACGTAGTGCTCATGAATGCCTTTGAAGAGAAGAATGCCGATGAATAATCGTAATGCAAGCGCTTTAAGATTCCCACCTGCGCGGGAATGACGATCATTCTATTCAAGTATATCAATAGTAGCGTAGTTGAAGGGTATCTTTTTAATTGTTCAAACTCTCGAAGTCTTCGACTACGCTCAGACTGACAAGCGCACGAAATAACTTAATTGACATTTTCCTTCGGAACGATTGATGGCGCAAACGATCAATTATCTATCCGGTTTTGATCTATGGAGACACAGACCGAAGATGCAAAGAAAGAACCTCCACATAAAACAAAAAAGGTCCCGATTTACATCAGGACCCTCTAAAATTTATAACTGTTATAACCTAAGCAACCACAGTATTTTCGATTTTCAACACTTTTGAGGTCCTGTTTCTGGTTTCTCTGCAAAGATCTGCATCCTGAGCAAGTGATTTTCCATATGTAGGGATCATCTCTTTAATTTTTGCTTGCCATTCTTCAGTGGCCAAATCATCAGCAAAACAACGGTTTAACAGGTCGAGCATAATAGAAACTGCTGTTGAAGCACCAGGAGATGCACCCAATAAGGCGGCAATGGAGCCATCAGCAGCGCTTACCACTTCTGTACCAAATTCTAAAACACCACCTTGTTTTTCATCTTTTTTAATCACCTGAACGCGCTGCCCGGCATACTCCAGCTCCCAATCTTTAAGTTCGGCAGTGGGTAAATATTCTTTTAATGCTTCTAATCTATCTTCTGGCGATTGCCTAACCTGCTCAATCAAATACTTTGTTAAATCGAGGTTATGTAAGCCTGCCGACAGCATTGGGCGGATATTATTAAATTTTATCGATTTTGGTAAATCCAGGAACGAACCATTCTTAAGGAATTTAGTAGAAAAACCAGCGTAAGGACCAAACAACAGCGCCTGTTTGCCGTTAATCATTCTGGTATCCAGGTGTGGAACAGACATTGGTGGTGCACCAACCGCAGCTTTTCCATATACCTTAGCGTGGTGTTTTTTAATAATTTCTTCATTGGTACATTTTAACCATTGCCCGCTTACAGGGAAACCGCCAAAACCTTTTCCTTCCGGAATATCAGATTTTTCCAACAGCGGTAAAGAGCCACCACCAGCACCGATAAATACAAACTTAGCTACACGTTTACGTTTGTCGCCGCTTTCTAAATCTTTAACTTTTACGATCCAGTTACCATCTTTATTCTTCTTAAGGTCGCGGATTTCGTGGTTAAAATACAGATTAACATTACTTTGTTCCTTTAAGTTGTTAAACATGTCGCGGGTTAAAGTACCAAAGTTAACATCAGTACCTAAATCCATTTTTGTAGCAGCAACTTTTTCGCTTTTTTTACGGCCATCCATAATCAATGGTGCCCAGTTTTTTACAAGCTCAGCATCTTCAGTATATTCCATATCGCTAAACAGATCGCATTGGGTTAATGCATCGTAGCGTTTTTTAAGATATTCTACATTCTTTTTACCCCAAACAAAACTCATGTGAGGAATACTGCGGATAAAATTGCAAGGGTCAGAAACCAATCCTTTGTTTACTAAATATGACCAAAACTGCTTAGAAACCTCAAAATGTTCTGCAATTTGAACCGCTTTTTTTATTTCAACTGTACCATCCTTCTTTTCGGGTGTATAGTTCAATTCGCAAAAAGCAGAATGTCCCGTTCCGGCATTATTCCATGCATCAGAACTTTCTGCTGCTGCAATATCTAAACGTTCGTAAATTTCTATGCTTAAATTGGGTTCTAATTGTTTTAATAAAACACCGAGGGTTGCACTCATGATGCCAGCCCCTATTAAAATTACATCAGCGTCAGTTTTACCAACTGTCTTTTTCTTTTTTGTCATCTTAGTTTAAAGGAGTTACAAATTTAGAATGATTTTAAACATCCTACGAATTTTAGGTCATTAAATCTGAAAAAATTGCCAAAAAATTAGAAATACCTCACTCTTTTTGACAAGTTCTGATCAAATTTTAATCCAAAAAATAGTTTGGTCAATCACAAAGCAAACGGAACATTAAACTCGTCACAAAAACCAATTATTAATTTGCTAACCGCGACATCTATTTCTTTTAAAAATTTATCATTTTACTTTTAAAATCTCAAAAAAATTTAAATTTCGATAATTAGGAAATATGCTAAAAGACTATATTTTAAAAGAATCTGCATTTTTCATTTTTTCCTTTCCTAAAATGTTAGTTTTATACATCTATTTGTTTAAACATATCTCATGAAGAATTTAATTTTATTTTGCGCTGTCCTATTTTTAGCTTCCTGTTCTGGCGAAAAAACCGACCAGCTTTTACTCGAACTTGACAAAAAGAAACTAGCAGAAAACATCAATTATGATAAAATCACATTTTATAAATTTGCAAAAATAGCTGTCCGTTCAACTGCCGTTCAAGATACCACCCAACCCGAGTATCAGAAATTCAGCAAACAGGCACAAAGTGTTGTCAGAAACCTGAACAAAGTAAACGCACACAACAGCGAAAATATTTCAGTAATCGATGCCCTGATGGTATATAAAGAATATCGATCGGTTAAACAATTTGTAAAAGAAACCGATGAAGATGTTTTTCCATTGCTTACCGCCGGTTTTATCGCGATGAAAACGGGCGTAAAAACGCCTCAACCATTTTTTAAGGATGCAAACAAGGCCTACTATCAAAATATAGAACATGCCATTTTAAGCATGGCTGTACTGGCCACCAGAGATTTAGGGCAACCTTTTGCATTATATGAATGTGCTAAAACCCAACCAGAACTGCTTGATGATTGCGAAATTAAAACACTTTTAGAATTTGTGCGCGGTTTCTTGTTTTTTAGCAACAACCTGTTTTATTTATCTGAAGATGGCCTTTCGAGAAACATTAAATGGCTGGAAAAAAACGAGAAAATCCCACTCCCCTATACCAAATCATTTTTTGGCTGGAGCCGTTTAAACGATGAGCAGACACATTTGGCTTTCCATAGCATGAACTATCTTTTTAGAGGTTTCGACCGAATGAGAATGGAGCGAAAAATTGATGAAGAAAGATCGCTCGAAGATTTTGAGGCTTTCTTAAACGACATGAACAAACTCGGCATCCAAAACGAACTGGTTTGGGGAATAACCGCTTATTTAAATTTAAAGAAAGAGCAGCCCGAGAAATCACTTCCGGCATTGGAAAAGCTGAGCAAAAGCTCATTATTCTCTAACAGCGAACGCGAAGCACTGCAACAAACTATGGTTTATGTAAAAGACCGCGAGTCAGACAAGGCTTTAACCAATATATACGACAAAGCATTTATCGGTAAAATTGCCACCAAATACATGATTGCGGTACTCTCGAAAATAGACTGGAAAAAACTGATGAAACAGCAGGGTGTTCCTTATACCGAAGAAGTATTTGCTGGCATAGGCAAGTTTAAAGCGCTTTCCAATTCGGTGAGTGAGTATACTCAACCTTCAACTATAGAAAAAGGGGAAAAAGAGATTGGCAAGAAAGGCAGCGAACTGCTCGAAAAAGCTAAAGGTTTTTTGAACTAATGGTAAGTTTAACCACGGATAAAAGGATACACACAGATAAATTTTAGCATCTACTCAGGAGGACAAATTCATAAGCGGAAGGATTCGGGAATTAATCGAGATGACTTAAAATATTAATCAGTTTCCCAAAAGGATCTCTGGTATAAAACCGCCTAACGCCCCATGGTTCATCAGTTGGACCGTATTCGATCGGAAATCCGGCGGCTTTCACCTTTTCCAATATTTCATCAACATTTTCAACTTCGATGGATAAGTCTGGTGTTGGGGTACCCGATCCGCCTTCGGAAGCAAAACTGATCTGCACATCCATTTTTTGTCCTGTCGCCCCATAAGTGGCAATCCAACCATGATCCATTAGCAGATCAAGCCCCAAAATATCTTTATAAAAACTGGTTGCATCAGCAATTTTTTGGGTATCGATATTAAGCACTATTCTTTTTACCATAAATGGAAGTTTAAATTCCTAAGATAACAAAAAGCCCTGCAATGTTTATTGCAGGGCTAGTCAAGCACGCTTATCAGTTTTTAAGCTTCGCTTTAAATATTTTTTCCAGTTTCTCTATTTTGGGTTGAATCACCAATCTGCAATAAGGCTCACTTCCGTTTTTGTTAAAATAATTCTGATGGTAATTTTCTGCAATATAAAATGGTTTGGCCGCTTCAATTGCTGTTACCACTTTTTTGCCATAAGCATTGGTTTTATTCAACTCTGCCTTATACTTTTCTGCCAAAGCTTTTTGCTCAGCCGTGTGATAAAAAACAACTGAACGGTATTGGGTACCGCTATCGGCGCCCTGGCGGTTTAAGGTAGTTGGATCGTGGCTTTTCCAAAAAACTTCTAACAAATCATCGTAAGAAATCACCATGGGGTTATAGGTAATTTCCAAAACCTCTGCATGCCCGGTAGCACCAGTGCACACTTCTTCGTAAGTTGGATTGCTTAATGTACCGCCTTCGTAACCCGATTTTACCGACACTACACCTTTTAACCTTTGAAATATGGCCTCGGTACACCAAAAGCAGCCCATACCAAATGTGGCCTTTTCTGTTTTTTTAGGCTGTGCATTGGCCTGGTTTAAAGCCAACACCGACAATAGAATTAATATTATTTTTTTCATTGTGTGTTTATTTGTTTTTAACTGTAATGAAGCTATCATGATTTTTTATCTAATTGTTGAGATGGCAAATCACGATGGTCTCATTTTGTGTTCATTTATTTTATTAGTCGCAAATAACCCATTTACCTTACAGGCCAGCTGCATTATTTTCTAGTTAATTATACGAAATTAAACAAAGCCTAGTTTGCGTATAAATTATAATGGATTTGGTGTGACAATCAGACATCATATTGATTTGCAATTTTGTTAATAACTTAAAAATCTCTATATTAATTCGTTAAATACATAATACCCAACCAAAATGCAGTTATTAACAATTCTTTTTAAATTCGTACAACATTAAATATAAAATTATGTCTACACCGTATATTCCTTGTTTAGATTTAGGCTCTTACATCAATGGCTCAGCAGAAGACCGTAAAAAATTTTCTGATGAATTGGGCAGAGCTTTTAACGATTCGGGTTTTGTTACCATTACCAACCATGGCTTAAGTCAGGAATTAATTGATAAACTTTACGAAAACATTAAAGCAGCCTTTTCGTTACCCGTTGAAACCAAAAGGAAATACGAGAAACCAGAGCTAGCCGGGCAACGCGGTTATACCAGCGCGGGCAAAGAAACGGCTAAAGGTGCCAAAACACCAGATTTAAAAGAATTTTGGCAAATCGGGCAGGAAGTGACTGATGGCGATCCGGTTAAAAATGAATATCCTGATAACGAGATTTTAGAGGAATTACCAGAATTCAACAAAGTAACAGGCGAAATCTATAAAAAACTGGAAGAAAATGGGACGCATTTATTGCGTGCCATTGCAACTTACTTAGAATTACCAATCAATTATTTCGACAAACATGTCCATAACGGAAATTCTATTTTAAGGGGTATCCACTACTTCCCGATCGAAAACCCTGAAACCATTCCTGATGACGCGGTACGCGCAGGTGCCCATGAAGATATTAACCTGATTACTTTATTAATCGGTGCCAGTGCAGATGGTTTAGAAGTGTTAACCCGCAGCAATGAGTGGTTACCAATTAAAGCACATCATACTGATATCGTTGTAAATGTTGGCGATATGTTACAGCGTTTAACCAACAATAAATTAAAATCGACGACACATAGAGTGGTAAACCCACCCCGTGAGTTGATGAAAACTTCACGTTTCTCTGTTCCTTTTTTCTTACACCCACGTAGCGACATGGATTTAACTAGTTTACCATCAACCATTGATGCTGAACACCCTAAAGCTTATAGCGATATGACAGCTGGTGAATATTTGGATGAAAGATTGAGAGAAATTGGATTGAAGAAGTAGTTCGGAGTCGTGAGTCCTTAGTCATGAGTCCTTCGCGAACCGTAAAAAAAATAAAAGCATCGGCCAAAACCGGTGCTTTTTTGCTATTTTCAATTATGCACGCAACAATTTTAGAAGTTTTCGCCGAGATTGATGGCGTCGGTTCTGCTTCGGGTCTGTTCCTTCACGAAGATTTACTGTATATCATTGGCGATAATAGTGGCCACTTGAACGAATATAACATCAAAACCAAAAAGCTACGTAAAATTCAGATTTTATTTGATAAAACGCTCGATCAGTTAGAAAATATCCCTAAACCCTTAAAACCCGATTTCGAAATCCTTTGCCAGCATAACAACAAGCTCTACATTTTAGGCTCGGGCTCTACGTCCAAAAGAAACCTGATGATCGAATTCGACCTGAAAACGCAAAAAGTTTTTCAAAAGGATCTAACTGAAACTTATTCCTTGCTTAAATCTATTTCCAAAATAGATGATCAGAACTTTAACCTCGAAGGCGCAACCTTTACAGGCAATGAGTGGCTACTTTTTAACCGAGGCAATGGGATTAATGCAAAGAATGGTATATTTAATATTCAGGAAGCTGATTTAGCCAAAATTAAACAAGCTAAGTTCAATCCTTTTAAGCTTCCAAATATTGATCATGTTGAATCCTCTTTTACCGATGCTCTATTGGTAAAAAATGAAATATTTTTTATTGCTACCGCCGAAGATACCAAATCGACTTATGCCGATGGCAAAATTCTGGGCAGTTTTATTGGCAGTATTAACCTGCAGACTTTGAAGCTAACCTTCAGCAATAAAATTTCGGGCAAACATAAATTTGAAGGCATTACTTTGCTTAGCCAAAACGAGCATAGTGCAATTTTCCTGCTCTGTGAAGATCGTGATAACGAAGAACTTAAAACGGTAATTTATAAGCTGATTCTAAATCTTTAGCGTAAGAGCTATTAACTCTCTAGCAAACACCTGCCCTATCAAATACAGGCTACTCAATCACAATTCTTGAAAGCCTACCCAAATGCAGAGGCCTTTTTTAAATTGAAAGAAAATACGATCCTAATTATAAATTCAGAAATAAGCTTTTTGATGCCTATTACAGGCCTCAAAATTAGCGACTTAAACTGGAAGCCATTTGTATCTACCCAAATTACCATAGCGTCTTAATTCAACCTACCTTAATGCCCTTCACTTCTTAATGGTCTTTTAATTTTACAGGTTTATTTCTTCGATTCATCAATAGCCTTATTTACCACGTCCTGAATTCTACCCCTAATTTTTAAGTTCGATAGTTTATCCGTAACGGTAGGATTAACACGGTTAGATAAAAATACATAAACCAAACCTCGGGATGGATCTACCCAAACACAGGTTCCGGTATAACCCGTATGGCCATAAGTTTGTGGCGAAGCCAGTTCAGACGGGTAATGTTTAGTGGTATCCGGATCCCAACGATCGAAACCTAAACCCCTACGACTAACATTCGATTGTTTCGAAGTAAACATATCTACTGTCGAATTTTTGAAGTATTCTACACCGCCATAAGTTCCGCGGTTTAAAAGCATCTGATAAATAATAGCCAGATCGTTGGCACTGGCAAACAAACCAGCATGACCTGAAACTCCGCCTGCTAAAGCGGCACCCTGATCATGCACATAACCTACAAGCAGGGTTTTTCTAAAATATTTATCATCTTCGGTAGGAATAATCTGCTCCGGTTTAAAACGGTTCCGCGGCAAGAAACCTGCCGTTTGCATGCCAAGTGGTTTATAAAAATTCTCGTAAGTATATTGATTTAACGGCTCTTCGCTGATGTGCTCTACAATATCTTTCATCACATACATACTGATATCGCTGTATACATATTTACCACGTGTTTTAATGGGCGAATTGAGCATTTTAGGCCACATAAAATCTTTAAAAAAGCCTTTTTTAATATAATAGTTATCGGCTACTTTGGTTGGATAGGCCGCAGATGAATCTCTGCTATAATCGCCTGTTTTAATATAATCGTGAAAAGGAATATAAGGGATAAAACCTGCCTGGTGCAACATCACTTCCCGCACCTGAATATTGTTCATAGGTGTGGTACGTGCTTTCGGGATATAAGCACCAATATTGGTATCTAGTTTTAGTTTTCCTTCTTCAAATAAACGCATTACTGCAGGTGTGGTTGCTGTTACCTTGGTTACCGAGGCCAGATCAAAAATATCTGTTACCTTATCGGGCACATTGGTATCGTAGGTATGCGTACCATAAGCCTTATTAAAAATAACTTTACCATCTTTCGCTACCAAAACCACCAATCCCGGGGTTGCTTTCTGTGTTATCGCTTCGGAAGCAATGGCATCAATTTCTTTTAAATTATTGGAGTTGATTCCCGCATCTTCGGGTACTGTATATTTTAAGCGGGTAGCGGTGGTCACAAAGCCAGAACCCATCGTATAACGGGCAGAAAAGGCTGTGCTTAACTTATTCACAGCGGCAATGCCACCAAAAATATACTGAGGAACAATCGCAGCGGCATCAGCATTGTTCTGTGCCGTCCATATAATCGGCGATTGCAACAGATCAAATGATTTTAAACCTGGCCCGTTACCAAAAAAAGAAATAATTACCTGCTTATTCTTACTGATGCTGTTGATAAAATTGATGTATTTAGCTTTGTTAACATTCTGATCGTCGATACTGATTAAAATTGTATTGAAATATTTTAGATCATCTTCTAAATCATTCAGATTCAAGCTATCTTTATAAGAATCGGCAGAAAATGAAGTAATTTTATCATATTTATTGGCCAGACTATCGAACACATTACTATAGGCAAAACTCAGGCTAACAGAAGCGATATTTTTCTTTTCAAGTGATTTTAGCGGGATAATAGCATCTTGGTTATTTAATAATACGGTTGTGTTTGAAATGGCATTGGCAATAGCCAGTTTTTTCTCATTTGTGGTATGCTCCTGTGCGCAGGCCATTAAGCATAAAACATTAAAAAAACTCGCCGCAGCCAGGATATACAATCTATTTCGCTTCATATACTTTTTCTCCGTTCAAATAGGTTTTTAAGACTTTGGTTTTTAATATTTTTTGTGGTATTGATTTTAAAATATCGTAATCGAGCATAACAAAATCGGCTAATTTGCCTTTCTCCAAGCTGCCCTTTTCATGTTCTTCAAAATTAGCTTTGGCGGCCCAAATGGTCATTCCGCGTAAGGCTTCTTCTGGCGTTAAAGCATTTTCCCTCTGGAAGCCCCCCTCTGGAAAACCTTTTGCATCTGCTCTCACTGTTGCTGCATAAAACGTTAATAATGGATTAATGTTTTCTACCGGGAAATCGGTACCCAATGGAATCCAACCGTTTTGTTTTAACAATTGTTTGTAAGCATAGGCACTTTTTAACCTTTCAGCACCCAAACGCTGTCCTGCCCAATACATATCAGAAGTGGCATGCGTAGGCTGAACCGATGGAACAATGCTGGCTTTTCCGAACAGGTCAAAATCGCTGGCATTCACCACCTGTGCATGTTCAATACGCCAGCGTTTATCGTTTTTCCCCTTTAAGATTTTATTGTAAATATTCAGGATTACCCGATTCGCCGAATCGCCGATGGCATGAGTACACATCTGGAAATGATTGGCAGCAATTTTTGCAGCTACTTCTTCAAAATGTTGCTGATCGCTCAATAGAAAACCAGTTTTGTTAGGCATATCGCTATAAGGATGCAACAGGCAGGCACCACGCGAACCTAAAGCACCATCGGCATAAACTTTAAATGCCCGGACATTTAACCGATCGGTTTTGATCGGCCCGCGACTAAAAAGATATTTATAATTATCAGGCTCGTCTGAAAGCATTACATAGAGCCTCATTTTCAGTTTGTTTTCTTTTTGCAGTTTCTCGATGAATTCAACAGCCTGGTAACTTAAGCCGCAATCATCAATAGTGGTTAAACCAGCAGCGAAACAGTTTTTCTGTGCATCTATAAATATTTTTTCGGCCAGTTTAGCATCTGGTGAAGGGATTTTACGCGCTACTAAAGCTACGGCGTTATCGATTAACACACCGGTGAGCTTTCCATTTTGGGTTAGCATATCGCCACCTACCAATTTCTGCTCACCTTTAATGCCGGCATCATCTAACGCTTTTTGGTTAGCAATGGCCGCGTGCCCATCAATCCGGTTTAAAAATACAGGGCGACCTGGAAAAAGTATTGTTAACTGTTCATTGGTAGGGAAAGCTTTATTGTCCCAATCGTTTTGGTCCCAGCCATTACCAATTAACCAACCCTCAGGGTGCGTTTTAGCAAAATCGCTTAGGCGAGCAAGCACTTCATCCCACGATTTTGTTTCTCTTAAATCGGCCGTTTGCAAACTTTTGCCATAACCGTAAAAATGAGCATGCGCATCTATAAAACCTGGATAAACGGTTTTGCCTTCTGCATTGATTTCTTCTTTGCCAGCATATTTGGTTTGAATATCATCACTTTTGCCAAGGGCCAGAATTTTACCATTCCTCACAGCGAAGGCCTCAACCGTATCAAATTTACTATTAACAGTATAAACCTTTGCGTTGAAAACAATTACATCAACTTTTTCCTTTTTGGTGCAGGAAGTGAGCAGCAGAATAAAAAAAAGGCTGTATAAAATGGATTTCATATCGATAAAGATAGAAAATTGAAAGCATTTGGGCTTGTAAATTCGGTTTTACAGAAAGGAATCTGTATAAAGAATTATTTTGCCATGCATACACGGAATTAGTCTTAATCCGTGGTCACTGCCTCATAGACTAATAGATTATCATTTTTGTATCCTGCCTATCTCAATAATATCTTTTTCTATCCGTGAGGACACAGGCCGAGGTAAGCGATGCTGAAACAAATCCGCTAGCTATCGGATCCCGAGGACGACTCTTAATAAACCAGTGAATGGATTGCTGCATTTATGACGACTGGCCTAAGTGAAATAAACCAGATGGGAGCGGCATCTTTTTTGGCTGCCTTTCGACTCCGCTCAGGATGGCAGGCTAAAAGATACAGCGTACAGCGGGACTACCAGAACCGATTGGCGCAGGAACCTGCTTTTCAAAAAAAGCGATACAGGATTAATTTATATAAACTGTTCTTTGCAATGAAGACCAACAAAGTAATTCTATTTACCAACAGTCATTTACATGTTGAGTTTTAAACAAATCGGGTTCTTTAAGCTTATTTTGCATAATTTAGCGCATTCACTTTGCCCTAATACATGACTGATATTATTCACTTATTGCCTGATGCTGTTGCCAATCAAATTGCTGCCGGAGAAGTTGTTCAACGACCTGCTTCTGCGGTAAAAGAATTGCTCGAAAATTCGATAGATGCCGGCGCAGATAAAATACAACTGGTAGTAAAAGATGCTGGGAAAGCATTAATTCAGATTATTGATAATGGCTGTGGAATGAGTGTTACCGATGCCAGAATGTGTTTCGAACGCCATGCTACATCGAAGGTAAAAAAAGCCGAAGATTTATTTGCCATCCGTACCATGGGTTTCCGCGGCGAGGCCATGGCTTCTATTGCGGCCATTGCGCAGGTAGAAATGAAAACCCGCAGGCATGAAGACGAAATTGGCACTTGCATTTCTATTGAAGGTGCACAGGTAACCAATCAGGAACCGGTAGCTACTTCGCCCGGAACACAGATTTCGATTAAAAACCTGTTTTTTAATACCCCCGCCAGGAGAAACTTTCTTAAAAGTAATCCGGTTGAAATGCGCCACATTCTGGATGAATTTCAACGGGTAGCATTGGCGCATCCGGGTGTTTTTTTTAGTCTGCATCACGATGGAACCGAGATTTTTAACCTGCCAAAAGGCAATTTAAAACAGCGTATTGTCCACCTTTTTGGCAACAACTACAACGAACGTTTGGTTCCTGTTGAAGAAGAAACGACTATTATTAACCTTAAAGGATATATTGGTAAACCTGCTTTTGCAAAAAAAACCAGGGGCGAGCAATTCTTTTTTGTGAATAACCGTTTTATTAAAGATCCTTATTTAAACCATGCGGTAAGCTCTGCTTTCGAAGAGTTATTGCCCGACGACAGTTACCCGCTATATGTATTGTTTATAGAGATAGACCCGTCGAAAATCGATGTAAACGTACATCCTACTAAAACAGAGATTAAATATCTGGATGAAAAATCTATTTATGCAATCATGAAATCGGCTGTAAAACGTTCCATTGGTCGGTATAATATTGCACCAACCTTAGATTTTGATCAGGAAACTGGTTTTAGCAATATGATTACCCATAAAGCGGTAGAAGATATTATACCACCGAGCATTAATTTCAACCCTGATTTTAATCCTTTTGCCAGTGATAGTAGTTCTACTTCGGGATATGCGACTTCATCAAGAAATTATGAAGCCAAACCGAGTGCTAAAAACTGGGGGTCGCTTTATGAAATAACAGAACAGCCAATTGTAGCGCAAACCTCTATTTATGCTGATGAAACTGTTTTAGAAACCAAGCAGAAGCAGTACATGCAATTGCATAACCGCTATATTGTTTCGCAGATCAAATCAGGGTTAATGGTGATCGATCAGCAAATGGCACATGAACGAATCCTTTACGAACGTTTTCTCGTACATCTGGATGACCGCAAAGGCGCATCGCAGCAGAGTTTATTTCCGCAAACCATTACACTTAATGCCCATGATTTTGAACTGGCCAAAAGTTTACTGGACGATATAAAAAGTTTGGGCTTCGATGTACGGGAATTTGGGAAAAATACGTTGGTAGTAGAAGGTGTTCCGGTTGATCTGGGTAGCAGTAATATTAACGAAACGCAATTATTTGAACAATTGATTGAAGGCTTTAAAAACTCACAGCAGGAACTAAAATTAAGCAAACGCGATAGCCTTGCCAGAAGTTTAGCAAAAAATAGTGCCATTAAAGCCGGAACAAGCCTTGGCCAGGAAGAAATGAATACTTTGATTGATGAGCTTTTTGCCTGTAAAACACCTAACTTTAGCGTGAGCGGTAAACCGATTATCCAAACCATTACCTTGGCGGAGCTGGATAAGAAGTTTGAGAAGTAGATTTAGGGTTTAGGGTTTAGGGTTTAGGGTTTAGGGTTTAGGGTTTAGGGAAAACAATGGAAGATTAAACTTTGCCGCTTAAAAACAAGAAAAAAATTAAATGAATAACATATATATTCCACCAGTAGTAAAAAATCTACTGATTATTAACATCTTATTTTTCGTAGCTAGCTACCTGCTCACAACGCTCCACCTTGATGATCGCTTAGCGGTATATTATTTTGATTCTCCTAAGTTTGAAATATGGCAGCCGATTAGCTATATGTTTATGCACGGCGGTATTGCACACATCTTTTTTAACATGTTTGCATTATATTCTTTCGGAAGTTTGTTAGAATCGAGATGGGGTGGCAAAAAGTTTATTATCTTTTATTTCATTACCGGATTGGGTGCACTAGCATTACAGTGGGCTGTACAGGCTTACGAAGTACACCAGATTATTGGTAGTGCCACCAATAATGGAAAGATAAACCTTACCGCATTATTTCAGGGTGAGTTTAACACACAACAACTTTCAATGGCACAAGCGGTTACGCTTCGAAGCATCTATTTTGGCGGCATGGTTGGTGCCTCTGGCGCTATTTTCGGCTTATTGGTTGCCTTTGGCATGCTTTATCCAAATGCCGAATTACTCATTATGTTTATTCCGGTTCCGGTAAAAGCCAAATATATTATACCAATTTATATTTTAGTAGAGTTATCTTTGGGTGTTGCCCAGTTTGAAGGCGATTCTATTGCCCATTATGCCCACCTTGGTGGTGCTTTAATCGGCTTTATACTTGTTAAAATATGGAAAGACAAAAACGATACATTTTATACACTCTATGAATAATACTTTCAAAGATTTAAAATACAAGGTTTTTCAATCGGGCAATCCAATATTCTTTTACATTGGTGTTAACGTACTTTTGTTTCTGGTTATCGCTGTTATTGGGCTATTTAGCAGGCTTAGTGGCCAAGGTGATATTGTTGGTCTATTTGTTAGCGATTATTTAGGTTTACCCGCCAGTATTTCAAAACTGCCCGAACGATTTTATACCCTATTTACCTACATGTTTATCCATGATGGGATTCTTCACATCTTGTTTAATATGCTCGGCTTATTTTGGTTCGGCAACATATTCATGAATTTTTTAAAAAGCCGTCAGTTCCACTTTGTATACCTGGCGGGCGGTCTTTTTGGTGGTTTATTTGCCGTTGCTGTATTAAATATATTTCCGCTTTATGCCAATGGACTAGCAAGTGTAACTATTGTAGGAGCATCAGCCGCTGTAATGGCCATTATTGTTGCTGCTGCAACACTGGTACCCAATTACAGCATCATGCTGCTTTTTTTTGGTGAGGTTAAAATAAAATGGATTGCCATTGTTTATTTTGTGCTCGACTTTCTAGCCATCGGTTCGGTAAATGCAGGCGGAAGTTTAGCGCATATAGGAGGTGCCCTGGTTGGTTTTATTTTTATTAAACGCCTGCAAAGCGGAAGCGACTGGAGCAAACTGTTTGAGCGCAAACCAAAACTAAAAGTGGTTCGCAACGAAAAGCCGGTTAAAAAGCCCGAGTTTAAGGGAGGCGTTTCTCAACAGGAAATAGATGCCATTTTAGACAAAATATCAACCTCAGGATACGATAAATTAACAGCAGCAGAAAAAGAGAAATTATTTAAGGCGAGTAAAGATTAATGGCCACAAAAAAGAAGAAATATAATTTCATGGATAAACTCCTCTTGCCTATTGCCGTTATGTTGGCAATAGCTTTGCTTTTGGGAGTTCTGGCCGGAAATATGGATCCAAGAAAACATGCCATTATTGCTTTTTTCGGGCTTGCCTACCCCTTTGTCCTATTCGTTAATATTATTTTCTTGGTTTGGTGGTTTTTAAGCAAAAAATGGATTTTTGCAATCGCTACCATTCTGGTTATTGCACTCGGTGCTAAAACTTTAAAAGCAACTTTTGCCATTGGTGGCGATGAAGGCGGCGCTGAAAAAGCAGATAACAGCATCAGAATGATGACTTACAATGTGCACAGTTTTAAACTATATGGCGAAGACAATACCGAATCGGTTAAAGAAAAAATGCTTCAGGTGGTAAAAGACCAAAATCCTGATATTATTTGTTTCCAGGAGTTTTTTACCCGCTATAAGGGTGCATTTGATACTGTTGATAGCCTGAAGGCCCTACTAAATACGAAATATTACTATTTCGTGCCCACCAATAAAAACGATTACGAAGCCACAGGCTTAGCCATATTTTCTAAATTTCCGATTAAAAATTCCGGTAAAATTCCTTTTGTTGAAGGTTTCCCTGGTAATATGAGTATTTATACTGATCTAAACATTAAAGGAAAAACGCTAAGGGTTTATAATGTACATTTTCAATCAATTTCTTTCGAAAAACAAGATTACGAATATTTAGATAAGGTTAAGGAAATGAATACAGAACTGCAGCCATCTAAACGGATTTTAAGAATGCTGAAAAGTGCCTTTTTTAAACGTAGCGGTCAGGTAGATATTATGAAAAAAGAAATGGCCACCTGTAAAACACCTTACCTTATTGCAGGCGATTTTAACGATACACCAGCATCGTACGTAGTTACCCAAATTACAGCTGGCTTAAATAATAGTTTTATTAAAAAGGGCAATGGCCTCGGAAAAACCTATAATGGTAAATTCCCTAATTTTCAGATCGATTATATTGCTACTTCTAAGGAACTTGAGGTGTTAAATTATAAAATTACCAAGGCCAAATTATCAGACCACTTTCCGGTACGCAGCGATTTAAGGTTTGTTCCTTAAGGCTTAATTACGATTTTATGGTGCGTGAAAACACGAACCATGGCGATGGAAAAAATCGCGCCTTCGATTGTCGTTTAATGATTTTTTATTTGGAGCGCAATGCCTGTGCAAAACAATAAGTTTCTTCCCGTTTTTCGCTTTTACGCTTTGCTTCCTCGTGCCTCGTTGCTGCAGGGTAACACTTCAACCGGGGCTATTGGGCCAAAACAGTTTTTCATTTTTGAGGTTGCAGGGTACACAAACCCTTGTTCCTAAACCCGATTGCAATGAAAAGCCCACAGCGTAGCGAGGACTTGTAATGCAAAGCGGGACTGAAGTTACCAAGAACCACAGGCTAATCATTTCCTAATTTTAAAATACTAATTTCAATTTGGAGCGCAATCCCTGTGCAAAACAATAAGTTTCTTCCCGTTTTACGCTTATACGCTTCGCTTCCTCGTACCTCGTTGCTGCAGGGTATTGCTCAACCGGGGCTAGATGGCCACAGTAGCATTTCATTTGTGGGGCTGCAGGGTGCACAAACCTCTGTTTCTAAACCCGGATTGTAATGAAAAGCCCACAGCGTAGCGAGGACTTGTAATGCAAAGCGGGACTGAAGTTACCAAGAACCACAGGCTAATCATTTCCTAATTTTAATAGATTTCTTTCTGAATTTATTCTATATCGGCGAAATACCACCAACCATGCTGCCAGAAAGATCCTGAAATAAGCTCAGGAAATGGTACACGTTATAATCTGCCTTCAATTATAACGACGGATTCCTGCTCTAAATAACGATTGAATTACCCGTTATTTTTTTTCTTATCATACATCAACAATAGGTTTATTCCTTATCTCCATATTTGCTTCATAAAATTTAAAAAAAATCTTCAAAAATATGAGCTTAATAGATGCCCTAAACTGGCGTTATGCCGTTAAGAAAATGAACGGTCAACCTGTTGAACAAGAAAAAGTTGATAAAATTATTGCTGCAGCACATTTGGCTCCAACATCCTCTGGCTTACAGCCATTTAAAGTAATTGTGGTAACCAACCAGGAGTTAAAAGAGAAAATCGCACCGATTGCTTATAACCAATCGCAGGTGATCGATTCTTCTCACCTATTGATTTTCGCAGCCAATGAAAACTATACAGAAGAAGGTATTGATGCTGTTTTTAGCAGAATGAATGCTGAGCGTGGTTTACCTGAAAGTGGAACCGATGCTTACAAAGCACAATTAAAAGGTATGATCTTATCCAGAACCGCTGAAGAAAACTTTAACCATGCAGCCCGTCAGGCGTATATCGGTTTCGGTATCGCTATTGCAGAAGCAGCTTTGTTAAAAGTAGATGCTACCCCAATGGAAGGCTTTAACGGCCCTGCTTTAGATGAACTTTTAGGTTTAGATAAAAAAGGCTTAAAAAGTGTTACCCTATTGCCATTAGGAAACAGAGATGAAGCCGGCGATTGGTTGGTAAACCTTAAAAAGGTACGTTCCCCTAAAGAAGAGTTCTTAATTGAGTTTAAATAACAGGCAAACACCATTATATTTAAAACGGGCCGCTTTTAGCGGCCTGTTTTGTTTTAAGATACCATCTGTAGCGTCTCTACGGATTGCTGAGAGATTGAGCTTGTAACTCTATGATTATAAAGCGAGTCAGAGACTCTCTTCTATGCTGAAATCCATGCCCTTCGGAACACTAAGGATAAGCGGCTTTTGACGATAAAATCACTAGATACTGTCCGTAGAGTTAAGCGTAGCGTCTCTACGGATTTTTTAATAAGATTGAGTTTATAACTCAATACCTAAAAGCGAGTCGGAGACGCTCTTCTATTCTTAAATCCGTAGTGCCCTTCGGAACACTACGGACAGGCAAGGATGAACCACTGACCAGTGAACCAATAGCTAGTGAACCAATGAACTTAAATCTTTTGTAAAAAAATGTTAAACATCATCACATTTTATGTGCTCTATTTATAATTGGATATATTTACGGACTTAGCATTTAATATCCAATCCATGAAGATTTTTAGATTATCGTTTATCATACTGTTACTTCTATCAGCACTAAGTTTTTCTTCTTCGGCCCAAACCGATACCATTAGCATAAACAGTATTATTACCAAAACGAATAAGGTATTGAGCGATTACCCAGCTGAAAAGATTTATCTTCATTTTGACAAACCTTATTACGCAGTAGCCGATACGGTTTGGTTTAAAGCTTATGTTACCGAAAACCAAAATTTCTTATCAGCCATCAGTAAGATCATTTATGTGGATGTAATCAATCAGAAAGATTCGCTTATCCAAACTATAAAATTACCCATTACAGGTGGTTTTGCCTATGGCAGTTTTGCCTTAGATCAGATCAACTACAAACAAGGCAATTACCATATTAGGGCTTATACTTTATGGATGCTTAACAGTGAGGATCCTGCTTATTTTAACAAAACTTTTTATGTAGGTGAAGCCATTGATAAAGAGGTAAAAACCCATATCACCTATAAAAACACCTCCACTGATAAGTTAGAAAAGATTGATGCACGTGCACAATTTAAAGATGCCAATAATAAACCTTATGCCAATAAAAATGTAAGCTGGCAAGTGGTTACCAGTTATACGGTTATTGCCAAAGGAAGGGGCACAACAGATGCCAACGGATATTTAACCATTGCGATGAGCAATGCACAAAAGGCCGAATATCAATTACAAAAAGGCGAACTGATTACCAGTATTAATACCACTGATAAAGATGTAGCAAGCAGTAGCTTTCAACTTAAAAACGCTATTGTAAGCAAAGATTTTCAATTTTTTCCGGAAGGCGGGAGTTTAATCGCTGGCCTAAACACTAAAGTAGCCTTTAAAGCCATTAAAAGTGATGGTTTAGGCATTAATTCAAAAGGCACGGTAACCGATAATGATGGCAAAACTGTTGCCACTTTTACTGCTCAGCATTTAGGAATGGGCAGTTTCAGTCTATTGGCTGAAGCCGGAAAAACTTACAAAGCAGCTGTAACTTATGCCGACGGCACTACTCAAAATTATAATTTGCCGGCAGTTGTTGCAAATGGTGCTGCCGTAAATATAGATAACAGCAGTGCAGATAATATAGCCATAAAAATTTTGGCTAACGATGCTTTCTTTGAGCAGAATCAGGGCAAAAAGCTTTATTTAATAGCGCAGAGTAAAGGCGTTATCTGTTATGGTGCACAAACAGCATTATCAAACAAAGAGTACAATACAACCGTACTTAAATCCAAATTCCCGAATGGAATTGCGCAATTTACCTTGTTTAATGAGTTTGGTAAACCATTAAGTGAACGATTGGTTTTTGTTCAGCACAAAAATACCATGGCGGTAACTTTAACCAGTGCTGCAACTACTTACGGAACTAAGAAAAAGGTGAAAATAAATGTAGCTGCCAAAAAAGATGGCGCCCCCGTAGAAGGTAACTTCTCGGTAGCTGTTGTAGATGAGTCAAAAGTTCCATCAAACGAAGATGCAACCAGTACCATATTAACAGGACTTTTATTAAGCAGCGATGTTAAAGGCTATATCGAAAAAGCAAATTATTACTTTAATGCACCAGATGCGAAGAAAAACGCAGATTTAGATGTACTATTACTAACCCAGGGCTACCGCAGCTTCAAATACACCGATATTATTGCCAATAAATTACCTAAAATTGATTTCTTACCAGAACAAGGCATCGAAATTTCGGGTATTTTGCGCCAAAACAACGGTATTCCGGTTAGAAAGGGAGCCTTATTATTAACCATACCGGATAAACGTTTCAATTTAGAAAGTACCACTGACCCTGTTGGGAATTTTAAATTCCAAAATCTGATGTTTAACGATTCCTCTAAAGTGACCATTACCGCTAAGTACAATGTTAACTACAAAAACATGACCTTAAGCTTAAATGGTGCACCGGTGCCAACGCTAACCAGAAACTTTAGTGCGGCCGAAGAGGTTTTAAATATCGATAGTGCTTTAACCAGTTATTTAGATAACAGCAAAAGACAATATGCTTATTTACATACACTAAAAGATGTAAACATTAAAGCCGCTGTGGTTCCGAAAGTAAGTCATAAAGATTATCCTGCACTGAGCGGACTAAGTCAAATGGCCGACCATGAGGTTAGTGGCGATCGATTTAAAGGATGTGGTTTATTGATTAACTGTTTACAAGGTATGCTTGCCGGTGTTACCTTCGTTGATAATAATTTTTATGTAACCAGAGATTACAACCAGGGCAAAAAAATCCCGATGGGTATTTTCATTAACGGGATGAATGTAGACGTAAACCAGATTAACACATTAGATCCTAATCAGCTCGAATCGGTTGAGGTATTTTTAAGAGACGATTTAGGCTTGGTTAACCGTACCAATAATGTAAACGGTGTAATTGTATTTAACCAGAAAAAGGCACCTAAAGGAACCAAAATTACGAAAGCACAGTTGATGGATATGCTTCCAAAATACTATGAGCTTACTTTCTCGCCCCAGGGTTATAACAAAGAAAAACAGTTTTACTCACCTAAATATGATGTTCCTGCAAGTATGAACCGTAACGATTTAAGAACCACTATTTACTGGAACCCTAAAGTAATTACTGATGCAACGGGTAATGCCTCTTTCGAATATTACAATGCAGATGGTAAAGGGCAGTATAAAGTAATTATTGAGGGTATAGATGCCAACGGAAATTTAGGAAGATCGGTGTTTAAATACCTCGTTAAATAGAAGTTAAGGTTCGCTTGTTTTGGCAAGCTGAGAACAGATTAAGTGGCTTAACTGGTGAATGGTTTAAATTGGTTAACTGTAACAAAACATAGTCATCCTAAAGGATAATTTATGGTATAAAAATCAATTGAATGACGGATAAAGAAAGTGAATGATCGAAGTATCTTCATTTCGACCGCAGTGGAGAACCCGAAGGCTCTGCGAAGCAAAATCTTTTAAATTTGATTTAGATAACTTAGTAAAAGATCTCTCCTCCGAAGGAGTTCCTTTGGAACATTTCGCTATGCTACAGTCTAGATGACAATTCTATTGGATTTATCATCTCACTTCACCTCGAAAGGCAGCTTTTCTCCTTTCAATCCTGCCAAAACATTCTTCACAATAATCTGGGCCATTGCGGCTCTGGTTTCTTCCGTGGCTGAGCCAATGTGTGGTAAAACGGCAACGTTTTCCATCGCTAACAAGGGATTATTTTTATCCGTCGGTTCTGGGTTCGTTACATCCAAGCCTGCCCCCCATATCATTTTCTCCTCTAAGGCTTTGATTAAATCCTTTTCGTTATGAATACCACCTCTTGCCGTATTAATAAAAATAGAATTGGGTCTCATCTGTTTAAAAACATCTAGCGTAAATTTACCCTTGGTTTCTGGTGTTAATGCCGTATGGATAGAAAGTACATCACTTTGAGCCAAAAGTTCTTCAAAAGATACATATTTGGCCCCGATTTCTTTTTCAGCTTCTTCGTTACGCGAGCGGTTATAGTAAATTACCGACATGCTGTAAGCGCCAATGCATTTTTTTGCCATCTCTAACCCAATTTTTCCAAGGCCGAAAATACCAAGGGTTTTGCCATTTACTTCAATACCAAGTTCAGGACTGGGTTCATAGTTTTTCCATTCACCCTTAATAATTTTCTTATGGGAGTAGAAAGCCTTTCTGGAAACAGCCAGCATCAATAAAAAAGCGGTATCAGCAGTGGCGGCACTTAACACCCCAGGTGTATTTCCGATTGGAATACCCAAGGCCTTTGCTGCAGCTATATCTACGTTATCGTAACCTACTGAATGTAGCGCAATAACCTTTAAATGACTACAAGCTTTCAGAAATTCAGCATTAATCTTATTTGGGCCTACACTAATCAAAGCATCCTGATCCTGGCAGGCTTCAATCAATTCTTGAGGTGTAATCTGTCGGTTTTCTTTCCACTGGGTAATGGATATATTGTTTTCTTCCAGTTTTTTTATTCCAACTGAAGCAATGTTGCCACTTATAAATACTTTCATATTTTATTTAACAGTAAAAATTATAAGGTGTTTTTAATCAACTTGAATTATCAAAAAGATTTTTATTTTACAGTTGCTGATAGCACTTGGTAAGTATTGGCGCTAAAATAGCCGAGTGCCTGATTGGAAATATTAGAAGTTGGATTAGCTGGAGTGGTGCCTTGGTTTGGCCCCCGGTTTGATTGCTGACTTAAAGCATACCAATAATCGAAAATATTAGAATCGATACACTCCATTTCTATTTTAATTTTATCGTTCGAGTTTAACTCATCACTATCGTGGTCGTTAGTAGGAGGCTTAAAAAATAACTGGATCCTTAAGTCGTTTCCATTTGTTAAACGATCGTTATTTACATAAAAGCGCTCTGATAAAACATCATTAACATAGAGGTTAAAATGATAAAAATTGGTTTCGTTGGCCGGATCTTTAAAGAATACTGCAGCAGTTTTACGCTCTCTCCCAAAGAAAAAATTTTTGATCACCCCGATGGAATCCATTTTAACCACATTAGGCATTTTCGAACTGGCCGTGTAGGTTTGTCCTTCGGCATTTACATTTAAATTGTAGGTAACCCCTGGCTGGCCTTTCATTTTATTGATATAAGTTCCTGGTGTTGTACCTTCCTTAAAAATATAGGTGTTACCCTTACTATCTGTTACGGTAACACTGGCCCCCGAAATTTTCGGAAAAACATTGGCTTCTGTATAACCAATGGTTTTGCTGATCTTAATTTCTTGATCAATCAGTTGATCGTTAATTCTTCCTTCAATTACGATTTGAGGCGCGGCATTTTCAGTATCAATAGAAATAATCTTCTTACAAGAAGCTAAACATAGAGTGAACAGCGAAAAGTATATAATGCGTTTTTTCATTGTTTTAAAATTTAAAGTTCCAGGTAATAGATGGAATAAGTCCGAAAAGTGAGGTTTGCTGTGCCGCAGTTTTGGTCGGATCGTTCGGATCGGTAATAAACTCAATAGAATAAGGATTTTTTCTGGCCAATAAATTATAAATCCCAAAATTCCAGCTTGATTGGTATTTCCTTCCTGGTTTCCCTTCTAAGGTTGCACTCACATCCCAACGCATATTATAAGGCATTCGGCCTGCATTTCTTTGTGTATAGTAGTATGCCATCTGTCCACCAATACTATATTTTCCTGCCGGATAAGTTACGGCATTACCCGTGCTGTAGATAAAACTCGAGGAGAAAGTCCAGCGCTTGGTCATGTTGTAAATTCCTACTAACGAGATATCATGCGTACGATCTTGCCTTGCCGGAAAATATTTACCATCATTGAGTTCGGTAAATTTACGTTCGGTACGCGATAAGGTATAGCCTACCCAACCGTTCAGCTTTCCGAATTTTTTCTTAAAAAACAACTCTAATCCATATGCCCTGCCTACCCCGTATAAAAGTTCTGATTCTACGTTGGAGTTGGCCAATAATTCAGCCGCATTTTTATAGTCGATCTGATTCTGGAGCCACTTATAATAAACCTCTCCCGAGAGTTCGTAATTGTTATCCTGGATGTTTTTGAAATACCCCAAAGCCACCTGATCGGCAATTTCGGGTTTAATATTGGTACTGCTCAACACATACTGATCGGTTGGCGAGCTAGACGTAGCATTGGTTAAAATATGTACATTCTGTGTATTCCGGTTATAAGAAGCCTTGATCGAATTTTCTTCGTTAAACAAGTAACTTACCGAGAAACGTGGCTCGAGGTTAAAGTAATTTTTATGAAATTTACCCTTGGCTACATTTTCTGTTGATACAATATTCCCATTGGCATCATAGGTGCTAAAATTACCTGGCCCCATTAAAGAAAAAGCCGCCAAACGCATACCATATAAAAAGTTTAAATGTTCGTTTACGGCCCATTCGTCAGAAATATAAGCGGCTGATTCAATCCCATAACGCCTTTCCTGCGTAAGCGAATTTACCTGCGATGCTTCATCGCTATCAATATCAATCGGCGAAATACGGTGTTGTGTGGCATTTAAGCCAAAACGGAGTATATGTTTATTGCTGAAATACTGGAAATCTTGTTTAAAGTTAAAATCACGTACCAATGAGGTGGCTTTAAAATTCGTGGCATCATTTAACAGGCGAACCGTATAATTATAGTTATTGTAAATTAATGAGGTATTTGAAAACAAGCGGTCGTTAAAAATGTGGTTTAAGCGAATGGTGGTGGTAACATTGCCCCAATTATTTTCAAAAAGGTCTTTAACGCCGATATTATCTTTACCAAAATAGCCAGAAATATAAATGGTATTTTTATCATTGATTTTATAATTCGCCTTTGCATTAATATCATAAAAATTCAGGGTACTGCCATTAACAGATGAATCTGGCGAAGAGCGTAAAAATGCATCGATATAGGTGCGGCGGAAACTCACCATAAACGAGCCTCTGTCTTTTACAATAGGCCCTTCTGCTTTTAAACGCGAAGCGATTAAACCAATACCGCCCTGAAACTTAAATTCTTTATTGTTGCCATCATCCATTTTAACATCCAAAACAGACGATAAACGGCCTCCATACTGCGCCGGCATGCCACCTTTATACAGGCTTACATCCTTAATCGCATCGGCATTAAAAGTAGAAAAGAAGCCCAAAAGGTGCGATGAATTGTACACTACAGCCTCATCTAAAATGATTAAATTCTGATCGGCAGCACCACCGCGAACATAAAAACCTGTATTTCCTTCGCCACCTGATTTTACGCCTGGTAGCAGCTGAATGGTTTTTAAAATATCCTTTTCGCCCAAAAGCACAGGAATGGAATTAAGCGATTTCATATCGATCCTTTCCAAACCCATCTGCGCACTTTTAACGTTTTCGTTTTTGCGGTTATTGGCACTTACGGTTACTTCAGCAAGATCATTTGCACTTTTTAATTCCTCATTTAACTTGGTATCTTTTGTTAAATTGATGGTTTTAACAATGGAGGTATATCCGGTATAACTTACCGCTACAGTGTAGGTTCCTTCGGTCTGTGTTAAAGCAAAATATCCATAATTATTGGTTAAGGTTGCAGCGGTAGAAGCTCCAGAAATCCTTACCGTTGCACCAATTAAGGTTTCACCTGTACCTGCATCGCGAATGGTGCCGCTAAGGGTAAATTTCTTTTGAGCAAAAGTAGAGGTGGAGAGAAAAAGGAGGAAAAATAAAGCTAAGTAGTGTTTTATGAGCATATCGGCTACTATCTAATTTTTAAGGTGGAAACCAAATGTACGAAATCCAAGTCCTATTAATGGATAGTGGGGAATTTCTTAATACAAGTTTGGTTTTTACTTATTAATAACGGGATAAATAGCAATATGGTGTGAGCGTAAGCGATATGGGCTCAAATGGTCTTTGCCCGCCTGTTGAAAAGTGATCAATTTTGAAGATTCTTTAGGCATATGGCAGTCGATACAATTGGTACTAAGCGATCCTTTAGCTAAAGTGGTTTTGCTATGGTTGGTGCTTTGGTGGCAATTAATGCAGCGCTGTGAGTAAAGATTTAAGTTGCCCTTAATATTTTCATGTATATTGTGGCACGATTGGCATGTCATGTTTTTACTCTTTCTATAACAATTCGATCCGGTTAACATGCTGGTTTGGTTACCATGCACATCTGGGTCACCACCGCCAAAACCTACAAAATCCTGTGTGTAGTAATCATCCAAATTATCGCCAGGTTCGAAACCAAATACCGATTTTTGGGCAACTAAGGCATTTCCAGAATGGCATACCCCGCAGGCATCCATTTTTTGTTTACGGGTAAGTGTTTTATAAAGTGTTATAAACTTCGCTGTCTTTTCCTGAGGGTTTTCCATATGAAATACCACATGCTGTTTACCTGGTCCGTGGCAGCGCTCACAATCTATCCCATAAATAACAGAACCTTTTTCCATCTCTTCGTCTTTTGAAAAGGTAGACTGTTGCGTGAGTTTAATATCAACATAAGAGGCGTGGCACTCTAAACAACGACTGGTTATTGCCCGGTCATAATAAAAGCTTTCTTTTGGAAAACCAGGGCTGATGGCCCAATTCTGAATAGCAGCAAAGTAAGATAAAGGCAGTTCGTACATTTTCTTGCCTTGCCAATAAGTATAAGTATAGGCTTTTTCGCCTGAACCAAACTGCATATCAAACTTTTGCGCACGAACGGCTTTTCCATCCTGATAAGCCACCTGAAAAACACCACTATCTCTTTTTTCGATCACCACTTTTTGATGTGCACTGAACAAAAAACTGTTCGAATCGGGCGAAAAAACTTTTAACAAAGCAGCATCAACCACGGGTTTAGAAGTTAAACCATGCGGACTGTGTGCATAAGACTGTGATAAATCTTTATGGCATTTAACGCAGGTAGCCGCTCCGGTATAGGCCTTTCCCCTCGCATCTTCAGGCAATTGATCGGCCGCATTCATGCATCTTGAAAGGATAATGATGACTATCGCCATTGCTCCTAAAATAACCACGATCCGTTTTATACCTTTCAAGATGCTGTTTTGCTTTTTATTTTATAAACTGAATATAACTAAAATTATAACCGCCAATGGCAGCCAAAATCCTAATTTTTTGATTTCCGGCTTTTAATGGTACGTTTTTGATCTCGAAAGTGGCAAACTTTTTCGCATCGCCAGTATTGGGTACGGTTACTTCTTTAGCAACGGTTTTACCATCAATTGAAATATTCATCCGTCCGCTAGCCTGACCTGATGCTGCATTTATTTTTAAAGTATACATTCCTTTTTGCAACACATTTATGGTGTATTGCAACCACTCTCCTTTTTCGATGTGGTTTACATAATACTTTTCATACTGTGTAGAATCTTTTGCAATATCTACCCCATCATTCCTGTAAATCCAGCCACGGTTACCTGCACTTCTTTTTCCTGTTGAGGTATGGTAATCGGCCGTATCGTTATCGAAGTAGGCAAAACCATTTCTCCCCAAGTCGTAATCAACCGCGTAAATAATACTCTTGTTTTTAATTAAATTGGCTTTAAAAGGTTTGGTTTCGTTACTAAAGGGCTGGCGAATCATCGCATCGATTACGTCGCGGTGAATGATGGTATTTTCTAACCTCGAATAAATAGCCAGTTCCATCAGTCCACTGTACACGTTGCTATCTTTAGGTTTATTACCGCCATTGTTCAGGTATTTAACCAACGCATCGTAATTGGGGTTCGATTTAATTTCCATTGGGTTATTGAACCCGATTTTTTTTAAAGGCCACCACGACCAGCCGATATTGTTTTTTTCTAAAAGGTGGATGGCATCGGTAAACCAAACATTCGAATTTTCGCCTGTTTCGCCCAGCCAAACGGGTACTTGCTGCTCGTCGCGGGCTTTAATAATGTGCGCTATTGAAGCCTGATCGTTGTAATTCCAGTATTTATGGAAACTTAAAGCCATATTTTTATCCCACAGCGGGAAAATACCATTGTAATTATTGCCCCAGCCATTACCTTCAATAATGATCAGGTGTTGCGGGTCTACCTCGCGGATGGCTTTGGTAATCTCTACCATCAGTTTTCTTAAAGGCGCATTTACTTTTTCTTTGGTTCCGTTTTTATCGTCTTCAGGATTTGTAAAACCATAATTGGGTTCGTTTATAATATCGTAGGCGCCAATGTAAGGTTCGTTTTTGTATCGTTCGGCCAGTTTTCGCCAAAGGGCAATGGTTTTCTGCTGGTTGGCCTCACTATCCCATAAATAAGGTTTTGACGGATCGCGGTCGGCAATGTTTAAATCGTTTCCCTGCCCACCAGGTGCCGCATGCAAATCTAAAATAAGGTACATTTTATTGGCTTTACACCAGTTGAGCAAACTATCGGTTAAGGCAAAACCCTTTTCGAGCCAGGTATTTTTTCCGGCCACGGGTTCTTTATCTACCGGTAAAGTATATAAATTATAATGTATAGGCAGGCGGATGGAATTAAATCCCCAGCGTTTCATGGAGTCGACATCAATTTTGCGCATGTGGTTAGCCAGCCAGGCATCGTAAAATTCCTGGGTCTGTTTCGGCCCCATTAACTCTTCTATCCGCTCACGAATTCGATACTGCTGTGCTTCCTTATTGATTTTGAGCATGTAACCTTCCTGCAACATCCAGCCTCCAAGGCCAATGCCACGCAATAATACATTCTGGCCCTGGCCATCAACAATTTTTGTACCCGAAGCTTTTAAAAAGCCCTGACTAAAACCGGTAAACGAAATGCTGCTGAACAGAAAAATAGATAAAAGAGATTTTCTTAAAAACATAGTTTAAATAATTGATAATTACCAGATATAAGTGGCTACTGCGCCCTTATCGAGCGCCGCAGCGTATGTTTTACCATTTTGACTGATGTTAAAGGCAGCAGCTTCTTTACCGGTATTGGCCACAATAAGCACATGTTTACCATCAGGTGTTTTAAATGCAACGTTAGCTAAACCATCCAGCTCATTAGAAGCAATGCGTACCGAGCCCGGCCTTACAAATTTCGAAGCATGGGCAATGGAAAAGTAGGCCAGGTTACGGCTATACTTATCGCCACTAATGGTAACTGCCCCCTGGCACATGGAGCAACCGCCCCTATCGGTATAAGGCTTATTTTCAGGGTCGGCAGCGAGGTTCCATTCCAAAACGTTTTTGCTCCAGTTTCGCGTAGCACCAATAATTAAACGCTTTACCGGATTTACGATATTGATGGTTGCGGCATCGGGCGATTCAACCACCATTTGCTCAGAGAAATAGATGTTTTTATCGGGATGGGCATTATGCACATCGGTTAAAGCTTCTATTTTACCTCCGTAAAGGTGAAAGGCCGATCCATCGATATATTTTTTGGCTTCAGGATCATCTAAAATGCTGATCGGATAATCAGGTCGGTCAGCATTATGGTCGTACACAATAATCTTGGTTTTAATATTGGCCTTGGCAAAAGCAGGCCCTAAGAATTTCTTTACAAAAAGTGCCTGATCTGGTGCTGCCATAAATAAACTAGGGTTATTGCCTGGGTGTAAAGGCTCATTTTGAACGGTAATCGCATCAATAGGAATACCTTCCCTTTGCATTTCCTGTACATACCTTACAAAGTACCTGGAGTAAGCATCATAATATTCGGGCTTTAACATCCCGCCTCGGGCATCGTAAGTGGTTTTCATCCATAAGGGAGGAGACCATGGCGAGCCCATAATTTTTAGTTTGGGGTTGATCGCAAGGATTTCCTTCATTACCGGAATTACATCCATTTTATCTGGACCGAGGTCAAATTTAGCCTGCGTTAAATCGGTTTGCCCTTCTGGAAGGTCGTTATAAGAAAATACTTTTTCATTTAAATCAGATGCACCGATGCTCAGGCGGATGTAACTCACTCCAATATTGTTTCCATCAGTAGCAAATAACTCCTTCAATAAAGCCGCTCTGGCTGGTGCCGACATTTTAATAATGTGCTGTGCACTTCCCCCTGTTAAGGCAAAACCAAAACCATCTATACTTTGAAAAGTTTCTTTATCGTTTACAAAAATGGTGGGCTGCTTATTTTTGGCGTTGACCAAACTTAAACCGGTAGATTGACGGGTAAATAAGGCCGTACGATCGGCTTTGGTTAACCACATTTGTGGCTGGCCTTGTGCCATAACCGAAAAAGTGAAAGCACAACCTATTAAGAGTCCAAAGGACTTGGTGAATAGCATACAAGGAAGATGATCTGGTAAAAAACAGGAAGAAAGACTTAGCTTTCTCCCTGTAACAATTAAACATTAAGGATATATAGACGGGCATTATTTAGAACCGCCCCATTCTTTACTTTGTAAAATTTTAGAGTTGGCCAGTTCTCTTTCCGGAATTGGAAAGATTTCGTTTCTACCGGCTTTAAAACCTTTACCAGCTAATACAGTTGGCGCCAGGCCCCATCGTACCAAATCAAACCAGCGGTGTCCTTCTGCGGCAAGCTCCAAACGGCGCTCGCGCATAATGTTATCCATAGTTACCGGTAGCGGATTTAAGCCCACCCTTGCCCTTACTGCATTAAACATGATATAGGCTTTTGTTCCGGCACCAACACCTGCACCACTTTTTAGCAATGCTTCTGCCTCTAACAAATAAGTATCGGCTAAACGGATTTCATACATATCCTGACCAAAATTAAGTTCTAACTGGCCACTGGCCGCTTTGGTAGAAGTACGGCCAGCGTATTTTTCTATAAAATATCCGGTATTGGCATATGCATGTTTATAGGTAACAATATTTGCCTTTTCCAAACTATCCAGATTGGCAACGGTTGCTTTATTCCTCGGGTCGAAATGAATCTGATCAAAGAAATCTTTGGTGAAAGGCAAGAAACTCCAGCCCGAAATATAATCGGGAGCCAAAGCTGCATTTACAGGCACATAGTTACGCGGGCCAACCAAAATGCTCATTACGTTACCTTCGCGGCTACCTACTGTTCCCCAGCCCATATCAGAGGTGGTGTTATACACAATTTCGAGAATCGACTCTGAATTGAATTTATTTTTAACGTTCCATAAATCGGCAAAGTTTGGCAGTAATTTATAACCATATATGCTGGCCCCAGGAGTAGGTCCGTTAACCAGGGCAAATTCTGCCGCAGCTTCCGTCCATTTTTGCTGCCACATATATACTTTACCCAAAACTGCATGTACGGCACCTTGAGTAAGCCTGCCACCTTGCGAAGCGACTGGAACCGTAGTTGGCAAATTAGGAATAGCTTCCGATAAATCTTTAACAATTAAAGCATAAACCTGATCTGCAGGAACCTGTAATACATCAAACATGGCACTAGGCTCAACCACATCGGTTAACAAAGGAATGTTCTTAAATAACCTAACCAGATCGAAGTAATAGATTGCCCTTAAAGCTTTAACTTCTGCAATGTACCGCGTTTTGGTGGCATCGTCTAAACCTGAACCATTTACTTTCTGTAAAAATACATTAGCGCGGTAAACACCGGTAAAGCCCTTGCCCCATAAATGGCTGGCCGCCCCAGAGGTAGAAGTTAAGGTGTAGTTATTGATGGTTTGTAAATCGCCGATATCAGATGGCGAATCGCCTCCGGCAAAATGGTCATCAGAACCTGCCGATAAAATATTCACTTTCGTTAGGTATCCTGAAGACTGATTTCCCAGAACGTCATACACCGAAATGAGCGATGTTAATGCTTCTGCAGGCGTTTTGTAATAACCAGTCTCCAAAATGCGTTCTCTTGGATTTACATCCAACTGTTTTTTGCAAGAGACAAACAATTGTGATGAGACGGCCAAAGCCGCGATATAAAAAATACTTTTTTTCATTGTTCAACTATTAAAATCCAACATTTAAACCAATCATAAATGAACGTGCCTGCGGGTAAACACCACGGTCTACACCTAATACCGTTCCGCCGATTTCTGGATCATATCCCGTGTATTTAGTAATGGTCCATAAGTTTTCGCTCATTAAATAAGCTCTCACTTTTTGCGCACCAATTTTTTTCGATACATTTTGAGGAAGGGTATAACCCACCTGTAAAGTTTTTAATCTGAAATAATCGCCTTTTTCCAGGTATAGTTTCGAAAACTTGATGTAGTTTCCGTTTGGATCAGTTTCAACAATACGCGGCATGGTAGTAGACGGGTTAGAAGGCGTCCAGCGGTCTAATATTTTGGTTTGCCAGTTGGCATAGGTAACATCTAAACGACGTAAGCCCTGAAAAATCTGGTTTCCGCCAACACCATTACCGAAAGCCACCAGATCCCAGTTTTTATACGCCAGGTTAATGGTTAAACCATAGGTGTATTTAGGAATCGGACTGCCTAAAAACGTCCTGTCTGATGAATTGATTTCATTATCGCCATTTAAGTTGGCATATTTAATATCACCTGGTTTAGCGTTAGGCTGTAATTTAGTACCGGCCGGACCAACATAACCATCAATTTCTGCCTGGGTTTGGAAAATACCAAGCATATCGTAACCATAGTATTCGTTGAAAGATCTGCCTAAGCCGGTTCTCGTAAAGTTGCCCATGGTTTGGAAGCTTTGTGCATTATCTTCGATAAAGGTTTTACCCGGTAATAACTTGGTCACTTTATTTTTAAGGAAGGATATATTTCCGTTTACACCCAGGTTAAATTCGCCAATTTTTTTGCGGTAGCCCAGTTCGAACTCAAAACCTGTATTTTGCATATCGCCCACGTTTTGTGTCGGGCCTCCAGCTGCGCCAACGTACAATGGAATATCTGGCGTTTGCAATACCCCAACCGTTTTCTTTTTGAAATACTCTGCCGATAAGGTAAAATTGGTAAACAGGGTTGCATCAAAACCAATATTGGTCTGGCGGGTTTCTTCCCATTTCAGATCGGGGTTAGATAAAGCAGCAGGGCTCCAGCCTATCATACTTTGATCGGTTGTACCGAAGGTATAGTTACGGCCACTGCTAACTAAAGAAACGTACCTGAAATCGCCCAAAGCATCGTTACCCGTAACCCCATAACCTCCGCGGATTTTCAAGAAATTCACGATATCATTTTCTTTCCAGAAAGCCTCTTTTGAAGGCACCCAACCCAATGAGAACGAAGGAAAATAACCGAAACGGTTATTGGTACCAAAACGCGATGAACCATCACGCCTGATAATACCCGTAAACAGGTATTTTTCATCATAATCGTAAGTAACACGGGTAAATAATGAGTTTACAACGTGTAACGTTCCATCACCACCACCTACAAGTTTATTAGCGGTTCCAGGATCATAGTTTAAATTCGCTTCGTAAAAGCTATTGGCAATGATATTCTGGTAGGTAGTATTTAAACTTCTGCTGTTGTTATCCATGTAATACCCTTGCCCCACAATAATGAAAGCATGGTGTTTACCAAAGTTGCGCGAGTAGCTTAAAGTATTTTCCCAGTTATAGTTTAATACCGTATTAATTTCGCGGTAGAATGATTTTTTATCATTTTTAGAAGAAGAGTTCAGGTAAAAAAGCGGGGTGTACGAATCACCACCATAGAAGGCTACTTTAGTGCCTAAACTTGATCTGAATTTCAAATTGGCGATGGGTTCAATCTCCGCAAAAGCATTACCAACAATGTTGTGGTCCCAGCTGTAATTACCCAGGCGGGTTTGCATATAAGCTACCGGGTTAGTCATTTCCTGACCAACAATCGGCGAGATACCATAAGGGAATCCGTTAGCATCTCTTAAAGTATTTGCAATGGTATAAGGCGATTTGGCAATTAAAGCCGGGTCGGTTTCTACTACCGGCGTAATCGGATCGAGGTTAATGGCCGAGCTTAATGGTCCGCCAAATTCGCTATTGGTATTACCTAAACTGCTGTTTACCGAATGGCTATAACCTAAATTTTCGCCAAAAGTAATCCATTTTGCAGGTTTATAGGTAGAATTGATCCTTACGTTCGCCCTGTTCCATTTAGAAATAGGGCTGGCAACAATACCATCCTGTTTAATGTAGCCCATCGAACTGTAGATGGTAAATTTATCGTTTCCTCCACTAACGCTGAACTCATGTGTCTGGCGGCGGGCATCATCGTTAAACACCTGATCCTGCCAGTCGGTACCTACACCTAAAGCAGCCGGATTTGCATAGGGCTGTGGTAATCCGGAGTTAGCGGCCGATTCGTTTCTGATGGTAGCATACTGGGTGGCATTTAATAAATCGAGTTTTTTGGCCGGTGCAGAAGTACCGTAGAAGCCGTTATAATTTACGCTTATTAAACCTGCTTTACCTTTTTTGGTTGTAATAATAATTACCCCATTAGCAGCCCGGGCACCATAAATAGCCTGCGAGGCTGCATCTTTTAAAACTTCGATAGATTCGATATCGGCCTGGTTCAGGTAACCTATGCCACCGTTATCTACAATTACCCCATCTACAACCCAAAGCGGATCATTATTACCCCCCGAAGCAAAAGAAGTATATCCCCTCACCCGAACGGTAGAAGAGGTACCTGGCTGTCCGTTACCACTGGCAATGGTTAAACCAGATGTTCTGCCTTGCAAAGCCTGCTCTACCCTGTTAATGGGCATGCTTTCTAAATCTTTTGCCTTAACGCTCGAAATAGATCCGGTTACCACACTTTTCTTTTGTGTACCGTAACCTACTACCACTACCTCGGTCAGGTCTTTTGAATCGGCTGTCAGCGTTACATTAATGCGGCCTCCTGCCGGAACAGTTACCGTTTGTGCCGTCATACCGATTAAATTGATGGTGAGCTTTGCGCCTACCGGAGCCTGAATGGTAAATACACCATTGGCATCAGTCGATGCCGCTCTTGTCGTTCCATCTAACTTAACTGTGGCACCAGGTAGTGGCGCGCCATTTTGCTCTGTTACCTTTCCTGTAACCGGAATGTCTTGCGCCATTAAGGCAAACGGGAAAGCCAGGAGACAGTAAATGAAGAATACGAATGTAAATCTTCCTCTCATAGAAATTAGTTTTTAGTTAATGATATTTGGTTAGTTCATGATACAGTCTTATTGGCTGCTGTTTCATAAATCAAATCTATAGACGCGATGAGCAATAGCACAATTTGCCACTACTACACAAACCATACACCAACCCTCAAAAAGACTAAAAAACAAAAAAAATAGGCCTACATAAGCCCTACAAGAGAAGTATAAAAAACTGTTTTACAGGTATTTAAATTTTTTAACAAAAATAACAGCTTTTGTAACAAAAACGGATGTTTAAGACGTTTTCTGTCGTGCTATTTCGATCAGGAATTCGTACAAATTGGTTTCTGGCTTAAGCTGAAGTTTCTTTCTAAGGCGATAACGTCCCACTTCTATAGCCTTAATGGTCACATTCATCAGCTGGGCCATTTCTTTTGAAGAAAGATTCATCGACAGGTAAGCACAGAATTTCAGATCGTTCTGGCTTAGGTCTGGATAAAGATCTTTTAGCCTGGCAAAGAACTCGGTATTTACATGGTTAAAATGCACACTCATGTGATCCAGTTCCTGGTCTTTCTTCTCTACATCTTTAATCAGCCTGATCAGGTGCCTGAAACTTGGCGAGCTTTCGTTAAGATCGTGGTTTTTAATTACCGCCGATATAACCTCTTTAATTTTTGCCAAAACTTTACCACGCTGAACCAGATGCATGGTCATGGTAGAAAGTTCTTTGTTTTTATAATTTACATCAGCTTCAAGCTTTTCGTTCTGCAGCCTTACAATTTCTTTTTCGTTCCGATCCAGTTCCAGCTGGTGCAGGTAACTCATGCGTTCCTGTTCTTTAATGTGCTTCTTTTTTTGCCACCTGATAATTAACCTCAGGGCCATTACAATCAAAACAAGGTAAACCATACGCATCCAAATGGTATTGTACCAGGCAGGCAAAACCACGAATGTATAACTCACTACTTCCGATTCGTTACTGATACCGGTACTGGCCTTTACATTAAAGGTATATTTTCCGGCAGGTAAGTTGGTATAGTCTTTTTCACTTTTAGTATTCCACGCCGACCATTCGTTATCAAAACCAATAAGCTGGTAGCTGAATTTAATATTTTTATCGTGCTCAAAAAGTGTAGAGGCATATTCGAAATGGATAGAATTTAAGCTGTATACATATTCAGGTATTTCATTCAGATCCTGGCGGGCCACAATACTCCCTTTGTTTACAAAATAGCCTCCAAAAACCACACTGTCTTTATTACCCATTAATTTAACCGTGCCTAACACTACATCTGGCCGGGTTATATTCTGAATGTATTTCTGGTAATTGATATGGTAAGCACCTTTGTTGGCCCCTATAAATATGTTTTTGCTATCGGGCGTATATATCGATTCGAAACCACCAACCACTTTGCCGTTTAGCTCGGGCAGGTATAAAATACTGAAAGCATTTTTGCCTTGAGGCCTGTGGAAATCGATTACCCCTACCTTTTTATTGGTAACAAACCAGATATTGCCATCGTTATCTTCTTTAAGGTACTGGATGGGAACACCATTGAGTGCAGCCCCCAACAATTTAAAACGGGTAAACTTTTTACTGGCCATACTATATTCAAAAATTCCGCTTATAGTGGCAATTACCACCCTGTTTTTAAGACGGAACACGTAATTATAGAGCTTGGTAGGCAAGCCATCCCGATCAGAGCATAAGGTAGTACGCAGGATACTTTTATGATCGGGCTTTAGTTCTATCTTGTATACACCATGGTAAGGATGCGAAGCCCATATCAGATCAGGATTATTGTTATCGGCCACAATAAAGCGCAGCGTTTCGTTAATTCCGACAATTTTGCCGCCGTTAGTAAAGCGGCTTCCATCGTAATTTATTTCTTGTAGTCCGGCGTAAGTACCCGCAATTACCTCTTTACTCGGGTAAACATTATCCATGCTTTGGTACATCCAGGTACCAATTGAGCTGTACAGCGGGGTGGCAGCATCATCCTTCACCAGCAGGGTCCCGTCCTCGTGTGCCATTAGCAACTGGTTGTTAATTTCGTCAAGCCCCCATACCTGCCCCTTGGTGTTCTTTACCTCTTCAAAACTGGCTGTCGAATAGCTTAAATCGGGCATAGCCGTATTAATTTTAGTGCGGTACAAACCATAAGAGGTACCAATGTAGATCGATCCGCCATATTTACGAAAAGCGTAACTGGTAATCTGCTTATTTCGATCGGGATAAATACTTTTAACAGCACTGTTTATGGCCACATAGGCAATTCCATCATCAAGGGCCAGCCACATGTTCTTATCCTTATCAAGCAGTATGCCCCTTACATTATTGTTTTGTAAGCCCTCTTTATAGTTGTATTTCTGTACCAGGTTACCCTGCTTGTTCATAATGTACACCCCGCCGGAAGTGGTGGCTACACCATATAAATCCGGACTGATTTGAGTGGTAAAATAAACCCTTTCGTTTAAAAAAACCTGATCCAAACTGGTTTTTAAAGGTTTTAGCTCGTGGTTAACGATGAGAAAGAAGCCTTTTTTTAACATCGAAACCAATAAGGTATCGCCACCATAAGGCAACACCGCTGTAATGCCCGAGCGGTTTAAAACGCTGTCTACGCAAAAAGGCTTCCATATTTCGTGGTCGTAAATCATCAGGCCCGAATCAGATGATTGTGAAAAAACTTTCCCCTTTGCCGCGCCCATAAACAGCCAGGTAGTATTGGTTTTATAACTTTTAATTACCCCGTCTTTATAATGCAGAATGGCATGTATCGACCTAAAAAACACTTCATCGCGCACAATTGAAACGCCCCATATATCGGCTAGTTTCCGCATGTTTTCGGGCAGCAGGTTTAGTAGCGATGTGTATTTTAAAACACCTTGCGCATTCGGGTAGAAATACCCAAACTCATCTTGCCCGCCCACGTAAATGCGGTTTTTAGAGTCGATCCCCACCGAACGTACCGAGGTAAGATTAGGCAACCTGAACAGGTTCCAATAGCGGCCGTTAAAAGTAAGCAGCCCCTCATTATTGCCAAAATAGAGGATACCATTTTTATCCTGCTCTACATCCCAGTTCTGAATACCGCCATTATACTGCTCGTTATTGTAATTTACCACTTGTGGAATCCCCAGTAGCACCTGGGCCTGGGCACAATAAACAGTCAGGAAGAATAATATAGCCAGTAGAAGTCTCTTCATGTAGGTTAGGGGACGGTTAAAACGCAATAATAAATATATAATTTTAATTCCGGTTAGCCGCACTTACAATTTCAGTGGCTTGCGCACGTTTCTAACGCGTGCATAAATAGCTTAACGATTGCATCGTTTATGCAGACCATTTTTTACCACCTAAGACATTTAAGAACACTCAAGTTTTCAGCTTTAGTCTTTCTGCCTCAATCACCAGACCTCCGACTCCGGGCTTCCGACTCAAAACCACTTCAATAAATCTGCTTTAGTCTTTGGTCTTTTAGCTTTTGTCTTCTTATGAAGCGCAAAACCTGTGGTTAATTGGCTGGGTTCAGTCCCGCTTTCACTGCAAGTCCTCGCTTTGCTCCGGGCTTTTCGTTCAATCGGGGCTAGATAACTTCATACCTGCAAGAAAAATATACTAGTCGGGATTTTCAATAAGGCTTGCGCGCGTTTCTAACGCGTGCATCAAATAGCCTAACGATTGCATCGTTACGCTACTCCAATGAATTTTAGTCCCGATATCCCGCAATAGATTTCTCCGCTACGGTCGAAATGACGAATTTTAGCTTTGGGATTTAACTTTAGTCTGCTGACCTCTGACACCGAACTTTGGACTAAAAATCTATTTCAATAAATGAGGTTCAACAGCTTTGCGCCAGATGGCATAACCAGCAGCATTCATGTGCAGCATATCATCTACAAAAAGTTCTGGCCTAAGTTGTCCATCTTTAGTTAGCATCAACGGATATATATTAACGAATTTCGTATTCGCTTCTCCGGCAAGGAACTTTTTAATTAACGCGTTAGATGCTATCGCTTTCTCCTTAAATTTATCCCTGCTCGGGCTTGGTTTAATCGAAATATAAACAATAGGTACCGTTGGCAGCTTTACCCTAATGGCCTGGAATAAGTGGATGGTCCGTTTTAAAACAGTATCAGGTGTAACCGTTTCGTTTGGCAAATCGTTCTCCCCCACATACAATACAATCTGTTTAGGTTGGTAAGGAAAAACAACATCGTTTAAATAATAGGTAATATCGTTAATTACAGCACCGCCAATACCTCGGTTTAAAGCATTGTATTTGGCGAAAACCTGTGTACAGTTGTCCCATTTGCGGATAGATGAGCTTCCTACAAACAACACCGGATTTACAGGCGGTTTATACATTTGATCGTACTTTTTAATCACCTGCACATCATCCCAAAAATTAGGTTTCTTTTGGGCAAAAGCAGTTATGGTTAAGAGAGAGAGGCAAAGCAGAACAAAGGATGATTTTTTCATATAAGAATGTTTAAAACGGACCCAATATAACAATATACTACTGGCGGTCAGTAAATCAAACAAATTTATTACCGCTGGTTTACGTTGTGATTGACATGTAGGAATCTGTTATCCTGAGGGATAATTTATTTGTATAAAAATCAATATGATTAACAGATAAATTTTATCAGGTAGTATCCCTCGAGAGATCGTCATTCCCAACTTGATTGGGAATCTTAAAACGTTTGCATTAAGATTCCCGCATGCGCGAGAATGACGATTTTTCTATAGGAATCTGTCATCCTAAGCGTAGCCGAGGGATTCTTTATGTATAAATTACAGTTTAAAAGTTAACGCCCGCAGGGTCTTCGACTCCGCTCTCCGTAGGTGTCCTTTGGACAGACTGACAAAAAATTAAATTTATCGTCGAAAACCAGCACCGAACTTTGTAGATAAACCTGATTGAAATGGAAAGCCCGCAATCCCGATTCTTCATCGGGAGAGGACTTGGAATGGAAAGCAGGACTACCATCTGCCAAGACCTACTGCCCTTTCATTTTCAAAAAACCAACTCAAAGCAATCTATTGACAACTGATTAGATTCGCGAATCTGCTATCATTGGCGTTATTTATAATCATTTATTAACTCTTGACTTGTGAATTATGCATTTCCACTTAGTAAGGCCCATGGCACTATATCTCCGTTCTACTTAAATCCGGCCTAACAAATTTTTCGGATTCCACTGACCGAGCCTTAAAACTGGCTTTAAAAGAAAAATTTTCAGCCGGCATTTTTTGTTTCTTTTTGATGCCAAAAAGAAAGAGCCCTTCGGCGGCGGTGAGCCGAGGCAAGACTGTGCTGTGTGGCATCACTCAGATTGATTTTTATTAAACAAATTATTCTTTAGACTAACAAACAATAAATTCACCCCCTGAAACCAGCACTAAACCTGCTAAAATCCAACGATAAAACCGCAATATGTGCCAGTTTCTGTTTGGTAGAATGGTCATCATGATTTACATCTACCACCTCAACATCAGGCACATCATCATTTTCTAGCACATCCTCATTACTCAGGTTACTTACAATCTGCTTAACCAACAACGGATCGGCCTGCTCTGGTTTATGGTTAACAGAAAGGTATATAGAAGTTATAATCGCATTAATCTGGTAAATGGTAGACTGTACCCCATACAAACCATTAAAATCGATGTGTTTCCGCATCGGCTCCTGGCTGGCCGACTCAATGGCTTCGCTTAGTGCAGATAAACTCAGGTTGGCATTTTTTCTGGCCATGCGCGAAACATTCTCGCCCAGGTTTTCCTTCCTTTCTATCGCCACCTGCAAATAGTGCAAACTATCTTTTGTGGCTTTGCTTATTTTCTCTTTCAACTGGCGACTGTCCCAAATTGGGAAAAGATAAGTGGCAAAAATGGCAATCACACAGCCCAGCACCGTAAATATAATCCTATCGTGTACAATATGATCGAAATGGCCCTGGTAACTGCCCAGTGTTAAAATTACCGCGGGGGTAATAAACAATACACTTACCGTATAATTTAAACGGTTAAAGGCATAAAAACCCAACAGAAAAATCACTGAAAAAGAAAGCAGCACCGCCGGACTCTTCACAAAATAGATCATAATCAATCCGATTACAACCCCACCTAAACTTCCTTTTAAACGCTGTAGATTCCGTTTCCAGGTAATCGAAAACTTCGGCCGCGCCACAATTACCAGGGTAAGAAAAAGCCAGTAACTGTATTTGCTGGGTTCCAGCTGCCAGATGAGCAAAAAACCAAACAGAAAACAGATGGCCAACCGCAGCGAAAACCTGAAGATGGGTGATTTTAGGGTGAGGTGCTCCCTGATCGAAAAGCGATCGCCGGTAATAAATAAAGGATATGAAATAGATCCGCTCAGTTCTTGTAGATGTTTCTCTGGCGTACGTTCGTTGCCCCTTATCATTTCGATAATGCGCACAATATCGTTCATGTTCGAAACCACCTTCAGCACAATTCTCCGTTGGGTTTCGTTTAAACGCTCCATTTCCTGCAACAGCATTACACGTTTCTGGTAGTATTCTATATTGGTAGCCACCTCTCCTTTATAAGCCTTTGCCGAGCGAACGTGCCTGCCCAGTTGCTCCAGCTCTTTGGCCAGCAACTCAATTAAGGAAGCAATCAGTTTTAAACTCGGGCCGGTAGCCAAAGTTTTTCTTACCAAGCCGTAATCGTAATGTACGGCATTCAACTGCTCATATAAATCGATGAGTAACCTTGCCCGCTCCAATAACAACTGGCCTTTGGGGTTATCAGGATTCATGGCATACTTATCAGTAAGCAACAGATTACGGATCAGCTCGTGTTTCTGGTTTACCTTAATATGCAGTTTTATGGCTTCCTTTTGTTGCAGATCGAGCGGAACATCCACATCATAATTCTTCGCTTTGGCATTCAAGAACATTGCGCTGCTCATCAAACACTCAAAAATGGCATGGTGCAACGAGCGGTAAGGCCGCAGCAAAATCTGGATTAAACTGATTACATAATACCAAACCCCACCAAGCAAGATATAACTGCTAAAATAAAGCGGCCGCACCGGGTGAAGCCCCATTACGAAGGTACATACAATTAAGGCCATGGTACCGATTAGCGAGAGTTTCTGCCCGTATACGGCAAACATCGAAAAGCTGAAAGCAGCGATAACCACCACAACCGCGGTGAGATAAATATGATCTAAAACCGACGAAACCACCAGTGTGGTAGCGAAAAACACGATAATACTCCACAGCGCAGTTTTCAATTTATTCAGGCGGTTATCGGGTAAGTCGGTCAGGCTGATCAATAAAGCCCCAACCCCTATTCCTTTTGCAGCTTCAGGATTGCCCAGGTAAAAGAATAAAATGATAGGCAATACCACGGTAACGGTGGTGCGCAGGGCATCAGAAAAGTACTCGCCTAGAAAGAAATAGGTAATGGTAGAGCCAATGCTGTTTTTGCCCATGAATAGGTGTATGAATGCTGATAATTGATAAACGCCGCAAAGATAACAGTTTTATAATGCATGCATAGCAAATAGCGATACAAAACCAGATACCGATTTGTTCTTTGGGTTTTAGAGGAGTAATTGCGTGTTTGTAACTTAATCTTATGTGTTACTCCGTAGTGACGCTGCGCTGAACACTACGAAGACGATGGGTCATTGGATTAATCAATATTATGATCTATCTTGTAGCGATAATTTAAACCAATTAACGCAAACAATTAATAACGTCATTTATAAATAAATACATGAGATCATACTGTTTAACATACGATGCTAAAGACAGCAAAAAATATCAAAATGACTCTGATTTTTACAGGAGAATAATTACTGAAACTTTAATTGAGGCTGGATGCAGTGATTTTTTTATGCCAGTAGCCACTACGATTATCTTTAGCTACGAATCTCATAATATTAGCACATTAAATAGTTTAATAGAAAGTGAATTGTCTAAGCATATGTATTATCACTTGTCTCTTATTGCTATAACCACAAATGGCGATAATTATGTCAAAGGAAATCCAGATAAAAATTTGAGTAAAAATTTCGATGAGTTCGTAAAAAGTCTATAATCTTTTATCCTAATGTCCTAAGTACTCACGCATCTCATCAATTAATGATTTATAATTTGGAGGAAGAATAGAATCGTCCTCTTTTAGCTCTTTATCAGCGTATCTTTCGTTTTTTTTATATAGCCACCAAAAAATGTAATTTATATATCTAATACTTATAAATAGTTCTTTTCTAGAAAAATAGATCAAGACTATTTTTTTGTAAACTCTAAAATATAATATCTCATAAAAAATATGACAGATGAAGAACGCCGAGAATTGGGTATCATGACCGAAACAGAATTGGATGATATGAATAAACGATTGGAGAGAACGGAGGAGTCAGGGATATCTGATACGCAAAAGTATTTTGATAGAATCCATGATAAATTATTCTCCTTAAATAGTTTACTAATTGGAGGTTATTTTGCTTTAATTGCAATCAGAAAAGATGTTCCTAATTGGAGTATTATAGTACCTCTTATCAATTCAGGTTTTCTACTTTTGATTGATTATAGAATGATGGTCAGAGCAAGAATACAAGCTTCAATTACCACGGCAGATGAGAAACAAAGAGAGAAGTATGGAACTATTATAAATAATACCAATTTATTCTCACTGTTATCAATCTACTCAAGCATAGCTGTAGTAGTAATATTTGTTTACTATATTCTATCTTAAAAACTAAAGCCCCTCGTTTTCACGAGGGGCAGTCATAAATTAATTGAGAATCATTACTTAAACTAGTTTAGCCTAGCGCAATGTGCACATCTAGGTTTACCACCAGTTCCTGATCTTAAATTCTCTTTTTCAATGTTATTACCTTCTGTACATTTACTGTTGTCATGGTAAACATTTTGTTTAATCGAATGAAATGCAGCTACTTTTGCCATAATGATTTATTTAATAAATGAGCTGTAAAAAACTCAATTAAATACCATTATTTTTTACGGTTAACCGTAGCACTAAAAAATAATTATAGACTTGACATTTTATGTTCATGAACTATATTTGTTATTATGGCAATTTTTGGTGTAAACTGATATATCATTGCCTAATTTTTTATCTCTAAGCATGGTTTTAGCTTTTTAGTCAATAATTACAACCCTTCTAGCGCAAGTCTTAGTGCGTCTGTGTGAGCATTGGGCTGACTTGTGCTTTGTTTAAAATTTAGGTGCCCAAATTTTTCAAAAAGATTGCTTCACTCCATCTCACCACCCATACCCTTCAGTTCGCAATGACGATTAGCCGACGAAGAACTATAAAACAGACTTACATGCACTGGGCTGTCTTTCAACTGCCCAGTAGGTTTTTAATCCCTATACCCATCTCTAAAACTATAATGCGTTTGCGCATTACAGATTACATAATCTATAATTTCGATGTTTAGCTTAGCGCAGGTATTAAAACAGGTGCTTACAAAAAGTTCATCAAGTGGGTTAACCTTAATGCTTTTCACATCGCAATAGTTTAACACCAGTACGCCATAAGCATTGCAGGCAAGGGCCAAGCCAGCCAGTTGCTGTATACAGTTAATGGGTTTTGCCTGTTGCTTTAGTTTATGCCAGCAAAAAACCTCGTGGTTGTGGTTTACAAACAGCACATACCAATCGCAGGCTTTGCCAGATGATGGTTTGCCGCGGAGCTGTTTTAAAAATTGAATTGAATTTTTAGCCAGGTTTACATTTACTGGCTTTTTCAGTGTGCTATAACTAAACTCCAGTTTAGCTAAGGCAATTTGATTTTTCTGTGTTCGCATTTTTTTGAAAAATTAAATTAAAGCCCAGGTCACCGCGAACACAGTCGGCAAGCCGAAGAGTTCCCGGACTTTCACCGGTATGCCTGGGATATTGTTAAGAAAATTATTCGTTGAATTGCTCCAACTGTGTTCGCGGTATAAATATAGCAAAAATTTATAATTAAGCTGCTTAAAAAATGAATTTTGGATGCAAAATATTCTGCTAAAAAAGATTGCTTCAATTCTGCGCCTCCCCCAACGCTTCAGTTCGCAATGACGGTATCCGAATGAGTTAAAGCACCCAGGCTTCCGTTATCCGACTCCGGACTTCCGACTCCAGACTAAGGACTCCAGACTAAGGACTCCAGACTAAGGACTTTCTCAAAAATCCCCTTGCTTGTAACTAACCTTTTCGTTATCTTAGTCGTATCCCTTTTTAACCAAGCAGGTTTTTTCTATCTGCACGGTTATTAAAAAAATCATCCCTACATTTTATTAACGGGTTTTATACCCATAAAATTAACAGGTTATGAAAATAACAGGAATGATTAGGGAACCTCCGCGTTCTGCAAAAAGCTGCAACCACAGCACAAAAACATTTAAAAATTATCTCTTTTGGCTAAAAGGGGCAAATTACATTGAAACCTTGCTGCAGTGTGCAGCGACAGATTAAAGTTACTTTGAAACCGTCCTGCAGCGTGCAGCCACCAATCAAAGTTACTTTGAAACCTTCCTGCAATGTGCAGCAACAAATCAAAGTTACTTTGAAACCCTCCTGCAGTGTGCAGCAACAAATCAAAGTAAAAACATAAAAAAACATCAACCATTAAATTAAAAACCTATGATTAACTCAATCGTATTACAACCGCTCAGAAACAGCGAGTATATCCAGTTCTTAACCGATACTTTAAACATTGTATCGAAAAATAATCCGCAGGCACTTAATGTTAGTGCACAGTATGATGCCTTGCGTACCGCAACCGATAATGTAGAGAAGCTGTTCAAAATTAGCCAGGCCAGTTTGGTAACCGCCGAGATAGAGGCTTTAGATAAACGGCGCGATGATGCCATAAACGGTATTAGCCTGCAGGTACAAAGTTTAGCCTACAGTGCCGATCCGGTAATAAACCAGCATGGCAAAACGTTAAATGCCCATTTAGTGCTATTTGGCACCAGCATAGCGAGAGAGAACTACCAGAGCGAAACCACCATATTGCGCAATATTGTTAACGATTGGAAAAACAAACCCGAACTGCAAGCGGCCGTAACGGCTTTAAACCTGGGTAACTGGTTAAGCGAGTTAGAAACGGCCAATAACGAATTTAACCTGGCTTATATTAAACGTAACGAAGAACTGGCCGCCGCCCCTACCGAAAAGCTGCGCGAGTTACGCAACATTGCCAACAACTTATATTATAAACTGCGCACAAGGATTAACTCTAACCTCGATATTAACGATGGTGCAGAACCCTGGGCCGCTACCGTAAACCTGCTTAACCAGCACATTGGCACCTATGCCTTGCTGCAAAACCGCCGCGCAACCACAACAGGAGTAGAACCATTGGCAGGTTAATTTTTTTAACCACCTAATGCACACTGGTAAATGGGATATACCCTTTACAGTGTGCATTTTTTTGTGATCATTTAAGTACGAAAGCATGGCCAGCAGCATAATTTTAACAATCATCAAAACAATTGCCTTTTAAAAAGACTACCAATGCCCCTGCTGAGATAAAACATTAAAGAAAATAAAACAAACCGTTAGCGCTTATGCCGAAAGGTGTGGGCGTTTTTGTTTTATTGAGGCTAGTGACCCCTCAGGGGCTCGAACCCTGGACCCACAGATTAAGAATCTGTTGCTCTACCAACTGAGCTAAGGAGTCTGATAGATTAAATATAGGATTTGATAGGAATATTAGAAAGATTAACCAAAGTTATTTATACCAATGAGATCGTATGGAAGCTAAGTTATGTTGCGTCTTTTACTTAATTTGGCTTTTAAAAAATAGGATAAACAACACTATGAATAATTATATTTCTAGGGATGGCTGGTTTAGCTTCAGATTAGCTGATGGCTGGGCAGAATACGATGATGAGGATGATTCTACGTATGCCTTCTGGAATGAGGCAGAGGAATCTTGGACAGGTAATTTTAGGATTACAGCCTTCCAATGGCCAAATGTAACTGGCTCCAATGTGGATAAAGCTAGTGAATATATTACTACTGAGGTTTTGGAAAATACAGGTGCACAGAAAATTATTTTAGGCGAATACAACTGTGCACATTATAAGAAAGAATCTCAACAAGAGGAAGATCACCAGGTAGTCTATTATTGGGTTGCCGGAGCACAGAATGATATATTTATCTGCACATTCGCAATTGATAAGGAACAGGAAACATTGCCGATTAATAAAAGGGAACTAACATCGGTTCAAAATATGATCGCTAGTATCAAAATCATTTAGAACGATTTATTGACTTTATCTACCAATGTGGAAACTTATTAGCATCAAGACAAAGAAAACATGTACACTCAAGAAATATCAATTGATATAAAGACAAAAAAATTGGATAAAGATGAACTCATTGATGAGTTCAATGTATTGATGTCATTTTATCGCGCGAATGGGCAGACACAAGGAAAAATAGAATCTCAGTATATTAAAAACGACAAAATCGTTTGTTTACCTTTCACTCTTGAGAAAAATTCTCTTAACAAGAAATTTAATAACTTCTATGTAAATAGACAGACAAAAAAAATTGAAGATCTCTGTAATTCTGAACTGAGGTATAAAACTATCGGCAAGTCGTATGACAGCTATAAATCTGCTTGCAAATGTAAAAGGCCTAGCTTTTATATTCTTGTTACAAATTATATCACAATTGAATCTCCATTGACTTGTGCAACCTGTAACAAATCAGTACCGCTTTATAGATTACCAATTTATTACGATCATGGCTATATGCCGATTTTAAGTTGGGAAACAAATTATATTTCTTGCGACAGTTTGCAAATGAATTGTGAAGTTGGAGAACGTTGGGCTTTAAATCAGATGCAAGAAATTAACTCCCAACTATCCAAACAAGGACTCGAAATTTGCAGAAAAATTGAAGAACTGACTTCAATCCCAACTTTTTATTATTTACATCATTACAAAAAATATAAAGGAGATCAGCTAACTAGGCCCTGCCCAGGTTGTAGTAAGAAATGGAATCTAAAAACACAACTAAACAATCGGTATGATTTTAAATGTGACGAGTGTAAAATAATATCAACAATATCGCCAAACGTTTAACAAGAATAACCTGCACGCATTCTTCCCAATCTAGCGCAAATCTTAGCATCCTAACCTAAACAACTGTCTGAATGGCTTTCAAATAAATTAACACATTAATCTCACTAAAAATCTTAACGAGTGGGTTCGTTAAATGCACATTAGTATACGCCATTGCCCTTAACTTAAATAAAATTCTCTTCATTTACTCAATCACGAAATTGATAAAATAACAGTTGCTATATTTAAGCATTGGTAGCAACAGCGACAAAACTTAACATGGACCAAGAGACAGCAAGTTATATTATAAACTACTTCAGTAACTTAATGACTGACAATGAAAAGTTAGCACTGAAACACCATATGCATACCTATAAAACTTCTGATGATCCTAAGATGAGAAGAATTTTGACTAATAGGGGTTGGATTAGAACGGAACCCGAAATACTTAACTTTCTAAAAGACGGCTATGATGAATTTGAGGTGAACATCGCCAGACGAATAATGACGGAAAATTCTGAAAAGGTATTTCTTAACAATTGCTCAAAGTGTAATAAACTTGCAAGGACACCTTATGCCAGGCAATGCCGACATTGTGGCCATAACTGGCACTAAATAACGGTTATTCAGCAGACATGAACAAATTCAAACAACTTTTCAAAGATCACAAACGCGAAGTAAAGAAACTAGGCATTACCTTTAATGCTCCCTGTAGCGATGAAGACCTTGTAGACCTGGAGCTAAAGCTTAGTTATCCCCTTCCGCCAGACCTTATTGAATTCTATACATTTTGCAACCATTGCTAGCGCAGGTGTGCCGCGTGCGAAGAACAAAAGAAAATAGGCTATAGAAATTAAAATTATATTAGTTATTTACATATACACATGCATCCAAAAATAACAGACATTATAGCCAGAATAAAGGCTGAGAAGGAAGACCTTGGGATTACGCTTTATGCGCCGGCTTCCTCAACAGAAATATCGGATTTTGAGAACATTATGGGCGTTAAATTACCAGAAGACATTACGGAATTTTATCGCTTTTGCAATGGTTTCGAATCAGAGGAAGATATGTTTAGGATCATTCCTTTAGAAGAAATTATTGACAATATAGCACAGCCAGATACTTATGCCGTAGAACAAAATGATTTCCATTTTGCAGAATATTTAATCTACTGTGATATGTGGACAATTAATATAAACCCGGTTAACAGAAATGATTACCACATTTATAACAAGGTGGAAAATGTAATCACCTTAACAAATTCATTCCCTGAATTTTTAGAGGCATTTTTAACCGGCGGTGTGTTTGACGGGCTGTACACCTGGAGAGAAAATATAAAACGATTGACTAAATAAAATTGATTTTATTCGGTTTACTTTAGTATATCGAATCCCAAAACTCTATCTTTAGAACAACTCCAGCTATTCTACCCAAATGTTTCGATGTTAACTCCAATGAAACGCTATCTAAATATTCTGGCTTCACTTTTAATTGTTGCGGCCTGTACTAATAAACACCCCACTAAACTGAGTACAGCTCAAAACAATCCAAGTAAAAACTGTGATTGCACAAAGGATACACTGTTAGCCCAAATTATTTCTTGTGAACCAATTTCTTTAGATAATGGGGCAAAACTATACTGGAATTATAACTGCGACTCTTCGTGGATAACCTTTGAGAATAGAAATCGAGAGAAAAAAACAATCTTTACATTAGGTGATGGATTAATACAATTAACTAATCGGCTTGGCCATACAAGTTTTCAAGAATTTAGAACTACATTCCTATATACAAACAGGGTCATTTCTGGTTGCTGTGATCCAGACGATTACTATTTATACAGCAAAGCTTCAGGTAAACTAATAAAAAAAATTGGAACAGCTATCTACGTTTCAGACAATAGTCAAATACCTTTTGTGATTTCTGTTACCAACAGAAGTCATATTCCAAAATTCGATTTTAATTCTCTAACACTCTATAATGTCGACACTCAAAAATCGTTCAGGATTAAAATCAAAAAAGGAGAAATCGAAAAGGGAATGAAAAATAACAATTACATGTTCCCAGAATACATTTTTGACAATCCTACTATTGACGGGCAAATCCTTACTATTAAATATTTTACAGAAAAGTATATTAAGGGGGTGAACCTAAAGTATAAAACGATCAAAATTGACTTAAAACAATACAACCACTAGCGACTCCTTCTTTCTAGCACAAGTCTTAGCGCGCCTGACTTAAGCAAAGCCGGACTTGTGCTTTCATTAAAGCAATAAAATGCCGGACTTTTTATTTTATGCTTAAATCTTTACCTTGTGGCTACTCAATTAACAAATACCCATTTTGAAATTATTCTCGTTTTTCAACAAGCCAAAAAACAAACATACCTATACCTGTTCTTGCTGTGGTCAGGTATATCATGAATTGCCTTTATGTTTTGGTTCCGATTATCCCGATTATTATTTCTCTGTTCCACCAAATGAAATCGCAGAACGAATCGAAATTAACGAAAGTTGGTGTGTTGTCGATAAACAACATTTCTTTCACCGCGGTCGTATAACAATTCCAATAATTGACCATAGTGAAAATTTAATTTTCAATGTATGGGCATCTATAAGCCCCGAAAACTTCAATAGAAGAATGGAACTATGGGAGGTTCCTGACAGAGTTAGCCAGGAACCATACTTTGGATGGCTACAAACGATTGTTCCAACTTATGGTGATACATTAAATATAAAGACTGTCGCTATAGAACAGCAAGTTGGCTTAATCCCTGAAATTAAATTAATTGAAGAAGGACACCTTTTGACATTTGATCAGGAAAATGGCATTACCTATAAGAAAGCGGTAGAGATTGTTGACCAAATAATGAGCGCGCAACACCATGCATAATAACACAAAATTGAATGTATGCTACAGTCTCGTAATCTCGTGCATCCGAATCTAAGATTTGATAAAACCACATGATAAACTATACAATCAATAAATATCACATTAACATTTTCGATGATGAGGCATATACAGAGGGGTCGGTTGATCATGTTAACCGTTATGATTTTGTTTATTTTGAAAAATCTAAATATCGGTCTACATCAATTTATGGAATAAAAATTTTTCAAGATAACGTATTAATCAAAAGTGCGGTTATAGGCGCTATCGGTGGTGGAACATCAATTCACGAAACCTCAACAATAATGGAAGATGACAGACTATTAATCTGTTGTTCTGACACCATCTTCTGTTTATCAATTCCTGATTTGGCCTTATTGTGGCGTACGCAAGCTGACCTAGCCACTTGCTTTGAAATTTATAAATACCAGGACGACTATATTATTCATGGTGAGCTGGAAATATCACGACTTGACAGGGACGGTAAAATACTTTGGCAACAAGGTGGTGCTGATATCTTTGTAACCCTTACGGATGAACAGTCTTTTGAACTCACTGAGCATTTTATTATGGCCAAAGACTTTGAGAACAGGGCTTATAAATTTGATTATGAGGGGAACGATTTGAGTACAAAACCTAGCATCGATACAAGCAGGAATAAGTTCAAACATTTTTTTGAAAGTAAGAAAGATGAAGTGAACGAACTAGGCATTACCTTTAATGCTCCATGTAGCGATGAAGACCTTGCAGACCTGGAGTTAAAGCTTAGTTATCCCCTTCCGCCAGACCTTATTGAATTCTATACATTTTGTAATGGATTTAACACCGATGATTGGTTATTCAGGGTAATTCCAGTACATGAGGCAATTGATTATAAAAGTGAATTAGCAAACAATATTTTCCATTTTGCCGAATATATGATCAATAGCGACCAATGGTTAATCCAGCTCAAGGAAGGAGGTCAATATGAAGTTATAAACGACGATCATGGATCTCGGGAAATGACGGCTCAGACGACTTCAATTCTAAAATTTCTGGAAATATATCTCACAGAAGGTCTTTTTAGTAAATCAGACAACAACAGCTTTTGGGATAGGTTAAATAAAAACCGTAATTAATCTATGATGTGAATATAAGGCAGTTGAAATCATCAAATAGATTGCTTCACCCCACCTCATAACCCCTGACCTTCCGTTCGCAATGACGTACCGTTTTGCCTTATAAATCCAAACTTCGAACCTCTGTCTCCTAACTTCTCACTACCCTCATAAATATACCCATTAAGGGGTATTGTTTATTTCATATATGATTGGGAGATTTGGCAATAACAAACAAACAATTAAAGTATGAAAATAAACAAACTCCTACTAATGGCACCAGTGCTTGTGCTATTGGCAACGGCATCTACTGTGATGGCGCAGGTAAAAAAATCGCCAGCCAAAGCGGCGGTTCCGGTTAAAACCAAATACGGCGCTTTAGCTATAGACCGATCTAATGGTTTTTATTATGGTTTTTCATTCGATCAGCCAAACCTGGCAGAAGCCGAGAAAAGAGCGGTTGACGAATGCAATAAACGTGGCGGATCTTGTAGCATTGTACTCACCTATTCGGGCACAGGTTGTGCAGCCTACCGCACCATAAATGGCAATGTAGGCACCGCATTTGGCTGGGGCATAGCAAAAACCAAAGAAGAAGCCGATGCAATAGCTACCAAAGAGTGTTTAAAAAGAAGCGGCGGCATACAACCTACCAACTTTGTTTGGAGCTGTAATGCAGCACAAGCGGCGCAGTTAAAAGAAATATACAACGCCTCACCTGAAATTACAGGTCCGGTAAAAATTGGCAACCAGGTGTGGACAAGTACCAATTTAAATGTAAGTACCTATAGAAACGGCGAGCAGATTTATTACGCAGCTAACCAAAAAGAATGGGAAAAAGTAAGCAGAGAAAAGATTCCGGCTTATTGTTACCTTAATTTCGATAGCAGTAATGAAAAGAAATACGGAAAGCTTTATAACTTTTATGCAGTTACAGATCGTCGTGGATTAGCGCCAGCTGGTTGGCATGTACCTAGCAGCAATGAATTTTTAATACTTATTGCGGCTTTAGGTGGTGAAAAAGTAGCCGGTAAAAAAATGCGTGGAACTACCGGTTGGGACATCAAAGATTCGTACAAATTTGCGCATGGCAATGGCGATAACTCATCAGGTCTCAATTTATTGACGAATGGCAGTGCAGGTGGTGATGAATATGGCGGTGGCCAATCATTCAAATATGGCGTATGGTTAAGCTATTGGTGGTCGAGCACGACCAAATCAAGCGGCGACAGCTTTGCCTATTACCTTGACTTTAACAAATACAGCGAACCGCGTGTAACCGACTATAGTAAAACCACAGGCGCCGCGGTAAGGTTAGTGAAAGATTAATTTGCCCATATCAAATAATGCTCATATTTCGGAACCTAAAGGTTAGAAATCACTTAATCAACCGGGAATAATCAAGATTTCCGGTTGATTTTGTTTAAGGGGAAATAGCTATCAAGATTTAGCTTCTCATTTTATCTGTTCTCGAGGTACAACCCATGGTTAAATAGCCCTGATGGGAGTGCAACGGACAGCAGGACCGAAGCCTGCCCAAGGATCACTGCCCTTGCGCTCCAAAAAACCTTTCAATTCCAAACTCATCACTTCTTGTCCTTTTTTTAGACATGTAGACTTCAGACTAATCTACAAAATAGATTGCTTCGCGCTACCTCGTCACCCTGGCCTTCGGTTCGCAATAACGATTTGCGTTAATATAAACCCGGACTTCAGACATCCGACCCTATACTTCCGACTCCAAACTCAGAACTACCCCTCTCCCAATTTTCCAACATACCTATAAGTGTTCAGCTGTACCCCTGTTGGTGTAGTTTTCGTGCTTACAAAAGCCAGTTCGCGTGCATCGGCAGTGTCCGAAAAGAAACGTTTGCCCGTGCCCAGCAATACCGGGTATACCATTAGTACAACCTCGTCAACTAGTCCCTGCTCCAATAACACAGCAACCACAGTCGAACTACCATATACAATCAGGTCAGGGCCTTCTGTTGATTTGAGATCGCGAATACGCGTTACAATGTCTGTACCTAAATCTTCAACCGCCCCCCATTCGAGGCTGTTGGGCCTATGGGTAGCGACGTATTTTTTGCCATTATTTAAACTGTTTGCCATCGGATTATCGCCTGCTTTTGGCCAATACTGGGCCCAGCTATCGTAGGTTTTGCGGCCCAACAGCAGATCGATGTGAGTACCCTGAGCTTCCAGTACTGCGGCTAAACCTTCTGCACTCCGGTAAGGTGTTGTCCATCCGCCATGTGCAAAATCCTCGCTGTTTTCGTGCTGCATCACGCCATCAAGTGAGATGTGCTCCATTATTTTGATCTTTCTCATGTTATTTTCTATTGATTTGATGATGATAAAGTTACAACGGAAGAGCCACACGCATGAGGGGCAATCGTGACAATATAAAGGTGTTTTTATGACCATTGCATTGGACGTAAGATGATTACCGGAGTATCTTCCATATTATATCTTCCATTTTACCGCTTACACGATCATTATTTGGGTGTTATAACCAATATGGTTAATGGTTTAACTGGAAATGGTAAAGGATTTGGAAACGAATGGTGCTGTACTTTTCGGGCAACGCAGCCCCGCCATTCGCTACAATCTTTTTGTTACTGTTATCCTGAACCTATCGAATGGGCAACAAAAAGGATTTTCGCTGATGTCGGGTTTAGTTAGGAGGGTTTGTAGCTTTTGGCAAGGTTGAATAGTGATTGCCTTAAATTTCCTATATGTAATTGTTAAACTAATTACCTAAAAAACCTACTAAATTTCTATCTTGTGATAACTAAATTAACCATCATGCTTTCTTTTCACACGAACTCTTATAAACGACACACATCTTATTTCATTTTATTCATGGTGTTTTTTAGTGGTTGCATGCAAGCACAAACAACCATTTCTGATCAAAAACTAACAGGTGATATAAAAAAAGATCTTGTTAGGCTATTGCCAATAGGAACGGTTAAAGCAGACATTATAGATGGCGTACAACAAAACCCAAGACAAATGGAGTTGACAAAAAAGCTTCAATCTTCAATAGCACAAAATTATGAATGGTTTGTAGACTATATGAAAGCCGTACCTCAGGGCGAAAAAATACCTTATCATGTTAAGTTGGGTTTAACAAAACAAGAATATATGGAACTTATGGGTTTTATGGACAATATAGAAATGGTTTCTACTGGCACAGAAAACATCTCTATTCAAATCAAAAATGATGTAATTTATTTTAAATCTCAGAACAAGCTTTCAAAGCTAGATTCGCTGACTATTGACCTTAAAAGTAATATGGTATCATTTGGGAAGATAAAAATTCCTTTTGCCGATAAGCTAAATATAACATCTGATAAAAATGCACTAAAAAGCAAGTGGATGGGCTATAGCTGGGTTTTAGAAGAACCAAAGGATTTAGATGCCAATGCAATGAAAGATTTAAATAGTTTAAAAATGAGACAATATAAATTCACAATAGGTAAACTCGAAAAGACTGGAAAAACTTATATGAGTCTAAAGGGTAGGGAAATTGAAAATGGGGCAAAAACAATTGATTTCGAATTACCAATCCAATTTTAATTAACCAGTGACCAAAAAAGCTTAAAAAATAGTAGGTATCATTATCTATCCTGCATGTGATCTATTGACAAATGAAAATAATGCTACGCATTTCGATATTATTCCTCTTCTTTAATTGTAAATACATCGACAAGAAGTCTGAAGTCAAATGGAAAACAATTGAAGTTGGCGACTACCTTTTTGACTTTCCTCAGAACTTTAGATTAATTAAAGAGCAAGGGATTGACTCTTATGTTGGGAGAATTAAAGGAAATGATATAACCTTTGAATTTGATTTTGGGTTTTACTCAAATGACTTTGAACAAACCGTTGATGAATATTTAAAAGATGGAGATTGGCGAGGTCTCATTGCATTTCAATTTATGAAAGATGGCGTAAATTATGATGACAGAAATATGCCAAATGTCGAAATTATCAATATCCGACCCGCAACGGCGAAAGATAATTCAAAAAATAAAAAATATGATTTTGTTGCCGAATGTGTATACGAAAACAGCAAATTTGAATACCCGATATCGATTCCAGATGATATCAAAAACCAAAATTTTAGCGTTGATACCATCCAAAATGTATATAGAAAGATAGTATTCTCCAGAGACACGAAAAATGGAATTACTGGAATTTACCTAGCAAAAACAGATGGTAATGTAGCACTATCAATGTTTACCAGTAACCTGACGACAGCGCAACAAAAAACCGTATTAAAAATTTTCAAAACAGGCAGATTAAAAATTCAATAGCAGTAGAGCCCAATCAATCCTCATAAATCTATCTTTGAAAATTACTTAAATCGACAGACATTAGTTAATCTTTCGTAAGCCCCAGTAAATCGTGAAATCATCGCTAACGCTCCTCATCATTTTTAACCTTACCGCAACATTATCTTACTGTCAATCTAAACCTGCGCCGATTAATTCCGAAAACACCAAAAGGTCATAATGAAACGACAAACTATACCAATCAATCATTTAATAACCATTTGTTGGTTTAACAATTCAGTTATAGACTGGGCCTCTGCTGGCATGCAGTATACGCTTGATGGGAAAACAGATCAATTGGGCGAAAATAGTTTTGATTTTGGCGACAGCGCCATTACATCGGCCGACGGACAATATGCGTTTATTTATCAAAAACTTGGCACAAAGGGACTCCTACTTAAAAATGGAGCACTTTTAAGAGAGATAAACCGCTCCTATTATTGCGCAGATGTTTATGAATACCCTGCAGCATTCGTAACCTTAAACAATAAAACATTTTTAATTCATTGTCCAATCGAATATTGCAGGCTTGATTTTGAAGAGGTTGAAACCGGACAAATCATTACCAATAGTGAGGGACGAAATCCCGCTGACTTTTTTCATTCCCGGCTCGAAATAAGCCCTAACGGCAAATACCTGATGAGTAAGGGTTGGTTTTGGCATCCTTGGGACGCTATCAAAGTATTCGATATTGAGAAATGTATTCAAATACCCAAATTACTCGATGAATCTGAAATTTATCCAAACGTTGGGGTAGAAATCGCTACCGCAAGTTTTATTGACGATCACAAAGTGTTATTGGGTTCTTCTGATGAGGAAGCAGTTAATGATGAACTATTGGAAAATCTGCCACCAAAACACATTGCCATTTGGGACATCACCTTAAACCAAATTTCTAAACCAGTTAAAATGAATGTTGAGTTTGGAAATCTTTTTGCAGTTAATGATCAGTATGCCTGGGACATATATGCTTTCCCGAAAATTATAAATCTGGTAACAGGAGAAGTGATTGACCAAGACGAGACTCTACCAAGCGGATTACAAAATTCATCAATCATTCATCACCTTAAAGAGCTTCCGAAAGTAGCTTTTAACCAACAGACTAAACAACTGGCAATAACGAACGGTGATAACGTTGAGATTATCGGGCAATAAAAGATAAAAACATGGATATCCGATTACTGGTACTACGAACTAGGGATACAAAACTTCTGGCTGATTTTTACAGTTTACTTGGAATTCAATTTAAATATCACAAACATGGTAATTCACCGTACCATTATTCGGCTACAATTGGGGTAACTGTTCTTGAAATCTATCCCTTAGCTAAAAACCAGATTGAAGCAGACAAGAACTTACGTTTAGGGTTTGGTATAGAAAATTTTGAAAAAGTAATGTATGAATTAAATATATTGCAAACTGGTTTTGTTCAAGAGCCAACCCAAACAGCATTTGGTTTTATGGCAATAATCATTGATCCCGATGGCCGGAAAATTGAATTGTATAAAAACAGTTAATTGGTTTTCTTTAAAAGAAATGGATTAATTAACAGCATGTTTTTATTTTGTCTAAAACAAAGTTTGTAAACATAAAATTCAATCTAAATGACTTCTCCTTTACAAATATTAAATTGGCTAACCATTGGCTTCGAACAGCCAACTGGTAGTTTGACTGAGCATTTTTACTACGATAAGCAAGATTCAGAATTTTTCTCAATCTTATTTACCGACTATTTTATGCTTGATGAAGATTTTAATTTAGCTAGTAATGTAACAACCAATTACTCAAAACAAGAAGAAGATTATGTTGTTAGCAAAATAAAAAGAATTGAAGAAAATGATCCCACCATAATTTCAATTCCAAGGATTACACTAGAAGATAGGAAAAATTTCATGCAACAATTCGCAGATACATTGTCTGACGAAAAATTAGTTGCCGTATTAAATCAAAGAATTAAAAATCACGACTATAACAATAAGTTCGACTTTTATTTTGGAAATGAGGTAGATGAATTGACAAAGGTGAAATGGGAAGAGACTAAGAATATGTTTTTACTGCAGCAGGTCGAAACATTTTTAAATCTTAATAACATAAATCTCAACAAAACATCCCTGTGGCTTGCAGACGCAAATGGTTCTGTTTCAATAGACTTAAGAAATGAAAATAACACTAAAAATTTTAAAAAGATCAAATCGAAAAAATCATGGTGGAAACTTTGGTAGTCGTGTAGCACGCTAAGTACATTCAGAATTTATAAATATGGAAATAACTATCGATAGCCTATCCATTCAAGAATTGGAGCTATACAACTATACTATGTCTCTACAAGAAATGACAGATATAGATAATATAGACAAGAAACTCAAAGAGGATGGCATTTTCAGCCAATATCGACACATCCACAAAAGCTATCTCGATTTATTCTTTAATACAGAACATAAAGAAACGAAACTTGAAATCCTGAAACGCCTCGTGTTTTTGAACTGGTACGGCATAATTGAGCCGAGTTGTTTCACTGGTATTCAAGACCTAGACAGTTCAATTATTTCCGAGTCGTACTCAATTTTAAATGAGTACCTAGTCAGAAATAAAATCGATGAAGAATTTAAGTGGATGTTATCCTATTATTCAAGTTGGGATTTCGCCATACTTCCCTTTTCAGAAGACAATTTGAGTGCATTAACAAAATTTGTCAAAGAAGTAGATACAACCATTTCTGCGTGCCAAAAAAAACAATTGCCCAAAGGAATAATGAATAACAGAGGTCAAATGGGTCTTTATTGGACAAGCTGTTCGGTTAAAAAAGATGAATAAATAAAACATAAATTATTGAAATAGTACAATGGATAAGCATCAAATAAAATATTTTATAGAAACACACAATATATCCGATACTTTCATCAAATCTTTCAGCTCATTATTGGATCAAAATACGTGTGCAGATTTAGACATTAGTAACAAGAATATTTCTATAGAAATCGAAAAACTTGATTTTGAACTGCTTGATGGAGATGCGATTGCTTTCAAAAGCCAAATCGATCAGGATGGAAATAAAATAGGTTATTACAGATTGGTTTTTGCCTTGAATGGGGCATTAATAGATGATTTTTTTGTGATTTACTAATATAACAAAGACAACATTACAACTTTTGTTCTGCTCTCCAACTTTGCGTCCTCTGCGACTTTCTCTTTGTGTACTTTGCGGTTAAAAAGCCATGGAAGCGCACTGAAACAACTAAAACTAACATTAGCTTCGCTGAACACTACAGGGTTCCCACCTGCTCAGAAATAACCATCGCCTTTAACCTCTGCACCCATCACCCTAAATCTGCGGGAGAAAAACCAAGAACATCTTAATCATTTCCCGCAGATCACACAGATATCCGCAGATATTTCTTTATAAATTGTCAGGATGAGCGTAGTAGAAAACCATCCAGCTTTGCACGCTCTGCGTCTTCTCTCTGTGATCTTTGCGGTTAAAACACGATTATTCTGTTAATTTCTGCTTAATCCCTTCCGTAAGTTTTTTCACTTTCATATAACCTGCCAAAGAGCTGTTCCGTTTATCAAAGTCGATCACTAACCAGCCTTTTTTGGCTTTAAGGTTAAACTTATCGCTGCCATTTAAGTTCACAAAAAGGTCGATATTCTGATCCAGTGGTAGTTCATTGTTTAAAGCACTGTCCAGGTATTTTTCCAGCTTGCTTGTTTTAGCTTCAGCATACTTTGCTTCAAATTTGAAGTCGCTATTGGTATCTGTAGCACTTATTGATAAATAACCGCCACTATTATGGCATCCATAACCTAAAGTGGTAAATAAAATCGCGATACTGTATACTATATTTTTCATTGTTTTTTGGTTAATTGTTTGAAATGGTTAACTGTATAAACTGGTTATAATTGGGGATTTACCACCCAGACCTCGGACTTCTGACTCTAGACTGAGGACTAAAAAACTACCCCCCTGCTCTACCTTTAATATCATCGGTAGCTGTATTCCTTGACCGGGCCGATTTCACATTCTGGTTTCCGAAATTGTAGCTAATGCTGAAATTTGCTCTTCGGCTGGTGTAACGGTTCACTACGTTCATATTAATGTTCTGATAAACCAGTTTCCCTTCCCAATGGTTGGTGAGTAAAATATCATCCATGTTTAAACGCAATTTAAGCTTTTTATCCATTAAAGTTTTCTGGATTCCGGCATTTAAAGCACCTTGATAAATGGTGGTTTGTTCTACTCCTGAAATCCTTGGTGAGTTTAGCCATGCACTAATTTCGATGCTAAAATTTTGAGGCAAGGTAAAAGAGTTGGAAGTAAAAATATTTACCGCAGCTTTACCTGCATTATAAGCAGCCCCTTCGATGTTACCGTCATTAAATTTACTGTAATAAACGCTTACATTGTTCTGCAGGTTCCACCACTTTGCAATCTTTACCGGAAAATACAAGTCGGCAGAATAGTTCTGGAAACGGCCCAGGTTCTGGCGGATTACACTGATCACCCGGGTAGCATCATCCTGCTTACTAATTTGTGTAATCATATCACGGGTATTCGAATAGCTCAACGACAAAGAAGCTTGTTTATAACTGTAACTGATCTGATAATTATCAGTAAACTGAGGCTTCAGATAAGGATTTCCCTGATCGACCGCCAAAGGGTCCATATAAAATACAAATGGATTAAGCTGTTGATAATTCGGACGGTCTACCCTTCTGCCATAAGAGTAACGGATATTATGGTTTTCACTGATCTTTTGGTTTACAAAAACAGTTGGGAATACCGAAAGGTAATTACGGTCTACTTCTTTCTGGTCGGTTACAGAAGTGCCATTAGAGTGTGTATGTTCCGCCCTTAAGCCCAGCTGAATCTGCCACACCTTCCATTCTTTAGAGAAGCTACCATAAATGGCGTTAATATTCTCTTTGTACACAAAATTGTTCGATTTACCCAGATCATTTTGCCACAGCCCTCCAATCAGCTGTTCAGAAATAAAATCGTTTTTCGTAACTACGTAGCTGCTTTTTAAACCGGTTTCAATCTTCATTGTTTTAGAAATTGGCAAAGTGAAATCCGTTCTGGCGGCATACACGTTAATCTCAGCATCCGTATTATTTCTTAAACTGGTTTTGTTGGTCGAACTGCCACCTGCATTTAAATAATTGGCTAAAAAATTTTCATCTTTTTTATTGCTGAAACCCGAATAATCTACATCGAAAGTAAGGCCCTTGCCTTTTTTATCGAAATCGTGTTTAATGTTAAAGTTTGCCGTTAAATTACCCACAGGAGAGCTCGAATTGGCATCCTGCAGAATATAACTCAGATTGGAAGCACCATTTTGCACCGCATTAATATTGGTATTGCTAAAGTTCGTCAGCCTGGTATTTACCGTATTGGCATCTAACATTACCCCAAAAACGGTTTTCTCAGAAGCATAATAATCTGCACCTAATTTTCCCTGAAAACCGACCCCTTTATTTTTGCGGTCGAAATTTTGCGTAAGTGTACTGGCCAAACCTTCAGATAAGGTGGTACGGGTTAAAAAGGTATTGTTAAACTGGGCCTTGCGTGCCACAGCACCATTACCGAAAATATTCCATTTCCCCTGTCTGTGGTTTAAGTTCAGGTTTACCCCAGCGCGGAATAAATCGCTGGGCGAATCGGGCATAATACCCTGCCCGGTGTTTAATGAAACTGTACCATTAGTGCCATAAGCCTTATTACGTTTTAGTTTGATGTTGATGATCCCGGCATTTCCGGCAGCATCGTACTTGGCAGATGGATTGGTAATGAGTTCGATGGTAGCAATCTGATCGCTGCTCATATTACTCAACAAAGTGGTAACATCAGCACCAGAGAGGAAATTCGATTTCCCGTCAATCATTACCATTACACCGCTTTTGTTATTCAGTTTAATCTTATCGTTTTGGCGGTCGATCTGCACGCCTGGGGCTTTCTCCAATACTTCTAAAGCTGTTCCCCCAGTTGCTATAATGCTATTTTCTACATTCAGTACCGTCTTATCAATCTGATGTTCAATAAAAGGTTTTTTGCCCTGAATGCTCACTTCTTTTAATTGTTTGCTTAAACTTTCGATGGTGATAGTCGGCAATTTTAAATCGCCATTGACTGAAAGGTGATCCGTCTTTTTACTTTTAAAACCAACAATCGAGATCGACAGTATATACTCGCCACTTTTTAACTGGTCGATTGTAAAAGTACCTTCGATATTGGTGGATACACTTTTAACCACAGTGGTATCAGGATAATTTAAAACCCGAACAATGGCAAACGATACCGGAACAGTCTTTTCATCGACGATTTTCCCCGTCAATGTATTTAATTTTTGGGCAAAAGAAGCCCCACATGCTATTAAGCATGCAACTAGCGTAAGTAATGTTTTCATGGTTTCTTCTTTTTAGGCGTTCTATTTTTAATACTGAGACAAATCTGTTATCGCAAGGCACAGTCTTTCCGGAACTTCTGCCTCCAAGCTTAGCCCCTGGACTCTGGACTGATGACTTTAGACTGAGGACTAAAAAATTACCCTCCAGCTCTTCCCTTCACATCATCAGCCGCCGTTTTCCTGTCCTGGTTTGATTTTAAATTCTGATTACCAAAACTATAACTGATGCTGAATGTCGCTCTTCTGCTTATATAATTGTTCTGCACCCTTAAATTCACATTCTGATAGTCGAGCGTTCCTTTCCAGTAGTTGCTTTGGAAGATATCATCAACATTTAATCTAAGTTTTAAAGCTTTGTTTAAGAAACTTTTTTGTACGCCCATATTTAAGGCCTTTTGGTAAATTATGGTGCGTTCTATCCCGCGCACACGCGGCGAATTTAGCCAGAAATTGGTTTCTAAAGTCCAGTTATCGGGTAAAGTTATAGAACTGTTAATGTTAAAATTGTACATTACTTTACTCAATGTAAAAGGGGCTCCTTCCAGGTTATCGTCTTTAAATTTATTATAAAAAAGATTAAAATTGTTTTGAAGGCTCCACCATTTAGCAATGGTAAGCGGAAAATATAAGCCTGCTGTATAATATTGTCCGCTGCCTATATTGCCCTGTCCAACCGTAACAATCCTGGTGCTATCGTTTTGTGCAGTTTTACTGTCTAAAATAAGATCTTTAGTTTTTGAATAACTTAAAGAAAATGACAATCCACTTTTATAATTATAACTCACTTCGAAATTATTGGTAAACTGAGGCTTTAAATAAGGGTTTCCTTGCGCAATGGTATAAGGATCCATATAAAAATTAAATGGATTTAATTGCTGGTAATTTGGCCGATCTATCCTCCTGCCGTAGGAATAACGTAAATTACTGCTCTCCGAAATTTTCTGACTAACAAAAACAGTTGGAAATAACGATAAATAATGCTGTTTTACCGATGTATTATTGGTTACCGATGTTCCTGTAGATTGGGTATATTCTGCCCGTAAACCTGCCTGAACTTGCCACTTATCCCAATCTTTTGATAAATTGGCATAAGCTGCATTTACGTTTTCTTTATAAATAAAGTTATTGCTTTGCCCTACAACATTTTGCCATTCATTATTGACCAATGCCGATGATAAAAAATCGTTATTGGTTTTAACATAAGCGCTTTTCAAACCGGTTTCTATCTTTGCAGTTTTCGAAATCGGCCAGGTAAAATCAGTTTTTGCGGCATAAATATCAATAACTGTTTTACTATTATTTTTAATCACTGTATTATTATAAACAGCACCTTTATCATCGTAAAAATTGGTGTTAAAATTTTCCAGTCCCGAATAATCAAAGCCAGAGTAATCGGCATCAAAGTTTAAACTTGCGCCTTCTTTTTTAAAATCATGTCTGATATTAAAATTTGCACTATAATTTTTGTTTGGGGTATTCGCATCCGAATATTGGATTAACGAATTATTGCCGGCAACTGCCCCCTTAATTTCGCTTATAAACGTTTGAGAGAAATTATCCAACTTACGCGTATTCGTACTGCCATCAAGCATAATACCAATGGTTGTTTTTTCACCTGCGTAATAATCGGCCCCGAGTTTTGCGGCTAACCGCGATCCTGTATATATTTTCCGAAAATTCTGATTAAAGTTACTCTGTAAACCATTGGCATTGGTACTCCGTTCTAAAAATAAATTCGAAAAATTATTGTTCTTTGAAGCGTTGGCATTGGTGAAAAAATTCCACTTTTCTACACGGTGATTTAGGTTGAAGTTAAGCTCCGATCCGTAAATATTGGTGGGTAAGTTAGCCCTTATTGCATTACGATAGGTTGATGAAACACTTCCGTTAGTACCAAATGCCTTATTCTTTTTTAGTTTGATATTGATGATACCAGCATTGCCAGCAGCATCATATTTAGCCGATGGGTTAGTGATAATTTCAATGGTAGCAATCTGGCTGCTGCTTAAGCCATTTAGATAAACCGTTAAATCGGCACTCGATAAAAAGTTGTTCTTTCCATCAATCATTACCATTACACCCGATTTATTGTTCAATAAAATCTGGTCATTTTGCCTGTCTAACTGTACACCTGGCGCCTTCTCTAAAATTTCGAGCGCCGTACCGCCTGTTGCAATAATGCTGTTCTCTACGTTAAGTACCATTTTATCAATCTGATGTTCAATAAAAGGTTTTTTGCCCTGAACGCTCACTTCTTTTAATTGTTTGCTTAAACTTTCGATCGTGATGGCCGGTAATTTCAAGTCTTCGCTAAGCGCAAAGTGATTAGTCTTTTTACTTTTAAAACCCACTATTGAGATAGATAACACATATTCACCACTTTTCAACTGATCGATTGCAAACTCCCCTTCAATATTGGTCGATACACTTTTAATCATCGTGCTATCAGAATAATTTAAAACCCGAACAATGGCAAACGACACCGGAACAGTCTTTTCATCAACAATTTTCCCTGTAAGTTTATTTAATTTTTGGGCAAAAGAAGCCCCACACACCATTAGGCATGCAATTAGCGTAAATAATGTTTTCATGGCTTCTTCTTTTTTAGGCGTTATTTTTTACGGAGATAAAATCAGTGATTGTCAGCTTTTTCACAGCAACGTGATCGTCTTTCCCGCGCAGGCGGGAACCACGTAGTGTTCAGCGAAGCTAATCTTAATGCCAATTTGCATGGGAATGATTAGGCTTCGCCGTTCAGGATTATTGCTCAGGCTCAATACCCAACTCTTTTCTAACTTCCTTAATCCGGTTTGAAACAGAATCCTGATAAAGGGTATCATTAGGTTTATCTTTGTGCAAATGGTCTAAATCACGTAACTCTTGCTCTAACTGTTCCTTTTTTAGCGCCTCTTCTTTCAATTTTGCAACACATTTCAAACCATCATCTGTCATCACCCATATACTAGAATCGTTATGATCATTTTCGCTGTCGTTACATTCCCAGGTCCAATAATTATTAACGTAACGGTAAGCATCCTGCTTTAAAATTAATTTTGTACCCACCGGAATTTCAAGATTTAACCTTACTTCCTGGTTTCGCCAGATGGTTCCCTTTCTCAATTGAAACCTCGGACTAAAAATCAGTTCCGAATCTTTCATTACATAATTGTAGCTAATGTTCTGTGCATTTTGTAAGGCACTTTGAAAGGTTTTGCCCTGCGATTCATATTTCTGTGTTAAACGGGTAACACCAGTTTCGCTTTTATTAATATCAATACGGATACGGTTCGGCGAAACAAACGGTCCGTCTTCAAAATCATCAACTACAATCTGGTGGCGGTTGTTCGCATCAATGTGGTAAGCCACGCTATCCTCTTTACTGAAATATTTACTTTTATCGATATTGATGGTGTACACCGGATAAGCTTTCAGGTCAGTGGTTTGTGTTAACTCTGCGTGTTGTTTAAATTCTGATGATATTTTTGCTGCCTGATAGCCTGTTATAGCTACACCGGCCAACCAAATAATTAACAGGGCAAAAGAAAGTGTTTTGTTAATGGCCTGTTTGTTAAAAGCTACCCTGATCGAGAATAATACTAAGGCTAAAATCGGTACAAAAAGCACCACAAATGCGCCAAATAAAATTATCCCTCTATTGCCTTCATTAATAATAGAAAAAGGGAAATATTCGTAAATACTGGCATCCCAAAATCCCTGAAAAGCAGCAGTACCAATGATTAAAGTAATTAAAAAGAGTACACCAAACACAACAATGAAACCCGCAATAATCTTAAAAATAACCTTTCCGGCGCCTGAAATAAACCGGCCAAGCCATTCGAAAAACTCACCGATAAAATTCCCCAAACGGGCAAATATCGGTTGCGCATGTTTATTTACTTCTCCCAAACGCTCCTTAACTGCCAGCAATTCTTCATCCAGGTTCTTTTGAAAACCCTGAAGGTTGGCCGGCTCGCCTTTCATTTCCATACGCTCAATACGCGATTTGGCCTTCGGCATGATGATCCAAAGTAAGGCATACACTAAAATACCCGATCCACCTAAGAAAAAAGTAAGCACCGTTGCCACCCTGATCCATTTTGGATCGGCGTTTACATAATGTGCTATACCTGCACAAACGCCTGCTACTACGCGGTCGTCCATATCGCGGTATAATTTTTTCTCGGCATACTGGTGCTGATAAGTATTATTGATTACAGGCTCTTCTTCACCTTCTTCTACTGTATCAAAATCCTTTACCTTGCCCATTTGCGCAATAACAGAATTTACGTTGGCCGAATCTACCACTTGTTTTTTCTGCTCTTCCAATTGCTCGGTTAATAGTTCGGCAATCCGGTTTTCAATATCCGTTACAATTTCAAGATCGTCTGCATGGTTGGCAAAATATTGCTTTACTTCGTTTAGGTAAGCCTTTAAGAGCTCGTAAGCACTTTCTTCAATGTGAATAATCGTGTTTCCTATATTGATGATGATGGTCTTTTCCATTTCCTTTTTACTAATGATTATGAATTGGCTCCTTTTTGTGAAATACCTACAGCATAAGCCAGCTCCTGCCAGGTTTGATCTAGTTGAGATAAAATGCCCCGACCATCTTCGGTTAAGGTATAATATTTACGCGGCGGGCCTGAGGTAGATTCTACCCAGTTGTAGCTTAACAAACCGTTGTTTTTAAGCCTTGTTAATAATGGATATAATGTGCCCTCAACCACCAATAGCTTTGCCGTCCTTAATTCGGCAATAATATCCGAAGCATATATTTCGCCCCGGGAGATGATTGATAAAACACAGTATTCCAGAATTCCCTTCCGCATTTGTGTTTGCGTATTTTCTGCTATCATAATACAAAGATATATGTTTTATATACTACCATGCAATACATAGTACTAAAATAAATCAAAGTAAATTTATAAATCACTGATTATCAACGCAATAATTTTAAATAAAATTTTGTATTTTGGAAATAATTCCTTAAAAGCTGAAAATTTTTGATGTTTTTTTAGAAAAGCAAGGCTTTGTAATGCTTCGGTTCCGATAGTCCTGCTATCACCTATAGTCCCGATTTAGATAACCTTTAAATATAAAATATTCGATAAAATCGGGAGCTATTTGGTTCTATCAGGTTTAAGATGGAGCGGGTTGGTATTACTATTTATGGTTTTGGAACAGTCCCCTGTAAATAAACCCCACAGAGCGGGACTGCTGTACCCATGAAAAGCAGCACGTGGGTTTCCTAAAAAGAAGAAATTCATCTAACCGTTTAGATTTTTGAAATCGGCCCGTACACACGATACCTAAACTTTATATTATCCTCTATAATATATAAATACTATAGATTTAATATATTTTAATAATTTTGCAGCGTCTTAACTTATTTTCATGAAAAAATCTATTGCCAGCATTGTTGCTGAGACAAACGAAAGCGGCGAAGGAACGCTCAAAAGAACTTTAGGCCCTATCAATCTTATTTTAATTGGCGTAGGCCTAACGCTTGGTGCAGGTTTATTTTCGATTACAGGCTTGGCAGCGGCCAATCACTCTGGGCCAGCAGTTACATTATCTTTTGTAATCGCGGCATTGGGCTGTGGTTTTGCGGCCCTATGTTACGCTGAATTTGCATCCATGATTCCGGTTGCGGGCAGTGCCTATACCTATTCTTATGCAACCATGGGCGAACTTTTCGCCTGGATTATAGGCTGGGATTTAGTATTGGAATATTCTGTAGGCTGTGCTACTGTCGCCATTAGCTGGTCACAGTATTTAACCAAGTTTTTAGCCAGCTTGCATATTTATCTCCCTCCACAATTAACCTTATCCCCTTTCGAAACTGCTAAACTTGCCGATGGCTCTACCGTTAATGGTATTATTAACATCCCCGCAGCATTGGTGGTGGTATTAATGACGGCCATATTAATCCGTGGTACCAAAGGATCAGCCATTGTAAATGGAATTATTGTATTTCTTAAAGTTGGTGTAGTATTGGTTTTTATTGCGCTGGGCTGGCAATATATCGATCCGGCAAACTACCATCCATACATCCCCGAAAATACCGGAACGTTTGGTCAGTTTGGATGGAGTGGTGTTCTACGTGGTGCGGGTTTAGTGTTTTTTGTATTTATAGGCTTCGATGCTGTAGCAGCTTCGGCACAGGAAACAAAGAATCCAGCGAGAGATTTACCAATCGGTATTATTGGATCATTAGTTGTTTGTACGGTTTTATTCGGGCTGTTTGGGCATGTAATGACGGGCCTTGCCAATTATAAAGAATTTGCCAACAGCGGTGCCCCGGTAGCCATTGCCATCGAAAAAACACCTTACGCCTGGTTAAGTCAGGCTATTATTCTGGCTATTTTGATCGGTTATACTTCAGTAATTTTAATTGATTTAATGGCACAGTCGCGAATGTTCTACTCCATTAGTAAGGATGGCCTACTGCCAAAAATGTTTTCTGATGTACACGCAAAATTTAAAACGCCGTACAAATCGAACATTATACTTTGTGTATTTATTGGACTTTTTGCGGCATTTGTCCCCATGAATGTGGTCGGCGAAATGACAAGCATTGGTACATTGTTGGCTTTTTTAATGGTTTGTATTGGCATCTTGATCTTAAGAAAAACAAATCCCGAAGCTAAACGCCCATTTAAAGTTCCTTTTGTACCATTAATCCCTATTTTAGGCATTTTAACCTGTATTGCCATGATGGTATTCCTACCTTGGGAAACCTGGTTGAGGCTGGCCGTATGGTTAATTATTGGCTTAGCCATTTACTTTTGGTACGGTAAAAAGAATAGCAAATTAACAGCACTGAAAGATAAGACAGAATAACAGGTAATAAACTCATTATTAAATACATAGCATGATTAAACTGTTTGATTTTCTAGACAGCTTAACCATCTGTTTCTCCTCTAAATTGTATTGATAAACTTATAAATATCAGTTGAATAACAGAAAAATGTAAGTTATTAACAATTCAACATTTTTCTTGATTTTTGGCTTGGGATTTGTCTTAAGAAAATTAACCTTATTAAACTCATCTCTATGCTTATTAAATTAGACACATCCGTTTTCAGGCTTTCCAGGCACAAAGCAGAAACGATAAAAAAAAGTGTTACACCACTTACTAGAGCGCAATGGATCACGGCCGATAGAATTGTGATTGCAGCTATATTTATTGCTACTATTGTTGGTGCGATCTTATTTTAAATTTCCGATGATTGATCAAAAATCTTCAGAAATCATTTCCTTATTCATGACCACTGCAGCCATTGTTCCTGCAGCTGTTACGATAGATAGCGACCTGAATAAGGTTGCACAATCTCCTGCGGCATAAACGCCTTTGGCAGTGCTTTGCTGCTGCTCATCTACTTTTATTGTTTTAAAATCTGTTAATTCAAATCCAAGCTGCTCGCTGAAGTTGTAATGTTGTTCAACATCCGATTTAACGTATATCGCCCTTAAGGCTATTTTTTCACCATTTTTAAAAACAACATGGTCGAGATAACCATTGTTGTGCAGTAGTTCAACAACTTCATCTTCTATAATGATGATGGATTTAGATCGCAGTTTTTCAGTCTGTTCGGCACTTAACTGCGATTTACCATTAGTTAAAATTGTTAAGTCTTTATTCCAAAGATGTAAATTTTTGGCCATCTCAAACGCATGGTCACCATTCATTAACAGGCCTATTTTTTCATTCTTCACCTCGTAGCCGTGGCAATAAGGACAGTGTATTGCAGAAATGGCCCAACAATCAGCTAACCCCTTAATATTAGGCAATACATCTTTTAAACCAGTAGCCAATAATATTTTCCGTGCCGTAAAACTTCCGGTATTTTCTACACCAATACTAAAACCTCCATCTATTTGCCTGGCCAAAATAGCTTTTCCTTCCAAAAACCGCGCTGTTGGATATTTTAGTACTTCTGCTTTTGCAGTATTAGCAATATCGGCAGGTTTATCGCCATCGTGCGTTAAAAAATTATGTGAATGTGGGGTCTGCCTGTTGCATGGTTTGCCAGCATCAATTATCAAAACGCTTCTGGTGGCCCTACTCAAAGCTAAAGCAGCAGATAAACCAGCGTAGCTCCCACCAATTATGATTACATCAAAATCCATATCTAAATCTTTTCATGCAAAGATCTAAAACGAATTATTAAACGCAACATTATTGCATTAAAATAAAGTCATTTTTATTTCCTGAAAATTGTTGCCTTGATAAAACCGCTATAATAGAGCCTTTCCTCAACAATCTGATAATTAGCTTTGAAAAAATAAGGGGGCATATCGATCAGTTTATCTGCCTCTACAATACCCAGCAATTTAAAAAAGCTATACATCAATCCGAACATCAGTCTCTTCCACCAGTTTCCATTGACTTTATTGAGCGAAAAATCGACCAGAAACCATAGTCCGTCTTTCTTTAAATATTCATTTAACTGTCTAAACACCTTTGCAGCACGTTGCTCAGCAAAATTATCAAATAGAAAAGGTGTTAAAATTATATCAAATAACATGTCAGTTTTAAAATCCTCTATGCCGACATTCATAAATTCGACCTGGTTGTCTTTATAGTTACGTTTTTGAGAAAGCGCAATCATTTTAGCAGATATTTCTACATAAACGATCTTTAAGCCATTGGTATAAATCTTCGCGAGTTCTTCCAAGATCCACCCGGTTCCACCACCTACAATTAGTACACGGCTATTTTCCTGAATGTACGGGAGTTGATTGATCTGTGCATTAACCTGGGATTTAAAAAACACCAAACGACTTAAAGTATCGTAATGATTGGCTATTTTATCGTAGTTGTTAAGCATAGTATCGGGTATTGAGTATCAAGTATTCAGAATTAGGTATCAAGACAGAGCTTTCAAATATAAAATTTGCTTAGGTCTTTCAACCTACTGTACAAACTGCATCCCGATTATTCCACAGATGGCCTTAAACAGGATCAATCCATCAATTACCATCAGATAATAAAGGATATTTTTTCTGCGGTGCATGGAATAGGCCACGTAAATGGTCAGGATGAATGGTAACACATTAAATAAAACCTGTGGCACCCCAAATCCTTTGTAACTGGCAAATATACCTAAAGAAACTAAACCTATAATCAGCAATGGAATGAGGATACTGAAAATTGTTCTGCGCAAACCATAACGTACTACAAAGGTTCTTAAATGTTTATTCGCATCGGTCGGGTAATCTTTAATATCAAAAATGATTGCATTAACCGTGCAGAACATCCAATTTTTAATAAATAGCCAAGTCCACAATACAGAATCATGGTAACCCACTCCTGTCTCAATTTTAAGCATAATTAGCGGTAACACATTGGCACAACAGGCCCATACAAAACCGATTACAAAAGCTTTTAACCAGCCCGTATTCCGAAGATTAAATTTGAGGAAAGATCTGGGCAATAAACCGTAGTATAACCCTCCTGCAGTGATGATAATCAATATCGCTATCCAATAACTGAGCGGAAGGGCCAGAATATGCTGAAAGTTTTGGTAGAGCAGATTAATAGCCAACAGCATACAGCTTACAAAAAGTATTGCCTGGCTCCAATTGATAAATTGCTTATGCTTGAAATACCATTGGTTGCGGGGATTGGTTGAGGATGGTGCTGTAGAAACTTTATTGTAGGCGTAAGTATAATAGATGGTTGGAGCCAGAAAAAGCAATAGATAGTAATTTAATGAATTAAATGGTAGCCTTAGTTGGAAGGTAGCTTCGAGTGTTAAGGCAACAGCCAGAATACCCACGAAGTAGTTTCCAAAAAAAACGAATCTGATCATTTTACCCAACATTTGCTACTGTTTATCGACAGGCAATTTCGGATATATAATTGAATAAGGTAAATAATAAAGTTGATTTTCTATTATCTTAGAGTTAACAACAAAAGCGATTAATAAATAGCTATTGCCAATTGGTTAAATTTATAATTCAAAAAGCTAACAACGATATGGAAGATTTAAAAAACTCAACTTCAACTGCCGATACCACCCCAAAAGTAACAGGGATTGGTGGCATTTTCTTTTTCTCAGACAATCCAAAAGAAACAAAAGACTGGTATGCGAAAAACTTAGGGGTAGAAGTTAACGCATGGGGATCAGTGAGTTTTGACTCCAGGAATATCAACAGCCCTGATGAAGTTGAAACCTTGCAGTGGAGTCCGTTTAAAAAAGGGGATGAATATTTTTCGCCATCAAAAAAGGAATTCATGATCAATTATCGTGTTCAAAATCTTGAGGCGCTATTGGAGAAACTTAAAGAAAACGGTATAACCATACTCGATGAAGTTGCCACTTATGATTTTGGAAAATTTGTCCATATTATGGATGCAGAAGGCAATAAAATTGAGTTATGGGAGCCTAGATAACGCATTTAATCCATTTTGTCCTCTGATTGGATAGCTATCTGTTAAACCCAGCATTGCAAATAGGGAGTGAATGTATGTTGAACTATTGGCTTTGAGTGGAAAATGATCACAATCTGAACAACGCTCCATGCGTAACTCAGCACTCGTAAACAAACTCAGTTAATTTTTTGGATATAAAAAAAGTCTTCCAATAAATTGAAAGACTTGGTGGGAAATGAGGGGTTCGAACCCCCGACCCCCTCGGTGTAAACGAGGTGCTCTGAACCAGCTGAGCTAATTTCCCTTTTTTGTATATGTAAGTTTGATAAAAAAGCCCTTCAGTTTCCTGAAAGGCTTGGTGGGAAATGAGGGGTTCGAACCCCCGACCCCCTCGGTGTAAACGAGGTGCTCTGAACCAGCTGAGCTAATTTCCCTTTTTATATTTGTCAAACTTAATGCCCCATCCTCCGTTTGGGAATGCAAATATAGCGCTATAAAACTGTTCTGCAAATCTTTTTTTCTTTTTTTTCAACTTAACAAAGTTTCGAGGATTTTATGCGATTGTACTACCCCGAATGAGGCAGTATGTAAGGTATAGAATACCAACACCTTATCTAACAAAAACCGGCGTTGTGTATTGCTCATTTTTATTTCGGAAATTTTTTCGAGTGGTGTATGAAAAAGCGAAATAAACCCGATAGCATCTTCCAGTTGAAGGTAATTGGAATGAATGGGCAGTCTGGAGGTAAACTCTCCCTCCTGCAGATCGAAATAAATCTGGTCATTTCTTCTTTTCTCATTAGGAGAAAAACCTAAAAACCGGGTAAGTTTCAATAAAAACGACAGGTGAAAATTCGGATTGATCTCTTCAACTTCATCAAACCAGGCGATAGAATTAAAAATATAATCGAATAAATGCTCATCGGCCGATTGTTGCCTGATACTTTTATACAGTACCTCATTTAAAAAAATAACGATACTGGTTTTAATCATATCATAAGGGATACTTTTAAAAACTGGCGTTTGCCTAACTTCGGATACCCTTTGAATGTTGGTATTTGCTTTATGATAAACTACCATATCCAACAAATGGAGCGATTGCAGCATATTCATCTTAATCTTCGCCTTTGGTTTTTTAACACCATTAATGAGGTAAGACTGCATACCAAATTTATCGGTAAGCACCTGCACTACCACACTGCTTTCGCTGTAGTTTGTAGTCTTTAAAACAATGCCCCTAACTTTGTGCAACATCCAATCAAAACAATTTTTTCAAAAGTATGTTATTTGTGCAAATTTAATTGTGCAAAAAGTAATCACGTTTTACAAATAAGATTAGTTTTGCCATTAATATTATTAAAACTAAGCTGCACATGTGGGTTAAGCTATCGAGATTTATTCTTCAGAACCGTATCGCAATCATCGTATTTTTCGTATTAGGAACAATTTTTATGGCTTATCAGGCCAAAAATGTAAAACTCTCCTACACCGGGAGCAAAATCCTGCCTGTTACCGATAGCGCTTTCATCAAATACAACGCCTTTAAAAAAACTTTCGGAGAAGATGGAAGTGTGATGGTGTTAGGGATACAATCGCCTGATATTTTTAAAAAAGAAGTTTACAACCAATGGGTTCAGCTTTCGAACGAGATCCAGAAATTAAAAGGCATTAAGCAGGTTTTATCTTCAGGAAGGATTTTTCAACTGGAAAAAGACACTGTAAACCAAAAATTTATTTTAAAACCTTTACCTGGTGGCCTGGTTAAAACCAATACTGAGATGGATTCGATTAAGAATACCATTTATAGCAATCCTTTTTTTGAGGGGCTGGTTTACAACCGTCAGAATGCCACTTTAATGGCCATCACTTTCGATACTAAAATTTTAAATACTGCTGAGCGTAACCCTATTTTAAAAGAGATTGAGGCAAAGGCAAAGGCTTTTCAAACGACTACAAAAATTCAGGTGCATATTTCGGGCCTACCTTATATCCGCACTGCTGTAAGTAAACTGGTAAGTAACGAATTTGTGTTGTTCTTAGGTTTATCAATCTTGGTTTCTGCCCTGATCTTATTGTTTTTCTTCAAGAAATTCTATGCGGTGTTCTTTCCTATTTTAGTGGTAGTAATGGGGGTAATCTGGAGTATTGGCTCATTGGTACTGTTTGGTTTCGAACTTACTATTTTAACAGGGTTGATTCCACCACTTATTGTAATTATCGGTATTCCAAACAGTATTTTGTTGCTAAATAAATATCAGAATGAGCTCAGAAAGCATGGCGATAAACAAAAAGCTTTAAGCATAACCATCGAACGGATTGCTATTACCACGCTGATTGCGAACATTACTGCGGCTATCGGATTTGGGGTATTATATTTTACCGGAAGTGAACTTTTGATGCAATTTGGTAGTGTAGCCTCTATTAACGTAATGGTTACCTGGTTAATGTGTTTATGTTTGATCCCGATTATTTTTAGCTACTTACCAGCGCCCAAACTTAAGGCGCAAAACCACGTTGAAGAAGGCTTTTTGCATAAATTATTAGTCAAAACCGACACGCTTGTTCAGCACAAAAGTGGATTGATCTATATCGGAACGATTATCATCTCTATCATTGCTTTTATTGGCGTGATGAAGATCAATGTTAATGGCTATGTGGTTGATGACCTCCCTAAAAACTCGGAGATTTTAACGGATTTGAAATTCTTTGAGAAAAATTTCGAGGGCATTTTACCCTTAGAAGTAAGCGTAGATACCAAGAAAAAGAATGGTGTTTTCAATTTAACCAATCTGAAAAGAATGGAAAAACTGGAAAAAATGATTTCTTCCTATCCGGAGTTTTCGCGTTCTATTTCGGTAAACATGGGCTTAAAATATGCCACTCAAGCCTTCTACAATAACGATTCTACCTTTTTCCGTTTGCCAGATAATTTAGAAAAGAATTTTATTTTGGCCTATATTGCCAATGGCGGCAAAGGAAATGCAAGTTTGTTAACCAACTTTATCAGTAAAGGAAATCAAAGTACGAGGATCAGTTTTCAAATGGCTGATGTTGGCTCGAAACGTTTAGACGCCATAATGGCCGAGTTAAAACCGCGTATCGATAGTATCTTACCTCCATCTAAATTTGACGTAGAGCTTACTGGCTCGAGCATTATCTTCTCGAAAGGGACTGATTATATGTTAAGGCATTTAGTAGAAAGCATTGCACTTGCCATTGTATTAATCTCTCTTTTAAGACTGGCACAGTTTAAGAGTTTGGGCATCATGTTTATTTCGCTATTGCCCAACATTGTTCCTTTAATTATTACCGCAGGGATTATGGGTTATTTTGGAATCTCCTTAAAACCTTCTACTATATTAATTTTTACCATCGCCTTTGGTTTAGCGTCCGATCAGACCATTTATTTCTTAACCCGTTATCAGCAAGAATTAAACCTGACCAATTTCAGTGTACCAAAAGTAATTACCGATACCATTACCGAAACAGGCGTAAGTATGACGCACATCGCCTTAATTTTATTCTTCGGCTTCGGAATATTCACCGCCTCTACTTTCGGAGGAACGGTAGTACTGGGCCTGCTCCTATCCATAACCCTATTGGTGGCCTTAATTTTCAATTTAACTTTATTGCCAGCACTGGTATTATGGTTAGACAAAAAGAAAGTAAGGAAACTGGTATCTGATGAAGAATCCGCAAAAAATATTGGTGAGTTTGACCACTAGGTGATTTTAAATCCTATAAGGTTTCGAAAACCTTATAGGATTGTTATATTTATAAAAAAATTGCCATGAAATATTTTGATAAATTTCATCCCGACAATTTTTACCATATTTATAATCACGCTGTAGGAAACGAGAATCTGTTTAGAAAACATGATAATTTTATTTTTTTCTTAAGCAGATATGATAAATACATATTCCCTATTGCAAAAACATTTAGCTACTGTTTGATGCCTAATCATTTTCATATATTGATGCAAGTGAGAGACGAGAAGGCAATTAGATTCTTAGCAAAAAACGATGATGATGAATTTGATTTCCATAAATTCATTATGCAACAACTCAGCAATTTTCTAAATAGTTATGCCAAAGCATTCAACAAACAACATAATAGAAGAGGGGCTTTATTTTTAGATTTCACGCGAAGAAAACAAATTAAGGATGAATTTATTTTTCTAAATTAATTAACTATATCCACCAAAATCCAGTGCATCATGGCTTTTGCAAAGCTGCATCAGAGTGGGATTATTCTTCTTATAACTCAATAATTTCAGTTAATAAAACTTCAAAAATTGAGAGAAATACTATTTTTAATTGGTTCGGAGGAATTGAAGAATTTGTAGAATTTCATAAAAAAGAAAAGTTTATAGATTTAGAAATCTAGACCTATAGGGTTTTGAAAACCTTATAGGTCTGTTAGGATTTACAAAACCAACAAGCCCACATTCCATCCTAGCCATCCTGTATATCTCGAATCGTTGAACGTGAAATCTTTATGTTTTTCCTGCAATAGTCCAAAATCACCAATTTTCGTATTTTGTTTGGTATGGTAAACATTAACCGATGGGCCACCCTGAATGGCTATCCATTTATTTAACCTGATGTTTATCGGGAATTCAAATTTGTTGAGCAGATTAATATAATCCCAGCTGCCTTGGTATACAAATTGGCAGCTGATTTCGGGATTTAAGGAAACACTATTGAACAATTTCATTTCTTTTCCAAAACCCAGTCCACCGGTGTATATTTTTTCGACAGATTTTTTGTTCATACCGAACATCAGCATATTGTACAAACGTTTACTACCTCCTTTGTAGGTAAAGTTGTAAGTGGTACTTTCATTGGTGCCAACACTAAATTTGTGATAGCCCTTTAATGCAACATTAATGAGCCCAATTGAATAGCCATCATTTTGATTTGAAATATTAAAAACTCCAAGCTGAACACCTTTTAAATTTTTAGCGTAATTGATTGCACCTGTTTGTAATCCACTTGCGGTATTTGCAGTATAATTTCCGAGTCCTGCTATATTTAATCCATTAGATTCTTTATTCAAGTTGACTATTCCGGCAATCTGCATACCATGCGATTCTCCGTTCACGATATTGCTGGCAAGCCCAATTTGAACGCCTTCCTGTTTTTCAGGGATAAGGTTTAGCGTCCCAATCTGAAAGCCATTAAAGTTTTTGCCAATATCATTTAAACCTAATGACACCTGCATCCCCCTGAAATCCTGATTCACTTTATTATAAATCCCACCTATCTGAAAGCCTTCAAAACTCTTGCCTACACGGTTATAAGCTAAAGCAATCTGAGCGGCCTGGACATCGCCTATTACATCATTAAAAAAACCAGCAATCTGCACTCCACGAACATTTCCACCAACCAAATTAAAAGCTCCGGCAAACTGAAAATACTGCACATTGCTTTTGTTGATATTGAAAATAAAACCAATTTCCCCTCCGTCTACCCCTGCGCTGTAAGCACCAAGAACATTAAGCGAAAATTTATTTACCACCTGACCGCTCAATGAGCCATGTGAATTTAAACTAGGAATAAGCGAAAACTGAAACGGGGCTTTAGAGATAAAACCACCGATATTAATCGACTGGATTTTCTGTTGTGCCGTAACCAAAGTATTACCCAACCAGGTCCTTTCTACATCGCCCAAATTGCCACTCAAAAATCTTTCGTCAGGGTCTTCCTTTCTATTGGTAATGTTCACTTCAGCCAGGAAATGAGTAACAGTAGACTTATAATTTTCTTTACTTACCGTTAATGATATAGGCTGTGTGATGTTTTTTAACCGCATCAAAAAATAACCGTTCCCATCCGATATTTCGGAAACCAACAGATTTCGCTCGTAAATACTAGCATCTCGGATTGGTTTATTGGTCTGTTTATCTACCACCTGGCCCGTAATGGTATAATGCTCGGGGTTACCAACCGATTCGTTAACCAACAAAACCAGTTCGAGCGGCGCATACCTGATAATCACAAAATTACCAGATTGGCGGTATTCGAACTTATGATTTAATATTTTATCGAGCGTTTCGGCAATATTTAAGTTGTTTTCGTGAATACTGATTAAACTGTCTACAGGTAATATATTACTGTTGTAAGAAAATCTGAATCCGCCTCTCTCCTCTATCATCGCCAATACTGAACCTAGTTTTTGCTGCTCGATATTGAGGGAGATATTTCTGGATAAATTGGATTGTGCTTTTATATTGGAACTGAAAAAAAGGAGAAAAATAACAGTGATTTTGAGCGTACGCATTGGTTTTTACTTAAGTTTAATTATGCCCTGTCCGTATTCTATCTTAATCTTAAAAGTTTCGGCAATTACATTCAGGATTTCTTTAAGCGATTCGTTTTTAAATGTTGTACTGATTGGAAGCGACTTTAATGCAGGATTTACAATAACAATATTGGATTTAAATTTTTCATTAAGCACAGCCACAAGATCGTTAAGCGGCGTTCCATCGCAAACCAATTCATTCGAATAATAGTAATTGTACAATTTGCCCTGATTTTCTCCCTTAGATAAATGCCGTTGATCTTCACTAACCTCTACCCGCTCTCCGGCAGTTAAACGTACACTATCATTTTGATTATTTACCTTAACGATCCCACTTTCTACAATTACTATAACATCTTTTCCGTTACTTTTCACATTAAACGCCGTACCTACAACAGTTACCTGAACATCGTTAACGCTGATGATAAAAGGCTTCGATTTGTCGGCACTGACCTTAAAAAAAGCCTCTCCTTTTAATTTCACGTCACGGGTTTTATTAAAAAATCCACCTACAAAAGAAAGTGCAGATTGTTTATTCAGTATTGCGGTAGAACCGTCAGGCAGCGCTTGCGTTAAAGTGCTTTCTCCACTATTTACATTTATTTTATTAGCGATTAAATTGTTGTAGAAAAATAAGCCGGCACTAAAAAATATAAATACCACAGCCACCCAACGTAAAATAAATGTATAACTGATTGTTTTTTTTTCGGTTTCTAAACGAGCATTTAATCGCGCTAAAGCCTGCTGTTCGTCAATTTCAGGATCGATCTGAAGTTTGCTTTTCTCCAGTATTGTCTTAAAATCCTCTAGCTGCTTACGGTTATCCAGATTTGATGCTGCCCAAGCTTCAACCTGCTCAATTTCGGACACAGTAGCTTCTCCGAGCAAGTATTTTGCCAGTAAATCATCATTAATATTTGTATAATTTTTATCCATAAGCTTATTTCAATAAAATAAAAATGAGGATCAGAAAATCTACTACCCTAAGGCGCAAAATCTTTAAGGCTTTCCCCATCTGGTTTTCTACCGTTTTGATAGAAATATTTAGTGCATCGGCGATTTCCTGATATTTCATCTGGTCGAACCTGCTTAACTGAAATACATTTCTGCATTTTTCGGGCAGCTCGTTTATTGCCGAATGGATATTCTTTTCCAGTTCTGTAGCCACAATCTCTGTATTTAAGTTTCCTATATCGTTTTTCACAGCATCGGCATAATGAATGTTAAAATTTGATCTTACTTTTTGATGTTTCAAATAATTTAGGCTTTCGTTATGCACCGAACGGTAGAGAAATGATTTTAAAAACCCATCTGTTTTAAGTTGCGCTCTTTTTGTCCATATGCGCACAAACACGTTTTGAACGATCTCTTCAGCATCATCTTTTTCTTTAATTATGGTAAAAGCATAGGCATGCAGGCTTTTGAAATGCTTCAAAAACACTTCGTCGAAAGCCTGTTTATTACCGCTTTTAATTAATCCGATAAGATGGGTATCGTTACTCTCCATAAAGCTAAACCTGCAAGATTTTTAAACCTTACAGATTTGGGGTTAAAATCTAAGTTATTAAAATCGATTTCAATTTACGTCTAATTATAATTTCTTTTAAAAAGGCTGGTATAATTTTATCCAACACCAATAAAAAACGATTGGCCAACCCCGGTATAATTTCTTTCTTGCCTTTCAGCATACCATCCATGGCTATCTGGGCTACATAATCGGCTTCCAAAATTGTAGCTTTGGCAAAACCTTTCAGCTCATTGTTCATTACCAATAATTCTGGCTTGGTATTAATTCCGCCAGGACTAAGCAAACTGATGTGCACATTAGTGCCACTTAATTCAAGTTGTAAACAACGGGTAAAATAACCTATAAAAGATTTGGTAGCTCCGTAAACCTGTTTTTTTGGAACGATAAAATGTCCACCTAAACTACCTACATTTAAAATATAGCTTGCCTCACTTTTATCGATATGGTTTAAAAATAACCGTGTAAGCAAAACTGTATTGGTAATATTAAGCTCGATCTGTGTTCTATAAAAATCGACATTTTTATCTTCAAACCAGCTCCAGTTTCCTAAACCTGCATTGTTGATCAAAACATTAACCTCGATGTTGTTTACCTTTAATTTCTCAAATATTTCGGCAGCAGAAGTACTTTTAGTTAAATCTATTTCGATACAGAATACCTTACTGTTAAAGTTTACACGCAGATAATTTGCTAAATGTTCCAGTCCACTATTGGGCAAAGAGACTAATACCAAGCCAAGTCCGCGTCTGGCAGATTCGATGGCGAAAGACTTACCCAACCCCTCACTTGCACCGGTAATTAATGCTGTTAATTGTTTCATTTTTATATTTTCTATATATCGTCCCCCTTTGTAATGGGGATGTAGGAGAATGTCGATTGTATCGACTTTTAATAATCCTATAATCCACATTACAAATGTGGCTCTCAACCACCCTCGTTACAAACGAGGATGATAATTTTAACCTAATTAGATTTAAAGTGATTAATGGTTTTACCTAAACCTATTGCAAAAGGTGTTATCCGATAATTTAGTTCAGTAATGGCTTTATTGCTCGAATATTGTTGATTGCATTTCAACCTATCGGCAAACTCTGGCAGAAAAAATGGACTAAGATTAAAGAGTTTCGATTTTAAATATTCAAGCAAACTATACGTTTTAATAATGCTTACGGGAATTTTATACAAATTTCTTTTTTTACCCGTGATCTGTCTTAACATGCCGAAAAACCCATTAAAGGAAACATCAGCACCACCCAAAATGTATCGTTCGCCATTCCTGCCATATTGCATGGCTGCAATGTGCCCATCCACCACATCATCTACAAAAGCATAGTTGGCAATTGCTTTTCCATCGCCCGGAATAAAATGCCACGTACCCTTTATATAACCCGTAACCATTTTACTCACCGTATTACTATCCGTAATTGGTCCATCACCATATACTCTTGATGGGTTTACAATTACCACTTCCAATCCCTTTTTCACAAATTCTTTCACCTCTAACTCAGCCAGGTATTTTGTACGTTCATAACTGATGGGAAAACCAACTGCCCTTGGGTCGTTCTCCGAAATCGGTAAATTTAATGTTGGGCCCCATACACCACAGGTTGAGGTATGCACTACCCTTTCTACGCCTACTTTCAATGCACAATTGAGTACATTTCTTGTCCCAATTACATTTACATCGTAGAAATCCTGTTCGTTTCTGCACCACATTTTAGCCATCGCCGCGGTATGATAAACCTGATAACAATCTTTCATTGCTTTTTCTAAGCTTTCAGGATTTAAAACATCACCTTTTACAAACTGGATATTTCTGTGCTGAATAAGAAACGGATGATTGATATCTCTACAAAGGGCCACTACATCGTAACCCATTTCTGCCAGGGCAAAACTTAATTTACGGCCGATAAAGCCTGATGCACCCGTAACCAAAACCTTAAGGTATTTATTTGCTACTGTTTCCATACTAAACCCTTTCCATTCTAATGGTGTACAATGAATGATTTACAACGACCAGTTTGCATATTCCGTTTTCGAAATAGTAATCGTTATAATTCCCGTCCGGAAGATTGACCCTGTACTGGTGGGCTCCATTTTTTTGAATGGGAATAAAACACTGAAAATTATCTGAATAAATTTCGGGGATATTAACTGGTTCTTTAACATATAAAAGCATCATATTATAACTGATGGGTTGGGTTATTATACTTGCTTTATCGCCTGTTTTAAGCTGATAAACATTATTTACCCAACTTGTTTTCTTAGCTTCTTTGGTATTGCCATTTACCACTCTATTTACATTTGAGCTGAGCAGCTTGCCATTCTTAAAATGTGCCAAATCTTCTGTTTCTACATTAATTTTGATTAGAAATCGGGTTTGAACCTTTGAAGTTATTTTTAGATAAACATCATCTCCCTCATCTTTCTGCTGAAAATGCATCTGACCAATTACTTCGCCATTGCGCTTAATGTTAAATTTACTTTGCTGTGCAAAAGCCGATGAAAATGAACAGATAAGAAAGAGCACCGAAGCAACACTTTTTGGATTGATTAGGCTTTTGGAGGAGAATGTTTTGTAGGTTTTTGGAGCAAAATATTTCTTGCAAAGCCAAATAATTAATGCAGGAATCATAGTTATCTCTATTTGTTATTTAGAGCTAATACAACTCACAGGAAATTTACCCCTACGTGGATTTTATTTTTTTTTAAAACATTTAATTGGCTTTGGAAAGGAGTACCTTTATTTCTTACACAGGCCCAAGTTCCCTAACCTGATGGTAGCGACAACCCCGAAGCATGAGGGCTACAGCGTACAGCAGGGCGAACATCAAAATAAATGCAGGCCTTGCTTTACAAAACCTCTCTCTATCCAAGTTAGTGGTTAAACGCAGAAACTACATCTCCTTCTCCTTGAGGAGAGGGCTGTAAGAGATAGATGATAAAGCAAAAAAGCGTAGATAGGGTGAGGTTTATTCTGTAGCAGGTTTTTTCTCCTCTTCATCTACCGGAACTTCTACTGTTGGATCGGTAATGATTTCTGCATTGCCATCGTTATCTTTTTTGGCAAATAAAATTGGATATAACAGCCACAACGCACCAATAATAATCAGCACGCCCGCCAGCATTTGAAAATAGATACTTCCTTTTACCTCATTTGCATCTAAAATCTTGTAGGCGATAAAAGAAAGTACGCCAGCGATGAGGATGAAAACGGCTTTCTGCAATTTTAAGAGCTTAATCATGGGTTCTTTCTTTTAAGTGTAACAATATGTACTAAAACAAAGATGAGCCCGATTAGTTCGAGCAGGCCGCAGAAATAAAATGCATAAAGTACAAAATCGCGGTTTGCCGGACTGATCACCGCAACAATTGGCAGCGCAATTACGGCCACAATCATCAATGCAAGCCCGATATTAAATAATTTCACGTTAAAAGTATTTACATCAAAACTACCAAAATTCAGGCAAATCTGTTAACTTTGCAACCTTTAATTTTTTGAGGTACTTGATTGATGTATAGCGAATTTAAACAATTGGAACTTGCCAAAATAGGGCAAGAAATACTGGATTTTTGGAAAAAGGAAAATATCTTTGAAAAAAGTATTTCATCCCGTCCTAAATCTAATCCGTTTACTTTTTACGAAGGACCACCGTCTGCTAATGGCATGCCGGGCATCCACCACGTAATGGCGCGTGCAATTAAGGATATTTTTTGCCGCTATAAAACAATTAAGGGTTATCAGGTTAAAAGAAAAGCTGGCTGGGATACCCATGGTTTACCTGTTGAGCTTGGCACTGAAAAGGAATTAGGAATTACTAAAGAAGATATTGGTAGAACCATTTCAATTGAAGACTATAACGAAGCCTGTAAAAAAACAGTAATGCGCTACACTGACGTGTGGAACGACCTGACTGAAAAAATGGGCTATTGGGTAGATATGGATGATCCGTATATTACCTACAAATCGAAATATATGGAGTCGGTTTGGTGGCTTCTGAAACAGATTTACGATAAAGGGTTAATCTATAAAGGTTACACAATCCAGCCCTATTCTCCAAAAGCCGGGACAGGGTTGAGCTCGCATGAGGTAAACCAGCCTGGAGCTTACCGGGATGTTACAGATACAACGATTGTTGCTCAATTTAAAGCACTAGCCGATACGCTACCAAGTTTCTTACAGGGATTTGATGATATTTATTTATTGGCCTGGACAACAACACCCTGGACTTTACCATCAAACACTGCTTTAACGGTTGGACCAAAAATTGACTATGTTTTAATCAAAACGTTTAACCAATATACATTCTTGCCAACAAATGTAATTTTGGCAAAAAACCTGGTTGGAAAGCAGTTTAGTAAAACTTTCTTCGAAAGCAATGAAGCTGAAGATTTTACAAATTTTAAAGCTGGCGATAAAAAAATCCCTTATCAAATACTTGCCGAATGCAAAGGAAGTGAGTTGGTTGGAATTAAATATGAACAACTATTAACTTATGCATTGCCATATCAAAATGCTGAAAATGCATTTAGAGTAATTTCCGGAGATTTCGTAACTACTGAAGATGGTACCGGTATTGTTCATACCGCCCCTACTTTTGGTGCAGATGATGCTAAAGTAGCTAAAGAGGCCATTCCGGAAGTACCGCCAATGTTGGTATTAGATGAGAATGATACCCCCGTTCCATTAGTAGATTTACAGGGTAAATTCACTAAACATGTTGGTCCTTTTGCAGGCAAATATGTGAAAAACGAATATTACAATGCTGGCGAAGCACCTGAAAAATCGGTTGATGTAGAAATTGCTATTTTATTAAAAGAAGAGAACAAAGCTTTTAAAGTAGAAAAATATGTTCACAGTTACCCACACAGTTGGAGAACTGATGAACCACTTTTATATTATCCTTTAGATTCGTGGTTTATTAAAGTTACAGATGTTAAAGACAGAATGTTCGACCTTAATGAAACCATTAACTGGAAACCAAAATCAACTGGTGAAGGGCGCTTTGGAAACTGGCTAAAAAACGCTAACGATTGGAATTTATCACGTTCGAGATACTGGGGAATTCCTTTGCCGATCTGGAGAACTGAAGATAAAAAAGAGGAAGTGTTAATTGGTTCTGTTGAGGAACTTTATAACGCCATTGAAAAATCTATAGCAGCAGGTTTCCAGAAAGAAAATCCTTTTAAGGGATTTGAAATCGGGAACATGTCTGAAGAGAACTATGATTTGATCGACTTACATAAAAATGTAGTCGATAAGATTGTTTTGGTATCTCCATCAGGCAAACCGATGAGCCGCGAAAGTGATTTAATTGATGTTTGGTTCGACTCTGGTGCTATGCCTTATGCGCAGTGGCACTATCCTTTTGAAAACAAAGAAACCATCGACGGAAATGAAGATTTTCCGGCAGATTTTATTGCAGAAGGTGTTGACCAAACCCGTGGTTGGTTTTATACCCTACATGCGATCTCTACATTGGTTTTTGATAAAGTAGCGTACAAGAATGTAGTGTCTAATGGACTGGTACTAGACAAAAACGGACAAAAAATGTCTAAACGTTTGGGCAATGCAGCCGATCCGTTCCAGACCATTAATGAATATGGTGCTGATGCAACGCGTTGGTACATGATTTCTAATGCAAATCCTTGGGATAACTTAAAATTTGATATTGATGGTATTGCTGAAGTGCGCCGTAAATTCTTCGGAACACTTTACAACACCTACGCTTTCTTTGCCCTGTATGCCAATATCGATAAATTCGAGATCGATAAAAACAACCTGAGCAAAGTTGAAGACAGGACTGAATTAGACCGCTGGATTTTATCGTTATTGCAAACCTTAATCAACGAAGTTGATGAAAGTTACAATACTTACGAACCAACGAAAGCTACCCGCGCTATTCAGGCTTTTGTTGATGAACATTTGAGTAACTGGTACATCAGGTTAAGCCGCCGTCGTTTCTGGAAAGGCGAAATGACTGATGATAAACGTGCAGCTTACGAAACATTATATACTTGTTTAGAAACCTTAGCACAGTTGATGAGTCCGGTGGCGCCTTTCTTTGCCGACTGGTTATACAGAAACTTAACGATTACCGATGCACATGCGGAACAATCTGTCCACTTAACCTTATGGAAAGAGGCTGATCAAAGTTTGATTGATACCGATTTGAATGAGCGTATGGTTTACGCCCAGGATATTTCATCGATGGTTTTATCGCTGCGTAAAAAATCGGGCATCAACGTGCGTCAACCACTTGAGAAAATCTTAATCCCATCTTTAAGTGGCGATTTCGAACAAAAAATCTCAAAAGTTGCCGATTATATCCTTTCTGAAACGAATGTAAAACATATCGAGTTCATTACCGATACACATGGCATTGTGAAGAAAAAGTTGAAACCGAACTTTAAATCGTTGGGTAAAAAAGTTGGAAAAGATATGAGCCTGGTTAAAGCGGCTTTAGAAAATTCAAATCAGGATGATATCCAACGTTTAGAAAATGATGGCTTCATCATCGTAGTTGGCAATAATGGTGAAGAATTTACCATCAATTTAAATGATGATGTAGAAGTTTTTGCGGAAGATATTCCCGGATGGCAGGTAACTAACCTAGGCAGCTTAACCGTTGCTTTGGATGTTACCATTACCGAAGAGCTGAAACAGGAAGGTATTTCGCGCGAACTGGTTAACCGTATCCAAAATTTAAGGAAAGAATTAAATTTTGAGGTGACCGATAGGATTAAAGTTTCGTTACAAAATGATAACTTGGTGGCCGATGCAGTTGCAAAAAACAAGGGTTACATTTGCGCCGAAATATTAGCCGACGAATTTGAATTAACAGATACTGTAAATAATGCAAACAAAATCGTGATCGATGATGTTGAGTTAAGCATTTCAGTAACTAAAATATAAATCCATATATTAGAAAATTAGAAAAAGAACATGGAAAACAGCAACAAAACACGCTACTCAGACAGTGAATTACAAGAATTTAAAGAATTAATTCAAGATAAATTACGCATGGCGAAAGAGGAACTGAACTCTTTAACCACTTCTTTAAGTAATCCAAATGCCAATGGAACAGAAGATACTTCAGGTGCATACAAAACCTTAGAAGACGGTTCTGCAACAATGGAAAAAGAGCAAATCAATCAATTAGCTGCCCGTCAGAAAAAATTTATTGATAACCTGGAGAATGCATTAGTACGTATCGAGAACAAAACTTATGGTATTTGCCGTGAAACAGGTAAATTAATTCAAAAAGAGCGTTTACGTGCTGTACCTCATGCAACGTTAAGCATGGAAGCTAAATTAAAGCAAAGTTAATGAAAGGCTATACAAAACCTTTAATTGTTATCTTTTTAGTTTTACTGGCCGACCAGCTGGTTAAAACCTGGGTTAAAACACATATGTACCTTGGCCAGGAGTTTCATATCATTGGTAAATGGTTTATCATCCATTTTACCGAAAATAATGGGATGGCTTTTGGGATGGAGTTTGGTGGTGAATTTGGTAAATTAGCTTTATCACTTTTTCGTATTGCCGCCGTTGCAGGAATTGGTTATGGCTTACATTATCTAATTAAGCATAAATATCACCGGGGTTTAATTCTAAATGTTGCACTGATCTTTTCTGGCGCACTTGGAAACATTATAGATTCTGTATTTTACGGAAAGATTTATGGTTACGAAAGCTGGTTTCATGGGCGTGTGGTAGATATGTTCTATTTTCCAATTGCAGAAGGCCACTTCCCTACTTGGGTACCAATTTGGGGAGGCGAAGAGTTTGTTTTTTTCAGACCTGTTTTTAACCTTGCAGATGCTGCCATTTCAGTTGGCGTGATACTCATACTCATTTTCCAGAAAAACTACTTTAAAGAAGATGTAAAGGATGATGTAAGCATCAACAGTGAGATTGTAGAAGATTAAATAAACACTTCGTCATGCTGACTTGTTTCAAGCGGCCTTTGTACGAACAGATCTCTCCATTCTATAGTGTTCCAGTAGAGATGACGATGCTTCTTATTAAACACTGTCATTCTGAGCTTATTGAAGGACAATAAAACTTCATAAAACATGACCCATTTCTTAACTGAAATGGGCTTTTTTTTGTAAGATTATTACTGAAATTTGATTCCTACTGTTATTTTGAACGCAGTGAAGAATATACCTATCTATCCGTAGAGTTCCGAAGGGCTCTACGGATTACAGCATGGAAAAGAGTCTCCGACTCGCTGTTGAGTTGCAAAATTTAATTCAACAATCCTCATTCTGAACGTAGTTTAGAATACAAGATAAAGAAAATACAAGCATCCGAAGTATAGAATAAAGATCATTCATTCCTTCAAGATCACAACCATCACTATGGTTTTCTAATTTTTTAAAATATATTTGGATACGAAAAACCAAATATATCATGAAACGCTATTATGCCTTTTTACTGCTATTTATGATTAGCAGCTCAACATTTGCACAAAAAAGCCTTTTTAACGGAAAAAATCTAAACGGCTGGCATGTAGATGTACCTGCAATGGACAAAAAGCCTGATACCATTAATCCGTTTATTGTACGCAATGGTATGCTGGTGAGTTTAGGTACACCAGGCGGGCACTTAATAACCGATAAAATTTATAAAAATTACCAATTAACTGTACAATACCGTTTTGCTGGTAAACCAGGTAATTGTGGCGTTTTAGTTCATGCATCAACACCAAGAGCATTGTATGGCATGTTTCCAAAATCGCTGGAAGTTCAGATGCAACATAAAGATGCTGGCGATTTCTGGTGTATCGAAGAAGATATTACAGTACCCGATATGCTTGCCAGACGCGGACCTCAAGAAAACTGGGGTATAAATGGGAATAAACTCCGCAGGATAAAAAATTTAACAGACGACAGTGAAAAACCTGTTGGCGAATGGAATACCATGATCATACAATGCCTAAATAACGAAGTTAAAGTTTGGGTAAACGGTACATTGGTAAACTATGGCACCAATTGTACAGCAAGTAGCGGGCAGATTGCCTTACAGGCAGAAGGTAGCGAGGTAGAGTTTAAACAGCTGGATCTAAAACCAATTAAAGCGTTGTCTAAATAGCTTTATTTCTTTTAATTTATACTTATTTAGTCCAATGCGATCGTCATGCTAAATTTATTTAAGCATCTTTCCTGCTAGATAGCCCCTGAAATGAATTCAGCATGACGACCACTAAATAGCCTACAAAATAAGCGAGCAGATCATAAGCGCTAAAGGAAGTACCCAATATGGTGCGCATTAATTTGTTGTTTTCCCAACCAAACCAGGAAACATAATTTGCCTTTTGGAGAAACTCGATTGCGAAAGAAAAAATTAAGATGCCTAAAGCTAACTTCTTATTATCTGTTTTAAGGAAAATCCTAAAAAATACGTAAATCAAGATAACAACCAATACGTCGCCACCAAATGGGCGAATAAATGCATCATGAAGATATTTTGCGATTAAGATCTCAGTTAAGAATATCGCAAGAAAAATAAAGAGGAATTTTGAGTTAAACGTTAATTTCATTTTTCGGGTATAAAAAAGAAGTCAAGTTTTTATAGCACTGGCCATTAAAACTTGACTTCTTTAATAAATATATCTAAGTCCCTTTAGGGATTTAGGAGTCTAGACACCTAATAATAATCTAGCTGGATCTTCTAATAGTTGTTTTACACGAACCAAGAAACCAACCGACTCACGTCCATCAATAATTCTGTGATCGTAAGATAAGGCAACGTACATCATCGGACGGATTACCACTTCACCTTTTTCAGCTACCGGACGCTCAACGATGTTGTGCATACCTAAAATAGCCGATTGTGGCGCATTAATAATCGGTGTAGACATCATCGACCCAAATACACCACCATTAGTGATGGTGAATGTTCCGCCAGTCATTTCTTCGATAGTTAATTTGCTATCACGTGCTTTCAAAGCCAATTCTAAAACTGATTTTTCAATCTGAGCTAAAGTCATGCTTTCTGCATTACGGATTACCGGAACGACTAAACCTTTTGGTGCAGAAACAGCAATCGAAATATCAGCAAAATCATTGTAAACCAATTCTTCGCCTTCAATACGGCCGTTAACCGCAGGAAAATCTTTCAGAGCTTCGGTAACTGCTTTAGTGAAAAAGCTCATAAAACCTAAACCAACACCAAATTTTTCTTTAAACTGATCTTTATATTTTCCGCGTAAATCCATAATCGGCTTCATGTTAACCTCATTAAAAGTGGTTAACATTGCTGTTTCATTTTTAACAGCAACTAAACGTTTTGCAACCGTTCTACGTAGTGGAGACATTTTCTCACGACGCTCGCCACGGCTACCTGCAGGAGCAGCTGCTGCTGCAACCGGAGCACTCGCTTTTGGTGCTTCTGCTTTTTTACCAGCCTCTGCTTTAACAGCATCATCTTTGGTAATTCGGCCATCAACGCCAGTACCTTTTACAGCGCTAGCTTCAATCCCTTTTTCTGCAAGAATTTTACCGGCAGCAGGAGAAGGAGTTCCTGTAGCATAGCTTTCGCCTGATTTTTCGGCAACCGGAGCTGCAGTTTTATCTTCAGCAACAACAGCCTTTTCTTCAGTTTTTGGTGCATCAGCTTTCGCTGGAGCAGCGCCACCATCTTCAATTTTACAAACTACTGCACCAATGGCTAAAGTATCGCCTTCGGCTGCTATGGTTTTTAAAGTTCCAGCTTGTTCTGCAGTTAATTCGAATGTCGCTTTATCCGATTCTAATTCGGCAATAACTTCATCCATTTCAACAACATCGCCATCGTTTTTTATCCAACGTGATAAAACAACTTCGGTTATTGACTCACCTACAGGTGGAACTTTTATCTCTAAACTCATTTTTGTAATGTTATGTTTTTTATCTTCTAATAATCAATATCAAACGCTATGCGTCAAACGCTTAGCACAATGCACTTAATCGATCTGAACTAATTTTTTTGTTGCTTTTTTGGCAATATCCTTTACATCATCCGTTACCGAAATCTCTAAAGCTTTTGCTAAAATATAAGCCTGTTGGTTAGCATGTTGTTTTGCAAAACCTGTTGCGGTACTGCTGCTTTCTCTCCTCGAAATTACATCAATGCCCTTTAAAGCCGTTTTGTACAACTTGCGGAACAGATATGGCCATGCCCCCATGTTTTCTGGCTCTTCTTGTACCCAGAAAACTTCTTTAGCGTTTTTATATTTCTTCTGGATGGCCTCCATCTGATCAACCGGAGTTGGGTACAACTGCTCTACACGAACCAAGGCTACGTGTTTCAATTTATCAGCCTGTTGTTTCTCTAATAACTCGTAGTAAATTTTACCGCTACAGAAGACAATACGTGTTACATCTGTAACTTTAACATTTACATCGTCAATTACTTCTTTAAAGCCACCTTCAGTAAATTCCTCTAATTTAGAAACACAGGCCGGGTGGCGCAATAAACTTTTAGGAGTAAATACAACCAATGGTTTACGGAAATCACGTTTAAACTGGCGACGTAAAACGTGGAAGAAGTTTGCCGGAGTTGTACAGTTGGTTACCTGCATGTTGTAATCGGCACAAAGCTCCATAAAACGCTCAATACGTGCTGATGAGTGCTCTGGTCCCTGGCCTTCGTAACCGTGAGGCAATAACATAACCAAACCGTTTTCGCGTTGCCATTTGGTTTCGGCACTTGCAATATACTGATCGACAACAATCTGTGCTCCGTTAAAGAAATCGCCAAATTGTGCTTCCCAAATGGTTAATGCGTTTGGATTTGCCATAGCATAGCCATACTCGAAACCTAAAACGCCGTATTCTGATAAGTGTGAATTGTAAATATCGAAAGCAGCTTGTTGATCTGAAATGTTTGCCAACGGTACATATTCTTCCTCACTATCTTCTAACGTTAGTACCGCATGACGGTGAGAGAATGTTCCTCTTTCTACATCCTGACCGCTTAAACGAACACGTTTACCTTCTGATAACAAAGTACCATAAGCCAACTGCTCGCCCATTGCCCAGTCGAAAACATGTGTTTCGTTAACCATTTTGGTCCGCTCAAGAAATAATTTTTCAATTTTCTTGAAGAACTTTTTATTTGATGGTAAAGTAGTAATGCGTTTACCGATTTCTAATAAAGTAGATTTTTTAACCGCAGTAACCGGTGAAGATTCGAAATCTTTAGGTGTAGCCATACGCAAATCTGCCCATGCACCGCCAAATTTAACTTCGGCATTACCTGCAACAAATTCTTTAGCTTCGTTTAAACGTTCCTGCAAAATATTACGGAAATCTTTTTCCATTTCTTTTGCCAAACCAGCTTCTAATTTACCTTCTTTGGTTAACTGATCGATATAGATTTCCCTTGGATTAGGGTGTTTTTCGATGGTTTTGTATAATAATGGCTGCGTGAACTTAGGTTCATCAGACTCATTGTGCCCGAAACGACGGTAACAAAGAATATCAATAAAAACATCATTTTTATATTTCTGACGGTATTCCATTGCCAGGTTAATTGCATAAACCAAAGCCTCAGGATCATCACCATTTACGTGGAAAACCGGAGATAAAGTTACTTTAGCAATATCGGTACAATAGGTACTGGTACGGGCATCTTTATAATTGGTGGTAAAGCCAATCTGGTTATTAATTACCAAGTGAATAGTTCCACCAGTTTTATAACCTTCAAGACCTGCCATCTGAATTACCTCGTAAACAATACCTTGTCCGGCAACTGATGCATCGCCATGAATCAAAATTGGTGCTAAACGACTATTATCGCCACCATATTTGAAATCGATTTTCGAGCGGCTCATTCCTTCTACCACACCGTCAACCGTTTCTAAGTGTGATGGATTAGGGCATAAACTTAAGTGAACGCTTTTGCCCGAAACGGTAGCAACATCTGTAGAATAACCTAAGTGATATTTCACATCGCCACCAAATGGGGTATCTGGATTGTAGCTTTTACCTTCAAACTCAGCAAAAATATCTTTGTATGTTTTCTGCATGATATTGGCCAACACGTTTAAACGACCACGGTGTGCCATACCAATTACAAATTCTTCAATTCCCAGTTCAGCACCTTTTTCAATTACTGAATCTAAAGCAGGAATTAAAGCTTCTGCACCTTCTAATGAAAAACGTTTTTGGCCCAGAAATTTTGTACCCAAGAAATTTTCAAAACTTACTGCTTCGTTTAATTTCCGAAGAATACGTTTTTTCTCATCGATCGAGAAATTAGGGGTATTACGCGCACTTTCCATTTTTTGCTGAATCCAGTTCAACACTTCAGGTGTACGTAAAAACTTAAATTCGGCTCCGATAGAACCTGCGTATGTTTGTTTTAAAAAGGCTACAATATCTTTCAATTTTGCTGCACCGATACCAATTTCCACACCAGAGTTGAAAACGGTTTCCAAATCGGCATCAGATAATCCAAAATTTGCCAGATCTAATGTTGGTAAATGTTTACGTCTTTCGCGAACCGGATTGGTATGTGTAAATAAGTGACCGCGGCTGCGATAGCCATCAATCAGATTTAAAACATTAACCTCTTTTAAAAATTGTTCAGGAGTTTCTGCTGTTACTGCAGGGGCTTCCGATCCTCTTCCAAAATCGAAACCTTCGAAAAATTTCTGCCAACCAAATTCAACAGACTCAGGATCTTGTTGATAGGATTGATATAAAGATTCTATATATTCGGCGTTTGCGCCATTAAGATAAGATAATTTATCCATTATTAACTGTTTACTATAAGCATTACAAAATTAGAATTTTACCTTATATAAATGGCAAAAATCTCGATTAAAATGAGAATTATTGAGTGAGAGAATTATTGAATAAGAGAATGATAAAAATATGACTTGTATTAATCGATAAAATTTCAAATTCATTCATTCAGTGCTCAATCATCAATCATTACAACTATGATGCCCAAGTTAAGGAGTAATTGCCTTTTGGGTCGAGATTTTTGATATTTTTATCAAGGTCGAAAACACTTTTTGATTTCTGATCGTTACCTACACCGGCTACATTAGCCCAGTTCCCCCAATTACTTGCCGGGTTGTAATCGATCAGTTTTTCTTCGAAATATGCTGCACCAAAAACCCAGCTTACCTCTAAATTATTGATCAGATATAAAGCTGCTGTTTGCCTGGCGATATTCGAGATGAAACCGGTTTGATTTAGCTCTGTCATCACCGCATCTACCACAGCAAAACCTGTTTGCGCATTCTTCCATTTACTAAAGTTATCCTGCTCATTTACAACATCAATAAGCCCCTGGCTACCAAATCCATCCGGACTAAAAAACGTATTACCATATTTCTTAAACATGAAACGGAAGTAATCTCTCCAAAGCAGACCTAATAAAATATGATTGAACATGGCCTTGGTATTGGGCACACCTTCCATTTTTTTAATTTCCCAGTACACTTTTCGTGGCGATAAACTGCCCATGGCCAGCCATGCCGATAGTTTTGAAGCCAGAATTAAATTCTTGGTTGTTGCAGCCTGTTGCATGGCTACAATCACTTTTTGAAGATGAGCCAAACCCTCGGCCTCGCCACCAACAAATTCAAAATCAGCACGCTGATCTTTTTGTTGTGGCAAAAGGTTAAGTTCTTCTAGCGATGACAATACCCCCCAATCAATCACTTCGGCTACATTAATGCGGTCGGGCGCAGCAAAACAAGGTTTGATAATCGAATCGCGCTCAATCTTTTTCTTAAACTGATTAAAGGCATCTGGAATATCCTTAATTGGAAAAGGTAAATCTTCTTTATTATATAAGGTATGACCGATAAAATGTTTCAGGTTGATGCGTAATTTCCAAAGTGCATTCTCTACCAAAGTTGAAACATGCGTTTCTTCCCTTGCAACTTCGCGGTGATGGTAAACTTCGGTAATTTCATATTCCTGAGCAAGTTGCGGAATAATATCTTCAGGATTACCTTCGGCGATAAGCAAGTTACCCCCAATCTGCTTTAACGAACTGCGTAAACTTAAAACACTTTCTATAATAAACTGCGCTCTAATATTACCCGTTTTTAGCGTACCGTATTTTGTTTCGCCAAAAGAACGGCGATCGAGAATGTAAACAGGTAAAATCGAATCAGACTTAGCAATCGCCTCAACCAGCATTTCGTTATCATGCAAGCGAAGATCATTTCTAAACCAGACTAAAATTTTTTTGGACATCTTTTATCGAAAAGGGTGTAAGAACGCGTTTACAAATTTATCTTATTTTTCTTCTTCATCAAACCCCTAAATAATTCTTTACAAATAGGTAACAAAAAAATTAGAACCGAATTAATATCGTTTTAAATGATAGCATAAAAACCCTTTTGTATCTTTGGTGTTTTAAAAAGATGGCAAAGAAGATTCTGATTACCGGGGCTACAGGACTTGTGGGTACTGCGCTGAAAAAACATCTGCTAAGCAAAGGTTATGAGGTGAATACACTTTCGCGAAAGAAAGACAACAATCCGAATAATTTTGTGTGGGATGTTTACAAAGGAACGATTGATGCTGATTGTTTGAATGGTGTAGATGCCATTATCCATTTAGCGGGAGAACCAGTAGTCGATAAAAAATGGACCGATGAACGCAAAAAACAGATCATCGATAGTCGCGTAAAATCAACCGAATTACTCTTTAAAATCATAAAATCTAAACCCGACCATCAGCTAAAATCGTTCATTTCTGCCTCGGCAGTTGGTTTTTATGGCGATTGCGGCGATGAAATTTTAACAGAAGAAAGTTTAAACGGTTACGGATTTTTAGCCGAATGCTGTAAACTTTGGGAAGATGCAGTAGATCAGGGCAAAAAACTAAGCCTCCGGATTGTAAAACTCCGTACGGGAATCGTTTTAAGTAATCATGGAGGGGCTTTACCACAGCTTGATAAACCGGTAAGGTTATTTACTGGAGCCGCTTTAGGTACGGGCAAACAATGGACGCCCTGGCTGCATATCGATGATATGGTAGAAATGTACATTGAGGCCATTGAAAATCTTAAAATGGAGAATTCATATAATGCTTGCGCGCCTTTTCCCGTAACCAATAAAGCGTTAACCAAAGCCATTGCCAAAAGGCTACACCGACCTTTTTGGCCTGTTAAGGTACCCAAAAAAGCATTGGAATTGTTATTAGGAGAGCGTGTTGAGGCCGTATTAATGAGCAATAATACTTCAGCCCAAAAAATTCTAGATGCGGGATTCAAATTTAAATTCACACATCTGGAGGATGCGTTGAAAGATTTATACAAATAGCTTAAATTGGATAACTGGCCGTCATCCTGAACTTATTTCAGAATCTTATCTCTATAACTGTACTATTATAAAAGATGCTGAAACAAGTTCAGCATGATGTAAATCATTAATTTGTAATCCCCCTCAATGACTTCAATATCAATTCTATGGTTCCGTCGCGATTTACGTTTAGCAGATCATGCTGCATTATATCATGCCCTTAAAAGCGATTATCCTGTTCTTCCGCTTTTCATTTTTGACCAGCATATATTAGATAAACTCCCAAAAGATGATGCCCGCGTAACTTTCATTTATCAAACCATTGAAGATTTAAAGAGAGAACTTCAGCAATATGGATCAGATTTATTGGTGAGATATGGCAAGCCCGAAAAAATATGGCCTGAAATTTTAAAGGAATACGATGTTAAGGGCGTATATACCAATCATGACTATGAGCCTTATGCCTGCGAACGTGATGATAACATGGCCGAATTTTTAACCAGCGAAAAAATAATATTCAAAACATATAAGGATCAGGTTATTTTTGAAAAAAACGAAATTTTAAAAGCCGATAAAACACCCTACACTGTTTTTACTCCTTTTTACAAACAATGGCATGCCAAGTTAAACGATTTTTATGTAAAGGCCTATCCGACTAAAAAATATCTCAAAAATTTATTGCAAATCAAACATCTACCTTACCCAGGTTTGTATGAAATGGGCTTTGAAAAGAGTAAGCTGGATTTTCCGAAAATCAGTTATCAAAACAAACTTGATGATTATGCAAAAAAACGTGATTTCCCTGGACTTGATGGCACCACCCATATCGGACTGCATTTACGTTTTGGAACGTTAAGCATTAGGAAAGCGGTTAAGGATGCATTGGAAGCTAAATCGGATGTCTGGCTTTCTGAATTGGCATGGCGCGAATTTTATATGACCATACTTTGGCATTTCCCTCACTCAGCTTCCAATTCGTTCAAAAAGCAATATGATAAAATTAAATGGCGAAACAACGAAGATGAATTTAAAGCCTGGTGCGAAGGCAATACTGGTTACCCTATTGTAGATGCCGGCATGAGGCAGCTTAACCAAACCGGCTGGATGCACAACCGTGTACGCATGATTGTGGGCAGTTTTTTAACCAAACATTTACTCATCGACTGGCGTTGGGGAGAAGCTTATTTTGCAGAAAAGTTATTGGACTACGAAATGGCAAGCAACGTGGGCGGCTGGCAATGGGCTGCAGGATCAGGGAATGATGCCGCACCTTATTTTAGGGTTTTTAACCCTGAACTCCAGACTAAAAAATTCGACCCTAAGTTCGAATATATTAAAAAGTGGGTGCCAGAATTTGGAACAAAAAAATATGCCCAACCAATAGTTGAGCATACTTTTGCAAGGGAAAGGGTTTTAAAAGTTTTTAAAGAGGCTTTATCTAATTTGTAACCTTTACAATTTCTATGTCGAAGTCTAAAGGAGTTCCGTTAGCTAAATCAGAAGGAATAACCAAACGAAGTTTTCCCCCAGCAGTTACCTTTCCTGGTAATATTAACTGCCAACCTTTATATAAATTACTCAAAACATCGCTAAAAGTTCCATCTGTACTACTTTGTAAAACCGTTCCGTCTAAATGACGCACAGTGTAGTTTGCAACGATTGTAGAATTCAGGTTAATCACATCTGTTCCTGTTCCAGGAGTAGTAATGCTATAGCGCGCTCTTGAAGGATCTTTAATTAGTGTTAAATTATTATTGCTAATGAATTTATTGATTTCAAATTCATCTATTTCGTGTCTTTTCGATTCAGCGTAAATACCCAAATCAACAAGAATATTTTCATTTGATCCAATATTCAAAAAACTAACCCCATTCTTACCAAAAGCCATACTAGAAGGCATAATTAATGTTGCCTTGCCACCTCTTTTTAATTTGGTTAACACTTCTCTAATTGGCGTAAATACATACGATACGTTATTAATGGTAAATCGATCAGTATAACCCAAAAAGGTACCTGGAATCATTAAATCAGATGTTTGATTTAACACCTGGCCAGACAAGGTTTTAAAGGTATACGAATAATAAACCGAATCTTGGTTTTTAACAACATCACCAGTGCCAGATGTAATGATTTTATAGTAGTAGCCTTTTGGATCCTTATCGAAGCTAAGATTATTCTTTTTAAGATAAGCTTGGATAGCGGCATCATCTACACTTTCAATAGACTCATATTCCTTTTTACATGAGCTGAAGATTGTAGTAGCCAGTAAAAGTGCAAACAGGCTAAGTTGAGTAAATTTGTTCATTTATTATTGTACGTCTGTAAGTGTTATGGTAAAATCAAGCACTGAATTTGCCGGAATTAATGCGGATGGCGACTGTGTTCCGTAAGCGAAGTAAGATGGGATAATTAACCTGATCTTTCCTCCTTTTTGTATTTTTTGAATCCCAAACTGCCATCCTAAAATTACATTTCCTAATTTAAAAGAGGTTGGGGTTCCTTTGGTGCTATCGAAAATAGTACCGTTTAATAATCTGCCTTCATAATCTGCAGTAATCACTGTAGAGGTGAGATAACTTACGTTTCCCGTCCCAGGAGCTATAATCTGATAAAAAATACCACTAGCATCTTTTGTTGCCGGGATATTATTGGTCTTAACAAAAGCGCTTATTGCAGCAGTATCGGCCTTAAATTGTGGAGTAGGATCGTAATCATCTACCGGCACATTTTTTTTACAGGCTGCTAAACATCCTGCAAGGCATATTATAAGTATAAAATATTTAAACTTAACCATCATCCGCAAAAATAAGCTTTTAATACGGATGCTACAATTTTTAACCTATTTTAACAAATAAGCCTATTGTGTATTCGAAAGCTGAATTGTAAAATCCAATACCGAATTACCTGGAATAGAGCCTACAGCACCACTTACATAACCCAAGCTAGGCGGAACGATCAACCTGATTTCGCCACCTTTTTGAATTTTAGGAATACCGATTCTCCAGCCTGAAATTAGTTCGGCAAGATTGAAGGTCTGCTCTTTGCCATCGCCATTATCAAATATAGTTCCGTCTAACAACCTGCCTTCATATTTAATGGTTATTTTGGTATTATTTGGATAAGTGAACGACCCCGAACCCGGTTTAATGATCTGATAGTATAAACCAGAGTTATCTCTAACTGCATTAATATTATTTTGTTTGATGAAATCGGCAATCTGTTTTTCAGGATCCTCATCCTTTTTACAAGATGAAAACGCAGCTAAACATAAAAAGAGTATGGTAAGAAATCTAAATTTAAACATGTGCGAAAATAGGATTTTAATAACATAAAGCTAATGGGTTATGTTTTTTTTGAAGCGCAATCTTCTACTGCTTGGGATGCGGTAGTCCTGCTTTGCACTTTTATCTTTTTTGTAGAATTATGTATAAAGAAAATTTCCATCTACAAAAAAGGATAACGTTTCAATCAGGGCTAATTAGGCAAGTTCCGTGGTGCTGTTAACTTACATCGCCCAAACCTCATTTCACAAAACAAGAAAAGGGTTTAAAATCTGGATTATACACCCAAACCTTAAACCCTCAACTTTTTAAGCTTTACGCTTAAAAAATATACTTATTTGCCTCAATAAGCTGTTGGGCAACTCTTTGACGGGCATCTTTAACATTAAACGGTTCCACTTTTGTAAAACGGCGTAAACCAACCAACATCATACGCTGCTCATCTCCTTCTGCGAAAGCCCAAAGTACTTCTTTACCAGCTTTAGCAATACCATCAACCGCCTCTACCAAATAAATGCGTAATAAATCCAGCTGACCTGCTGATGCTTCTTCTCCACGGGTGTGCACTAACTTTTCTGTCCTTAATAAAGCCGATTCAAGCACATAAACATAACTGGCCATATCGGCGATGTTCATTAAAATTTCCTGTTCTTTACTTAAGGTCATCATCAATTTTTGAACCGCAGCCCCAGCCACCATTAAAGTCGCTTTTTTCAAATTCGAGAGTACCTTTTTCTCTGCAGCAAATAAGGTGGTATCTTCTTCGCCAAAATCAGGAATGCTCATCAGTTCAGCTGCAACTGCTGTAGCAGGGGTCATTAAATCCAGTTCGCCTTTCATCGCACGTTTCAGCATCATATCAACGGTTAACAAACGGTTAATTTCGTTTGTACCTTCGAAAATCCGGTTAATACGCGCATCACGATACGCCCTATCCATTGGTGCATCGGCACTAAAGCCCATACCACCGTAAATCTGTACACCTTCATCTACAGTATAATCTAAAGCTTCTGAGCCCCATACTTTTAAAATGGCACACTCTACTGCGAATTGTTCAACAGACTTTAATCTCGCTTTACCAGATTCCATTCCACCTGCAACCAGTTGATCGTAAGTATCATCAATATTTTGTCCCGCACGATAGTTCGCTGAATCAACAGCGTAAAGTTTAGCGGCAATTTCTGCAATTTTAAAACGGATAGCACCATATTTGGAAATCGGGCGGCCAAACTGGATCCGTTCATTCGAATAATTAATCGCCGTATTTAGAGTTGCTTTTGAAGCGCCAATAGCTGCTGCTGATAATTTAATACGGCCGATATTTAAAATATTAACCGCGATTTTGAAACCATTTTCCCTATCACTCAACATGTTCTCAACGGGTACTGGGCAATCGTTAAAGAAAACCTGACGGGTTGAAGAGCCTTTAATACCCATTTTATGCTCTTCCGGATTCATGGTGATGCCACCGAAATCTTTCTCTACAATAAATGCGGTTAAGTTTTTATCATCATCAATTTTCGCAAAAACAATAAAAACATCGGCAAAGCCGCCATTGGTAATCCACATTTTCTGACCAGTGATGATGTAGTGTTTACCATCATCGCTCAGCTTAGCTTTGGTTTTACCAGAGTTGGCATCCGAACCGGAGTTTGGTTCGGTTAAGCAATAAGCAGCCTTCCATTCACCCGAACCGAGTTTAGGAATATACTTTGCTTTTTGTGCTTCGTTACCATAATATAAAATTGGCAATGTACCAATTCCAGTATGGGCAGAAAGCGCAACAGCAAAAGAGTGGCCTGCACCTACCACATCTGCAACCAGCATGGAAGTATTGAAGTTTTTGCCAAAACCTCCGTATTCTTCAGGAACCGAAACGCCTAAGATACCCAGTTCGCCAGCTTTGGTTAAAAGTGTTGGCATGAGCTCTGGGTCTTCCTGCTTATCAATTTTATCTAAATTAGGATAAACTTCAGCCGCCAGAAAATCGCGACAGGTTTGCGCAATCATCTGCTGTTCTTCATCAAATTCTTCAGGGATAAATACTTCCTGATAAGTGGTATCCTTAATTAAGAATTCACCACCTTTAATTGTCTTTTTTTCAGTTGTTTCCATTTTAATAGTATCTAGTAGCGAGTATTAAGATTTGAGTATCAAGACATCAGTATCAAGACAAAGTCTATATCAAAAAAATTTACTATTGTATAATCCAATCTTGATACTCACATCTTTCTTCCTAATACCCACATCAAATTAATTTTCTTTCCAGGGCATAAATCATTTTTTGAACTTCAGTAACTTTCTCAATTAATCCCGTTGACAAGATGTCCTCTAATAACCCAAGTTGATTTGATATAATTAGCTGTGTTTCCAACTCGAATGCTGAACCTTGACTAATCGTTAAAAAATATTTAAACTGGGGACCACTCCCTCTACCAGCCCCCTCAGCAATATTCGAGGCAATTGAAACTGAACATCTTTTCATTTGTGAAATCAGCCCAAATCTTTCATCACCAGGCAAAAACGATGTCGCTTTATAAACTTCAACAGCTAAGTCGATTGATTTTTGCCAAACTTTTAGTTCTTTAAAATTATGCATATATATTAGTATTAGTGACTGAGTAATATGTCGGGATGATTTTATAAACTGGTTTATTCGCCTGCTATTAAATCTTGATACTATATACTCATATCTCGATACTAATTAAAGTAACTCAAAAATCCCCGCTGCACCCTGCCCTGTTCCTACACACATGGTTACCATTCCGTACTTTTTGTTCTGTCTTTTAAGTTCGTTCATGATTTGCACCGTAAGTTTTGCACCTGTACAGCCCAGCGGATGCCCTAATGCAATTGCACCTCCGTTTACATTAATTACATCCGGATTTAAATCCAATGTTCTGATTACAGCTAACGATTGTGAGGCAAAAGCTTCGTTCAGTTCGATTAAATCGATATCTTCTTTTTTCAAACCCGCTTGTTTCAATGCTTTTGGAATCGCCTCAATCGGACCAATACCCATAATGCGCGGCGGAACACCTGCAATGCCATAACTTACCAACCTGGCAATCGGTTCTGCATTTAATTCTTTCATTTTCTTTTCAGACACCACCAAAACAAAAGCTGCTCCATCAGATGTTTGCGATGAGTTACCCGCTGTTACACTTCCAACCGCATCGAATACGGGTTTCAGTTTCGCCAATTTATCTAAGGTAGTATCTGCACGGGGACCTTCATCGGTATCAACCACGTAAGAACGGGTTTTCTTTTTCAGGTTGGCATCAAGATAATTTTCGTTTACCGTGATTGGCAGAACACCATCTTTTAAGTGACCATTTTTTATAGCATGAATGGCTTTCTCGTGAGATTTTAACGAAAAAGCATCCTGATCTTCACGGCTCACATTATACTCTTTAGCTACTGCTTCTGCGGTTAAGCCCATGCCCCAATACCAATCTGGATTGTTTTTTGCAACTTCTGCATTTGGCACGAGTTTCCATCCGCCAAAAGGCATTCCGCTCATAACCTCTACGCCACCGGCGATAATACAATCGGCCATGCCTGCTTTAATTTTAGCAACTGCAGTGGCAATGGTATCTAAACCCGATGCACAATAGCGGTTTACGGTAACCCCTGGTACTTTATCGGTATCCAAGCCCATTAATGAGATCATACGGCCAATATTCAGCCCCTGTTCTGCTTCTGGTGTAGCGTTACCCACAATTACATCATCAATTTGTTCGTTATCTAAATTCGGAACCGATGCCACTAAAGCCCTGATTACTTCTGCGGCTAAATCATCAGCTCTTGTAAAACGGAATACGCCCCGGGGTGCTTTGCCCACTGCTGTACGATATCCGGCTATAATATATGCTTCCATTCTTTTAGTATCTAGTAGTTAGAATCAAGTATCGAGACTTAATTCTAGCATTATTATTTTATTTGTTATTTACTATGAGTCATTTTTTTCGACAATCATATCTTGATACTTGATACTCTTATCTTGATACTCATATCTAAATATTTAACTCACTAATTCCTCAACGGTTTCCCCTTTGTAATAATACTTTGAATCCTTTCTAAACTCTTCCGCTCACCAGCAAGTGATAAAAATGCTTCTCTTTCCAGATCCAATAAATATTGTTCGGTTACTTCTGTTGGATAAGATAAATCGCCGCCACACATTACATAACCTAATTTTTCAGAGATTTTTTTATCATGCTCGGAGATGAAATGCCCCGCATACATGCTATTTGCACCTGCATAAACAATTCCCAATCCTTGCTTGCCTAAAACCTTGATGTCGTTACGCTGAACGGGTTTGGTATATCCTGCATCGGCCAGTTCAATAGCTTTGGCTTTTGCATCGGCCAATAAACGGTTGCGGTTCATCGAAATCGAGAATTTATCTTTTTGCAGATAACCCAGTTCGTAAGCCTCGTAACCTGACGTAGAAACTTTGGCCATTCCGATAGTTAAGAAACGGTCTTTCAGTGCATTTTGCACAATCTGATCATCCTTAAATTCATCAGATGCGCGCAAAGCAAATTCTTTAGTACCGCCGCCACCAGGGATTACACCTACACCAAACTCTACCAAGCCCATGTAAGTTTCGGCAGAAAGCTGTACATGATCGGCATGTAAGCTAAACTCGCAACCACCACCTAATGTTAAATTATGCGGAGCTACTACAACCGGGATAGAAGAATAACGGATGCGCATCGAAGTATTCTGGAACATACGGATCGCCATGTTCAATTCATCCCACTCCTGTTCTACGGCCATCATAAAAATCATTCCCACATTTGCGCCGGCAGAGAAATTTGCACCATCGTTGCCGATTACCAAACCACGGTAATCTTTTTCGGCCATATCAATTGCTTTATTAATGCCCGAAATCACATCACCGCCAATAGTATTCATTTTGGTGTGGAATTCTACATTTAGAATGCCGTCGCCCAGATCGATAATCGAAACACCTGAATTTTTCCAAAGGGTTTTATTTTCTCGAAGGTTATCCAAGATGATGAACTCATTGGTTCCAGGTAAAGCTTTATAACTTTTAGAAGGGATGTCGTAATATTTTTTAACGCCGTTTTCTACTTTATAGAATGAAGTATTTCCAGCATCGAGCATTTCATGCACCCAAGCCGCAGCTTTATTGCCATACTGCTCCATTCCTTCAATGGCTTCTTTTACGCCAACAGCATCCCATAATTCGAAGGGACCAAGTTCCCAACCAAAGCCTGCACGCATCGCATCATCAATACGGTACAGCTCATCAGAAATTTCAGGGATTCTATCTGATACATATTCAAATAAACCAAATGAAGAATGGCGGAACAATTCGCCTGCCTTATCTTTTCCTTTGGCAAAAATCTTCATACGCTCGCGAAGGTTCTCCACCGGCTTAGTCATTTCTAAGGTAGCCGATTTCACTTTTTGCTGAGGTTTATATTCCAGGGTTTTTAAATCTAACGCCAAGATTTCGGTTTTACCGTCGGCTGTTTTCGTTTTTTTATAGAAACCCTGCTTCGTTTTATCGCCAAGCCATTTGTTCTCTTCCATTTTTTGCACATATGCAGGAAGTTTAAACAAATCGTGTGCTTTATCATCTGGGCAGTTATCATAAAGCCCTTTAGCCACTTTAATCATGGTGTCTAAACCTACCACATCGGATGTGCGGAAAGTAGCCGATTTTGGTCTACCCAATGCTGGCCCTGTAAATTTATCAACCTCCTCTACAGTTAAATCTAATTTTTCGACCAAATGCAAAAGTGCCATAATCGAATAAACCCCTACCCTATTTGCAATAAAAGCCGGGGTATCTTTACATAAAACGGTTGTTTTTCCTAAAAATTTATCGCCATAGTGCATCAGGAAATCAACAATTTCTGGCTGCGTATGCGGCGTAGGAATAATTTCCAATAATTTTAAATAACGCGGTGGATTAAAAAAATGTGTTCCACAGAAATGTGATTTAAAATCATCACTTCTTCCCTCAGCCATTAAATGAATAGGAATACCAGAAGTATTTGAAGTGATTAAAGTACCAGGCTTACGGAATTGCTCTACCTGCTCGAAAACTTTTTTCTTGATATCAAGATTCTCGACCACGACTTCAATTACCCAATCATAACCGGCAATTTTCGACATATCATCGTCGAAGTTTCCGGTTTTGATTTTATTTAATACTTTTTTGGTATAAACCGGCGATGGATTTGTTTTCACAGCCGTTTGCAAAGCTGTATTCACAATCCGGTTTTTTACAGCTGGGTTATCCAGTGTTAATCCTTTTGCCTGCTCTTCAGGGCTTAAGTCTTTTGGGGCAATATCCAACAGCAAAACCTCTACGCCAATATTGGCGAAGTGGCATGCAATACGCGACCCCATAATACCTGAACCTAAAACAGCAACTTTATTAATGCTTCGTTTCATTACTTTATATATTTTTCTTTAGGCCTGATTAAACCTGTACAAAGTGAATTTATTTTGCCTCAGATTACATCCTGTTAATCAACAGTATAGGCTACCGTGATCTCATTTAGTTTTATCAATAGATTAATGAATGTTTCTTTTTCTTTTTTGGTAAAGTGCTCATCCAGGTATTCATTAAATTTTCGAACAACCCCTTTGGCCAATTGTTTTTTCTCTTTACCAAAATCAGTCAGGAAAACTTTTACCGAACGTTTATCGCCTGCAGATGTTTCACGGTAAATGAGGTTGGCCTCTTCCATATTATTTAACATACGGGATAAACTGGTTGCCTTAACTCCAAGCAAGCCAGCTAAATTTGAAACCGCAGTTCCCTCAGCATCATCTATATTAATAAGCATGTAACCAATAGCCTGTGTAATCCCAAAACCGGATGCCATTTGATTGTACTTATTAAACATATTTTGCCAGGCAAACTTAACGTGGTAATCTATGGTTTGTTGTTGTTTCATTTTCACTAATTTATTATGCTTGCATAACAAAGCTAACGAATGTATTTTGTTAATGCAATAGAAAAATTCAAAATATTTGTCAAATTTTTCTTATCATAGTCATACACAAAATGAAAACACTCGATATGTTAACAGTAAAACAAATACTCTTGTTTAGTCTATTTATTTTATGGGCTACGATTTGCCAAAGTCAGGTATCGTATTTCGGGGCTGCTCTTTTAAACAGTCAAAAATTAGCAGTTTTCAAAAAAACAACTACCTTATTTACATTACAATATACTGATTATGCCGAATTGGAGAAATTTGATCAGGCTATTAAAAAAAGCTGGACAGTTACACCTTATAAAATTATTAAGCCCGAAGAGCTTGCGCGCTACGACACAGTAAAAAACTATTCTTTTTTTTATTTCGACAGTTATGCAGAGAAGTTAGACAGTACAACTAACGTAAATGTGGTTTATGCACTAAAATTAATAACGCCATCTAAAAACCCTAAGCTAAAAGAAGAAAGTATATTGGCAACAGTTGCACTTTTTGCTGATCCTAACACCAATCTGTTGGTCAGAACGCAAGATCAACAATATGGCAGCAAAAGAAGTGTAAGAAATAATATTTTATCATATTTCTATAACAAGTCTAATTTCTTCAACTGGTCGCCCGGCTTTTTAACAGGTTATTTAAAACAGATTAATGATGGATTGCTTGCAAATGAAAATTGCAATATAGACTACCAATTTTATAATAAGGTACGCCTACCCGAGATGGCTAAGGAAACGCTATACATACCTGAATACATTAAGCAGGTGTTTTCTTCGAGATTAGCGCTTCTGCCACAATCGGGCATAATTTCTGAACCTTATAATTACAAACTCAAATTTGTATCATACAAAGTACTCGATAGTTTAATTCTAAACAAATCCACTAATGTTAAATATGTGGTTTACACGCAACGATCTGGAGATAAAATAATCAGTGTATACGATAGTAAAGACGATAAAATTATTTATCAACGGTTTTATCCTCAATCACTAAATTTTGAGATGAATGACTTAAGTGAGATTAAAAAGGTAATTGTTTCACTTAAATAAGCGGAGTTAGAATTATAACTATTGCACTGTCATTCTCAACGCAAGATCAATTGGTCTGGTCATTTTAGAAGCCTATTGCACCAAAATCAATCTAACAAAGATCCTTCACTGTGTTCAGGATAACAAATCCGCTTTATGAATATTAGCTAAATAGTAGTCAGCTTTTAGAACAAAACCTCTTAAACTAAAAAAGTCCCGATTTTCATCGGGACTTTTTATAATATGATTAAAACAGACTAGTAAAGTGTAAACTCTACACGACGGTTTTGTTGACGACCAGCCGCTGTTTTGTTAGTAGCAATTGGTTGGCCCATGCCATAACCTGTAGCTTCAATACGTGATGCATTTGCACCTTGAGAAACTAAATAAGCTTTTACCGATTCTGCTCTATCTTTTGATAAACGCAAGTTTAATTCTTTTGAACCTGTATTATCTGTATGACCAGCTAATTTTAAGCTAAAGTTTTTCTGAATCAACAATGCTGCAACTCTATTTAAAGAAGCATAAGATTTAGAACGGATAGTTGCTTTACCTAAATCGAATTCTAAGTTTTTAATCGCTTCGTTAACAACTTTACGATCTTCTTCTGTTACGATTACTTTTTCTACAACTTTTTCAGGAGTTTTTAATGGACAACCAGAACCATCAACAACAGTACCTGCTGGTGTATCAGGGCATTTATCTAATTTATCTGCAACACCATCACCATCTGAATCTTTTAAGATATCATTTAGTTCTGAACGTAATTTTGCATTATCAGCTTTTTGGGCATTTAATTCAGATTTTAAACCTTCTGCAGTTTGTTTTGCTTTTAAAGCTTCATCATAAGTTAAAGCTACCGGATTATGGAAAGCCAATTGTTTTCCGCTACCTAAGGCAAACTCTAGACCAGCATAAGCATAATTGTATTTATCGTTTCCATTTTTGTAATAACCATCTAAATTATCACCATCAACAAAATTGATGGTCCAACCTAAATCGAAATTAACCGCATCAGAAATTTTAAATTTTGCACCTAAACCTACAGGAATAATTAATTCGTGGATGTTATCGCCACCACCAAATGTTGAAGTTCCTGCTGCTGTAGTAATAGTCGGTTTATAGGCTGCAATACCTGCTCCGGCAGAAGCATAAAGCTGCAAAGTATTCTCTTTTTTAAACATATCAATGTTGAACATGTTTACCACGGCATTTAAACTTCCTGAATAAGACAAATCTGTATCGAAGGATTTTACAGGAGAGTTGTTTACCAAACCACTTTTATAAGGCTCGGTATTATCTCCTTTTAATTTACCACGAACTCCATCTAAACGAAGAGAGAAATAAGGTGTAAATTGTTTTTTAATGTAAAGGCCGTAACCTAAACTTGATTTGTTATTACTGAAATCATTTTTTCCACCCAATGGAGACAGTGGAGTAAGTACACCGGCGTTTACACCGATAGACCATGTTCTTAATGTTGTTGATGAAGTTGCCGGGCTTTCCTGAGCTGAAGCAACCGACCCGATGAGTAAACCAGCGAGTGCAACTGGGAGTGTTTTAAATAGCTGTAATTTCATAAATTTTCTATTAACGTTGAATAAGCGTTTTCCAAGTATTACAATAGCCATACCAAAAATACAGGCTTGTAAAAATACTTATCAACTTTTCAACACTAATACCTAACGTAATACATCAGACAAACTAAAAAATACGTTAGAACATAGTGAGCGCATCTCTTTCAATCCGTTTAAGCTAATTCTTCCAAAATCAGATTTTTAAGTTTGGGCTTCAATATACTTTTTCATGTTAATATTTGCGAATGAAAAAATTGTCAGTATTGCTCTTTAAAATAGGTCAATGCCAACTTATCAGGTGGATAAGCTCTTCTTGCGAATCATGGAAAAAGCCCCGTTTTGGATCATTCATTTCATAAAGTTATAAATACATCTGCCAAATATTCTACTATTTAATATCGCCGGCAAATTTCCATCGGGTGCCGAAATTTTCGGGCAATATTTGGTTGGTTAACAAAGCTCTTACCATTTCTACTGGCATGTTGTTTTCGTGTAATATACGATCGTGAAACTGAATATTAGTCATCTTGCCGCTTTCTACCAGCTCTTTGTGCAATGCTCTAAACTGCAATCCACCCAACATGTACCCGATTTGATACAATGGGCCATAACCTCCGGTAAACGATCTACGTACCTCAGCTTCTGCATTGGCACGTTCAAATCCCACACGGTCTACTAAAAAGTCTATACACTGCTTGGGCGTCCAATTCCCCAAATGGTAGTTCATTGAAAAAATAATACGTGCACAACGGTGCATACGCCAAAAAAGCATACCAATTTTATCTTCCGGAGATTTCGCGAAATTTTGGTCCCACAATAACATCTCCCAATACAACGACCAACCTTCCGTCCAGAAAGGTGTACCAAATACTTTTCGGTAAGGTTTGTAACGGCTTTGCATAAAATATTGAAGGTTGTGTCCCGGAATAAGTTCATGAAAAACTACAGCTCTAGAAAAATGCCTGTTATTGCCGCGAAGGGTCATCATTTTGGCATCCTCGGTCATGTCTTCTGTCGGATAGGCAATTAATACCGATTCACCACCCAGAAAAAATGGTGCAAACAATTGTTCCTGCGGGCTTAACATGCGCATACGCCAGCCTTCTTTGGCCAGGGACGGAATAGCGATGAGTTTATTTTTCTCTACAAAATCTATGGCCTCATTGGCCAATTCATAAACCAGTTCGGGCTGTTTTCCCAATTCAGGATAATCGGTTTTAACCTTTTCCAATGCTTTTTTCCAATCGTTGCCAAAGCCCATTTGTTGCGAGGCTTTAAGCATTTCGGCATCACACCAGGCAAACTCCCTCATGGCAATAGCCTCAATCTGCTCAGGTGTATAGGCAATCATCTCATCATTTAAATTGCTCAGCAAAGCAGTTCTCCCAATCGGATTACCAATAATACCACTTCCATCGTCTTTCGCATTTGAGGGTTTAGCTATTTTGCCCAGTACAGCAGCATAATCTTTTATTGCATCTACTACATCGGGGTAAACTGCTTTTGTGGCTTTGGTAAATTGCGGATCGTAGCCATCATAAAATTTATAGGCTTCAGTAAATACAGATAAGTACTGATTAACAGTTTTCTGTGCCCAAGAAGCCTGTACCGGTGTAACAGCTAAATCTTTGTTTTCCACTGCCTTTGTGGTTTTCTGAATATTCGCTTTAAGTTGTTCGAATTGTTCTTGGGTGGTTTTACCGTCTTGCTGTTGGCCAATTCTGCGCTTCGCCTCAAAATCTAATAATGTTTTGGCAAAAGGCAACATAAAAATACTGCTTTTAAATTCGGAATATTGCTGTTGTAAACTTGCAGAATCTGACCGAATATCGCGTTTAAGCAAAATATAATCTACCCTTTCATTTACAGTTAGCTTGTTAAAAGTCAAGTCCTTTAATTGTTTTTGCCAGTCTGTATAAAATCGTTCCATCCGTTTAAAATATTCCTCAGATCGCTTGAGTGCATATTTTCGGTTAAGCATGGTCTCGTCTGATTGGTATTGATTAATCAGCGGACTCACGAGGCTGGCTTCATTAGTTTGAGCGTGTAATTGTACTGTAACTGTTAGCAACAAAAACAGATAAAATAGTTTGCGCATAGCGATTGGGGCATTTTGAATTAGTTGACGCAATATAGCTAACCATTAAGTATTTGCTGTAGGGTACCTGTGTAACTTATTGAAGATATTAGATTAAAGGTAGCACATTTATAAAATAGTTAAGCGCAATGCCTTTAATCCGCTTAGTCCCTGTAAATCTTCCAAATCAAGATCCTCGGTTTCTGGCTTCAACACCCCTGTTTCCTGCAAATATTTTACAAATGGAAGGTAATCGTCAATATCCCTTTTATTGAAATAGATTAATGCCAGTTTATCGGGTTGGGTAAGGCGCTCCTGCGAATTGCGAATGAGTATCTTATCGATCCTTTTTTTGATCATCTGATACCTGATATTGTAAGCTCCTTCTACATCGAACTTTCGCTCATCGATCCTAAAGCTAATGTCTATTGGATGGTTGTGAATAAAGATAAGTTGTGTAGTGGCCAGCTTAACGGCCAAATCGGGCTGGAGTTGCTGAACCATTTTGGCAATCTCAGCCATTGACGATAGTTGCCATAACCTTAAGTTTTTAAGATGGAAGTGATTAAAAATCCGATCTGGCGCAATAGACTGCCCAATATAAATATCGTATTCAACACCATCCGTCCTGAACTTCTCAAAATAACAGGGATAAGAATCTTGTAGTTTTTCGCGTTCGGTTTCAAAATAATTGTTAATGGCAGTATTAATTAGCTGCATGGATGTTTCCAAAGCCTGGCGATGCTTATATACCTCGCCATGAGGTGCTGAAATGCAATCTAGATATTTATTGATTATCTTTTGAGTATTAGGGTGCGATTGGGAAATGAGCCTTAGGTAATCACTGGTTTCTTCTTTAAGGAAAATATTGAGGCTGTTTTCATCAGTTGTATTTAGTTCGTCGCCCTGTAAAATATCGCTCCATTTATTGCAGTTAAAAATGATTTCCACCAACAATGCATCGCTATAAGTTTTGCCCAGCTCTTCTAGCGTTTCACGAAACAGGCTTAGGTGAAAGCTTAAATCGGCTTTACTGGCTACATTGCGTTCTGCTGTAGAATTTCTAATATCTATTGCGCCATAAAAAGGGTAAACATCTGCAAAACTTATATCCTCATTACGCTGTGGCAAATTCTTTTTCTTATTGTAAAGATGATGCCAGGCTGCTTCATTAAACTTCCACTGTACCGCTGGTTGGATAGAGGTATATTTTTCTTTAATGATATTTTCGATTTCGAGATTAAACTCATCTATATATACCTGTAAGAGTTGAGCAATAGGTGCTAAAACAGGCTCCAATAAGGTAATTTTCTTTTCATCGAAAGTTTCGCCAACCCAGGTATGCATGCCCAATACGCCAACTAAGATCTGGTTATGAAATACTGGTATAAGCGCCATCGATTTTACGTTTAACTCCCTAAATCTGTCTAACCAGGGAAACATCTCTTTGCTTTCTGCCCAAATATCGGGCGAGTAAAAAGAATTAGGGTTCGCGGCATAACCTTCGGCAATCTGCTGAAAGGCTTCGGGGCTCAAGGTTTCTTCGCCCCACACCGAAAACAGTAGGCCACTGCCTCCTTTTACATAGCCATAAACCATTTTGTTGTTTACCCTTACGAAAGGGAAAAGATCGAATTGGATATTGGCATTTTGCACCAGCACTTTTAACGATTGTATCACTTCTCCATAAGCGACACTCTCGCTGCCTGGTATGCGGCTCAACCTTACATTTTTAATATTTTCTACTGCCTGTTTAGCGGTAACATCAGTAATGGTAAGCACAGAAATACCGTTAAGCTCAAAAAGCGACAATGGCAACACCTGTTGAAGTTTATCCAATCCAGATTCTTCACTCAAATATTGTTGTAACTCGCGGTAGCTAAGATCTGGTAACGGCTGTTTCACCTTAACTTCGATGAAACTGGCATTTACGCCAATATGGAAATAACCCGGCAAACCAGTATCTGCATTGATACCCGAATGGTATTTTTCTTTTAAAGGTGAGTGGAACGCATATAATTCGTTAAGAATGAAGGAATAGATAAAATAAAGGTGATCATGTTCACGTTGTTCCAACGTTTTTGAACCAACAAAACTGTTCTGGTCTTTTTCTTCGTGCTCGAGCAGCTCGTACATCAGCTCCGTTCCATAAAAAGTAATGGGCTGCATTGGTGCACAAAGCCCCCAAGCCTGATGCTCTTCTGTCAAAAGCGCAGGCGAAAGACAGGCATACATATGCTCCAACAGTAACTCGTGCTGGTAAATATCATCTATAGCGATAGCCTGGTCATCAATTCCCTGTTTTTTAAATTCTTTTAAGGCATTCTTATAAAGGATAGATTTTACAGTCTGTTCTTCTTTAATTTTTCGCTGCAGGTATTTGATAAAAGGACCAAAAGAGATTGCTGAATTTACCTTTGGTAAATCTGGATAATTTTGGGCAAGATTAAATATGCGCTTCTCCATCTCTTTAAACTTTGAATTAGAAAAACTAATTGAATGGCAAAAGATTGACTACTGCTAAGATAAAAAAATAGATTGAGAAGTTGCTACCAGCCGATGGCCTTATCATCTCCCCTAGGATCGGCGCCCCCCTGATAATTGCCCCACTTGGTTTTTAAGATGGCATCTACCCGGCCAATTGGGCCTCTAGGCACGATTTTATAGCCTTTTGCTTTTAATTTTTCTATTGTTAAACTATCGATGGCATCTTTTTCTACATACACCTCATCTGGTAACCATTGGTGATGAAACTTTTTAGCAGCTACAGCCGATTGCATAGACATATCGAAATCGATTACATTAATAATAGTTTGAAATACAGATGTAATGATGGTTGAGCCGCCCGGTGTACCTACCACCATAAATAATTTTCCATCTTTCTCTACAATACTCGGTGTCATAGAGCTTAACATTCGTTTATTGGGTGCAATGGCATTGGCTTCGCCACCAACTAAGCCATACATATTGGGCGCTCCAGGTTTAACAGAAAAGTCATCCATTTCGTTGTTCAACAGAAATCCAGCTCCTTTCACTGCAACTAACGATCCGTAAGAACCATTTAAAGTAGTAGTAATTGAAACGGCATTCCCATCGCGGTCTACAATAGAGAAATGTGTGGTTTCTTCGTGCTCTGCTCCTTTTATTTCGCCGGCCAAAACAGCACTACTTGGTGTTGCTGCTGCCCAGCTAAAGTTTGCCATGCGGTTTTTGTTATAATCGGCATTCAACAGCTGTTGTTGTGGAACAGCATAAAAATCAGGGTCGCCTAAATGTGTTGCCCGGTCGGCATACACTCTTCTTTCGGCTTCTACAATTACCTGAACTGTAGAATCTGCATTATGTCCCCATTTTTTTAAAGGATAAGGCGCTACAGATTGGAGCAATTGGATCAGGGCAATACCTCCACTCGAAGTAGGTGGCATGGTAATAATTTTGTAGCCCCTATAGTTACCTGTTATGGGTTTACGCCAGGTTGCGTGGTAATTTTTTAAATCTGCTCTTGTAATGAGTCCTTTGCCCCGCTGCATTTCGGCCACCAGCGAATCGGCTACGGCGCCTTCATAAAAACCTGCCCTACCTTTTTCCTGTATTAGTTTTAACGTATTGGCCAACTCTTTTTGAACAAGCACATCATTTTCCTGCCAGGTGCTTTCCAAATTTACAAAAGCAGTTCCACCAGGGTTAAATTCCATAAATTTACGATGCAAACTATTCAACTCCCCAGCTTGTCGCTTGGTGATCTTGAAACCGTTTTGAGCGAGGTTTATCGCTGGTTGCAATACCTGTGCCCAGGAAAGCTTTCCATATTTTTTGTGAGCCTCTACCATGCCATCTACTGATCCTGGCACGCCTGCAGCTAAATGGCCATAAAGGCTTTTATCAACAATTGGATTGCCAACAGCATCCAGATACATATCTCTGCTGGCTGCCGCAGCTGCTTTTTCTCTAAAATCTAAGGCATTTATTTCGCCGTTTGTACCACGATATACCATAAAACCACCCCCACCAATGTTCCCCGCGTTAGGGTAAACTACGGCAAGCGCAAACTGAACCGCAACAGCAGCATCAACGGCATTCCCCCCCTTTTTTAAAATATCTATTCCTACTTGCGACGCTTCTGGATGGGCAGAAACCACCATCCCATTTTTATATTCGCCACTGTTGTTTTTACCCAATTGTCCGGTTACGCAACCAGCCAATAACAGTACAACACTTAAGTATATTAACGATTTTTTAAGGTTATTGAGGGGCTTTATAGCTTTCTGCATCTTTATATATTTTTTCGATTACCTCGTTATTTTTTTCGGTTATCACTTTTCTTTTCAAACTTAATTTTGGGGTAAGCTCACCGCCATCTATGCTCCACTCTTTAGGTAACAATGCAAATCTTTTTACCTGTTCCCACTTACCAAAGCCCACATTTGCAGCTTCGATAACCTCGTTGTATTTAGCGAGCACCTGTTCATTTTTAATAATCTCTTCGTTCGAGTTAAAAGTAATGCCTTTTCTGCCTGCCCAGGTTTTTAAGGTTTCGAAATTTGGAACAATCAGTGCAGACGGGAATTTCCTGTTCTCGCCCAAAACCATAATCTGTTCAATAAAAATCGATTCTTTATATTTATTCTCGAGCATTTGTGGGGCAACGTATTTACCACCAGCAGTTTTAAACATTTCTTTTTTACGGTCGGTAATTCTTAAAAAGCGGCCATCAACCAATTCACCAATGTCTCCGGTATGAAACCACCCTTCTTTATCTACCGCCTCATCGGTTAAATCAGGTCGGTTATAATAACCTTTCATTACCTGATGTCCCCGGGTTAAAACTTCGCCATCTGGTGCAATTTTAACTTCTACACCTTTAATTACCTCGCCAACAGTACCGAACATGGTTCCGCCGAAATGATTAACAGTAATTACCGGTGAGGTTTCTGTTAGTCCATATCCTTCAAAAACAGGCATACCCGCAGCCCAGAAAATTCTGGCCAAACGCGGATTTAGCGCTGCTCCTCCTGATACGATCACTACAATTTCGCCGCCCAGCGCTTCCTGCCATTTTTTAAAAACCAGTTTACGGGCAATTCCGAGTTTGAAGTTATACCAGGCGCCCGCATTAATTGTATATTTCTCAGCTAAAGCTACCGACCAGAAGAAAATACCTTTTTTAATTCCTGTTAATGCTTTTCCTTTCTCCATGATCTTATCGTACACTTTTTCGAGAAGCCTTGGAACGGTAGAAAACACATTGGGTTTTACATGCTGAATATCGGCTACAATGGTTTCCATACTTTCGGCATAATAAATTCCGGTATAATTAAACAGATATAAATAAATGATCATCCGCTCGAAAATGTGCGAAAGCGGCAAAAAGCTTAAGCCTTTTTTAACGCCTTCGGGTATTACCACAGCAGAGTTAACAAAATTTGCAACCAGGTTATTATGCGTTAGCATTACACCTTTTGGCGTACCCGTAGTGCCAGATGTATAAATTAGGGTTAATATATCTTCGGGGGCAACTTTAGCACGATGTTCTTCCAAATCAATGTCTGTACTCGCTTTGCCTAATTCAATTAATGTATTCCAGTTTTCGGCTTCTGCAATTTCATTAAAACTGTAAATCTTAATGGCTGAATTAATTGCATCAGCACAAGGCTTAATTTTTCTATACAAATCTTCGTCGGCTACAAAAATAATGGCGATTTCTGCATCTTTCAGGATAAACTGAATATCGTGTTCAGCTAAGGTTGGATATAAAGGAATCTGATAAGCGCCAATCTGGTTGGCCGCAAAATCGGCAATATTCCATTCAGGCCGGTTATGCGACATTACAGCAACCCTGCCTCCTTTGCCTATGCCTTGTTTAATTAATCCACGGCTTAGGTTATCTACAGCGGCACAAAAATCGGCTGTACTATAATTTATCCATTTTCCGTTAATTTTTCCGCTGATGAATTCTTGCTTAGGATTTTCGAGGCTGTATTTCAAAAGATCAAAAACCCGTTTAATTTCTGCCGCCATATGAATTGTATATTATTTGGTTAAGTTAAAAAATCAAACATAAAGATTAACATCTATATGCCTTTTTAATGAAAATAATACCACGTAGTTAATAAAACGCTGTATTTACTTTCTGTAAAAAATATTTAAATAAACTTAGCAATTACAAAATTACTATGCAAGCATTGTTTTTTATCCTAACGGATTTTTACCAAAAAAACAGAAACGGCATTAAAGTTGTTAAGCTGATAATTATTTTACAAAACATTTAAATTATGAAAAAGTTATTTACAATTTTAGGATGCATTGCATTGTTTGCCCTTACTACAACAACCGTTAAAGCTCAAAACTATAAAACCGGACTTGGTTTAGGTATTGACTTTGGAGATGGCGCTACATTGGTAGGTCCATCTATCAGACACCACTTTAGCCCAAAAGCAGCTATTCAAGGCGATGTATTATTTGGTGGAAACTCTACTATTATCCAAGGCTTCCTTCAATACAATTCATCAATTCCAGGTGCCAGAGGTTTAGATTGGTATCTTGGTGGTGGTCCGTCAATCCAATTGTATGATGGAGGTTCTAACTTTTTCCTGGTTCCGATGGTTGGTTTGGATTATAAATTTAGCGGTGCGCCATTGGCTTTGGCTTTAGACTGGAGACCAAGAATTTATTTGGGCAGCAACGACAGCGATTTTAACGCTGGAAGATTCGGCCTAGGTTTTAGATATACCTTCTAGACAAAGCGTATGGCGCTCGGCGCGAAGCGTAAACTTAAAAAACATAAAAAATCCCATAAGATTAATCTTATGGGATTTTTTATGGAGTTTTAAAATTAACTGCAAATTGAAAATTTTTAACTGCGAACTGACTAAACGCCCGTCCATTTTTTTAACACTGCTTTTTGAGCTGGTGTTGCATTTTCGCTTACAGTTGCTTTTAAGCGTACATTTGGATTTTCTTTCAGACTTAAAGAAATTTCTTTTTCAAGTCCATCGCGAATCACCCTAACGGTTAGCTGATCGCCAATTTTTTTATCGGTAATGATGGGTAAAATATCTAATGAAAATTTCGGTTCTTTTAGTTTCACATTTTTCAGCACATCACTCAATGATGAGCCATCAATCAGAACAATTACATCGTTAACATTTAAACCACTTACCCAAGCGGCTGAGTTTCTGGCAACCGAAGTTACTTCTAAACCCTTAGTAGCCAATTGAACCGCTGCACCAGTAACCGGTTTACCAGGAGTTGCATTTTCTGTAGAAACATCAACACCTGCATACGCGAAATATTTTACATAATCTACGTCATCTACGCCGTTAACATATTTTGCCCAAAAGTTAGTAAAGCTAATTCCTGATATCTTTTCAACCATGGCTTTAAATTCTGCATCAGTATAACCACGTTTTAAGGTTTTGCACTGCAAATACATGGCTTTCATTACATCGTCTAAACTTTTGGCACCTTTAGTGGCATTTATGATTTCGAGATCCATTAGAATACCAATCACTTCTCCTTTATTGTAGTAAGAAATGGAATTGTTTTTTGAGTTTTCATTCGGGCGGTAACCAATAATCCATGCATCATAACTGGATGAAGCAGCCGACTGATATTTCGCACCAGGCGTATTCAACACCGTACCTACACCGTCAGCAAGATCTTTCAAAAATTCATTTACATCAGTAAAACCTGCTCTATGCAAATACTTATTTTCGTAATACGAAGTAAATCCTTCAGCCACCCAGAGGTTGGTCGTGTAATTTTCGTTGTCATAATCAAAAGGGCCTAGTGCTATCGGACGTAAGCGCTTAACATTCCAAAGGTGGTGATACTCATGAGCAACCAGGCCTAAAAAGCCTTTATAACCTTCAGCTGTATTGTATGCATTTCTGGTTGCACCTAAGGTTGTAGAGTTTAAGTGTTCTAAACCACCGCCACCTTTTAAGAAATTATGGACAATAAAGAGATAATATTTATTAGGATTTTCGCCATAAACTGCAGTTTCTTTTTCTACAATTTTAGCCATATCTACTTTTAGTTTTTCCTTATCGTAATTACCGCCACCGTACATGGCTACCTCATGGCGAACACCAGCAGCTGTAAATTCGAAAATATCCTGATTACCCACCTCAATAGGGCTATCATAAAGAATGTCAAAATCGGTAGCTTTATAGGTAAACTGCTCACCCACAACCGGAGTTAACCCGGTAGAAACTTTGGTCCAGGTATTAAAAGGAACAATTTTTACAGTACTTGGCGATTTGATCATGCCATCAGGATGCATAAAAATTCCTGTTGGAGATAAGAATGCGTGAGATTCGTCGATAAAAGGCGTACGCACCGAGATTTCGAATGCATAAACACGGTAATTGATCTGGATATTGGCAGCCTTAGCTGAGAAAATCCTCCAGGTGTTTTTCCTTACTTTTTCAACTTTTACGGCTTTACCAGCTGCAGTAGCCTTAAATTCTTCTACACTTTTTTCAAACTCGCGAACCAAATAAGAACCCGGTGTCCAAACTGGCATTTTTACATCTACATAATCTTTTGCCAAGCCAGAAATATTCATCTGAACTTCGGCATAGTGTGCCTGTGGCTCTTTAAAAGAAACCTCAAAGCCTATTTTTACCTGCGCCTTCGCTGCCATAATACACGTTAGTAGTAAAACTAAACTTAAAATTGATTTTTTGTTAAACATATTGATATTGACTGTGTTTTGCTGCAAATTTAGATTTATTGATGGGGTTTTAGAACAAAATAGCTAAATGTGGTGTAAAATAGTTGTTTCCGTTTCATTGGTTCATGGCTGATGGCTGATGGTTTTTACGCTAACTAAACCCAAAAATAAATTTGCTTTCGCATCTTTAATTGAGTTATGAGGATATAAAAGCTAGTAATATTATATCTTCAGACAGATTTACTCAAAACTGAAAGCTGTCCGTTCCAAACTGAAAATCGGTAACATCCTTAATACAACAAATTTAGGACTAAACTATTTGAATATTTTTACGCTCTAATTCTAAACATTAATTTCGTTTTAATGTTGGAATACGCACAACACAAATAATAAACATGAAGAAAAGGTATATTATCTATGCTGTTTTAGCTATAGGCTTGGCTTATTTGGTCTATTACAGAATTAACGCAAATAAAAAACTCGAAGGGAAAGGCGGTGCATCTGGGGCGGGAAAAGGCAAAGGTGATGGTAAGGGAAGTGCTTCTGCTCCATTGGTAGTTGATGGAATTGTGGTAAAACCAGTATCGTTTGATAACGATTTGGAAGTAACCGGCGCCATTGATGCCAACGAATCGGTTGTATTGAAAAGTGAAGTATCGGGATTGGTTACCGGAATTTATTTTCAGGAAGGTACAACAGTATCAAAAGGAAGTGTATTGGTAAAAGTAAACGACAGAGATATACAGGCACAATTACAGGATGCACTAACCAAGCAAAAACTTTCATCAACAAATGAAAACCGTGCAAAACAGCTTTTGGCCAAAGGCGCTATTAGCCAGGAGGAGTACGATACTGCTCTGGCCGATTTAAAATCCCTACAGGCGCAAGCACAATTAATTCGGGCGCAACTCGCCAAAACCACTATCCGTGCACCTTTTACCGGTAGAGTAGGCTTGCGTAGCATCTCGGCCGGAACCTATTTAACACCAGCAACTGTAATAGCCAACCTAGTAAGTACCAATCCGGTTAAAATTACTTTTTCCGTTCCGGAGAAATATGCGGGACAGATTAAAGTAAATTCAGAAATTATATTTACGACCGATGGCTCTTCCAAAGAAAATAAAGGAAAAGTTTACGCAATAGAACCGGGGATTAATGCGGCTACCAGAACGTTACAGATTAGGGCTTTGGCACCTAATGCAGATAATGCTTTATTACCAGGTTCTTTTGCCAAAATTAAACTGGCTTTAAATACGGTACAAAATGCCATATTAATTCCTAACGAAGCCGTAATACCTGTGTTAAAAGGCAAAATTGTTTATGTACAAAAAGACGGAAAAGCGCAGGAAGTAAAAGTAGAAGCAGGTACCCGTACCGATGAAAATATTGTAATTACGTCAGGATTAAAAGTTGGCGATACGGTTTTGACAACCGGGTCGATGGCATTGAAGAAAGATGCCCCGGTAAAAGTTCATTTGGTTAAACAATTATGAGTATCTCAACCATGGGTTTAAAAAAAGTAACCTTTATTGCCGTCGCGACTATAGTCTTTGGCTTCGTTGGCTGCAAGCAAAGCCCTAAAGAGCGTGCCGTGATGCAGGTATATGTATCCTATAAAGAAGCCGATTCGGCTACAGTAATGAAAGTTTTAGATCCTTTGCAAAAAGAAATTTCAAAGATCAGCAATATCCATAAAATATCAACATCATCCCAAAAAGGTGCTGGCAATATTATAGTTGAATTTAATATGGATAAAAATATAGATAGTGCGGCTATTGAAGTACAAAACAGACTAACTATAGCTAACACCGGTTTACCAAAAGAAGCCAAAATATATTGTTTTAGAGTGAACAACGAGCATAAAAAAAATAAATACAATCAATAATGAGTATTTCAACCACGAGTATAAAAAGGCCGGTTTTGGCCATTGTGATGAACTTATTGATTGTCCTTTTCGGGATAATCGGCTATACCTTTTTAGGTGTGCGCGAGTACCCATCTATCGACCCAACGGTGGTTTCGGTAAGAACTTCCTATCCTGGTGCCAACTCAGATATTATCGAATCGCAAATTACCGAACCTTTAGAAAAATCGATCAACTCCATTGATGGGATCAGGAATATTTCTTCATCAAGCAACCAGGGAACGAGTAACATTACCATAGAGTTTAACCTTGATAAAAATATAGAAGAGGCCGCCAATGATGTGCGTGACAAAGTATCGCAGGCTGCCCGTACCTTACCTAAAGATATTGACGGTTTACCGGTAGTAAGTAAGGCTGATGCCAACTCTGACCCTATTTTATCGATGACGATCCAGAGCGATAAACGCAATACACTGGAATTAAGTGATTTTGCTGAAAACGTAATTGCCGACCGCATCCAAACCATTCCGGGGGTAAGTAGTGTACAAATCCAGGGCCAAAGGAAATATGCCATGCGTATCTGGATGGATCCAAATAAACTAAGTGCTTACGGCTTAACCTCGCAGGATATTGTTACTGCATTAGACAATGAAAACGTAGAGCTTCCATCAGGAAAAATCACCGGCGCTACTACCGAACTAACAGTTAAAACCCTGGGGAAATTAACCAACGAAAGCGAGTTTAATAACTTAATCTTAAAAGCCGACAGCAATCAGGTAGTTAAACTAAAAGATGTTGGTTATGCGGTTTTAGGACCAGAAAACGAAGAAACCATTCTACGTGAATCGGGCAGACCGATGGTGGCCATTGCCATTATCCCTCAGCCCGGAGCCAATTACCTCGATATCAGTAAAGAGTTTTACAAACGTTTTGATAAATTAAAAGCCGATATCCCACAGGATATTAAATTGAAAGTTGCATTAGACAACACCCTTTTCATCAAGCGTTCGGTAACCGAAGTTGCCGAGACTATTGGTTTATCACTGGTATTGGTAATTTTGATCATATATCTCTTTTTCAGAGATTGGGCCATTGCTTTTAGACCTTTAATCGATATCCCGGTATCTTTAATTTTTACTTTCTTCATCATGTACGCCTTCGGCTTTTCAATCAATGTATTGAGTTTATTGGCCATTGTACTGGCTACAGGATTGGTGGTAGATGATGGTATTGTGGTTACCGAAAATATATTTAAAAAGGTTGAAGAAGGCATGTCGCCTTTCGAGGCAGCCATTAAAGGATCAAATGAAATCTTTTTTGCTGTAATTTCGATTTCCATTACCCTTGCGGCCGTATTTTTACCAGTAATTTTCTTACAGGGCTTTGTGGGCCGTTTATTTAGAGAGTTTGGCGTGGTAATAGGTGCCGCGGTACTGGTATCTGCCTTTGTATCACTTACTTTAACACCGATGTTAAATGCCTACCTGATGAAAAAGGGTGGACATAAACCATCCAGGTTTTACAACTGGACAGAACCCTATTTTATAAAATTAAATGATGCATACGAATCTAACCTGAACAAATTTTTGGATAAAAGATGGCTTTCCATTCCAATTATTATAGTGTGTATGGGGCTTATTTTCTTATTCTGGAAGGTTTTACCAAAAGAAACCGCCCCTTATGACGATAGAAGTGCAATCAATATCAGTGCAAGCACTCCTGAAGGTGCCTCCTTTGCCTATACGGATCAGTTTATTATGAAACTGAATCAGTTGGTAATTGATTCAGTTCCCGAAAAAAACGTAAACATTACCATTACTTCGCCAAGTTTTGGTGGTTCGGGTGCGGTAAACTCTGGTTTTGTAAGAATGGGTTTAACAGATCCCGAAACGCGTAAACGTTCGCAAAAAGACATTGCCGATATGCTCACCCGGGTAACCAAAAAATATACCGAAGGTAAAACCATTGTGAGCCAACAGCCAACCATTTCAGTAGGTCGCCGTGGCGGATTACCCATCAGTTATATTATCCAGGCCCAAAATTTCGAAAAACTAAGAGAGAAAATCCCTTTGTTTATGGATGCGGTTTCGAAAGACCCAACATTCACCGTATCAGACGTAAACCTGAAATTTAACAAGCCTGAAATTAACTTGACCATCGACAGGGATAAGGCCAAAAATTTAGGTGTTTCTATATCTGCTATTGCACAAACCTTAAATTTAGGATTAAGTGGTCAAAGGTTTTCGTATTTCTTCATGAATGGAAAACAATACCAGGTAATTGGTCAGTTCGATCGTGGAGACCGGAAGGATCCATTAGATTTAAGTTCTGTTTATGTACGTAATGATAAGGGTGAGTTGGTTCAGCTAGACAATGTGGTTACGGCTAAAGAAGAAAGTAGTCCGCCACAGCTGTACAGGAACAACCGCTTTATTGCGGCAACTGTTTCGGCAGGTTTAGCACCGGGAAAAAGTATTGGCGAAGGTATAGATGCCATGGATGCTATTTCTAAAAAAGTATTAGACGAAACTTTCTCTACCGATTTAAGTGGAGAATCGCGGGATTTTAAAGAAAGCTCTTCAAATACCTTCTTTGCATTCGGTTTGGCGCTCCTTCTGGTTTATTTAATTCTTTCGGCACAGTTTGAGAGCTTTAAAGATCCCATTATCATCATTTTAACTGTACCCATGGCCGTTGCCGGTGCATTTTTATCGCTCTGGTTATGTGGACAAAGCTGGAATATCTTCAGCCAGATCGGTACCATTATGCTTATTGGTTTGGTAACCAAAAATGGTATTTTAATTGTTGAGTTTGCTAACCAGCTAAAAGAAAAAGGGATTGCGATTCCCCAAGCTATACGTGAAGCTGCTGTTTCGCGTTTGCGCCCAATTTTAATGACCAGCTTAGCCATTGCGATTGGAGCTTTACCAATTGCCCTTGCTTTAGGTGCCGCTGCAAAAAGCAGAATGAGTATGGGAACCGTAATTGTAGGTGGAACATTGTTCTCTTTGGTTTTAACCTTATTTGTAATCCCAGCCATTTACTCTTACTGGGCCAAACCGTACAAACCGAATAAAGAATTAAAAGAAGCCCATCGTTTTGAACAAGAAGCTTTACATACAGAAGAATAAGATGAGCAGGAAATTAAAAATATTTATCCTGTTGGTAAGTTTATCTCTTTCGGGCTTTGCTCAGGAAAAACTGAGCTTACAGGAGGCGATAACTGTTGCTTTACAGAACAATTACGATATCAAAATCAGTAAAAACCAGATCGATATCGCAAAAAACAATGCCAATATTGGCAACGCGGGTATGTTACCTAATTTAACGGGAAGTTATACCAATGGTGGAAGTATCCAGAATACCAGGCAAACCCCTGCAACTGGTCCTGATCGGGTAATTACAGGTGCAAAAAGTACCAATAACAGTTATGGTACGGAATTAAACTGGACTATTTTTAATGGTTTTAGCATGTTTGCCAATTATGATCGCTTAAAAGAGTTGCAAAAACAAGGCGAGTTAAACGCCCGGTTAACCATTTTAACTACAGTTGCTGATGTAATTACGGCTTATTACGACATTGTAAGGCAACAACAATTGGTTATTGCAGCCGATAGTGCAATGGACGTTTCTGTATTGCGTACCAATATTGCGAAAACAAAATTACAACTTGGCCGTGGCTCTAAATTGGATGTGTTAACCGCACAGGTTGATTACAATACCGATACATCAAACTATCTGCAAACCAAAAATGCCTTACAGGTAGCTAAAGTGCACTTAAACCAATTGATGGTGAGAGATATCGGTACTTCGTTTTCTGTAGACAACCACATTGATGTAGATAAAGGTATCCTGTTCAGTAAAATGGCCGAAATGGCTGAGCAGCAGAATCCTAATGTGCAGAATGCATTTATTAATCAACGTATTGCTTCCTTAAATTTAAAATCTATCCGTGGGGCAAGGTATCCATCTGTAAGTTTAAACTCTGGCTACAGCAGGGCAAACAGTACCAGCCCTACCGGCTTTAACCAAAAATTTGCTGCGAATGGATTTACTTATGGCGTTACGGCAAGTATAAATTTATTTAATGGTTTTTTACAGCGCCAACAAGAGCGTAATGCAAAAATAGAGATCGACAACTCGGCTCTTAATCTGAACAAAACCAAGCTGGATGTAAATTCGCAATTGCTTACTGCTTATCAAAATTACAGCACCTACCTGGATCTGATTAAATTAGAGCAGCGAAATGTAGATATTGCAAAAGAAAACTTAGATATTACTCTAGCAAAATACCGTTTAGGCAGCATAGCCCCTTTAGAACTAAGAGAAGCACAGCGTAATGCTATTGATGCACAAAACCGTTTCATCGAAATGCAATATCAAGCAAAAATAGCCGAAACTACACTGAAAGAAATCAGTGGAAATATAAATTTATCTAATTAATTTTTATATTTAGTCCATGATACTTGTTGCAGATAGTGGCTCATCGAAAACCGATTGGATGGGCTATCATAATGGCGAAACCATTAAATTTAGCACTCCTGGAATAAACCCTTATTTCTTAAGTGAGCAAGAAATTACAAAGCTGATTTCTAAAAATGAATCCTTATTACAATACGCTAATGAGGTAAAAGAAATCTACTTTTTTGGAGCTGGTTGCTCTTCACCTGATAAACATGAAGTAGTCTCAAATGGCTTGTCGGCCGTTTTTGGTAATGCTTTTATTTCAGTAGACCACGATCTTCTGGGCTCGGTATATGCTACCTGCGGAAATGCAGAAGGCTTAAACTGTATTTTAGGCACCGGATCTAATATCTGTTATTTCGATGGAAAGAAAATCCACGATGGGCATCATGGCTTAGGCTACGTTCTTGGCGATGAAGGTTCTGGTACTTTCTTTGGAAAGAAAGTACTTCTAAGTTATTTGTACAATAAAATGCCATCAACCCTAGCTGCAGAATTTAAAAAGTCTTTCCCGGCAGAAAAAGAACAGATTATTACCAATGTTTATCAAAAACCTTTCCCAAATATCTATTTAGCAGGCTTTAGCCGCTTCATGGCCAGCCATAAAGACCATCCATTTATTCAGGACATTTTAAGAACAGGCTTTCAGGAGTTTGTAGATACCAATGTTAAAGATTATCCTAAACACAAAAGTGTTCCATGCCACTTTGTAGGCTCTATAGCCTATTATTATCAGGAAACATTAATTTCAGTGTTATTAGAAAATGGCATTGAACCCGGAAAAATATTACAGAAACCTATTGAAGAGCTATTTAATTTTATTTTAAACAAAGAAGGGATAGTACCAACAAGTGAATTAAAATCGAAGTCTATTTTTTAGCTACTATAAATTTATTGTTAAAATATTCTTAAGATTGTAAACATAACAACATAAACTTTTGTTATATTCTTAATGGCATATAAATGCACACACATATGAAGAGAATACTGGTAGTAGATGACGATATTGAGGTTTTAGAAACCATACAATTAATACTGGAAATCGGAGGATTTAAAGTTTCTGCACTGAATGATGGTGAGGAGATTTTTAACAGAATTGAAAAATTTAGGCCTGATTTAATCTTACTAGACATTTCTCTGGGACACATCGATGGGCGTGTATTATGCGAACAGTTAAAATCGATTGAAAGCACCTCTAAAATTCCAATTTTGCTTATTTCTGGTTTATATGATCCAAAAGATTTTACAACCTTAAACTACGGACAGGACGATTTCTTATCGAAACCATTCCAAATGGACGTGTTACTTAAAAAGATCACTAAAATTCTTTCACTGGAAGAAGATAAACCAAGTTTTCTTTTAAATTAATTAAGCTGACATTAAAATAACGAGCCAAGAAGACCTTTAAATTTTCTTGGCTTTTTTATTTTCATAAGAATAAAAAAGCCTCTCTATCGAATAAATTAATGATAATGATACCAAGCACTGAATGGTTAAAAACCTGGAACGAGAAACGTGCTTTATTGGCCTGCCCCAATAACTTGAATGATTATTTTGAGGAAACAGCAGTAGCTGGTAAAAAGATAGATCACTTAGAACTAGGAAGTGTTTCTATTCCAACAGGAGAAATTTTGGTTAGAGATCCGCTTGTATATATCCAAAAAGATGCCGAGCCCTATTTAATTAAAGTTCCTAAAGGCGAATTCCCGGTAACTACAGCTGTAGTAGTTCCTGACGATGAAGATGGTGCCAGATACGCCGCTGTTAAAGTGCAATTTACAGCTTATGATGCCATACGCTTTGAAGAAGCGTTAATCGGCACAGAAGACCTTATTGATTTTAACGAAGGAGAGTTTTTTGGTTTCAATGTAGATGCAGGCTTAGCTTGCGTGCTGGATAAAGAAACCTTAAATCATTTTTGTGCATTTCAAGAGTCATTTAATAAAGAACATCCAGGCAAAAATTTATACGATGATTATTTCGCGGCACTTTTTGCAAGTAATTATGCTGAAAACCCCGATTATCAACGTGAAGGTGGCGATTGGATTAACTGGAAAATACCTGGAACCGATTACCATATTCCATTTTTTCAAAGTGGTTTTGGCGATGGCACCTACCCGGTTTATTATGGCTTTGATATTGAAGGCAATATCTGCTCTCTAATTATTCAGTTTATCGATATTGAACTAGCCTACGGAGCAGGGGAATAGATAATGATTATCGGATGTCCTGCTAGAACACAGACCACGGAATCACACAGCCAATAACAACTCACACATCTGTCATTTTGGCAAACAAATTCTTTTGGAACAACCCTTGTTATGCAGGATGTAGATTAAACAATTTATTTACATATGAGCATACAGGAAAAAGGAAATATTTCCATACACACTGAGAATATTTTCCCGATAATTAAGAAGTTTTTATACTCTGATAACGAAATTTTTCTTCGCGAGTTGGTTTCTAACGCAGTAGATGCAGTCCAGAAAATTAAAAGACTAGGTTCATTAGGTCAGTTTAATGGCGAAGTTGGTCAACCATTGGTGCAAGTTGCGGTTGATAAGGATGCAAAAACCATTACCATTAGCGATAACGGTTTGGGGATGACTGCCGAAGAAATTAAAAAATACATTAACCAGGTTGCCTTTTCTGGCGCAAGTGAGTTTGTAGAGAAATTTAAAGATGCTAAAGATGCCAATGAAATCATCGGTAAATTCGGTTTAGGTTTCTATTCGGCCTTTATGGTTGCAGATTTAGTGGAAATTCAAACCTTATCATACCAGGATGGCGCTGAGCCTGCACGCTGGGTTTGCGATGGCAGTACAGAATTTGAAATTACTGAAGGCACTAAAACCACACGTGGTACCGATATTATCCTCCATGTAAACAAAGATTCGGAAGAGTTTTTAGAAGAAAGCAAACTGCAGGACATCCTTGATAAATACGCTAAGTTTTTACCTGTTCCGATTAAGTTTGGTACGAAAACAGAATCAGTTGAAGATGGCGTAGATGAAGAAGGTAAAACAAAATATAAAGATGTTGAAGTTGATAACATTGTTAACACCACCAACCCGATCTGGACAAAAGCCCCTGCAGATTTGTCAGACGAGGATTATTTAAACTTTTACCGTGAATTGTATCCATTTAGTGAAGAACCATTATTCTGGATCCACTTAAATGTTGATTACCCTTTTAATTTAACAGGTGTATTGTATTTCCCTAAGTTGAAAAACGACTTCGAAATGCAGCGCAACAAAATCAAATTATACTCACGCCAGGTATTTATTACCGACGAGGTTAAAGATATTGTTCCTGAATTTTTGATGTTATTACATGGTGTAATCGACTCTCCTGATATTCCTTTAAATGTATCGCGTAGTTTCTTACAGGCCGATAGTAACGTTAAAAAGATCAACAATTACATTACTAAAAAGGTTGCTGATAAATTAGGTGAGTTATTTGCTAAAGACCGTAAAGCTTACGAAGATAAATGGAAAGACATTGGTCTTTTTGTTAAATATGGCATGATCAGTGAAGAGAAGTTTTACGATAAAGCCAAAGATTTTGCTTTAGTAGGCAATACTAAAAATGAGCTTTTTACACTTCCTGAGTACAAAGAGAAGGTAAAGGCTTTACAAACGGATAAAAATGGCACTGTGGTTTATTTATATACCAATGATGCTGCTAAACAAGATGCCTTTATCCAATCGGCCAATAAAAAAGATTACGATGTTTTAGTACTGGATTCGCCAATTGACAATCACTTTATTAATCAATTGGAGCAAAAATTAGAGAAAACATCAATTAAACGTGTTGATTCGAGCGTTGCGGATAAATTAATTGAGAAAGATGAGCAGAACGAGCATGTTTTAACTGAAGATCAGGTAAAAGAAGTAACTGCGATTTTTGAAAAAGCCATTACCAAACCGGGTATGCATGTAGAAATTGTGGCTTTACATCCGGAGGAATTACCAGTTACTATTACCATGGATGAATTTATGCGCCGGATGAAAGATATGGCTGCAATGGGTGGTGGAATGGGCTTTTACGGTCAAATGCCCGACAATTATAAAGTTGCCATTAATGGAAACCATAAATTGGTAAGTAAAATTTTAAAAGCTGAAGGAGAAGAGCAAAGCAACCTGGCTAAACAAGCAGTAGATTTAGCGCTTTTAGCGCAAGGCATGTTAACTGGTGCAGAATTAACAGCTTTTGTAAGCAGAAGTGTAGAATTAATTTAATCAGGAGAAATCCTGTTATAGTTTAAAGGGAGAAACCGAATTGGTTTCTCCCTTTTTCTTTTGCGAGAGGGCATAAAAAAAGTCTTGATCAGATCAAGACTTTTAGATAAGAATTTTTCGGGAACTCTTAGATCAAAATTAATATTATTAGCCTATTGCTACTATATGGTTTTATGATCTACATTGAAATAATCTTTGTGATCTTCAATCATTTTAGCAATGGTAGCAGCTTTGGTATCGGTTATTTTAAACTCGAATAATGGCTCTTGGTTTTTCTTTGATCTCACCATTTTCTCTGTGTAAAAGCGGTATACTAAGCCATTGGTTAATAAACCATATTTAGCTTTTGTTTTACGGAAGTATTTAGATAGGCGTGAATCATGAATATCTAAATTATCGTTGTGGTGTTTACATTCAACAAGGATTGTTGGTTCGCCATCTTTCATAATGGTGTAATCAACTTTTTTACTTTTTTTAACCCCGAAGTCTAGAACAGCTTCAGATTGAACTTCAGAAGGGTCAAATCCTAAGATTTGGATAAAAGGCATAACCAACGCATTCCTTGTTAAATCCTCAGATTGAACTTGTGGAAGCATTTTCTTAATTCTTACGGCAAACTGCCCGATTTCGTCTTTCAATTCCATGTTGTTATCTATTATTAGGTCGTTAGTTTTTTAAATTGTATTGGTTAAACACCGAATTTGCAGTGATAATAATTTGATCTAAACTTTGTTTATCAAAAAAGTTTCTGTTCAACATATCAACCATATAAGTTAATTTGTTGATATCAGTAGCGCGCATAGTAAACTGGAAACTTTTCATACCATCTTTAATAGCTTGCTGAACATAATTACGCACAACTAAAAAAGATTTTCTGAATGCGTATTCGCCATCTAATTGGCCTTTAACAGGATTCTGTCCATCAAGATTGCTATATTCATTTTGCATTCTCTGATACATATCAGCGTTGATTCCTTGATTTTTTAGAACTCCCTTGTAGTAGATTTTATTAAGTAAATATTCGTATTCGTTGTTTTTCATGTTGAGGCTTGGTAGATGTAGGGGAATATTTCTTTGCTTTTCGGTATTTTTTGTTTTTTTAGTTTTTGTAATCTTACCCAGTATTGTATGGCCTGTTTTTAATTTTATTTATCTACAGGCTACACAAGATTGGGCAGGCAGATGTTTTTCACAATTAGTAGTTTTCACTGCTAATTATTTTGTTTTTGGCAAACAGTATAAAGATTATAAAAAGAAGGGGATCAGATAATTTTTTTACATCAACTACCCAGAATATTACACGAAACCCTGGTTTTTTTTAGACGAAACCTGAGATAAGTTTTTTTTGATGCAATTGTTAATTCAATTCATTTTTATTTAACTTGCATTCAAATCAAATAAAACAAACATATTTATACTCATGAATCTAAAATGCGTTGTTATAGACGACGAGCAGCATGCAATTGAAGTATTAACTGACCACATTGCGGAAATGCCTGGTTTAACAGTTTTTAAAACTTTTACCAGTCCGGTCCAGGCACTTACTGAGATAAGTACCGAAGACGAAATTGATTTATTGTTTATGGATATTGATATGCCAGGCATAAATGGATTGGAACTGGCTAAAAATATCAGAGAAAAAGCAAAATATTTGATTTTTACTACTGCACATCCTGATTATGCCTTGCAAGCATTTGATGTACAATCGGATCAATATCTACTTAAACCTATTTCATTTGCAAAATTCGCATTGGGCATAGACCGAATTTTAAAGAAAGAGGCCAATGCAACAAAAGCGACTCCTAAAGAAACTGACCAGGTTGCGGCACTTTATATTAAAGGCGACCATAAATATGCTTTTTCTAACATCGCTATTGATGAAATACTTTACATCAAAGCATTACAGAATTATATACAGATTATTACTAAATCCGAAATCCACACTACCTACCTTACACTTAAGGAAATTGAAAAGGCCTTAGAAAACCACGCATTTATCCGTGTTAATAAATCGAACATTGTGGCTAAAGCGGCAATTAAAAAAGTAGATGGGAATATAATCCGTTTGGTAAATAACGAGATGATCCAAATTGGCGAAGGTTATAAAGAAGCCTTCTTCAACTATGTACAGAGCAGTTTATTAAAATCGAACCGGAATCACTAATTGATAATATCGAGCCGACTTTTCGTTACCCAGAGTAATAATGAGTTCAAAAAACTACAATCCAAAAATAAAGCTGGTCATTACAGTGTGACTTTGATCTCCTGTTGGATTAGTTTCATAGCTGCTTTGAGCTTTAATGTTTTTATAAACAAAAACAGTTTTTTTGGCAAGTTTGGTTGTATGTTGCGCTTTCATTATAATTATGTTTAAATATGATGATATAATATTAAAATAAGTTATACGAATTAAAACTCCATAATAAAACTGGTCATTACGGTGTGGCTTTGATCTCCTGTTGGATTAGTTTGATAGCTGCTTTGAGCTTTAATATTTTTATAAACAAAAACAGTTTTTTTAGCAAGTTTTGTAGCAGGATTTGTGTGTTGAGCTTTCATAATATATAGTATTAAATTTTTTGTTATTATCGTTATAATTAATTTTCTGTAAAGATGCACCTCAAAATTAGACTCGACCACTTTTTTACACAAACCCCTGCTTTTGGGAGATAAAAACCCCATTTTAATAGATTAAAAGAAAAAAATGAGCTTTTTACATTTAAAAAAATTCTACGAAAGGTATAAGTTTCACTTATTGGTATGGAGTCTTTACATCATTTATGAGGTATTTATTCTAGGTTTAGCTACCCATAAATTTCGAGAACCCGGAGCTTACCTGCTGGTTTATATTGTTAATATCCTGACCTTCTACATATATGGTTTTTTTCTTAAAAAAATAATCAAAACCGGGTCTATACCTATAAAAATCTTAAAGATCGTTGCACTCATTGCCATAATGATTTTTGCATACGTAATTTCTACATTTCTTCTTATTCTCCTATTCGAGCAAATTAGATTACTTGAAATAAACTCATCCAGATCTTTCGATAGAGAATTCATATTGCCTTGTATCTATCGCTCAATACTATATATTGGTTATTCTACTGGCTACATATACGTCGTTAAATCATTTCAAGACCAGAAGAAAGTAGAAGCGTTAGAACGGCAGAACCTGGTTACCCAAATAGAAAAACAGGCTTTAGAAAACGATCTGGTTCAATCGCAAAACAATTATCTACGCAGCCAGATCAATCCACACTTTCTATTTAATACGTTAAACTTTATTTATAACGATGCCCGCAAAAAGGCACCCATGGCAGCAGATGCAATTATGAATCTGGCTGAAATGATGCGTTACGCACTAAAACGTCCTGAAGCATCAGAAATGGTTCCGCTAAGTGAAGAAATTGAGCAGATTGAGCACTTGATCAACCTCCATAAACTCCGAACGGCGAACAACATTAATCTGGAACTTGAAGTAACGGGCGATATGTTCGGATTAAGATTTCCACCGCTTATATTACTAACTTTGGTTGAAAACATCTTTAAACACGGAAATGTTTCGCACTCTACGCAACCGGCGTTTATTAAAATTGCTTACGAAAAAGACAAGCTTAATATCAGCACCATAAACATGATTAATGATAATAAAGGCAAACAAACTGAAAGCCATCATGTAGGGATTGATAATATTGGCAAGCGCCTTAATAGTTTTTATGGTAACGACTATATATTCAAATATTACAAAGATCCGCTAAACCGCTATATTACTGAAATAGACGTAACTGTTGTTAATCCATTGGCCAGGTTAAACCGCTAAATTCGTTGCATTTTGACGCTGAATATCTTTTAGCAGAAAATAGTACATTACCATTTCATTCGTTCGCTGATCTTTGTTAAAGAGTCGGTTTACGTGCATATGTATTAAATCGGTTAATAGCTTTAGTGCATTTTCTGGAGCGCATTGTTTAAGAATTTTGATAAACGAGGCCGAAAACAAGCTAAACCCTTGCTCCTGCTCTACAGTTAACGTTGCCCATTCTGTTTTTCGGAATTCCTGATAATGAATATTTAATTGTTTAAAGTCAGCTGGATCTAATCGATGCTCTTCATTAAAATTATCAGACATTAATCTCACGATCTTATTAACAGCCAGCTTATCTATAACGCCAGATCCGATAATCTTTGAAACCAAAAGACTACACAGCTTATATTTATTGAAATCGTCGGTCTGGGTTTCTAAAAGCGATAATACAAATTCACTATCTGTAGCAAAATGCTGTTCAACATCTTCGATCAAGTTGCTGCCATAACGCTCTAACTCGCGTTTATAGGTTTTAATCTGCACATCTGATACCAAACCTGAATTTAAAAACAATTCTAGCTCATTCATGAGTTCAGATATTAACAACTGCCCATCCCTTGGGTTGTTTAGCTGAATCCTAAACCGAATGTGGTTTCCATTTTCATTGTAACGGATAAAAAACCATGTTTTTACCTGATCTGTATGAGTGGTTAGAAAGGGTGCAATTACTTCTGTCAAAATCTGATCGCTCCGTTGCTGGTGACAATAAATTTCGAAATACAGCCATTCTTTACCTGGCAGGAAAGATCGCGTTACCCCGGTTTCTGTTGGTGTTTTAGCTAAACCGCGATAAATTTGTTCGTTATGACCGATGCTTAAAACAAACTGCGCTAAATAAGGCTTAGCTGTTTCATCAACTACGATACTATTTTGTGGCATTAACATCTCTTCAATGTAAGTATTGCCATGTTTTTGCACGTATTGGAGAAAAGCATTTATATCATCGTCGTTTTGTAGGGCAAAGCATAAAGTTTGATCGGACATACCTGCTTTAAAATATTCGCTAACACCTAAATTGTTTAGGTATGATCTACATTCGGCGATGGATAACAACTTTTGACCAGGCCCTAAAAGGGCTTCCTTTTTAATTTTCCATTTACTCCTACTTAGAATTATATTTTGATATTGTAACCTTGGATAATAATCCAGATCAGGAAAAATAGAATCTAGCGAAAAGGAAAGATTTGTTTGTAAGCCTTGATGTTGTAAATCGCAAAGTAACCTAAATACAGAAAGATCTGAGCGAATATAGTTGTAGGCAGAAGCCATTCTTGGCACCAACCGCTTATTTAAGTGCTTAGAACGAAGGATAATCTCTATGCCCCGAACTGAAATCTGTATATCATTTAAGGCAAGTGGCGATGCTGAGGTATCAAAATTTAAGATTGACAATTGATGCCCATAAATCAGTTTGCGCCTGTTTACATTATCTACATTCGCCTCTACCATATAGGCCACATCAAAAAACAGAACCTCTGGATTTGCTTGTTGTTCTGCCTCTGCAATATCTTTAGCATATTGTGCTACATCATCGGCTGCCATTGTAAACCTTCCGCTTAATGCATTTGATGTTGCTCCACCGATCTGTTCGATAAAAATCAAATCGTCATGAACAGACATTACCATGCTAAATGAATTAGGTAAGGCGGCTAATTTCTGATTCGGCGTCAAGGTAAGTTTGTTCAGATAAACAGTTTTACCTTTTTCGAATTTTTGTTCCCTCAGGAAGGTTTTTAATGCCGTTTTAATATTTTCTGTCTCCGCTTTTTTAGGCGGCTTATTATTGAAGCGTGTGATAAACTCGCTGTTTTGACCGGCTTGTTCCAACTCATCATAGCCTATACCCATTTCTGGATCTAATGCCAATAGAAGCGGTACTTCCTGATCTTCAAATTTCTTCTTAAACCTAGCACTGAATTGGCTAAGGGCATCACGATCTTTCGCAGGCATTATAGCATGGAGTGTATTGATCAAGCCTGGAATAGCCTGAAGCGAGCGTTCATTAATATTACCTGATAAAACCGTACGTTGCGCAATAAGATATTTTGGTAGCTCAGCGGTAACAGGGAGGCCTAAACGTTCAAAATAATCATCTCCTATAATATTGGGATCGTAGTTCGTAAAAACAAGCTGTAAATCGTGCATATCCTGCAGCAAACCAAACAGATTCCCGGTTTCAGCATCATTTAATTCTAATTGTTTTACCAGATCGTTAAACCTAATCGGTTTTAAGCAGGCGGCTAATATTTGTTGTACAAAATCATCTTGATCTAACTCGGCCAGTTCGAAAACACCATCGGTACAGGCTATATAACGGATACTATTGGGTGTTAAATAATAACTGCTATTACTAAATAAGAGACAGTTTTTTTGCAACAGATCTGCCAATGGCAATTGAATATTATTTTTATAAGGCCAATCAACCAGTTGGCGTACGCTTTGGGCTTCTTCAATTACTATTCTGCTTTCAGCTGGCTTAATGGCATTATTTAACAAACTAAAACCAGCAAAGGTACCATAAGGGGTTGACCGAAATTTCGCACGGTTAAAATATTTCCAGATGGTAAAATAAACCTTAGGTGGAAGATCTTTGAGTTCGCTTGCCTTTACTTCTTTTATGGTTTCATAAAAAGCAGCGGAAGATATTGAAATGGCTAGCTTTAGTTCCTCCCAACAATCTACAAGTTCGGATTGATATGAAAATTTAGGTGTTCTAAAAATTACGGTTGGTTGGATATTCAGCTTCATTGCATTTATATGAGAAGCGAAAATTACAAAGATTAATTTAAAAAAATTATCAATTGGCAGTTTTCAGTTTTCAGCAGCCAATTTCATGCATGCAATGCTGCGGTGACCTGGGATTTGTAATCCGGTCTAAATGAACTAAGGGTTTTCAATCCTTTAATCGTAGATTAAAAATCCCCAGTATAATAGCTCGGGATTACAGACCTGGCCAACATACAAAAAAAGCCATCTTCCTAAAAAGAAGATGGCTCACCGGGATGTTAATTGTATTTTATTTTTTGGTTACTTTAAATTCAGTTCTTCTATTTTTTGCTCTTCCTTCCGGATTATCTTTTTTCTTGCGTTTTACTATGATTTCGTTTGGTGCAATTGGCATCGATTCTCCATAACCTTTTGAAGTTAACCTGGCAGCAGCAATCCCTTTACTTTCTAAATAATCGGTACAAGATTTTGCTCTTCTGTTCGATAGATCTAAGTTATACTCATCTGTTCCGATGTTATCGGTATGAGAGCCCAATTCGATTTCCATTTCAGGATTATCTTCCATAATAGGGATCAGGAAGTCTAATACTTTTTTAGAAGGCTCGGTAAGTTCGGCACTATTAAATTCATAATAAACATTCTCTAAAGCTATTGGAATACCCAATTTGAAAGGACTTAAGCAATAATCTTTATAAATTAAGGTATCTGCTTTTGCCAGTTCTTCGTAAGGATAGTTTTTGGTAATTGCGAAATAATTATCTTTTGCAAAAAGCAATTTGATCGGTCTTTTCGAGTCTACTTTAAATCTGTAAATACCATCCGTACCTGTAGTCATTTTCTGTGGTCCTTCGGCATTGGTTAAAGTTACATCGGCACCTGCTAAAGGCAATTTAGTTTTACAATCTGTTAAAAGCCCTGCAATAGAAAGGTATTCTTTTTTCACTTCAAACAATTCTAAACAGCAAGATGATTCGCGATCAGAACTAATGTATCCTTTTGTTCCTTTATCATCAGTTGCAGTAAAGTAAAGGTCATCTTTTGATGAGTTGAATGGATAACCCAGATTTTTAGGGCTAGACCAATTTACTAAATCGCCTTCTGACTCAAAGAAATCGAGGCCACCAAAACCTATTCTGCCATCGGTACTAAACAATAATTTTTTGGTTAGTGTGTTGTAGTAAGGTGCACGCTCATCATCTTCGGTATTAATTGCTGGGCCAAAATTTACTGCCTGACCTAATGATCCATCTTCCCGCACGGCACAATACCAAAGATCGTACTTACCATAACCACCGCTTCTATCAGAGGAGAAAAGCAGGAATTTACCATCGCTGGTTACAAATGGTTGAGTTGAATTAAAATCTTTACTATTTACCTGTAAACCAACAGGCTGTGGATCTGACCATTTATCGCCAGTTTTTTTAGAAGAATAAATGGCATATTTTTCTTTATTCTTCCAGGCCGTAAAGTAAACTGTATTTCCATCTGGAGTAAAAGTAGCAGCAGCAACTTCCATACTTTTAGGGAAAATAATATCGATTTTTCTTACTGCAATATCAGCTGACGTTAATTCGCCTTTGGCTGCATAAATATTATTAATGAATGGATTTGTTTTAGTTGATACCTGAACCTCTCCAGCATCGGTTTTAACCATATCTTTTTTACTCCCTACAGCAATCGGACGAGATGAAGTAAAATACAACTCGTTGTTGATTTTAACAGGAGCATAATTAGATCCTAATCCATTTACGTTAGCTGGCATTTTTTTAACTTGAACCATACGTGGGAAACGCATTTCTTCGATCGCAAATTTGCACGACTCAATTTCTTTTTGCGCATCTTTAGCTAAAGCATCGCCTGGATTTCTCTGGATAAACTGCTGAAAAGCATCGATAGCCAGGTTAAATTTTTTATTTGCTCTTAAGCTTTCTCCGTAATAAAATAGCGCCTTTCTAAAACGTGTATTGGTAAAGGTGATCGCTATGCCATAATATTTTTCGGCCTCGTTAAATTCCCTATACAACCTACTAGATTCAGCAAGGTTATAAATCGATCCTTCATAATCGTCTATCACTTTATCATCAGTCGCTGATTTCCTTTCCATACCGTAAGGTAAAATGGCCTGGGTACTGTCTCCAGTAATTTTTAAGGCTTTTTTATAAAAAGTAGATGCTGCGTAGTAATCCTTATTTTCGAAATAAGTATCTGCTACTTTTTTATAATTCACCACATACTGTGCGTTTGCAAAACCGCCAAATGCCACTAACAAAAAGAGTAATATTTTTTTCATTTGATTAATTATAAACGTGGACAAAAGAAGTTTGGACCAATAAGACCGTTACGGCCAATTAAGGAAATCGAAAGCTCTAAACCACCGTTACTGTTAGAAGCGCGATTAAAAGTAGAGGTATTAATATCGTAACTTAATCCGAACACCATATTCTTTAACTGTAGGCCAACAAAGGCAATTGCAGCATCTTTATTACGGTAGTTACCACCAAACAAAATGTTGGCAGATGGATTAACGTTAAGCTGTGCATAAGCACCTAACGATAGCTCGTTTGTGTTACCCTGGTACATAAACAATGCATTGGGTACAATATCCAATAACTCCGAAGCCTTAATCCGCGCACCGCCATGTGCAGTAAAACGAACAGGGATACGTGAATTTGAACCAGAGAAACGATCCATAGGCCTGGTTAAATGCGCTGCACTTGCGCCTAAGAAAACATTTACGCTCTTATTGGGATTACCATCAAAAAACATGATACCAGCATTTACATCAGGAACCAAAGATGATTGAGATGAAACTGTTTCGCCGCTCATCATACCGCCATCATAACCTGAAATTGGATTAAACTGGTTACCAAACCTGGCCTGAGAGAAATCGAAACTACGGTTAATTATGCCGGCCTGTAAACCAAAGCTCACCATCTGCAAGCCTTCGGCACCAAACCTCAAACGGTACGAGCCCGATACTAGGGCAGACAGGTAGTTAAAATCTAACTCCCCTGCCCTTTGGTTTAAAATGGTTGCACCAAATGCGAAGTTCTTTTTGGGAGCCATATCGAACGATGCTCCACCTGTTAAGAAAGAACTGTTTAATGCACTCCATTGCTGTTTAAAGTTTACAGTTGCACGGTAATCGCCGTCTATTACCCCTGTTAAAGCCGGGTTAAGATATAACGGGTTTGCATAATACTGCGAAAAATGCGGATCAGTTTGTGCAAAGGACTTAGCTGTACACAGCAGTAGCCCTAACACTGCAACATATATTTTTAAAGCCGATAGTATTTTCATGGTCTTTGATTTTATCTGTTTATTATTAATCCTCTTCTTATCTAATCAGCGTTACTGTGCCTTTTCTTAATGATGTTGTTCCATTTGTGAATGTAATATCAACCATGTACACATATACACCGATCGGTTGATTTACACCTTTAAAGGTTCCATCCCATCCATTTGCCACATTATCTGATTGGAATATCAATTGACCCCATTGCGTGTAAATACTCATTTTCGCACTTGATATGGTATTACCATAGATTAAGAAGGTATCATTCTTACCGTCGTTATTCGGTGTAAATGCATTTGGTATGTAAACTTGATCTCCAAAAGGATTAGCTGCTTTACCCGTTACCGGAGTAGAATTTGCGCTGGTTTGGCACTCAAGCTGTCCTCTGGCTCTTACAACAATGGTTACACTTTGATCTGGTTTCAAGCCTGTTGCTAAGTAGGTTGTTCCAGTTGATCCGCTTGTTGGATTGATCCAGGTTAAACCGTTGTCTAACGAAACTTCGTAAGCTGTAGCACCTGTAACCGCAGCCCATGCAAAGGTTACACTGTTTGGCGTTGTGCTTTGTACTACAACTACTGGTTTTTCTAATACTGGCAGTACATTAACTGTTACGCTTGTTCTTGTTGGACTTGCACAACCGCCCACTGCTATTGCCTCTACGTAATAGATTGTGGTAGCAGTTAAGTTTGGTGTAGTAAAGGTTATACCTTCTGCCAATACAGAACCACCAGAGCTTGCAGCATACCATCTGTAAACTAATCCTGTTACCGGATTATTAACCGTTAATATAGTTGAGCTACCTGAGCAAAGCGTTCCATTTGCTGCTGTTACCGATGCTGGCGCAACTGGTACTGGCAGTGCAATTACATTTACTGGTGTTCTGGATGATGAGATACAAGTTCCGTTTGCTCCTTCAACATAGTAAGTGATGTTTGCATTAACTGCAGGTGTTGTAAAGCTTACACCTGTTCCTGCTAACGTTCCACCTACTGCTGCAGTGTACCAATTGTATGTTACACCTGTTTGGGGACTTGTTACTGTTAATACAGCTGAACTTCCTGTACAAACATTAACAGATGTTGCTGCTACTGTTGGCACTGTAGGTTTCGCATTTACAGTTACTGTTACTTTAACACGACCACCGTTGTTGTTACAACCACCTGTTCCGATTGCTAAAATGTAGTAATCTGTTGAGGCACTTAAAGCAGTAGTATTATATGTTGTACCAGTGAATAATAAATTACCAGCAACTGCTGCATTGTACCATTCGTAGGTAACTCCAACCTGTGCATTAGTTACAGTTAGTGTAGCTCCATCGCCTGCACAAATACCACCATTCGGACCAGACACTACTGGATTGTTTGGTAATGCATTTACCGTAACGGCAACGGCCCTTGCTGTTGCAGCGCTATTTTCGCATTTGTTATCACCTTTAACTGTTACATAATAGGTTGCGTTTGCGGTTAATACCGGTGTAGTAAACACTGAACCAGTAAATACAACTGTATTTAAAGTAGCATCACTATACCAGGTAAATATTGGGTTGGTAACTGTTGTGCTTGTTGCAGCCAATGTTGCGGCTGTACTTGCACAAACTGAAGTTGATCCATTTACAGTAATATCTGACGCTACAGCACTTGGATTAACAGTAACCGTTACTGTTTTCGCATTAGCTGCAGTGTTTTCACACTTGTTGGTTCCTTTAACAGTTACATAATAAGTTTTAGTAGCTGTTAATATTGGTGTGGTAAATATTGGTCCGGTAAAGGCCACGCTAGTTAATGAAGCATCGTTATACCAGGTAAATACCGGATTAGTTACGGTTGTTGAGCTTGCATTGATTACTGCAGTTCCAGAACCACACACCTTAGCTGGAGTAGATAATGTGATATCCGCTGCTGTTGCAACTGCATTTACATTAACGGTAACTACTTTAGCATTTGCAGCAGAACTCTCACATCTGTTATCACCTTTTACAGTTAGGTAATATTTGGTGGTTGCAGTTAATGCTGGTGTGTTAAAGGTTGCTCCAGTAAATACAGGTGTTGTTAAAGCAGCATCACTGTACCAGGTAAATATTGGATTGGTTACGGTTGTGGTGCTGGCCACTAAGCTGGCCGATGATCCTGCACAAATGTTTGCATCTGCCGCTGTAACATCAGTTGCCGAAGCTACAGAGTTCACTACAATGTTAACAGATTTAGCTGTGGCAGCACTGCTTTCACATTTGTTATCGCCTTTTACAGTAACGTAATAAGTGGTGTTTGCTGTTAATGTTGGGGTGGTAAATACTGCACCAACAAAAGCTACATTGGTTAAGGTTGCATTGGTGTACCAGGTAAATACCGGGTTAGTAACTGTTGTGCTACTTGCTGTTAGTACAGCTGCAGATCCGCCACAAATATTTGTTGATCCATTTACAACAATATCACTTGCAACTGCTATCGGATTAACTTTAATGGTTACTGTTGCTGCATTTACCGCAGAGCTTTCGCATTTATTGGTTCCTTTAACAGTTACGTAATAAGTTGTAGTAGCTGTTAATACTGGTGTGGTAAATATTGGTCCAGTAAAGGCCACGCTGGTTAATGAAGCATCGTTATACCAGGTAAATACCGGATTAGTTACGGTTGTTGAGCTTGCATTGATTATAGCTGTACCCGATCCACACACCAGTGTTGGTGTAGATAAAGTAACATCTGCAGCTGTTGCACCCTGGTTCACATTAACCGTTACCACTTTAGCTGTAATACCCGAGTTTTCACATTTGTTATCGCCTTTAACCGTAACATAGTATTTAGTTGTTGCAGTTAATACAGGTGTAACGAATGATGTACCTACGTAAGCTACTGAAGTTAAAGCAGCATCGTTGTACCAGGTAAATGTTGGATTAGTAACTGTTGTTGTACTTGCGACCAAGGTAGTACCAGATCCAGAGCAGATTGTTGCATCAGCAGCAGTTATGTCAGCAGCAGTAGAAACAGGGCTAACCGTTATGGTAATTGCCCTGGCAGTACCTGGTGCATTCTCACATTTATTATCTCCTTTTACGGTTACATAATAAGTTGTGGTACTGGTTAAGGCCGGTGTAGTATATGTTGCGCCAATGAAACTTACATTGGTTAATGCCGCATCACTATACCAGGTAAATACTGGGTTGGTTACTGTTGAAGATGTTGCAGTTAATACTGCTGATGATCCTGCACAAGCAGTTGTGCTTCCGTTAAGAATAATATCAGTACTAGTTGCCAACGGATTAACAGTTACTGTTACCGCTTTGGCATCTGCAGCACTGTTTTCACATTTGTTGGCACCTTTAACACTTACATAATAAGTAGTGGTGGCAGTTAAACCAGTTACTGTGAAAGTTGGACCGGTAAATACCACACTTGTTAATGATGCATCGCTATACCAAGTAAATACCGGTTGAGTAACCGTAGTACTCGAAGCCATTAACATTACGGTAGAACCTGAACAAATTTGAGCATTGCTTACTGTAATATCTGCAGATGTTGCAAAATCTTTAACTGTTACCGTAACAACCTTAGCATTTGCAGCTAAACTCTCACATTTATTATCACCTCTTACGGTTACATAATAAGTAGTGGTTGCGCTAAGTGCAGGCGTAGTAAAGCTAGCACCTACATGAGCAACTGTAGTTAAAGCAGCGTTGCTGTACCAGGTAAATACAGGGTTAATTACTGTTGTTGTTGACGCAGACAGTGTAGCTGTAGATCCTTTGCAAATAGAGGTAATACCATTAACGGCAATATCTGAATCAGTAGCAGCAGGATTAACCGTAATGGTAATCGATTTTGCGCTTGCTGCCGTATTCTCACATTTATTATCGCCTTTAACAGTTACATAATAAGTGGTTGTTACATTAAGTGCAGGAGTAATAAAGTTGGCTCCTGTAAAAGCTACTGTAGTTAAAGCCGCATCGCTGTACCAGGTAAATACCGGGTTGGTTACGGTTGTACTTGTTGCATTTAAAGTAACAGAAGAGCCACCGCAAATAGTACTTGTTCCTGCTAAGTTAATATCAGCTGAGGTAGCAACCGGATTTACCGTTACAGTAACCTCTTTTGCATTACCTGCTGTATTTGCACATTTATTTGTTCCGCTAACGGTAACATAGTATTTGGTAGTTGCGGTAATGGCTGGTGTATTAAATACTGCACCAACAAAAGCAACTTGTGTTAAAGCAGCATCGCTGTACCAGGTAAATACCGGACTAGTTACTGTTGTACTGGCTGCCGTAAGTACTGCTGTACCTGAAGCACATAATGATGTTGTTCCAGTTACAGTTAAATCAGTTGCTAATGATGATGGATTAACAGTGATCGAAACTTTGGTACGTGTTGGGTTTGAACAACCTGTTCCACTTACCGCTTCAACGTAATAATCGTATGTTCCTGCTGCAAGTGATGCCGGCGTAGTAAAGCTACTATTGTTGGTTACCAACATGTTTCCGCCAGAAGCAGCATCGTACCAGTTATAAGTGATACCTGCTACTGCCTGTACACTTAAGGTAGCAGGTGAGCCTATACAGGTTGTAACCGGATTGGTTGTTGATGGAACCGGTACTACTGCTGGAGGTAAAATAGTTACCACTACTTTGGTTCCTAAAGTCTCACAACCATTAGCTGTTGCCGTTACCGAATATGTATAAGTGCCCGCTGTTAAAGCTGGATCTGTTGTGAAAGTTGCTCCATCTTTTCCTGCCTGATAAGTTGAGCCTAAGTACCATTTGTACACTACGCCTGCTTGTGGGTTCTGTACATTTAATGTTGCAGATGAACCTTGACAAGCACTTGCTGTAGCAGCTGTAACAGTTGGTGTGGTGATTACACGCTGTGCATAATCTAAATTAACAGATGTTAATGCCCCTAAAAGACCTGAGCTTAATCTCAATTCTGCTCCATCAAATTTACTGGTTGGAACGAAAGTTAATATAGCAGAAGTACCGCCAGATAATAATTTTAAGCTGATTAATGGGTTAGATATAGAAACCGCATCGTTATTGCTGGTCGTGCCTTGGAAAGTAGTTACCGTTAAATTGTTTAACACCCCTACCGAAAGCAGTACACCTGGGGTGGTAATTTTCACTCTTAGCGTATCGCCAACATTTGATAATCCTGTAAAACCAACCTGGTGATAAACAGATGCACCAAGTAATCCCACTGGGATAACTAAACTAGATCCTGTGTTGATATCGTTATCAACCGCAAAAGTTGGGTTGTAAACTCCGGCCAATACAGCTACTCCAGTTACGCCGCTCGCCACTGTTGTTGTAGCCGCTCCACAAGGTGTAGTTACTGGGGTACCGTTAGGAATTACCGTAACCGTTACGGTTGCCCTGCTTGTTGCAGTACACCCTCCCGGAACAGTTGCTTCTACATAATAAGTAGTAGTTGCGGTTAATTGTGGCGTTACATAAGTTTCGCCAGTAAATACCGGAGTTACTCCATTTGGAGTAGTGTACCAGTTAATGGTTGCACCAGCAGTACTTGATGTTGCTTTTAATACCGCAACAGAACCTTCACTAATGGTAATTGACGGTGGTGTAATAACCGGAACATCAATGGTTCCCAATATAATTTTACCTTCTGTTCTGGTTGATGACGAACCACAGCCATTAACTGCTGCTACAAAATAACTGGTATTTGCAGTAATTAAAGGTGTTGTAAAATTATCGCCTGTAAATACTAAGTTCCCACCTGTTGCAGCATCGTACCAGTTATAAGTTGTACCCACAATTGGGTTTTTAACCTGGAAAGTAACAGATGTATTCGGACAAGTATTAACAGATGCTGATAATAGATCTGGTGCTACCGGTGCTGGGTTTGTAGTTACATTAACTACTGTTTTATAGCTCACACAACCAGTTGCAGAAACTGCGGCAACATAGAATTTAGTATCACCTGTTAATACTGGTGTGGTAAATATGATACCGTCTTTACCGGTTAAATAAGTGCCTGTAGCATCGTACCATCTGTAAGTTAAACTTGCCGATGGATTACTTACTTCAAGCTGGGCAGTCTGGCCTACACACGCTGTAACATTTGCTGATACTACAGTTGGTGCCACCAAAATACGTTGTGCGTAATTTAAGTTGATCGATGTTAAAGCACCCAATAAACCAGAATTTAACCTTACTTCTACCCCATCGAAAACATTCGTTGGTACAAAAGTGATCAGCGCCTGGGTATTACCGCTTAATAATTGAATATTGATTAAGTTATCATTTAACAATCTCGAATCACCATTGCTGTTGGTTCCAACATAAGTAGTAATTGAAGCGTTTCCTAATAGTGAAAGTGATAACAGTTTTCCTGGCGACGAGACTAAAACACGTACGGTATCGCCAACTTTAGATAATGAACCAAAACCAACCCTCTGATAAACAGATGCACCAAGCGCTCCAACTGGCATTACCAATGAAGATGCAGTTTGTGTATCGTTATCAATAGCTAATGTTGGATTAAATACGCCTGATAATAAAGCTACACCCGTAACGCCATTAACTTGTGTTGTTGCCGCCTCGCATGGTACGGGATTTGGAGATCCATTTCCATCAACTGTGATGGTAACCTGAACTCGGCTTGCTGAAGTACAACCATTAGTAGAAACAGACTCTACATAATAAGTTGTAGTAGCCAATAGTGGCGGTGTAACATAAGTAGCACCTACATAAACAGGAGTAGTTGATGTGTTAGAAGTATACCAATTGAAAGTATTGGTTGGATCTGCTGAACTAGCTGTTAAAATTGCAGTTTGTCCTGCACTTACTGTTGATGAACTTGCAGTTACTACAGGTAAAACCGGACGAGGATTTACAGATACTGCCGCAGCAGCACGTGCAGTACTTGTACAATTTCCTTGAGAGGCCTCTACATAATAAGTAGTAGCTGCCGTTAATACTGGTGTTGGGAATACTGCGCCTGTGAAAACCAGGTTTCCACCTACTGCAGCATCATACCATTTATAAGTTACTGCAGCATCTGGATTAGCAACCGATAAAGTTGCTGATGATCCCTCGCAAACATTGGCAATTGTTGCCAATACTGGCGTTGGTAATGCTGGGGTAACGGTTACTGTTACCGGAACTCTTGTTGTATTCGGGCAACCCGCTTTGCTTACCTGAATATAATAAGTTGTAGTAGCTGTTAAAGCTGGTGTAGTAAATGTTTCGCCAGCGGCCAATTGCGTACCACCTGTTGCTGCATCGTACCAGGCCAATGTTGTACCGCCGTTTGCAGTTGCGGTTAATGTTGCCGTGCTTCCTGCACAAATAGTCTGAGAACCAGCAGTTACTGTTGGGTTAGGATAAATTACGGTTGCGCCATAAACATCCAAGCTGGTTAAAACTGTAGCTAATGCACCGAAACTAACCTGCACCCTATCGTATGCACCACCTGCCAATATAGTTGCAGTGAAACGGTTACCTGATAACAACCGCAGATTTAATAGTCCGCCGTTTAACTGTACTGTTTTTACAACTGTAGTACCGTTTAATACAGTAACTGTTACATTGTTTAATAAACCAACATCTGCTAAACCCGTTGGTAATGCTAAGTCTAAACGAAGACTATCTGTAGCTGTTCCAGCAGTAGGGAAAATTAATTGTTGGTAACCCGATCCGCCTACACCTACTGCAAGAGATATTCTTGTAAAGTTAGAAGGATCAGCATCGGTAGAATTTCCTGCGCCAGTTATACCGCACAATAAACAAATTCCGTTTATACCAGAGTTTTGCGAGTTAGCAGCGTTACATGCCGTACCACCACCATTATTTAATACAGTTACGGTTACTGGTACACGGCTTGCACTTTTACAACCGCTTGCATTTGTAGTTTCTACATAATAAGTTGTAGTAGCCGATAATGTTGGGGTAGTAAATGAAGTTCCTGCCCCTACCTGTGTTCCACCTGTAGCAGCATCGTACCATTGAATGGTATTTCCAGCATCAGCCGTTGCCAATAAAGTGGTAGACTGTCCGGCGTTAATTACCTGGCTGTTGGTGGTTACCGTGGCTGCTGTTGCTGGTGGGTTAACCGAAACATTAACTGCAGTTCTTGAACTTACAGCCGTTCCTGATACCGCTTCAACATAAAATACTGTTGGAGCAGTTACAGCAGGCGTTACAAAAACACCTGTATTATTCGTAGCCAATGGTGTACTTCCGGTAGAAGCATACCAATTATACGTTACACCAGCTTGCAAATTGCTAACGCTTAATGTAGCTGGGCTTCCAGAACATACCGTAGCTGCTGCAACCACTGGTGCATCAACCGTTACAGTTAAGTTATAAGCTGTTGTTGCTTTATTTCCGTTTGCGTCTGTTGCAGTTAAAGAGATGGTAAAAGTTCCACCTAAAGTTGGTGTTCCTGTAATTTCTCTTGTTGCCGTATTAAAACTCAATCCTGGAGGAAGGTTTGTAGCTAAATAAGTGTATGGCGCTGTTCCACCCGTTACCGCTGGCAAAGTTTGCGTTGGGTAAGGTGTACCTACAGTGCCGTTTGGTAAAGTTGCACCAGGTAATGATAATACCCCTATCACTTTAAGGGCATAAGTATTACTTGCTGTTCTGCCCTCACTATCAGTTGCAGTTACACCAATCGAATAATTACCGGCCTGTGTAGGTGTGCCCGAAATTCCCCTTGTTGCCGGATCAAAAGTTAGTCCCGCAGGAAGATTAGTTGCTACATAAGTATATGGACCAACACCACCAGTTGCCGAAGGCAAAATTTGAGTGGCGTAAACCGTTCCTTCTGTTCCATCTGGCAAGGTTGCTGCTGGTAACAATAAAGGATCAACCACTATAATTGTATAGTTATTAGTTGCTGTTTTTCCGTCAGCATCAGTAACCGTAACCGGTACAGTAAATGTTCCAGCCTGTGTTGGTGTACCTGAAATTGCTCTTGTAGCCGGATCAAAAGTTAATCCTGGAGGAAGACCAGTTGCGGCATAAGTATAAGGTGTTGATCCACCTGTTGCAGAAGGAATAGTTTGTGTAGGATAAACAGTTCCTGTAGTTCCATTAGCTAAAGTTGCCGCAGGTAAAACCAAAGGATCGGTTACTTTAAGCGTATAGTTAGCTGTAATGGTATTGCCATTAGCGTCTGTTACGGTTACCGGAATAGTAAAGGTTCCGATTTGTGTTGGCGTACCAGTGATTTCTCTTGTTGCAGGATTAAAGGTTAATCCTGGAGGAACACCTGTAGCCGAATAAGTATATGGACCTGTTCCACCTGTTGCAGCTGGAATTCCGTTTGTAGTATAAGGAGTGCCTGTTACACCGTTAGGCAATGCACCAGGTGCTAAAGCTAAAGCAGGCGTTACGGTTAATGTAAAAGTTGAAGTTGTACTACAGCCTTTAGTATCGGTTGCCACAACATCGAACGTTGGGCTACCAGTTGCAGTTGGTGTTCCGCTTACCAAACCACTTGATGATAAAGTTAAACCAGCTGGTAAAGTACTACCAGCAGCTAAAGCATAAGTATAACCTGGTGTACCGCCAGTAGCTACAGGAAGCTGTTTGCTATAAGGAGATGCAATGGTTGCATTGGTTAAAGTTGTTCCTGCAAATACAATTGCCGGGTTAACGGTAATAACCACCGGAACCCTTGTTGTATTTGAACAAGTTCCCTTAGTTACCTGAACATAATAAGTTGTTGTTGTTGTTAATGCCGGAGTAGTGAAGTTTGCTCCTGTACCCACCTGTGTTCCACCTGTTGGTGCATCGAACCAGGTTAAGGTTGTACCACCATTTGCGGTTGCACTTAATGTAGCTGTACTGCCTGCACAAATAGATTGGGCACCAGCAATAAATGTTGGATTAGGATAAACTACGGTTGCACCATAAATATCTAAGCTAGTTAAAGCAGAAACTAATGCGCCAAAGCTAACCTGAACCCTATCGTATGCACCACCTGCTAAAACAGTTGCAGCAAAACGGTTACCCGATAAAAGTTGAAGATTTAATAATCCACCGTTCAATTGTACTGTTCTTACTACTGTAGTACCATTTAATACGGTTACGGTTACATTGTTTAAAAGACCAACATCAGCTAAACCAGTTGGTAAAGCTAAATCTAAACGGATGCTATCAGTTGCAACACCTGTAGATGGGAAAATTAATTGTTGGTAACCTGTTGCTGCAACACCTACAGCTAGAGAAATTCTGGTGAAGTTGTTCGCATCAGCATCAGTTGAGTTACCTGCACCATTTATACCGCATAATAAACAGATACCATTAATACCTGTATTCTGGCTATTAGCTGCATTACAAGCGGTTGCTCCTCCACCGTTAATTACGGTTACAGTTACAGGAACGCGACTTGCGCTTTTACAGCCATTGCTGCTTGTAGTTTCTATATAGTAAATTTTGGTTGCTGTTAAAGCTGGTGTAGTAAATGATGTTCCTGTCCCAACTTGTGTTCCAGCTGTTGCGGCATCAAACCAGGCAATGGTATTTCCAGCATCAGCGGTTGCAGTTAATGTTGTGCTTTGTCCGGAATTAATTACCTGGTTGTTGGTTGTAACCGTAGCTAAAGTTGCAGGTGGGTTAACCGAAACACTAACCGATGTTCTCGAACTAATTGCTGTTCCAGAAACAGCCTCAACATAAAACACCGTTGCCGAATTTACAGCAGGTGTTACAAAAGTACCGTTGTTACCGGTTGCTAATGGAGTGCTTCCTGTTGATGCATACCAGTTATAAGTTACACCAGCCTGAAGATTGCTTACTGTTAAAGTAGCAGTGCTTCCGGCACATACTGTAGCTGAAGCCACAACCGGGGCATTAACCGTTACAGTTATTGCATAAGTGGTAGTAGCTTTATTATTGTTAGCATCTGTAGCTGTTACAGAAACATTATAGGTACCACCTTGCGTTGGTGTTCCGGTAATTTCTCTTGTAGTTGGGTTAAACGATAATCCCGGAGGAAGATTCGTAGCGGCATAAGTATATGGAGACGTTCCGCCAGTTACCGCAGGTAAAGTTTGTACCGGATAAGCAGTACCAACAATTCCGTTAGGTAAAGTTTTGGTTGGCAAGGTTAGCGTACCATTTACTTTAATTGGATAAGTGTTGCTTGCTGTTTTACCTTGACTATCGGTAACTGTAACATTTATCGAATAATTACCTGCCTGAGTTGGTGTACCAGTAACTTCTCTTGTTGTTGGATTAAATGATAATCCTGCAGGAAGGTCAGTAGCTACATAAGTATAAGGACCAACACCGCCTGTTGCGGCTGGTAGAACTTGTGTAGCGTAAGCCACATTTTCAGTTCCATCTGGCAAAGTTGCCGCTGGCAATACCAATGGGTTATTTATGGTGATGCTATAATTTGTAGTTGCCGTTTTTCCATCAGCATCTGTAACCGTAACTGGTACGGTATAAGTTCCCGGTGTTGTTGGTGTACCAGTAATGGCTCTGGTTGACGGATTAAATGTTAAACCCGGAGGAAGACCTGTTGCAGAATAAGTATAAGGTGTTGTTCCACCGGTTGCACTAGGAATAATCTGCGTTGGATAAGCTGTTCCCGTGGTGCCATCAGCCAGGGTGGCGGTTGGTAACAATAAAGGATCAGTAATTTTTATAGTATAATTTGAAGTAATAGTATTACCGTTTGCATCAACAACAGTAACTGGTATAGTATATATTCCAGGTTGCGTTGGTGTTCCGGTAATTTCTCTTGTTGTTGGATTAAAGGTTAAGCCTGGAGGAACACCGGTTGCAGTATAAGTATACGGCCCAGTTCCACCAGTTGCTGCTGGAATAGTCTGTGTTGGATAAACCGTTCCTGTTAAACCATCAGGAAGTGTACCTGGCGTAAGCACCAATGAAGCTGTTACCGTTAAACTATAAGTTGCAGTTGCCTTACAACCTTTACTATCAGTGGCTACAACATCGAATGTTGAATTACCAGTTACAGTTGGTGTTCCGGTAATTGCACCGGCTGATGATAAAGTTAAACCTGCTGGTAAGGTACTGCCCGCAGCCAAAGCATAAGTATAACCAGCCGTTCCACCTGTGGCTACATCCAATTGTTTAGAGTAGGCAAAACCTGGTGTGGCGTTGGGCAATGTTGCACCGTTAAAAATAATTTGTGGGTTAACTGTAATTACAACAGGAACCCTTGCCGATTCTGCCGTACAGCCTAATCTTCTCGCAGAAACATAATAAGTTTTAGTTGCGGTTAATGCTGGCGTAGTATAGGTGCCATTGTAGGCAACCGTTTGTAGTGCTGTGCCACCTTCTACTGCATCATACCAAATAAGCTCGTTGGTATTGGGCGTAGTTGCGTTTAGAGCTACTGTACTATTATAACATGCAGCAATTGCAGTGTTTGCTGGCGTTGGCCTGCCTGCTGAGCGGGTTACACCATAAACATTAATAGTTTGTGTGAGGTTTAAAGTAAGTACCGAACCGAGGGTAACCTTAACGCGATCGAAAGGTACACCCGGAGAAAATGGTATCGATGCGGCTTGTCCGCTATTTAATAAGCCGAGTAAATCTAAATTTAATAAGTTTGATACCGATGAGGTGTAAACCTGGGTGCCGCCGTTATAAGCTGTTACTGAAATATTTTGTAAAACACCAGCGGTTAAAAGTGCTGGAGTAGAACTCAGTCTTAGGTTGAAATCATCACCGGCATTTGATGGTGTTGTAAAATAAAAATTTTGGCTAATGGACGAAGTCACGCCAAGTATACCTAAACTTAGTTGAGAATAATTATTTGGATCTGCATCAATAGCTCTTTCACTATTGGTAACGCCCGAACTGCCCAATTGCAATGCATCGAGTGTAATACCTGTGCCCTCATAACCTGTAGTAAATGCCTGCGCACAAGGATCAGTTCCTGAAGTATAAAATGAATAATAAACCTTTGTACTATTAGCAACTGAAAGCAAAAGCGCATTGGTTACATCTTTTATAAACACCCTATCGTAAGCCTGTGTAGGGGTTATTGCAATGTAAAAGAAACCATTTGCATCTTTTACTAGTCGTAAATTATCTGAAGAAAATCCGTCTACACTATTTCCGCCTGTTGGGGGTACTGCAGTAGCACCGTTTCTGGCTCCAACCTGGAACGAATGGTTTCCAAGAACTACGGTTCCGCCTACATTAGCCAATAAAGTACCCAAACTCCCCCCCAGTAACCTGTTTAGGATATCTCCATCAAAATCTATCCTGATATAGGAGGTAACTCCCGCAGCAACTGAAGCCGGATATTTTAATTCCAACTCACCACTAAACGACCCTATACCAACAGCAATTCCACCATACGAATTAACTGTAGCAAAGCTATTGTTGTTTAATGTTGCATTTGTTGCATTATCAACATGATCTGATTTAGTAACAGTATTTGCAAAAATTTTAGTTTGCGCATACGATTTAGCGGAGAAGAGCGTTAATACAATGATGATTGCAATACAAGCATTGCGAATTATCCCTATTCGGGACGAGGAAGTATGAGTTTTCATCATGTCAGGCGTTATTTAGGAGACTTACTATGTGTAATGCTGCTGTGGTAAATGTTTTTCAGGGGCATTATATAATTATGACAAATCTAAATCTAGATTAGCATCCTATCCTATCCATTACTATTCATTTTTATGCAATCCATTTCATTCATTTTATTCATACAGGGCTTTCTTCATGAATAGATTTCCTCAATTGTGAAATTATGATGACATTAGCGCTAGTCATCCCCATCTGTTAATTAATGAATGCTAACGATCTCCTTATCGAACTCAGGAAGTTTGTCCTCATAAAATCTGGTTTGAGAAATATCGACCCTGCTCATTGTAAGATTATTTCTGAATATGTATTTCAAGAAACCAAAAATTATGTAAGTGAAACAACTATCAAGCGATTCTTTGGCTTTGCGAACACTCTACATAAATTCTCTTTATTTACTTTAAATAGCCTATCACAATATATAGGTTATAACGATTGGGACACATTTTGTAAAGACAAAGAAAATCAGACAATCTCTGTTCAAAGTATCTGGCAGGATTTAAAGCTAAAAGCACATGCCATTACAGAAGTATCGTTAATTGCCAGTAAAAATAATTCGGGCGTTCCGTTTAATGCTACCGCCAACAGAAGTTTTTTTTACCCTGATTTTGATTATTTCCTAAAAAACAATTATCAGTTTACAACTATAAGCGCGCAGCCAGGCCAGGGGAAATCGATATTACTGGCACATATGGTAGAGTATTTTTTCTTTTCAGAAAATGCCCTCTACAAAAACGATATAGTTTTATTGATTAACTCTACCAGTATCAATACCATTATCCAAAATGGAAATACTTTAAAAGACTGGTTTTTAAAAGAATTTAAATTCGGAAGCCTTACCGAGTTAATCAGTTTTTTTAAAAAAAATCCCGAAAAGAGAGAAGGGCGTTTTATTGTTATTGTTGATGGTATTGATGAACATTTAGCAAGAAGTAATTATTTTAAAACTTTTATCGACTTTTTATATAGCATAGAAGAAAACAATTTTGTTAAGCTTGTATTTGGATTGCGGACTGATAGCTGGATCAATCTTCAGCCTGCTATTTATGGTTCTGCATCTTTAACTAAAGCCTGGTATACGGGCTTGTTTTATGATGAAGAAACCCTAAGTAATGTACCATCCCTAAATGTTGATGAGGTACTCTATACCTTAAGCCATATAGAAAATAAAATTATCAACCGGACAGATGTAAGTCCGCCGCTGTTAACCCAGTTTAAAACACCATTCTGGTTACAGGTTTATTTCAAGCTCAAAGATGAGCACCACCATCTTGAGCTGAATAATCCCCTGTTATGTTATGAATTAATTAGCTATTTCTTAGAAAGGCGCGTATTTCTGGCAAAAAAAAGCACCGAGAAAATATTCCTCCTCAAAAAAATAAGCGATTGCATTTCAGAAGGAAACAAAAAATTAAGGGTTTCTAAAGAAAAAATTCTGAGCTATATCAATTGCTATCCCGATGCATACGAAGAACTTTTACATGCAGGTATTATCATCGAAGAAAAAAGGTTAAGTACAACCATTCCTACAGAAATTGTCCGTTTTTTAAACGACGATATTTATACCTATTTCCTATTTATACAGATCACCGATAAATTTGAATATAGACCCTGTAAATCATTTTTCGAACACATCTTAAACAGTTTCCCTGGTCAAACCTCCCGAAGAGATCATATTCTTAACTGGTCGATCAGATTCTGCATCAACCGGAACGAAATTGCTGCTTTAAAAAACATTTTCAGACTGCCATTTTCCAACCGTGAAAAAAACAGTGCTTTCGATTTTATCTGTTATGTATCGAAATACGAGCTGGGCAAACCCAATTCCAACTTCAATAAATTGAGCATCGGTATAGATTTTATCGATATTATGGCTACAGGGCGAACCATGAGCAGCCTATATAAAGAAACCATCAAAACCATATCTGAGAATGTACTAAATGAAGACGTTCAAATTATGCTGCACGTAATTGAATGTAATGTTAATCTTATTGACGTAGATAAAGTGGCTTTAGCCAATACCATGCAGCTGTTAAAGAGAAATTATAAAAGATTAAACGAACTGTTTCCTATTAACCCTTACGATTTACTCCTTTATTTTCACAATAACCTGATTAACAAACCTAACGAGAGCAAAAGCCTTGAAGATAAAATAATAAAACTCTGCCAGGAGATTGATCGGAGTAAACCACAGAAAAACGAAGAAATCACGTCAGCCGAAATACTCTCTTACAGATTGGTACTGATTACTTTATTTTCTCAAAAAAATTACGCAGAATGCCATCGTTTTATTATGGCTATACTGACTAAATACCCCAATATCTTTTACGTAAGACATTCGGTTTTCTCTCCTTTTTTGTTGCTTCATTTAGGTCAAACCTACATCAAACTCAATTATTTTAAAAAGGCGCAGCGCATTATACAATTCGTAGATAAAATCATCAGCAGCGATTATACCTATTATACCAATTTTATATCGGCTAGCTTTAGTATTTTTAAAGCCAACTTTTACAATGCCACAAATAATTACGAACAGGCGCTTATAGAAACCAATATTGGTTTGGATATTACTAAAAAGAATGATTTTAAGATATTCGAAATAGCCTTATTATTAAGTAAGATCGATACCCTAAAACATACCGAAGAATCGGAAGAAGTATCAAACGTGATTAAAGAACTGCTAAACTTTTTAACAGTGCATAAACTTTCTATGCCCGATTATTCTAATCTAAGCAGCCATGAGTTCGAGCATACCTTTAAGATTTTAAAATCTTATCGCCGGCATCAAAACCTGTAAAAGAGGTTGTATTTTTTAAATTCGATTCGTCTTGGTTACATTAAGCCATTTTTAGGGTTTGCCAGGTGCAGAAACCTTTGTTCCTAAACCCGATTGCAATGGAAAGCCCGCAGTGCAACGAGGACTTGTAATGGAAAGCGGGACCAACGGCCTCGAAGAACCACAGGCCGCTCATTTCCAAATTTTCACGCTTTTACGCTTCGCTGCCTTGTTGCTGCAGGGTAATGCCGCAACTGCCCGCCGGCAAGGGACTAGGTGGCACAGCTTTATTTCATTTTTAGGGCTTGCCAGGTGCAGAAACCCTTGTTCCTAAACCCGCTGAAATGTAAAGTCCCCAGCGCAGTGAGGAATTGTTAGGCGAAGCGGAACCGAAGCTGCCAAGAATTACAGAACGCTCATTTCCCAATACTAAAAAACTTTCTGCTTTTGGGAGCAGGCCTGTAAAAAATAAGCCAGTCCCTTTACCTAAACATTGTTATTTATTTAATCAGATTATAAAGTTCATCCAACTTAGGCGAAAGTACAATCTCTATCCTTCTGTTTTTGCTTCTTCCGTCTGCATTTGCGTTGGTGCCCAATGGTTGAAATTCTCCTTTGCCTGTAGCCGTCATCCTTACACTTTCTACCTTCTCATTCTCTGTTAAATAACGTACAACCGAAGTAGCCCTTAACACACTTAAATCCCAGTTATCTTTAATCTGCCCCAGGTTATTTATTTTCTGGTTATCGGTATGGCCCTCAACAGCAATATTAATTTCAGGCTGCTGTTTTAGTACATTTGCCAATTGAGTAAGGGCCTGTTTTCCTTTTTCATCAATAATAATACTTCCTGAAGGGAATAACAGTTTATCGGTTAGCGAAACATAAACCTTACCATTTTTAATTTCTACGGTTAAACCACTTTTGGTAAAGCCCAATAAGGCCTGTTGTAGTTTTTCTTTGAGTGAGTTGGTGGCTTCATCGCGTTTGCGCAGCACCTCTTCTACTTCTTTTAAACGTTTCTCGCGGGCAGCTAAATCGCCTGATAATTTGGTGATCTCACTTGAAGAATTGTTTTTAAGTTTTTTGTAGTTTGCATCAACGGTATTGTAACTATTTTGCAGGTCGCGAAGCTCTTCTGCCATTAATGTGGTATCTTTTTTAAGTTTACTGACCTCCTTTTCTAGGTTTTCAATCTTAATTAAGCCTTCGTTAAAAGCAGTATACAGCGAATCTTTAGTGCCCAATAAAGCTTTGTATTTTTTAGGCGAAAGAACAACACAAGAGCTAATTGAAGAGATAAACAAGAGAAGCGCAAATGCAAAAAAGGTATTTTTCATATTTATTGTCAAGATTTGAGTATCAAGTATCAAGACCTTTATAGTCTGAACATTGACTATCGGTTATTGATTATTTTGGGTATTGGTCATTGAAAATTAACAGTTGGTTATTGCTCAATGGCATTCCGTAAAAATGCAACTAAAGGTTGTACTGTTTTAAAAGAACTTATCAACTTATTAACGAGGTTTGGTTTTAAAAATTCTTCATCGTCGATTTTTGTAGTAGCCTCGAAGCTTTTCAACTTTAAAAATTCGATGTTTGGATCAGCCGGATCATAACCTTTAGGTGCATTTTTAAGTGCGTTATCAACACCTAATTTAAAGTTTTTCTTAAAATCCTTTCCGTTGATAATTTCTTTAAAATCGCTTATATTATAATCAATCTCTTGTCTAATCAATTTTAAATGCGGTGCATCCGGCATCCAATATCCGCCGGCAATAAAGCTTTTCTCTGGTTGAATATGCAGATAATAACCAGGCTCGTTTCCTCCTTTTTTAGTAGAGAACCATATACCGAAATTATTTTTATAAGGGTCTTTGTTTTTACTGAAGCGCACATCGCGATAAATGCGTAAAAGACACTTTTTTGGATCCATTTCTGCCGGAAGCATTGGGTCTACCTTAGCTAACTCTGGGATAATACGGGCTACAAGTTCAAGTACATCAGCCTTTGCATTTTCATAAACTTCTTTGTTGGCGGCAAACCATTCGCGGTTGTTATTTTCGGCAACGTTTTTTATAAAATTTAAGGTTTCTTTTTTTAACATATCCTGAGGTTCATTCGTTCACTGAGCATTAGTTTATTGGTAATTGTAAACTACAAATTGGTTCATTGTTTAATCGTCGCCAAACACGTATCGTTAAACACCAAACCAACAGTTAACCGATTTATACAGTTTATACAGTTAACCTAATTCTTATCGTAATATGGCTTATACTTAATGTTCGGCGATAAAACATGGAGTAGTATAATTCTCGAATATCGATAGTTAAATGGGTACAGGATAAAACAACCTGCAAAAATAACAATCAGATAAGGCCAGAATGTTTCATCGGTAAGCGGTCCGAAAACTAAATAGGTGATAAAACTGGCGATTAGCATCTCTATCACATTCATGGCATAGCTCACGTACATGGCTGCGTAAAAATAACCGGGCTCAATCTCGATCCGCTGTGCACAATGGCCACAAATTTCTTTGGTATGCTGTATATTCCAGCCATACATGCTACCTGTAAAAATATCACCCCTACGACAATGCGGACATTTACAATGCACAATGGCGTAAACCTTTGAGGTAGTTTGATCAGACATGCTTTTAATTTAAATTAAAAGGTTCTTTTTTCATATTGAGGTGAATATTCTTTTTGCGGTATTTTTTATACCATACCACACCTACAATAACAGCCATTAAATAAGGAAGAGATAAAAGATACAATACGCCTGTATTTAAACCTGCTGTTTGTGTATTACCATTTTTAACACCTTGCTCGGCATTAATGGTACACATAGAACATTGGGCATTAACATTGGGGCTTACTGCAAATGTTAGTACCAATACAAACAGGATAAAAATTGTTTTCTTTTTCATTCGTCACAAATATAAGCATAAACGCTTGGAGGGGTTTAAAAATTATGTCATAAAAAAACCCTTGCTTTTTAGGGCAAGGGTTACGGGAGAGATGGATTAAAATTTAGATTCTAATAATTATAATGTTCCATATATAAACGAACTGGCATCAGCGGTGCGATAAAGGCCGCCAAGTGTAGGGCTATTCGGGTTAGTACTGGAAACCCAATCAATTTTAAATGGCCCGGAGACTATATAATCTGCTAATGGTTTTACCTGAACCGCTCTTGTTGTCCAGTTATTGTCAGATGTTACCACAGGTATATTATCTAGGGTAATCACATCCCCGTTGCGTGTATAATTAAAATTAACTGTAGCTGTAAAAGCCGATGTTCCAGACATATATGCCACAGCTACCGAAAATGTAGTGTTACTAGCCAAAGAAAATGTAGTAGAAACAACAGATCTTCCGCTTGCAGTAAACAATGCCAGCATTTGATTATATGCCGCATTAAATCCAGAGGTAACCCCTGTAGCCAAGCCTGAAGTAGGTATGGTTATTTTTTTATATGGGAAAGTAGTTGGAAACCCGAACAACAATGATAGTGGCGTTAACGGAATCGGGCTCGATTTAATAATGTATTCTTTTCCGGTATTATCGTAAAATGCCAATGTATTTGCGTCTTTCCAACCCATTTTTACAAAGGTTGTTCCGTTATATACTAAACCAGCGCCCAGTAAATCAGCTCCATCGAGCTTAAACGCAAATTTTGCAGTACCCGACGCGGTAGAAGTACCATCGGCTAAAACCCCTGTAAAACTAACTCTTTTACCTGCGGCTAAATTATTAGAGAAGTTTAAAGACATACCGGCTTTTAACGTATTACTTCCATCAGCAACCTCAACATACGGATTTTTGATATTTGCAAAAAAGGCTTTTATTTTATCCATAGATGCCTTTAAACCAGCGGCTTCATATGCCGTTTTTTGTGCAGCAGTAGCTTTAACCAATTTAAATGGCTGCCTATATTTTTTCCCAATAAAAACAATACTGTCGCCGCTCATTCTATCGTATGTAAATTCTATATCACTACTATATCCTATTTTAGAAGCACCTCCAAGTATTGCCGCATTTGGATCGTCTAGCATTGAGATATAGTTATAGGTATCGAAAACAAGCTCTGTACCAATATCCTGCTTAACCCGGTAATTTGATGTGCCTACTACCGATGCCGATTGATCTGTCAAATCACCATACATTGTCGTATTTTGCTGATTATCAAAAGTTATATAAAAAGAATAACCACCGCCTGCTAATGTTGGTAACGTTGCGATCCAACCATTAGTAGCTGATGTAAGGGTCGATGAAACCAAAGCTATCTGCTCACCAGTCCTTTCTTGGGGAGTTTTCTCAAACACCGCTACATATGATGTCTTTTTGCAGCCTATAAGCGTTGCCAACACTGCAATTAAAAATAATATTTTTTTCATTTTCAATAATTTAGTAGGCTAATGATCCATAAAAATAATTTGTTGCAGCATTTTTTACTGAAAAACCACCATATTTCATGTAGTTGGCTGCATTTATACCAGTAGGCATCCAATCTGCAATAAAAGTTTTACCCGTTAGGTACGCTTGCAACGAATTCGTAAAAGCTGTTGTAAAGAGAGCCGCATTTGCATAGGTCCCTGTTGTACCTGCCTGTGCTACCTTAGTAAAGGTTACCTCACCGGTTGCAGCGTTTACTGTATAAGTAAAAGTATAATCAGCATTAAATTGAGTTCCTCCAGCTGCAGCCGTAAAAGGAATTCTTACAGTAGCCCCCGTTTGTGAATCGAAGAGAATCTGCATGTTATCCATATGATATTTTGCACTGCTACTATAGGCTAAAATTGCTGCTTTCATTTGATTGTAAGGAGTCTTAAAATCATCAGAAATTCCGTAATTAGCGTAAAGATCAGATTCTAAATTAATTGTTAACGACGAAAATTGCTTTCTTCCTAACCAATATGGGAATCTTGATTCATTCAGGTTAATTCCTTTCATATACAATTGAATCTCTCTTTGTAACTCTTTAAAATTTACGCCCAAATTATTGAAGTAATTAATTACATTAAGTTCTTTTTGTATCAATCTGTTTTTTCCGTCTGCCGATGCGGTATTAGCCCAGTTATCGTACCACACCTGTCCGTTTATTAATAACCAGCTAATGGTTTCTGCGTAATCTTCTGTTGGCTGTCCACTTGCATAACTGGTAACAAATCCATTCTGATGAGCGGTTTCTGTTGGTGTATCAGTATAAGGTTGTTTATAAAAACCTTTTGAGATACTTTCCCAATCAGTTGGAATCGGAATGATTTGATTTAAGATATGTCCAAATTCATGGTGCATAATCCTCTGCCTGTCCCAGGCAAAAAACTGACCAGCCGGAAGCGGCTGATATTCATTTACCCCATATAGCGTGATTCTACGTCCTCCTGAGGCTGTACCCGCTACTCCGGGATCACTAGTATTCGCATAAGAATAAGATCCAAACAAAACCCACTCCTTAGGCATGTAAGTTTTGGAGAATGTTGAGCCAGCCACTTTCCGGTAAGGGCCAATAAATCCATCCAAAACGATCTGCATAGTTGGCTGGATATTTTCAATTTTGCTTGGCACTACATTAGCAGTATTCCCATGATAATACCGATTGTAACGATAAATTACATCAATATTATATTCATCCAAAAAATTCGATTTTAACCACTGATCCAACGCTGTGTTGGTTCTTGGATCGTCAGCATTAAAGCTGCTATAATCTACATTGAGTGTTTCAGTTTTACGACAAGAAAAGGACACACAAATAAGAAGAATAAGTATGTTAATTTTAAATATATTTTTCATCTTAATTATCTTGGATTTTGTTCAACGCCTGACAATTTAACTTCTACCGGTAACTGAAAAATTCGATGCGGATCCCCAGGCTTTAGTTCTGCAAAAGTTTCAACAGCAGTAATATCTATTGTATTATGAACAACAGTTAAATCACGACGGATAATATCAAACCATCTTAAGCCTTCCTGTAAAAATTCGGCTTTTTTAGCGTCTAAAATAGTCTTAATCAGGCCTTGTTTTGGACTGGAAATACTTGGATAATAATTAGCAATTTTTGTTAAGTTAATTGCATCGTTAGCCGGGCTATATCCCACTATTCGCACACTGTAAAAATCGTTGATATCCTTCAATGCCTGATCATTCATACCCAGTTCAGCATAAGCCTCAGCTCTGTTCATCAAAGCTTCATCTGTTGTAAATGCTGCAAATGTGAGATAAGGGTAACCTATATCAGGGCTTGTATAAAAGAAATTTTCTTTAAATTTATACATGGTATAGTTTGGTACACTATACTGTAATATAGAATTGGCCAACGTTTTACCTGTAATATTCCCTGCCGCAGAAAACATTTTCTGCAATTTTGCACCAAAGCCATGGCGTGGACTAGTAAAACGGGCATAGGTAGAGTAAGTCCCAATTAACAACAGATTATATTTCTGTCCGCTACCCATATAATTTGTCCTGTGTTCTTCAGCTGTATAGGTTCTTAATGTAGTAGAAACCGGGCGTATATTGTTTACGAAATCATTAGCAGGCACACACAAAGTAGCGTGATCAATAACTTGTTGCCATTTGCCCATAAACAAATAGAAACGAGCAGCAAAAGCATGTGCAGCGGCTGGTGTAAAATGGTATTTTGGAACTTTATAAGCTGATGCTGAAAGTAATTTCATTCCAGTTTCCAAATCTTCCTTAATCCTCGCGTAAGTAGTGGCAACAGTACCTCTGCTATAGGGCTGTATTACTTTTGTTTCTGGCTTGTCAACATAAGGAATACCCGGAGAATCATTTGCTCCATCAATTTGATAAGGCTTCGCAAACAAATTAACCAGCATAAAATGTGCGTAAGCTCTACAAACTAAAGCTTCACCTTTATAAGGTAATGCTCCTGCACCAAGATTATTAGTTTCAATAGACTCCAAAGCCTGATTAGCAGATGCAATTGCTTCATAACATGCATTCCAATATGCAGTAGATGTATTGGTCCCATCACCAATTAAATCTTGCCAAGCATAAGGGATATCAATAGCATCATTAGTAGTACCAATACCAGCTCCCTTATCTTCAGCATTATCTGAGGAAGCTTCTGTAAATGTCAAATAATCTCTTGATGGATAGGCAGTTGAAACCAACTGAGACAGCTTCTCAACAGTATTAATTTCTGCACGATTATCTGGGACTTGTTCTAAATATTTTTTGCACGATGGCATTGAGAACAACAATGCAAGGGCAACTATACTGAGTGATATTTTATTTAATTTCATAATTTCCTTCAATTAAAACCCAACTTTTAATGATAAGGTGTATTGTCTGGCAACTGGTAAGGCTACACCACCTGAATTATAGAATTCAGGATCCTGACCATTTAATTTTTTATCTGAATAAAGCAGCAATAGGTTATTACCTACAAGCGAAACTGAAGCTGCAGACATGCCGAGTTTAGAATAAATACTCTTAGGCAGGTTATAACTTAAAGATATTTGTCTTAGTTTGATATAATCTCCTTTTGCTACACGCTCGGTCGAAAAGTTATATAAATTATAAGGGTATCTTACATCAACTACAGCACCTTTAGAATCTACAATTTTAGAAGCAGAAAGCGGATCTAAGATGGCAGGAACAGTAGTAAACTTTTCATCGCCTGGCATTACCCATCTGTTCAGTTCATCACGGCTCATCGCAGATATATCGTTAAAATTGCTTTTTACATTAGGATTTAACCTGATCACATTTCCGGCAGAAAATCCAAGTAAAGCTGATAATGTTAAATTCTTATAAGAAAACTGGTTATAAAAACCTCCTGCAAATGTCGCATCTAAAGGTCCTTCATATTTTAGCTGAAGTAAGTTATCATCCTGTAAATTCACATAAGTTGTAGGTTTACCATCGGTGCCCAAAAACATTGGATAACCATAATCATGGTTTAAACCAGCAAACTGGATAGAGAACAAACTGCGTTGCGGGTAGTTAAGTACCGCCGAACCATTATTAGAGACAGATTTGAAAATACTTGGATCGATCTCCAGGTCTTTTACTTTGTTTTTGTTGATACCGAAATTAAAATTGGTTGTCCATTTAAAATTTGGATGATCTATTGCCTTACCCATAATGGCCAATTCAAAACCTTGGCCAGACATGGCTCCATAGTTAGCAATTTTGGTGTACTCCCCCCCAATACCCGAGGTTTGTATCGCACCGATTAAATCATAAATATTCCTTTTATAATATTCGACAGTGAAATTAATTCTGCTTTTTAACAAAGCTAAATCTAAACCGATATTTAAATCCTTAGCTTTTTCCCAGGTTAACTCTGAGTTTTCCAAATTAGAAATAAAAATCTGCGCTTCCTGATCTCCTAAACTAGGTCTTCTTGAAACCTGATTATAAAACACTGCTGCAGAGTTTGTGGCATTACCAATACTCGCTACTAAACCATATGATCCGCGTAATTTAGCACCTGATAGGATATCGCCTTTTGGCCAAAACTTCTCATCGCTAATATTCCAGCTGGCCGATACATTCCAGGTTGGTAACCATCTTGCTGTAGCTGTCCTACCCAACTTATTTGAACCATCATACCTTCCTGAAAATTTTACGGTGTATTTTTCATCATAGGTGTAAGCTGCATTACCGAAAAAAGCACTATATCTTTCAAATTCGTTGCCCATACTAAAGTAAGGTTTACCTTCTTCGGCAGCCTCTTTAAAATATTTGTAATATGGCGTTACCAAACCCCCGTTATCAAACTGATAGCCCACCCCATCAAAAGCTTCTCTTTGACGATCGATATAACGAACTTCCATGGCACCAAAAGCTACAAAATTATGCTTGGCGTTAAAGGTTTTATTAAACAAAAGGTTTTGTCTGAAATAATAACTTTTTAAGTTGTCGGTTGAAGTTTTGTAAAAACCACCACTCGGTAAAACACTAATTGGTAAACTTCCTGGTAAATCCGGGTCCGTATAAAGATTTCCATTACTTTGCGAAGAGGTAGCATCATCAACAGTTCTAAAAGAGGTAGCCATATTTGAGCTTTCCAAAATAGAAATCTGCGATTCAGACTTTACAAAGCGGTAAGCACCATTAACCGAATAGGTTAAGCTAGGAAGGATTTTATAATCGATATTTCCCTGAACTTTAAAATCTAATACACCTAGTTTTAGGTAATTGGTATTTAATTCGTTTAGTATGCTAAAAGGAGCGCTGTTTTGTCTAAAATATTCATAATTACCATTTTCATCAAAAGCCGTAAGCATCCTACTGGTATTTAAAGCGTATGAATAAGGATTAATATCAAAATTGCGGAAATAATTACCATAAACAGGGTCAGATTGTAGCGCTGTTGCGCCCGGTGCTTGTTGATTACGTACCGAACCAGTACTTAAAAGCTCTGCACTCAATTTATCTGTTAAATTAAAGTTTGCACGATAGTTTCCTGTAAACCTACTTACACTATTACCAATTGTTACGCCATTATCTTTCGTAAAAGAGGTAGAAGCATAACTTTTAAACTTTTCGGTACCTGAGTTTATACTTAAAGAATGTTCTTGTTGCAGTGAATTTTTAAACAATACATCAAACCAATCAGTATTGGCATTAGCATACCTGCTTAAAAAAGCGATCTTATCGGCACTGGTATTTTTTAAGGCAAATGAATTGGTTGCCGGATTATAATCATACAACATGTTGTACATTTTATAAAATGGACCACCGTTAACTCCTCTCGATGCCTCTGGTATCTGATAATACCCTTTATTTTGCATCTCAATTAGAACAGCCATCTGATCGGCTGAATTCAGGATATCAAAATCAGCATAACTTGGTTTTGCATAGGTTGTGAAGTTACCTCTATAGCTGATTTTTGCTGCTCCTTCGGTTAACTTACCTTTTTTAGTCGTTACTACAATCACCCCATTCATAGCCCGGGCACCGTACATACCAGTTGCAGCTGCATCCTTCAGAATGTTGAAACTTTCAATATCATCAGGGTTTAAACCTGCCACAGATGATCCGATTAGTGTACTTGCATCTCCTGTAGTCAAAGCTTCGTTTGAAATATTAACCACATCTTCTAAAATAATCCCATCAACCACCCAAAGCGGCTTATTATCACCTGAAAATGAGGTTGCGCCACGAACACGGATTTTAGGGGCGGCTCCAAAAGTACCGGAAACATTTTGTATCGTTACCCCAGCTACCTGGCCCTCCAGCATCCGGCTTACATCTGTAACCCCGGCTCTTTCGGCATCTGCAGCTTTGATTAGTGTTGAAGCTCCGGTAAAAGTTTTCTTCTCAAGCGTTTGGTAACCGGTTGAAACTACATTTACCTCCTTAAGCTGAGCAGCATCCTCCTCCAAAGTAACATTGATAACGGTTTTGGAACCGATCGGTACCTCAAGCGTTTTATAGCCAATATAATTGAAGGTTAAAACAGCCCCCTCTTTTACCGAAATGGTATAATCACCCGCCGCATTAGTTGATACCGCATTGGCCGCACCTTTTTCTCTAACACTTACGCCCGGAATCACAGCACCACTTTTATCACGTACCTTACCCGAAACTTTTACCGCAACAAAATACCCAATCACTTTATCTATTAACGATTTGTCTTTGGGCTTAATTAAAATGGTTTTATCTTCAATGGTATAGGTTAAATCATTTCCTGCAATAATTTTGGCCATTACTTCCTCAATGGTCGAATTGCTAAAATTTGCATTAAAGGTAGTGCTACTGCTTATTTTATTGGTAGAGAGCAGTACATCATAACCAGATTGCTGTCTGATTTCCCTGAACATTTTCTCTAATGTCACATTTTTTTCCTTTAATGTAACCAGCTGGCCAAATGAAGCTGCACTTACCTGCATTAACGAGGCAAGCAATATGACCGTAACTAACTTCATAAGCAATAGCAATTTAGGTATGTAGCGTCGATGCGTACATAAAATTCTAATATAAATTTTGTACATTTAATAGTCTGTTTTTGTGCGAAGCGCAATAAAGTTTAGACGCCAAAAAGCGTTTCGCGGTTATCCAAGAAATAATTGATTTTTAATCGATTCCGGTTTACGGAATAGCTAAACAGATAATAAAGGGGGTGTTGCAAGCACTCCTTTTTTATTTATTCAACTTTTGATCGTCAGGAGTTTTGTCGAAGTATATTCATTAGTTGTTAGTGGTTTTTAGGTTATTGTTGATTAATTAGTTTTGTTTTTAGAGATAAAGGTTAGTTACGTCTTCATCTTTTTTCGGTTATTCTTTATAGACAATAACTTTATTGCCTTTAATATCAAAGCGTACTTCACCAGTTTGTTCAAATTTGGTTAGCACTTTCGATATTTTCTCGAAACGGCTTACCGTTCCGTAGTACATTACATTTTTTGCATCTGCATCTGCATATTCTATTTCTACATTATACCAACGGGCAACTTTACGTAAAATACTTTCTTGCCTTTCATTGTTAAACATAAAATAGCCTTTTTTCCATGCTATTGCTTCATCAACATTTACTTCTTTTATCGCTATCCCCGAAACAGATACCAGCGATTGTTCTCCAGGTTTAAGCACCTCATGCTCATTGGTCGCATTATGCGAAACACGTACACTTCCTTCGAGCAAAGTGGTTTTAGTTACCTTTTCATCTTTATAGCTATTAATATTAAAGTGCGTACCCAATACCTCAACAGACTGTTTATCGGTTTCTACAATAAAAGGATGTGTTGCATTTTTAGCTACTTCGAAATAAGCTTCTCCATCTAATTTAACTACACGCTGTTTAGCGGTTCCGATATTTAACGAATATTGGATAGAAGATGCTGCATTTAACCAAACCGTAGAACCATCGGGTAACTGAATCTGCCACTCGCCACCATTTGGAGTCGAAATGGTATTTAATCTGGTATCATTCACATTTTCTGATCCGGCAACATTATACACCAATTGTCCATCGGCAGTTTTAGTAATAGAGAAACCAGCCTCTTTAACCACATCGCCTTTCATCGCGTCTGAAAGTGAAATTTTCTTTCCATCTGCCAGGGTGAGAATAGCTTTATTTTTTCCCGGCGCCACGTCGGTAGCAAAAACATGCTCTTTCTTTTTCTGTAGAGAGAGGTAAGCCGTAAATGAAAACACAATAAAAACAACTGCAGCTGCAGCCCATTTTAAGCTGTTCATTAAAATCCGTTTAGGCGATGCGGTTGGTTTGTCTACCGCCAGAATTTTATTTAGAACCGGATTCCATTTTTCATCAACAACATTAACCGCATGTTCTTCCTCCTCGATAATCATTTTCACGATTTCGTCAGAAAGCAATGAAGTGCTATCTTCCGCCAAAACTAAAAGTTCTTCCCTTTCGGCCTGGCTTAAGGTCTTAGCGGTAAACTGTTGTAAGAGATAATGTATACGTTCTTCCATAAAGATTCTGATACTAAGAAGCAGCAAAAGAAAATTAGGACTACTCGGATATTATTTTTTTTTATTTTATTTTCAAAAAGAAAAAAACAATTGGGAAAAAGAATACGATTCCGTGTTGATCGAGGTGTATACGTATCGATTTCAATGCAATTACAAGGGCATTTTTAACCGTATTAGGTGAGATATTGAGTATTTCTGCAATTTCAGGTATAGTTTTACCATCGCGCCTGCTCAATTGGTATATATTTTTACGTTGATCAGGCAGTTTTTCGACAGCAATAGCAATAATTTTCGTTACCTCATTTAAATTAATCGTTTCTACAGTATTGTTATGGCTATTTTGTTGCTTGGCCACAAATACATCAACAACTCTATCTTCTTTTAATTTTTTGCGTAGGTAGCTTAAACATTCGTTAGAAACATATTTATATAGATAAGCTTTCACATTATCCACTTCTGCTAGTTTATCGCGATTTAGCCAAACCCTTAAAAATGAATCTTGAATAATTTCCTCTGCTGCATCATCAGATTTAGTAAACTTAGTAGCAAAGACCTGGAGTACAGGAAGGTATTTAAAGAAAAGAACAGAAAAAGCCTGCTCATCACCTCCTACGATTTTATCAATCAGGGCACGTTCTTTATCCACATTGCTTACTGCCATAAATTAGTTTCATCATAATTGCCTTGTATTTCATTTTCCGAGGCGTAATAGATAAATTAATAGAAAACTAAAACTATTTAGTTTAACCATAATACAACTTTATAACCAAATATACAGATTAAGAAATTTTGCGCGCCAAAAAAATGTATTAAAAATAAAAGCCTTACTTTTAAGATAAGGCTTCATTTATTGTTTAATGCTTCTAAAGCTATTGGTATTGATAATACGGCGAAATCATCAGATAAACCACTACACCGGTTACTGCAACATAAAGCCATAGTGGAAAAGTAATCCTGGCAATTTTTCTATGACGGTCGAAACGCGCTGCCAGTGCTCTTACATAAGTAACCAATACCAATGGAATAATGGCTATCGACAACAGGATGTGCGTTAACAAAATAAAGAAATATACGTATTTAATTGTACCCTCTCCACCGAATTTGGTAGATGGGGTAGTCATGTGATAAGCAATGTACATCACCAAAAATAACAAAGAGCAAGCAATAGCTGTTTTCATTAAATTTTGATGCAGGTTTATTTTGCCGTTTTTAATTGCCCATACGGCCACTACTAATAAAACGGCTGTTATCCCATTAATGGTAGCATATATAGGCGGCAAAAAAGGCAGGGGTGGCGCATCGATACCAAGATCTTTTAGCTTTACCACAAATAAAAATGCTACTGCAACAGGAATAAAAATGGATAGGATAATGATCCATTTACTGTATTTTTTCTCAATCGGGCTATTTTCCATGAGTTTTTTAATCTCTCTTATATTATTATTTTATGTATCGACTTCGGAGTCTGAACGCTAAACCAATTACCTACCGTCTTTAACATTCCTTAGATATTCGGCTATAAGCACTTTTATTTCATCTTCCAACCTAGCATTTGCTTCAGCACTATCTGCATCATAAATACCCCTTATACGGTGTAAATTATCGATAAGCACTATTTTATTGCTAAAGATGAAATTTGTTTTATCTTTCGTTTCATCTGCAACTACATCGAGTAACAAACCTTTTCTAATTAGCGGATAGGTTTGAATGGTATCACCTACCAAAAAATCCCATTTTCCAGCTTTTGCCTTAAACTGTTCGGCAAAATCCCTTATTCTACTTCCATCAAGTGGATCAACAGACAGACTTAAAAACTTAACCAAAGGTTTCTGCTCATAGCCATCAGCTAGTTTTTTAAGGTAGTTACTTGTTCCTTGATTGTTTGCGCCGGTATAAAATATATTCAGCACCACTATCTTGTTCTCCAGCGATTTCCAGGTAACAGTATCCTTATGCTGGTTTACAAGTTTAAAATCAGGAACCAGGTGATAAATGGTATCAGGAATTTTCTTCCCTTTTACACTATGGAAAGTTGACGCTACTATCTTTTCACCAAAGATTGGTAAACTCTTATACCGGTTTTTAGCGAAGTGTGGCAATAAGTAAAAAAACAAAAATCCCGGTATAGCTAAAATGCTTACCAGGATTATTACCTTTTTTATAGGACTTCTTTTCATTAATGATTCATCATGTGGATATTTAAGAACCCACCTTCTGTTAACATTAAAACAATAAAGTAAATAATGAAAATAAATGATACCGTTAATGCAAGCTGTAAGCCTAATTTCTCATATTTTAAGTGCATAAAGTATGCTACGATATAAAATGCTTTTAATAGGGTTAATACGATATATACATAGTTACCAATATGCTGGGTCATATATCCTTTTGGGATTAATACGAGTGCAATGATAAACTCAATTACGGTGATTAATAAAAGTATACCGAAAACTTTCCAGATTTTACCTTTTGATAAACCTGCGTGATCGTCGTGCCCGTGTTCTTCTGTTGTGTGTGTGTGCTCTGACATAAAAATATTTTTATAATATGATAAATTAAACCAAATAGAAGAATGTAAATACGAACACCCATACTAAATCTACGAAGTGCCAGTATAAACCAACTTTTTCTACCATTAAATAATGTCCTCTCTTCTCGAAAGTTCCATTAATAGTCATGATTAAGATAATGATGTTAATGATTACTCCACTAAATACGTGGAAACCGTGGAAACCTGTAATGGTAAAAAATAAGTTTGCAAATTGTTGTGCAGCAACTAAAGATACATCTTCTGGCTTAAGGAAAAAGTGTTTTAATTCTTCTGCCGAAGGAATATGTCCCCACCAGAAACCATCGTGGTGTAAGTGAGTCCACTCAATTGCCTGACAGCCTAAGAACATGAAACCACCAATGATGGTTGCAATCATCCAGCCGATAACTTCTTTTTTAGAACGTCTGTGACCTGCCTCTACAGCTAAAACCATAGTTACCGAACTCATGATTAAGATAAACGTCATGATACCTACGAAAACCAATGGAGCGCCATGTTCTGCAATACCTGGGATAGATTGGAAAACCTTATCTGGAGCTGGCCATGTTAATTTAGAAAAACGCTGAGCGCCGTAGTAGATCAATAAAGATGAAAAGGTAAAAGCATCTGACAAAAGGAAAAACCACATCATGATTTTACCATATTCTACCGACCACGGAGAACGACCACCATTCCATGGTCCGGTTTTAACTTGATCTAATTGTGATACTGCATTCATTTGGAAATAGTATAATAGTTTGTTAACAAATTTAACGGTTCAAAAGTAAAAAAACATACAGATATATCCATAATATATCTATAAAATGCCAAAAAATAGAAGCGATTTGCATTCTATACTGGACTTTGGCAACAGGAAGGCCTTTATAGCTACCTGCTAAAGCATTAATAATAAGGCCAACCCCTGCAATAATATGCAATAAGTGCATACCCGATACCACATAAATAAAAGAAATGGCGGCATTATTACCTACTAAGGTAGCCCCTGTTCTTACCATGCTTCCCCATGCATTAAACTGCATTACGCCAAAAGCTATGGCCAATATAACGGTAACCCAAAGCAGGTTACGCTGTAAGCTAAAATTAAGTTTGCGTAGCGCCTTAGCCGCTAAAAACAGGGGTATACTGCTTGCTATAATCACCATGCTCGAGTAAATAAATGCGTCGGGCAATACTAAACCATGCCCTTTACCTTTAGATGCGGCAAACACCAGGTAATAACTGGTAAAGCCCCCAAACATAATGCTAGATGATACTACAAATAGCCAAACAATAAACTTTCTGGGTTTTGGATCAAATGTATCCTGGATTTTTTCCATTGTGATAACCATAAGTTATTTTGCTATAAAATTTAATAATAAACCCAACTGTACGGCCGGGATGTAAAAAAACGAACAGAACATCACTTTCTTTGCATCAATCAGTTCTCTGTTCATTAAAAGTTTAAAAGCCAGCCAGCTAAATATCAATCCGGCTATTAAGGATAAACCTGCAATGTAATAACCGCCAAAACCATAAATGGTTGGCAATAAACTTACCGGAATTAAAATCAGCGTACTTAAAAAAGTAAGCAATGCCGATGTTTTATCTCTTTTTTTGGTTGGTAACAACCTGAAACCAGCTTTTTTATAATCATCATCCAACACCCAGGCAATGGCCCAAAAATGAGGGAACTGCCATACAAACTGGATCAGGAATAAAATAACGGCAATATTGTAGTCGATTGCATAAAACATTTCAGACTTTAAACTACCAAAGGCAGCTAAATAACCGATAAGTGGTGGCAAAGCTCCGGGTATTGCACCTACAAAAACAGCAATCGGCGATTTTCTTTTCAATGGTGTATAGGCAAAAGCATATAACAGGATCGAAAATACGGATAACAGACCGGTTTCGAGGTTTAAATGTCCCAATAACCAGGTACCTAAAAATGCCATAAACACGCCTAAAATTAATCCTTGTCCAGTAGTCATTCTACCTGCTGGCATAGGACGGTCTTTAGTCCGCGACATTAACTTATCCAGGTCTTTCTCTATAATTTCGTTAAAGCAGTTTGCAGCAGCGGTTACTAAAAAACCACCAGCAATTAAGATTAACCAGTTTCCCCAATCAATAGTAGGAATATGACCTCTCCCTACCTGCATTTTCTGTCCGATCAAAAAAGAGATGGATGCCGAAAACACTACCGTAAACGATAGCCTGAATTTGATAAGTTTAGAAAAATCTGAAAGATATTGTTTCAATTTTCTTAAATATTATTGTTTATATGTACTTGTTCGGTAAACCAATAAGTACAGGTAAAACTGTAAACTAAATAACAGCGTAGAGAACAAAATATGCAATGCCTGCGCTGCCGATGGAAAAGCTATATATGCTAATGCAAAACCACTTAATAACTGTATGAGGAGCGTTATTAACATAAACCTTGCGGTTAACAACGGTGCAGCTTTACCACTAAAACGGTCGATAACCATTTTATACACTACTGCATTGGCAATTACTACGAGAATAGCTAAATCACGGTGATAAGAGAATACTTCTCCTACTTTCGAAATCCATGTATGCTTGCTTCCGTAAGAAAGCGATTTTGCAATCACATCTACCGCTTCTCTAACCTCGGTTCCTAAAACAATTTGAACGATACTAATTACAAGGGTAAAGAACAAAAATCCCTTTAGCCACGCTATACGGTACATAATTACAGAAGGCGCTTTGTTTAATTGCTTTGCGTAATTATAGGTATAAATAGATATCGCTAAAATAACTAATGCCAATAACATGTGTACAGTTACCACCCATTGCGTTAGGTTGGTAGAAACTACTATCGAACCTAACCAACCTTGGTAGCCTACTACAAAAAGATTTAAAATACTGAGTACAATAATGCGTTTGGCTGTTTTACGGTAGGCAAAAGAATAAACTACTGTTAAAAACAGGAATATTCCAGCTGCTACCCCAGCCAATCTGTTCAAGTATTCAGTCCAGGTTTTAGTTGGATTAAACTCTTCAGGTACGGTTATACTTTTATCGTGCCTAATACTATCAGCTAAGGCTACTTTACCCATACTTTCCAAGTATTTGGCAAATTTCTCATTCTTTTTTAACCTACCTGCAACGTATTTTTCTTTATAGTTAGCAGGAAGCTGCGATACATCAGTTGGCGGGATATAACGATCGAAACATTTTGGCCAATCCGGACAACCCATACCTGATCCGGTACTGCGTACAATACCACCGGCAAGTATAACCAATAGTGTAACTACGATGGTTATCAGATTAATGCTAATGAAACGTTGTTCTGATCTGCTGACCATATATCTATTAAGATGAAAAGGGTATCCGGATAAGCAGAAACTTAATCAGATACCCCTTTTAAAATTTTATTTTAGCTTAAACTAGCCTTTGTTTTCTGCAACAGGGTTAGCTAATTCCCAATCCTGCTGTATTTTTTCCGCTTCTTCATTTCCTTCAAAATCGTGAGGTAAATTAGAGCTCATCGTTTGAGAGAAAGGAACAGTTTGAGGGATAAAGTCTGCATCATGTCCTGGTTTACTATAATCGTAAGGCCATCTGTAAACAGTTGGGATTTCTCCTGGCCAGTTACCATGTAAGTGTTCAACTGGTGCAGTCCATTCTAATGTATTAGCTTCCCAAGGGTTTTGAGGAGATACTTTTCCTTTGAATATTGAGTAAAAGAAGTTAAATAAGAACGCTACCTGAGCAAGTGCTGCCATAATAGCTGCCCATGTTACAAATACGTTAACCGTTAACCATTTTTTCATAAACTCAAATTCGGTAAATGCATAGTAACGACGAGGTACACCATCTAAACCTAAGAAGTGAAGTGGGAAGAATACCAGGTAAGCTGCAATAAAAGTTAACCAGAAGTGTAAATATCCTAATTTAGCATTCATCATTCTACCGAACATTTTAGGGAACCAGTGATAAACACCTGCAAGCATACCGAAGATTGCTGCAGATCCCATTACCAGGTGGAAGTGAGCAACAACAAAATAGGTATCGTGTAAGTTAATATCTAACGATGCATTTCCTAAGAAGATACCAGTTAAACCACCAGAGATAAAGAATGATACCAAACCGATAGCGAATAACATTGCTGGAGTGAAACGGATGTTACCACGCCATAATGTTGCTAAATAATTAAAGGTTTTTACTGCCGATGGTACTGCAATGATCAACGTAGTAATCATAAACACACCTCCCAACAATGGGTTCATACCGGTTACAAACATGTGGTGACCCCAAACGATGAACGATAATACTGTAATACCAATTAATGAGTAAACCATTGCATGGTAACCGAAGATCGGTTTACGCGAGTTTACAGAGATAACCTCAGATGAAATACCCAATGCCGGCATAATTACGATATATACCTCAGGGTGACCTAAGAACCAGAATAAGTGTTGCCATAAAATTGGAGAACCACCTTCGTTTGGTAAAATATCAGTACCCATTACAATATCCGACAAATAGAAACTAGTTCCAAAACTACGGTCGAATACCATTAATACCACACCAGCTACAAGAACAGGGAATGATAAAATACCTAAAATAGCAGTCAAAAAGAAAGCCCAGATGGTTAATGGCATTTTCCAAAGGTCCATACCTTTAGTACGCATGTTTAAAACTGTACTTACATAGTTAATACCACCCATTAAAGATGATGCTACGAAAAGTACCATACTCACTAACCACAAAGTCATACCCAATCCCGATCCTGGCATTGCCTTGGCAACAACAGATAACGGTGGATAAACCGTCCAACCACCAGATGCAGGACCTGTTTGGATAAAGAATGATGACATCATGATCACACAGGCCATAAAAAAGAACCAGTATGAAAGCATGTTTAAGAATGGCGAAGCCATATCTCTTGCCCCAATTTGAAGTGGAATAAGTAAGTTACTAAATGTACCACTCAACCCGGCGGTTAGTACAAAGAATACCATAATGGTACCATGAATGGTTACCAAAGCAAGGTAGAAATCGGGTTTAATACGACCACCTTCAGCCCATTTACCTAAAAATGTTTCTAAGAATGGGAAGTTTTGATCTGGCCATGCCAATTGAATACGGAATAAAATTGATAAGCCCATTGCTATTACCGCCATGATAATACCGGTAATCAAAAATTGCTTAGCAATCATTTTATGATCCATACTAAAGATATACTTTGAAATCAAAGTCTCTTTATGATGCCCATGATCAGCGTGATCGTGATTGTGTTCGTCGTGTAATGCTATTGTTGACATAATTCGTTCGCTCCTGCTTAATATTATTTATTTAAAGCCATTTGGTTAGTTTTTACAGCTGCTGAATCTTTAGCTGCTGAATCTGCTACTGATTTTACAGCTGCAGGTGCCACTGGCAAATTAAATTGTTTTCTTAAATCATCGTTTAAGTATGTTTTCTGTTCAGCTATCCAAGTTTTATACTCGGCCTCAGAAACTACACGTACAACCTTTTGCATATTGTAGTGACCAGATCCACAGATTTTAGCACAGAAGAAAAGGTACTTGAAGTTAGGATCGTTAGTTTCTTGCTGCATTTCTGCAGTAGTTTTTGTAGGCGTAAACTCAAAGAAAACCCGCATACCCGGTACTGTGTTTAACTGTACTCTGAAGTGTGGCATGTAAAAACTGTGAATTACATCTTTACTGGTTAAAATCAGTTTAACCGGTTTACCAACAGGAATCACCATCTCATCAGCCATTTCGTCATCACGAGAGTTGATATCTTTAAAATCAATACCCAATGGGTTAGTAGCTGTAGTTAATTTGTAGTTTTTGTTCCCAACTATACCATCTGCTCCAGGGTAACGGATAGACCATTTAAACTGCTCAGAAGTAACTTCTATCTGTAAAGGCTTGTGGTTTGGATCTTCGACTTTGAAGAAAATAGATCTCCAGGTTAAGAAACCCATTAATACCAAAACAGTTAATACTAAAGCCGGAATAATCGTCCAGATTTTTTCAATTGTATTATTGTGTGGATAGTAGTAAGCTTTTCTTTTAGCAGAATATTTATAGATATAAGAAAATCCGAACAATAAGATATGTGTAACGACAAATACAATAGTGGTAATGATTAATGTTAAATTAAACATCTTATCAATTTTCTTTCCGTGCTCAGATGCTGCATCAGGAAGTAACATTGACCCATGCACTGTATATTCCCAATATACACCATACAAACCGATCACCAAAAACAGCGCAAATAAACTTGCGTGAACCCTGTTCCAGTTAATGCCAACAGGTTTGCCTTGTGCTTCGCGGCTTAACTCATACACTTTTATTGCTTTACCAATAATTGCAATGAATAAGCATACAGCAAGGAAAACCAGAATATAAAATATTACCGATTTATAAACCTCGCCCATATCAACTTTCGGTGCCGCGGCAGCACCTGCTGCATCTTGCGCAAATACGCTAGTGTTTGCAAAAACAGTAATCAATACTGCTAAAGCTGCGGTCGTTTTATTCGTTATAAACTTTCTTAAACTCATTTTCTTAAAAGTAGTACGCTGTACTGCTAATTATAATAATAATTAAATATTTGCTTTATCTTATCACCTCTACAGTTGATGATGCAAACTTTCTTGTAATAATGGGTGGTTCTTTGCAATTAAAGGTTTTTTGCTTAATGATGTTAAAACCGTAAAGGTAAACAATCCTACGAAACCTAATGCAGTACCTATTTCAATGATACCGAAACCATTATGCCCTTCTTCTACCGTTCCTGGCATAATCATTTGGTAATAATCTACCCAGTGACCTAACAATACCACGATAGCAACGAACAATAATTTTGCATCTGTTCTTTTGTTATCTCTATCCATTAATAATAATACTGGTGCTAAGAAGTTCATGGCAAGGTTTAAGAAAAACCAAAACTTGTAGTACTCAAAGCGCTTGTAGAAATATACCGTTTCTTCAGGCATGTTTGCATAGTAGATCAATAAGAATTGAGCAAACCATACATATGTCCAAAAGATAGAGAAACCAAAAATAAACTGGCCTAAATTGTGCAAGTGGCTATTGTTAACCCATTGCATATAACCCGCTCTTCTTAATAAAATAAGAATAATTGCAATAGTAGCTAAACTGCTTACCCACATAGCGGCGAAGTTATACCAACCGAACATGGTTGAGAACCAGTGTGCTTCTAACGACATGATAGTATCAAAGGCAAATACTGGAGTGGTAAAACCATAAATTACCAGGAAGATACAAGCGTTTTTAAAGCTTTTTCTGTACGAATTTAAACCACCTGCTAAATCTTCATTATAAGAAAACTTAACAAACATGATCGAAAATATACTGTAGATACCTAAGAACACCACTTGGCGGCCTAAGAAGAAAGGCACATTTAAGAATACCGATTTACCAGCAATAATGGCATCGTAATTAGGGCTACCCTCTACGGTTAAACCCTCTGCATGCCAGTGGTGGTATAAGTTATGTGTGTACAAACCTGCCGAAATTACGACAATGAGTATTACAGCTGCAATAGGCAAAGTTTTTGCCATAGCCTGCGGTACACGTAAAATTGATGCAGACCAACCTGCCTGAGCTACATATTGAACAGCCAGGAAAAATGTACCCGACATACAAACGCATGCAAAGTAATATGCCATAAGCAACAGGTTAGCAAAAGTACGCTCGTGCATCACTTTATCCCCAGCTAAAAACCCATAAGCAATAGCTGCGATACCTAGTGCGATACCAACGATGCTTAATGTTTTTACTTTACCTGTAAACTCAAACTGTTCACTAAAATTAATATTGTGAGTTCCCATTTATATTTGCTTTACTATTGTCCTTTTTGTAATTGTTGAACATACATCACCACTTTCCAACGATCTGTTGGTGAGATTTGCGAAGCATGCGAGCCCATGTTATTTACACCATAAGTAATGGTATGGTAAATTTTACCTGCGGTAAGATCGGCCATGTTACCACCTCTAGATGAGGAACCTGTCTGATAAGCAGGTACACCACTAAATTTCTCAATTTTAACTAAGTGTCCCTGTCCATCGCCTTTTTCTCCGTGGCAAGGGCTACAGAAAACGGTAAATAAGTGTTTACCCTGAGCTAAATTAACAGTATCTACTGGTAAAGGGTTAACCATGCTCACACCTGCTGCCTCATATCCTTCTTTTGTATTAGGATACTCATCATATTCAGTAAAACCTACCGGTTTAGTATGTGCAGGTGGCAACTGGGCTGTTTTACCATCTTTAAAATTTTTGTTTGGTTGGTCCGGATTGTAAGCAATCGGATCATACATGTTTCTGGCATATTCTAAGCCAGTACTGCGTTTATCTTTACAAGCAGAAAAGGTAGCTGCAAAAGCGATAGCTAAAAACGCTGTGTAAACAAATTTATTCTTATTCATAGCTAATGTACTTCCTTTCATTATACTTTATTTCTAAAGCACCTGCATCTTTTAATAATCCATCAATTACAGTATGTTCTACATTGTCTTTTGCATCAACTGCAATAACAAAACGATCATCAGTAGCACGTAAATCCATTACTCTTGGTGCTCTTCCTGGAAATAAGTGAGTAGATGCATAATAAGTTAACACCATACCGAAAGCACAGAATAATACTGTAAGCTCGAACATTATCGGAATAAAATCCGGTAATGCAAATGATGGTTTACCGCCTATGTTTACTCTCCAATCGATAACTGCGCAGAAATAAATCAAAGCGAATGCACAGCAAGTACCGGTAATACCAAAGCAAAATGCTGCGATATCGATTCTAGATCTTTTAATTCCTAATTTGGCTTCTATTCCGTGTATAGGCATTGGTGTGTATACATCATAAATGCTGATGTTATTTTCCTGAAGTTTTTCGATGCCATGCATCATTTCGTCAGGATCGCCAAAGCTGCCTAAAATATATTTGATATCACTCATTGTTATATTTTTGCGTAATCTTCTTGTTTAACACTATCAAATTTTTCTAAAGACTCTACGTATTCTGCAACGTATTCTTTATTCTCATGCCCTTCTTTAATCTGTTTCATTTTGGCTTGCTCACTTGCAGTTTTTAATAATAATTTAACCTCTGCTATAGCGATTGATGGCAATACTCTTAAGAATAATAAGAATAAGGTAAAGAATAAACCAATTGAACCTACGAATACACTGATATCAACCCATGTTGGATAGAACATTGCCCAACTTGATGGAATGTAATCGCGGTGTAATGAAGTAACGATAATTACGAAACGCTCAAACCACATACCTACGTTTACTACGATTGATAAAATCCAGGTAGCTTTAATGCTTAAACGGATCTTTTTGAACCATAACAACTGTGGAGAGATTACGTTACAAGTCATCATCATCCAGTACGACCACCAGTAAGGACCAGTAGATCTGTTGATAAATGCGTATTGCTCATACTCAGAACCTGAATACCAAGCGATGAAGAACTCAGTTAAATAAGCCACACCTACGATTGATCCGGTTAAGATGATGATTTTATTCATCGACTCGATGTGGAACATGGTGATGTAGTTTTCTAATCCCAATACTTTACGTGCAACCAACAATAAAGTTAATACCATCGCAAATCCTGAGAAGATCGCTCCCGCCACGAAGTATGGAGGGAAGATGGTAGTGTGCCATCCTGGAATTACCGATGTTGCAAAGTCCATTGATACAATGGTGTGTACCGAAAGTACAAGTGGCGTAGAGATACCTGCTAAGATTAACGACACCGCTTCGAAACGTTGCCAGGTTTTAACACTTCCACTCCATCCAAAAGAGAAGATAGAATAGATTTTTCTACGTGTACCCACTGCACGGTCGCGGATGGTAGCGATATCTGGTAATAAACCTGTGTACCAGAATAATAATGATACAGAGAAGTAAGTAGAGATCGCAAACATATCCCATACCAATGGCGAGTTAAAGTTTACCCAAAGTGAGCCGAATTGGTTTGGTAAAGGTAAAACCCAATAAGCTAACCATGGACGGCCCATGTGCGATACCACATAAGTAGCGGCACAGATAACGGCGAAGATAGTCATCGCCTCTGCCGAACGGTTGATGGAGTTACGCCAGTTCTGACGGAAAAGTAATAGTACTGCCGAAATTAGTGTTCCAGCGTGACCGATACCTACCCACCATACGAAACCGGTGATATCCCAAGCCCAACCAACTGTTTTATTTAAACCCCATGATCCGATACCATTCCAGAAAGTGTAGCTTACTGCTACTACCCAAAGTAAAGCACCTAATGCGGCAACGATGAAACCAATCCACCAAGCCTTGTTTGGCTTGTTCTCTACCGGACTTAAAATATCATCTGTAATTTTTGCATACGTGATGTTATCTCCGGTAATTAATGGTTCTCTAAGTATTGATTCGTTATGTCCTGACATAATTTGTATTTTCTTTATACTAAAGCTTACGCTTGCACTGTTGTATCTGTATTTCTAATTTTTGTCATGTAGCCGATACCCGGTTTCACATTGATCTCTTCTAATACGTAGTAGATACGCTCAGAACGTAATGCTTTTGAAACCTCTGAATTTGGATCGTTTGCATCACCAAATACAATTGCATTTGCTGAACAAGCTTCCTGACAAGCCATTTTAATATCGCCATCTTTTAATGGACGTTTCTCCAATTTAGCTTGTAATTTGCCACCTTGTATACGTTGAATACACATAGAGCATTTTTCCATTACCCCTCTAGAACGTGTAGTTACATCAGGGTTTAAAACTAATTGAGTAAACTCGTTATTTAAATAGTTATCGAAACGTGAATCGTTCCAGTAGTTAAACCAGTTGAAACGACGCACTTTGTACGGACAGTTATTTGCACAGTAACGTGTACCTACGCAACGGTTATAAGCCATGTGGTTTAAACCATCACTTGAGTGTACAGTTGCCAATACCGGACAAACTGTTTCGCAAGGTGCGTGATCACAGTGTTGGCACAACATTGGTTGGTGAACAACAGAAACGTGATCTAAGTCTTCTAACTTAGCAATTTCTTTCTCTCTCGTTACATCACCATCCTTAGTTTCGTAGCTATAGTAACGGTCGATACGGATCCAGTGCATTTCGCGACGACGGCGAACCTCATCACGGCCTACAACAGGAATGTTATTTTCTACGTTACAAGCAACAATACAAGAACCACAACCTGTACAGGCATTCAAATCGATTGCCATAACCCAGTTGTTACCTGGTTTTTCATATTGATCCCAAAGATCGTAATCTTTATGCTCGCCCTTTTCGTTGCCCGCTCCAGGATTTTTCAGGTACTCCTTAAAGGTAGCCTCTTTAATCACTGCACGACCTTCGAAAGAGTGGTGAGTTTGTGTTTGAGCCAATTCGTAGTATCCACCTGTTGGAGTGATGGTTACCGAAGTAGCGTATTGCATTGTTCCATTAACAAAAGAAACAAAAGGGAAAGCATTTTTACCTACATCGTTACCGGCTTTACCAGTTTTGGTACGGCCATAACCTACGGCGATAGATGCAGTTCCTTGTGCTTGTCCTGGTTGGATCAATACCGGAAGATCTACTGAATATCCGTTGCTGGCTTTAACAGTTACAACATCAAATTCTTTAACCTTTAATTTTTCAGCAAATTTTGGTGCAATGGCAACAAAGTTATCCCAGGTTACTTTAGAAACTGGATCAGGTAACTCTTGCAGGAACGCGTTGTTGGCATTCTTACCATCACGCATCGGGATGTTTTCGTAAACCTGTAACTCTACTTCTTTAGCCAAAGCTTTGCTGCTATTGGTAATTGAAGTAGCTACTGCAGCTAACGATAAAGTGAAGCTGTAAGCAGCAGCAGCTTTTGCAGCTGTTGTAACCACACCTTTCTCTAACACCTCTTCCCATTTCAAACCTGCAGCTGGTAATACTTTAGCTTCCCAGTTGCTGCGAACAAACTGATAGTAATCTTTAACAGGAGCATCAGCCCAGGTTAATAAACTTTCTTCTGCCTGACGGCTATTGAAAACTGGGTTAATGGTTGGCTGAACGATAGAATAATATCCTTCGTAAGCGTTTGCATCACCCCATGATTCTAAGTAGTTGTGGTTAATGGCAATTGCATCACAAAGCGTAGCCGTTTCATCAGCACGGTCTGAGAATGAAATTTTTGCCGGAACTTTAGCTAAAGCATCAGTAAATGCTTTCGGGTTTGCAGCATCGTAAGCAGGGTTGCTGTTTAAGAATAAAACTGCACCAACTTCGCCACGACCCATTTCAGCAACTAAACCATTAAATTCGGCATCGTTACCAGCATATAAGTAGCAAGGATTATCTAAATCGATAGTAATACCATAACTTCCGATAGCGGCGTTAATGGCATTTACTAAAATTTGTGTAGAAACATCGTTCGAACCACAAACTACAAGGCCTTTACCTTTAGCTTGCAATAATTCTTTAGCAACCAATTTAATTACTTTATCAGCTGTAGCATTATTACCTAATGTTCCTCCAGGTAAAGCCTGACCAGTAATTGCGTTGTATAAAGCGATTAATGCAGGACCTTCTTCTGATAATTTAACCGGAATACGGGTATCTGCATTGGTACCTGTTAAGCTCATTCCACTTTCGAACTGAATGTGGCGGCTCATTTTTTTATTTGCTAACGATTTGTAGTTACGGTTAGCTGTATATTGAGCAGTAAACTCTTCTCCGCTAATCCATGTACCTAAGAAATCGGCACTGAAACTTACAATTAAATCGGCCTTATCAAAATTGTATTTAGGTAAAACGGCTTTACCAAAACTGTTTTGGTTAGCCTGGATAATACCAGTATAAGAAACCGCATCATACTGAACCAATTTAGCAGCAGGGTATTTGGTCACAAACTGTGCAATTACTGCATTAGTTGATGGGCTATTTACCGTTGATGCTACAATACGGATTTTCTTTCCACCAGCCTGTGCTTTTGCCAACTCGCCTTTTACATAGCTGTCGATTTTTGCCCAGGTAGTTTCTTCAACCTGCCCACCTTTTACTGTAGCAGGTGCTTTTAGTTTAGATACATCGTATAAATCTAATACAGAAGCCTGCGCTCTTGCATCGGTACCGCAGTTAAACTGACCCGCATTAGGATTTGGTTCAATTTTAATCGGACGGCCTTCTCTTGTTTTAACCAAAATACTCTGGCCATTAAAGCTAGAAGTATAATAGTTAGGAATACCTGGAGTTACTTCTTCAGGTTTTACCAGATAAGGAATTGATTTTTTTAACGGTGTACTTTGGCAGGCAGCTAATGTAACCGCACCTAAACCAAAACCTAACGCCTTTAAAAAGTCGCGGCGTGGGGTAACGGTACTTAACCCTGCTTCATTTAAAACATCTTCTATTGGAAGTGGCTCGGCGAATTCGTTTTTGTTATTCTTAACAAAATCGGGTGTATTGTTATACTCCTCTAAGCCTTTCCAGTATTTTTTATTGCTTTCCATTTAAGCTATATTACTGTTTATCGAACGTTCTTACTAAACTCTAATCTATTAATAGTGGCATTTACCACACTCTAAACCACCCAATAAAGCTGGTGTAATTTTCTCGCCTTTTTTAATTTTTTCGTGCGCTTGGATAACCTTAGCGTAGAAAGCATTGTTTTTCTGACCAGAAATATCTGTTTCTTTATGGCAGTTAATACACCATTTCATGGTTAATGGAGAATATTGGTAAATTTCTTCCATGGTATTAACCGGACCGTGACAAGCGAAACACACAGGCTCGTTTGGTTGTAATCCTTTTGCTTTACGGATTGCATCTTCAGCAACAACTACGTGCTGAGAGTGGTTGAAGTAAGCAAAATCAGGTAGATTGTGTACACGTACCCACTCCATTGGTTTAGCTTTACTTTCATCATATTTCTGTGTTTCCGGATCGTAACCTAAAGCATTGTAGATTTTTTTGATCTCAGGAGAAATCTCACCATCATATTTATCTCTTGCCTGTACCGCTTTATGGCAGTTCATACAAACATTTAATGATGGAATAGATGCATTTTTAGATTTGAATGCTCCAGAGTGGCAATACTGACAATCGATCTGATTGATACCTGCGTGCAACTCGTGCGAGAATTTAATTGGCTGAACTGGTTGGTAACCGGTATGAACACCAGTATTCCACATGCCCATCCAACCGAACGAACCTAAACAGATGATCAAACACAAAATAAAGAACATTACGAACTTCTTGTTTTTGAACATTTTGCGCACACCAACTTTTAATGGCACATCTTCTTCAATCTCGATACCTTGTTTTTGTAGAATTAAACGCTCTAATAATTTAGATGCACGACCTAAAATTACTAAAATAACAATCGCTAATACAACAATGGCTACAATACCAGCAATTGATAAACCCGAAGTTTTATCCTCTTTTGGTGCTGCAGAAACTGCTGCATCGCCAGCTGGCTTTGGCTCGCCTTCTTTAATGTAAGCTAAGATATCTTTTACTTTCGCCTCATCTAACTCAGGGAAGGTAGTCATTGCTACTTTACCATTATCGTTAAATAATTTAACAGCAGCCGGATCACCTGCAGCAATCATTGCCGCGTTGTTCGGGATCCATTTTAACAAGAATGCTTCAGGGTGACGATCGCTTACTCCAGTTAATGCCGGACCAACAACTTTGTGATCTAACGCGTGACACGAAGAACATTTTGCTTTGAAAAGCGTTCTTCCTTCTTTAGCATCCTGCGCATTTACGGTAGAAACCGCTATTACGGAAATTGCTGAAAACACGAATAACGACTTCCAAACGCTTTTTAAAATCATCGAGATATCTCTCATAATGAACACTTTATACTTATTTAATTTACTTTTTGTTGTGAAATTGATGCTGAACTAGGGGTAGCTCCACCAAAACTTGAACAAAAGTATAACTTATTAATAAATCCCATGACATAATAGTGACTGGAAATACAATTTATAATCATTCTAAACAAATGTTATTTCAAGCCACTAAACCAATAAAAATGCCCATTTTTGATAGGTTATCTCAAATGGGCATACCAAAAACCAATTTGGTTTATTTATTTCTTGCAATTATTGTTTTAATATCCACGCAAACATTAGCGGTGCTACAATTGTTGCATCACTTTCTACGATAAATTTTGGCGTGTGGATATCCAGCTTACCCCAGGTAATCTTTTCGTTCGGTACGGCACCAGAGTATGAGCCATAAGAAGTAGTCGAATCTGAGATCTGACAGAAATAACTCCAGAAAGGAATATTTTCCATTTCCATATCCTGATAAAGCATTGGTACCACACAGATCGGGAAATCGCCGGCAATACCACCACCAATCTGGAAGAAACCAATTCCTTTCCCTCCACTGTTTGCAATATACCAATCGGCCAACCAGCCCATATATTCGATACCGCTTTTCATTGTACTGGCTTTCAATTCATTTTTCATTACATATGAGGCAAAAATATTACCCATAGTAGAATCTTCCCATCCAGGTACCACAATTGGTAAATTCTTTTCTGCCGCAGCAAGCATCCATGAGTTTTTAGGATCGATTTCGTAATATTGCTCCAAATCGCCGCTTAAAAGCATTTTGTACATAAACTCATGCGGAAAATATCTTTCGCCAGCAGTGTCTGCATCTTTCCATATTTTATGGATATGTTTCTGTAAACGACGGAAAGCCTCTTCTTCAGGGATACAAGTATCTGTAACACGGTTGTAATGGTTCTCTAAAAGGTCCCATTCGTCTTGCGGACTTAAATCGCGATAGTTTGGTACACGTTTATAATGTGAATGTGCTACCAGGTTCATAATATCTTCTTCAAGGTTTGCACCAGTACAAGAAATAATGGCCACTTTATCCTGGCGAATCATCTCTGCAAGTGAAATTCCCAATTCTGCAGTACTCATAGCACCAGCAAGTGTGATCATCATTTTACCACCCTCGTCTAAATGCGTTTCGTATCCTTTAGCTGCATCCATCATTGCCGCTGCATTAAAATGGAGGTAATTACGCTCCATAAACTGAGATATTGGTCCTCTTGTATTGCTCATTTCGTTTTGTATTATTTGCCGCAAAAATAGGTATTTAGGCCGAAAGGTGAAAACGTAAAAGCGATTGTATTAGTCCACCGTCCCGAGTCGGCATCCCTTAGTTAGTTATACCAGATAAATTTTCTCCCACGATTGTCATCCTGAGCATAGTCGAAGGATCTTCATGCAAATAAACAATCACATCTATTTTTTTGAAAAGCAATAACAGTAGCTATTATTAAAGGTAGTCCGGCTTTCTGGTACAAGTCCTCGGTTCGTGCCTCACCTGTGGGCTTTTCCCGTCAATCCGGTTTAGGTGGGCCATGTTGTGTTACTACTAAACTTCCCTTACCCCATCCTCAATAAGCTGTATCATGATACGCTACAAGCTCCAATAGCATGAACAAGCCAAGCCACCTAAACCCAACAGTAGCGAGATGCTCCCTGTCTGTTTTATTTTTTACTGTGTACCTGCTTGTTTTACAGGTTTCATTGGAGCAGAAGCGGAGGCGGGACTGTATAACCCCAAATGTTACTGTACCCGCATAAACACTAACCATAATTAATATAGTTGGCAGTTACCAATGAACAAATGACCAGTGAACGAATGAACTATAACTAAATTTCCCTTTCTTTGCCTTGATGAAAAAATACTGTCTAATTATTTTACTTGCGCTCATTTCAGGAAGTTCATTCGCACAGATGAAACTGATCAGGAAAATGCTCTCAAACGAAAAAGATACTACACGTAAAGCGAGCTTTTTACCATTACCGGCCTTTGGTTATAGTCAGGAAACAGGATTTGAATTTGGTGTCGGGGCTATTTATTCATTCTATATAGACCGGAAAGATACATTGAACCGCAGTTCCAATTTCGCTTTAAACACAACTTATTCTACTAAAAAGACGGCTAATTTTATGCTTAAGGGCGATATGTGGACAAAAGGGAACAAATACCACTTTATCGGTGATATCCGCTTTAAAAACCAGCCCTTTAATTTTTATGGCATTGGCAACAGCGCTACAAAGTCTGATGAAAACAAATTAGATCAAAGGGTTTTTAAAACACTTTTCGATGCCGAAATGAATACTTTGCCCAAAGCTTATACAGGTATTTCATTAGGTTTTGAGAATTATCATTTTATAGACAGACAGCCTGGAGGTATTTATTCCACTAGCCCACAAATTTTAGATAAAGACGGTGGCTCGGTAGCATGGATCGGCGCATCTCAAAGTTACGATACTCGTAACAGCAATAACTATCCCACCAAAGGTTTTTTCGGTAGGGCAACCTATCAATATGCACCAGATTTTTTTGGCGGGGAAAATTTCAATGGCTCACAGATTAAGCTCGATCTTCGTGGTTTCTTTAGTTTAGCCCCGAAAGTGGTTTTGGGTATACAGGGAATTTATTATACCATACAGAGCAAAAGCACACCATTTTATTTATTGCAGCAATTAGGGAACGACCAAATGATGCGTGGTTATTATAGTGGCCGCTACCGCGATGAAAACTTAATGGCTGCGCAGGCCGAAATCCGTTACCGTTTTATGAACCGCTTTGGCATTGTAGCTTTTGCGGGTACCGGCAAAGTATTTGCAAACAGCCAGTTTAATGGCGATGGATTAAAACCAAATTTTGGGCTTGGCGGCCGCTACTTTTTCGATCCGGCAAAAGGTTTGAGCGTTCGGTTAGATTATGGTATAGGAGAAAAATTGCCAAATGAAAAACGCCAGGCAGGATTTTACATCAGTTTAGCAGAAGCGTTTTAGCGGATGGGTGATTGAACATTCGCCCAGGCTTGTCAATCTGAACGCAGTGAAAAATCTTTATAATAAGATAGGTGCTGAAAAACAAGTTACCAATAACAGAGTACAAGGAATGGTCGTCTTTACCGCACAGGCGGGAATCTTAATGCAAGCGACAAACCCTACTAAGGCATTACGATTCCCAATCAAGTTGGGAACGACGATTCACCAAGCACCTTTTCTCCTAAAAATCATCTGGTGTATTAACAGATTGCCCCTATTCCATCATACATTTCACATCCTCCATCCCTAATTACTCCTCTTCCGCTCCTCTTCATTCCCAGGTTTCCTATCCTGCTGTTTAATTTTTTCATTTCCGAAATTATAACGGAAAGTAATCCGCAGCTGCCGACTATCGTAATAATTATTATACTCCTGCCTGATGTTATTAACCAAACTGCTAGAACGGTATCGGTTTGTTTTTAGAATATCGCTGGTAGTAATGGCCAATTGTATTTTTTTATGGAGTAACAAAGCTTTAATGCCCAAATCGAGATTATACTGTTTTTTATTTTTATTCAATCCATCAACTGTTGGAAATTGGTACCAGAAACTTACTTCACCCAAAATGGTTTTCGACGGGTTAAAAACGAATTGGTTAAGCGTAGAAAAATAAGCGCCAAATCCATTTAAACTGCCCAGGGTTTGGGCGATGCTGGAATTGGATGCATTGTAAAAAACATCAAACTGGTTAATCGTTTCCCACCCCTTCGCGATGTTAAAATTAATGGCATTACTTAACTGATAATGATAGCCTGTTATAAAATTAACCGGTTGAGCAGCCTGGGTATTCGTAGCCGCATCAATAAAATTCACATCATTAAATCCATTTGTGGTTTTGCTGAAAGATAGCGATGTAGTATATATATTATAGGTGTACGAGAGTTCGACGTTATCGTTATAGGATGGCTGCAAAAATGGATTACCCTCGGTATAAGCATATTGGTTACTGTACCAACGGAAAGGATTTAATTTACGGTAGGCAGGACGGTTGATCCGGCGGCCATAATTAACCAAAAAAGTGCTTTTATCATTTGTACGATAAATAATGTAAAGTGTAGGGAAAAGACGAAAATACTCATTCCGATTTTGTTCATTAACCGATAATCCATCAATCTGTGTATACTCTCCCCTTAGTCCTACCTGAAAATCCCACTGTTTTATTGTCTTGCCGAAATTAACATATAAAGCCTGGGTATTTTCCTGATAGTTGAAAAGGTTGGTTTGGCCGGGGTCTAATTCGTAAACCGCATTACGGGCTTTGTAAAAAGCAAGATCACTTTGGTTGTTGATAAAGCTCAGTTTTATACCGAAGGATAGTTTAAAGGTTTTATAGGGCAAGTCTACATCAGCCTTTAAGGTAAAAAAATCTATATTTTGTTTGCTGGTTGATAGGTATTCAGCAAAGGAGTGCGGAATAATCTCTCCATTTTGAAAATAGCTCGTATTGTTAAAAAATCTGTTTTTATCATCACTATATTTAAACCAATCGCCGTTAATGGTCAGTTGTTTCCCTGTAGAATCTAAGGCTTGTTTTAAATAAACATTGGCTGAATGATAATGAGACCTGATTTTGGCATTGGCATCAGAATTTAAAACCGAATCTAAATTACCTGTTTTGCTATAAACTGTGGTTTTAATATTTTCTTCAGAATGGAAGCTGGTTAGGCCACCATTGTACGATAAACCCAATACTGTTTTTTTGGTGGCCTGATAATCAATTCCGATCTGCCCACTGGGCACCGTTCTAAAATTCCGGTCCTTATTTACAATATTCCAGGTTTGTGCGGGATAAAAAACATCACTTTGTTCAAACGGTACAAGAGATCCTTTTCTAATGTTGAAATTAGAAGAAAGTGTGATCTTGTTCCTGCGATAATTTAAGTTTCCACCTGCAGATGCGGTTATATAATTTGCCTGCGTTAAAGCCGTATTTACCGAACCTTTAAAACCTTCGGCAGTAGCTTTCTTCAATACAATATTAATCAAGCCATTATTTCCCTGGGCATCATATTTTGCCGGCGGATTGGTAATCACTTCAATCTTGGCAATGATGCCTGATGGAATTGATTTTAAATAATTCGCCAATTCATCTACCGACAAAGGCACCAGTTTATCGTTAATCATCACATTAACCTCACCTTTGCCCACCAGCGAAACCTTATCGTTCAAAACGCGTACACCAGGAACTTTTGAAAGCAGTTCCAAAGCATCTGTCCCGATTGCGGAAATACTATTTTCTACATTAAAAACAGTTCTGTCGATCTTTTTTTCGATCAATGCTTTTTTGGCATTAATCTGAATGTCGGCAAGGGTATTCGGGTTACCCAGGAGTTGAACATTGATTGTAGTATCTTTTATTAAGGTAAATAACTGATTAATGGCTTTAAAATTGAGCGCAGAGAAAACAACAGAATGTTTTCCGGCTTGTAGATTTTTAAAAGTGTAAAAACCTAAACTATCTGTTTGGGTATAATTTACCCGGTTTTGAGGACCAGAAATTTTAACCGTAACAAAAGGCAAAGCTTTATACTCTTGATCGGCTACCTTGCCTGAGACACTAAACTGTGCTTTGCAATTGATGATAATAAAAAAGAGAGCGAGAAAGCCTAATGTCTTTATCATTCAAACTATTTATTGTCCTGCCAAACCTCAGCTTTTCCATTAATATCAAATTCACCATAAGAACCAAGCATTGTTATTCCAGTTACTTTATTACGGAGGGTAAGATTTTTTGCTGTTATTTTTTCTGTATTTCTATTATAGGTAGCTTCATCTGCTGAGATGCTAAAATTCTTATAATCCAATTTTGCTTTCCCATAAAGCGTAACAATTGATTTATCCCTACTCATTTTAATAGAATCCCGGGCACTATAACTTACACTTGTTTCCACTTTATTATCTGTCTTTGTTAAAGAGTCTCTCATTCTCTGCAACATCTGGTGGTCAGAACCAAGTCCTTTAGAAACTTTAGTCGCCCCAGTACTATTTTCTGCACTATAGCTTCCATTTCTCAAATTAAAAACAATTATTTTAGCAGTTACAGATCCGCCCTCATTGGCTTTTAATACTGCATTTTTGGCGATCATTTTACCATTAAGCTGATCCAATTCTACATATTCAGCTTCTAATCTACAGTTTACAATATCAATAACTGCATTTTCCAGGTAAGAAACCTTATGCTTTACATCACCCGTTATTTTTTTGAAGGAAATGATTTTGGGCTTAACGGGGCTATCTACTTTTTTTGTAGAATCCGTTATTCCAGTTATACCATTATTCTGGTATTTGGCGTAAAGTGTTTTAGCTTTAAAAGCGTATTTATTTTGGCGCGAATGTAATTCGACTACCTGATTGGAAAAGTAGGTATCCGGTGCAATCAACTTTTCGCCTATAAACTGCACACTGATTTCGTCGCCAACTCGGATGTTGTTACTTACAAATTTCTCTATTGCAACATCAAGTATTATGGTGTAGCTATTGTGCTTTAAAGTAATTCTTTTGATATGGTTTGCATCCTGATCAATGTTCGCGATTCTCGAAAAAATAAATCTAAGGCCATTCGTACCATATAAAAATGGTGGTTTTTTAAATGATCTTTCATAAAGCACACGTCCTTCGGAAGTAGAAATTTTATTTGTCCACAACCTCATTTCATTATAGGGTTCAGGCACAGAAAATCCATTAATTTTTATTTTTAAACTGTCTCCTATTTTAACAGCAGAGAGCTTACCTAAATTTATAGCTGCATCAAATGAATAAACTTTATTATGATAGCTAATATCTCCCAAAACTCCTTTTTTTGAATCCCGAAAACCAAGAAACTTAACATTAAGTTGTTTACCAATCATTGCGTTATCCATATTAATATTTTCAGCATACCTTGCTCTTAAATCTTTGGCAACATTAATGGTATCATCTAACAATGATTGTCCAGGCTTGATAAAACCCTTTTGAGCTTTCTGAAATGTACTTTCAGGAGAAATCTGCTTACCTGCATACACAAACTTAACGGCAAATATCCACAATAGACTCAAAGCCATAGGTAAAACCAGAAAATAGGCATTTTTTTTCCTGTTGTCAGATTTTGAACTAAACAACATTTTTATCCGGTCTTTAATGGGGCTTTTCAAAAAGTTATGAATCAGTGCATTGTTGGTTTTGGTTACCGCAAGCTGAAGTAATAGACTGGCATAAGCCCGATTACCAAAACTGGCCGAAGTAATTTCATCGGCTTCGTATTCATGCACCTGCTCTAAAGCTTTATCATATAGGTAAACTATGGGGTTAAACCATAAAACAGCTTTAAAAACCATTAAAATAATTTTATCTATCGAATGGTATTGCTTAACATGCACCTGCTCATGTTTAAGCAAAACGGATAAATCCGCCGTGCTTAAATCGTTGTGATTTATAAAAACATAATTAAAAAAGGAACAATTGGTAAAGCCTTCGGTTTTGCTGATCAGCTTTAGACCATCGCCATTTTTGGTGTAGCTACCGGTATACTTAAGCAAACCCAACAGTTGCCATAGGCAGGCCAACAATAAAAGTGAAGCAGTGCCACCATAAATAAAATACATCACCACCATCCAATCGATTTTAGACTCTACTTCTGGCTGGTACTCCAACATCATGGGCCGAATAAGTTGAACAGGTTCTTGAGCAGCGGGTTTTATTTCAGGTATTCTAACCGGAGCCTCAGTTTCCACTACTGTTATTTCGCGCTTAATTTCAAGATGCAAAGCCGGAATAATAAAACTCAACAATAACGTAACCAGCAAATAAAATCGGTTGATTTTAAAAAAAGTGAGCTTCCTTAAAACCACCAAGTAAAACCCAAAGAACAACACCGTACAGGCGGTAACTTTAAGCAGGTAGGTTAACCATTCCATAGCTATAATTTATTAGCAACCACGTTTCGAAAAAGCTACAAATCCATCTAAAATCAAATTACTGATCCTTCGGATATTTTTCTCCTGATTGATATATTCCAGTGTTTTACCATCCGAAATATTTCCAAGTTCGATTAAAACAGCAGGCACTTTAGATTCGCGGAGCAATAACAGGTTTGCGTTTTTTAACGAATCTCTTACTTCAAGCCCATTTAGCTGTTTCAGCTTGCTTAAAATACCAGCACCTAGATCTTCCGCTGTTTTAATATTACTGTTCTGTTTCGAAACATAAATTTCAATTCCGCCGAAAGGCACAACTGCATTTGCAAGTGTTGCATTATGGTGAATGGAAATAAATGCCATGGCTTCTTGTTTAGGCAAGCGATCTCTAAGTGAAATGAACTGGTCAGCATTTCTTGTTAATATTATTTTAATCCCTCTTTTTGCGGCCTCTTCTTTCAGTATTTTCACCGCTCTTAAGTTCAGGTCTTTTTCTTTTTGTCCATCAAGTGCCGCAACCGTTCCATCTTTTCCTCCATGACCGGCATCAACAACCAATACAGGTTCTATTTCTCTAAATGCAGGCTTTGCATTTGGGTTAAACTTAATATCACTGCTTAAATACCTCATGGCATAAACATTCGGTTTAATTGGCGCATCTGCCGAAGCCTGGTTTCCAGCTAATGTTTTCTCAACAATAATTTCTTTGCGGTTTATAAATGCCATACAGCAAATCATTAACACCGGAATAATAGCTAAATAAGCAAGCTTTTGTAGCTTTGTATTGGGTTCTTTGTACAACATCATGATTCTATTTTTTAGTGGAAGTTTACTAAAACTATTAATGGCTAAATTTTGGAATGGCATAGCCAGATCTAAAAGTAAAGAAGCATAAATCTTCTTATCTACAGCTTTTGAAGTCTCGCGATCGGCCAGAAATTCATGATTATGATCAATGGCATTCCGCCAGAAATAAATAATGGGGTTAAACCAAAGGACGGCAGTAACGAAATTGACTAAAAGTTTGTCGACAGCATGCAGTTGCTCAACGTGAACCGATTCATGTTTTATGACCAGATTCTTTTCTTCATACTGCAAAGAGGAGTCGACAATAATCTGGTTAAAAAAAGAACAGTTTTTTATGCTTGATTTCGCATCCACCAAGATAATGCCACCACATCTATCAATAGCATGTTTACGCAATTGCATCTGAATGCGCGCCATCATAAAAAGCATTCTAAAAATAAGGGTCGCTAAAATGGCGCAATAACTGTATATGAGCAATTCATCCAAGTTTAGGTTATGGTTAACAGAGCTGCCTTTGTCTACAAAATCCTGCTCAACAAAACCATCATTGCTATATGCTATTTTTGAGGGAATCTCTTTGGTGGCTACCGTTACTTCGTGACGGTTTTCGATGGTAACCGCCGGGATACCAAAACTCAGCACCAGCATCATTAATAAATAAGCACGGTTCAGGTTAAAAAATGTGAGCTTAGCCAACAATAACTGATACGCAGCAAAAAATATCAGCGTACAGGCAGAAACCTTTAACAAATAGATTAAAATCATGGCTTCGAATCTTGATTAATGATTTTCTTAATTTCTTCGATATCCTTTTCACTCAACTTTTCTTCTTTTACCATAAAGGATAAAAGACTGCTTGGAGAGTTATCAAAATAACCTGAGAACAATTTGGAGAAAGTGGTTTTGGCATATTCATCTTTGCTAATGGCCGGAAAGTACTCGTATGTTTTTCCATAAGCCTTGTACTTAACATAACCTTTCTTTTCTAAAAGCCTAACGATTGATGAAATGGTGTTATAGGGCGGTTTAGGCTCCTCTTCCAGTTCATCAATAATATCTTTCACAAATGCTTTTTGCAGTTTCCATAAAATCTGCATAATGCGTTCTTCTGCTTTAGTTAATTCTTCCATACTCAAATCTATAACTTACTTTTCAGTTTTACAACTAAAAAACAAGTTATATTACTGAAAAATCAGTTTAAAATCATAAGAGTCTGATTATAATATAAATATATTTATTTAAAATACAGTATTGCTTGGTAATTGAGATCCTGTCATACGCTTTACTTCGTTACATTACGTGCTTGCTGCTGTAGATTTATGACCGAACAGCTTGCTCCAGGCATGTGCCCAAAAGCATTTAACCTTTGTTACTAAACCCGATCGAAGTGGTTCCGGTTCTTCACCGGAAGGAACGAAGAGCGGGACGGAAGCCCGCCAAAAGTAACGAACTGTTCATTTTCTAATTCTTAAAAACATTAACCTTTTTTTGAAAACGAACGGCTTGTGGTGCTTGGCCATTGTAGCCTCGCCATCCGCTTTACTCCGTTGCACTCCGTGTTCGCTGCTGTCAGGTTTATAACCGAAGGGCCTGCTCCCGGCATGTAGCCAAAGGCGCTTATCCACTGTAACTAAACCCGATCGGAGCGAGATGCAACCGATTTTTCATCGGGTGCAGAAGCGGGAGCGGGACTGAAGCCTGCCAAAAGAAATGGAACGCTCATTTTCAAAAAGCCACTATTACTAAAGAATCAACCAAACTTATGAAGTTCTCGTTCGCTCAGGCCTTTCTAAGCTTTGTAAGTTTTCCAAAAAGAAATTATTTGCTTAGTCCTGCTAATGCATTAATGGTTAATGCCACAATTACGGTATTAAATATAAAGGCGATTAAACTGTGTAAAAGGGAAAGCCTTCTAATCTCCCTGCTCGAAATTTCGACATCCGAAACCTGGAAAGTCATGCCCAGAACAAAAGAAAAGTACGCAAAGTCGATAAAATCGGGTTCATCGTTACCTGGAAACTCCAATCCCGAACCACGTTTTTCCGATTTTTCTTTCCGCTTGTCGCCATAATACAAATGGGCATAACGCATGGTAAAGGTGGTATGCACTAAAAACCACGATAAAAACATGCCCAGTATGGCAACGATTAAATCGATCGGCTCTATATCTTTATTAATTAATAGTAGAATTACCGCAAGCAAGCCCGCAAAGGTAGATACTACAACAATGGCAAAAATTTCGCCACGGGTTTCATCCTGCATTTTGGCTTTAAGATGCGTTTCAGCGGGAGAGGTATGAAAAAACATATACCAATGTAGAGTAATCAGCGCTAAACAAAACGCATCCCAACCTAACATGATATGCGTAAGCACATCCATTTCAATAAAAAGCGACACCAAATAAAAAGCAACTCCAAAAAATAAACTAACCAACAAAATAAACAACGCCGATCGTTTCTGAATACCTTCTAACTTGGGTTCTACATTCATCTTTTAAAATTTAAGTTTAAAGTGCTCTTTAGCTTGCCCTTTTTTAAAATAAACCAAACCAATCCAGAATAAATCTACTGTTACGGTAACATCAGGATGGTTTTTAATTTCTGCCCAGGCTTCTTTCATCCCTTCGCTCCAGTAAATATCGTCAAAAATCAGCAGCGAATTTTCATTAACTTTTGGCAAACACCATTTAAAATAATTCAGTGTTGCATCTTTACGGTGGTTACCGTCAATATAAACGAAATCTAAACTGGGCTGTCTGGCAATAATATCGGGCAGGATTAAATCAAAGTTGCCTACATGAAGTTCAATATTCTCTAAATTTAGATCCTGGAAATTTTTTCTAGCTACTTCCGCTGTTTGCGGACAGCCTTCTATAGTAATAACCTCAGTCTCAGGATCTGTTTTTGCTAAATAAGCAGTAGTAATCCCCAAACAGGTACCCAACTCGATCGCACTTTTCGCTCGGGTATTTTTAGCTAACCGATAAATAAGCTTGGCTAACCTTGGGCTTTTTAACGCATTCTTGGCAATCTGACTGACCTTCTTTATGCGGTTTTTATTAAGGTGAGACCCTGCTCCAAGGTCTGTAACAGTGATTATCGAATCGTCATTAAAAAGTTTTTTTCGCTGTTCTTCTATGTTTTTGTATTCAGATTTGTCGGTAAAATCGTAAATTACCTCATCAGCGAGCTTGTACACGAATGGTGAGTGCGTTCCATGTCGGCTTTTTGCTGTTAAACGGTGTTTAAGGTAATCTGTAATAAATTGAAATAGCATAATATTGCAAAAGTAATTAAACACGGCAAACGTAGGTATGTTTTATGGAAAATAACGCAGAGATAAGTGCTTTAGTAAAACTGTTGGATGATCCAGACGAGGAAGTATTCCATCATGTAGAGAAAAAGCTGCTTGAATATGGCGGCGAGGTAGTACATTTTTTAGAAAATGCCTGGGAACAGTCTTTTGATGGCTTGTTGCAGGAGCGAATTGAAAATATTGTTCATCAGATCCAGTTTAAAACGGTTAAAGAAGATTTAAACTTATGGTATTTAAGTGGTGCTTTTGATTTATTGCAGGGTGCATTAATTATTAACCGGTACCAATATCCTGATTTAGATGAGCAAAAGGTAATTAACCAACTGGAAGAAATTAAAAGAGATATCTGGTTGGGCCTTCAATATGAAATGAGTTCGGTTGAAAAAGTAAAACTGATCAACCACGTTTTGTATCAACAGTATGGTTTTGGCGGCAATACCAAAAACCACCACGATCCGCAGAATTCTTATTTAAACCAGGTACTGGAAAGCAAAAAAGGCAACCAGATTTCGCTGGCCATTATCTATTCTACCCTGGCCCAGAAATTAGACCTGCCCGTTTATGGCATCAATTTACCGCAACATTTTATTTTAGGTTATATCGATGATAGCAAACAGGAAGGAACCGAATACGGTGTACTTTTTTACATCAATGCCTTTAACCGTGGTAATATTTTCGGTAAACATGATGTTGATCAGTTTCTTCGTCAGCTTAATTTAGAGGCCCTGCCCGAATACTATAGACCATGTAGTAATACCGATATTATCCGCCGTGTAATCAGGAACCTGATTTCGGCATACGAAAACGCTGGTGCAACGGAAAAAGTGGCAGAACTAACCGAATTACAAAATATTATTGCCGAAAAATAACCGTTTTAATTTTAGTCCGTGCATAAAAGGAATATCTACTACACCACCGCTACATTCAGAATTATTGCTTTTGTAATACTGGGCCAGCTATTAAGTTTTAATGTAAAAGCACAAAAAACAATAAAACCCAATGTAATTGCATATTATACAGGGCAAAATACAGTGATAGACAGCTTCCCAATTGAAAAATTGAGCCACCTGATTTACAGCTTTGGGCACTTAAAGGGCGATAGTCTGAATATCCGATCGGCTAAGGATTCTGCACTGATTTCGAAAATGATCAGTTTAAAAAAGCGTAATCCCGATTTAAAGGTAATGATTGCCATGGGCGGCTGGAGTGCTTGCCAAAACTGTTCTGAAGTATTCAGCAGGGCTAACGGGCGGAAAACATTTGCTAAAACCACTAAAGAAATACTCAACTTTTTCCATGCCGACGGAATAGATATTGATTGGGAGTACCCGGCGGTGTTAGGCTTTCCAGGGCACAGGTATACGGTAGAGGACAAACACAATTTCACTTTATTAATTAAAGAATTACGTAAAAAATTGGGCAAAAAGGCAGAAATTAGCTTTGCTGCCGGTGGTACAAAAAACTGCATCGATTCTTGTTTCGAATGGGACAAAGTCATGCCTCTGGTAAACCGGGTTAATGTAATGAGTTACGATCTGGTAAGCGGGTACGCAACACTAAGCGGTCATCACACCCCATTGTATGCTACCGCAAAACAACCTTTATCAGGCGATTATGCAGTAAAAACACTAATCGATTTAGGCGTACCCACTCAAAAAATTGCACTGGGCGCAGCATTTTATGCCCGTATTTTCGAAAATACTACGGATGCAGGCCAGGGCTTGTATCAGCCAACAAAATTTTTAAAAGGTGTTTCTTTTAAGGATTTCAGCAAACAGTTTGCAGCAGAAAATGGCTATACCTATTATTGGGATGAGACAGCCAAAGCGCCATATTACTATAATCCACAAACAAGGTATCTTGCTACTTTTGATGATGCTAAATCAATTTCATTAAAAACCAAATATGTAATTGATCAAAAATTAAATGGCATCATGTTCTGGGAATTAACTGATGATGCTTATAATAATGGCTTACTGGATGTGATTGACAAAACAATTAAAGGATTATAAGGAGCCACCAAAGGTTACTACCCAATAATTTTGTGCTGTACCTGCACCTGCCGCTTTACTTTTAGCATCCATCATGGCTTTACAATGGCTTACACTATTTTTCCACGCGGTAATAACCAGATCAACCTCACTATATCCCTTGGCCAAATTTTCGCCCCTAAAATCGCCTGTGTAACCCGCACCCAATGCGCGCTCGGCAGGGGTACCACCATCAGGAGATAAATGATCAAAATAGTTTTGTTGTGCCATATCTTTCGCATGGCTTATTGCAGCATTTTGCAATTGGATATTTAAAGATAAATCAGGCACTGGCGGCATATATTCAGTACCACAATTACATCCGCGCTGTCTTAGTAAATTAATCTTATCAATCAGTAAACTAGCATTACTTTCTGGTACCGTTATTTCATCCTTTTTGCACTGCACCAATAAAACGCAGAGCAACATACAGGCTAGCATGATTAGGTATTTTTTCATATTTTATTTTACACTGCAAATGGAGGCAGCTATAATGCTACCCCCAAATTAAATATCTGTTTAATAAACTAGAAAGCCCTTTCTCTACCCAGGTAAATGTTTTTACCTGTATAAAAAGTATTACCAGATGGACCAGGCGAACCGCTATCACCTTCCATTTGCATGTTGATGATCAGCCACATGGGTTTGTTTACAGAATTGCTCATGGTATGCTTAGCCACCCAAACATTATCAATATAATAATGGCAGTCTACATCCGTTGCACTTACTTTATTGTACCAGCATTTGTAGTTATGATACGAGCCCGCATTAGAAACCGCTGTAAGTTTATTCTCCCAGCCGCCATCGTAAGTATTCTGCCAATTGGTGTTGTTGCCTTTAAACTCCATAATATCACTTTCAGGTGGCCACGAATTAACGCCGGTAATCCAGAATGCAGGCCAGGTGCCTTTACTCGTTGGTACGGCAAAATCGCCTGAAATGGTATAACTAGGAAACTGATCGTTAATTAGCACCTGTTGCTTGGCATGGCATGCGCCAGAATTATACCAAATAGCCACATTGGTAAAGCCGTTAGCTGTACTATTTCCAGGGGATGAAGCTAAGCGGGTAGCTTTAATGGTTAATACTCCTCCGCTCAACGAGATCTGGTTATGATTGGTACTACTGCCCACCATACGGGCAGATCCGTTATGATCGGTGCCCCAGGGATAATTATAATTCCATTGTGCCTCGAAATTAGTGTAATCGGCGAAAGAGGCGCCATCAATCAATGTTTCCCAGGCTTTAACCTGACCTTTTTCTGCTTTAACTTCAGTCTTATCTTTCTTACAAGATAAAAGCCCGATAAATAGGCATACCAATAGCAGAGACCATTTCATTGTTTCTTTTCTCATTTTTTTGATTTTAGGTAAATATTTGGTTAATTGTAAAAGCTTTATGCTTGATCTTAACTTCATAAAAACCCGAAATACAACCACATTTACAATCAAAAAACTGTAAACCGACTTGTACTTAATTAGGTAATTTGGTTAGATCACTTGCAGCACATCAAGATTAAAACCGACATGCATGTAAGCAAATTTATACATACCTTTACTAAAAAATAAGGGGCTAAATCGTAAAAATAGAGTGGTAAAATGGGAGTTGTATTTCGTTTCCTGAAAAAACTGTAAAAACCATATAAAGCAAAAGCCTGGTCACAAAATTGTGATCAGGCTTTTGCTAGTTGTTTAGAATCTATTTACAGTTATAAACTAAACTCAAAGTAGTTGTAGTTGTATCGTTTGCACTTCCACCGTTATTAATGTGGCTTTTGATCACGATCGAAGTTGCATTGCCTTTAGCATCAAAAACATAAGAATATTCCTCTGTCTCTACATTAATCAAGTCGCTCGAAATTGTAACTGATTTTTTAAGTACGTTTTTGGATGCTTTTCCAAAATAATTACCCGGAATGTAATCCACTATAGTAGAAATTGGATCAACCATCTGGCAAGCATTTACCGCAATCTCGCTCGAATATTCATAATTGGTTGTTTCTATACTTCCATCTTCGGCATAGGTTACTTTGATCTGTGTTAAATTACCCCCTGTATAGCTAAGTTCGGCAGTAGAATTCAGTTTATTCAGTAAATAGCTTTTAATTACTGTTACATAACCATCAGCATTATAAGTGTAAGTTCTTGTTGCGCTTACACCCGGAAAAAAGTCAGATAAATAACTGGATACCGCCTTTCCATTCGCCAGGGTAAGTTCTGTTTTTTCACCACTTGGGAGCATACCCGTAATTTTTGTAGCAGAGTAGGTATAAACCATCGTTTCATTATCGCTGGTTGCACTCACTAACTTACCAGAAGCATCATATTTATAGCTGATGGCAACTTCGCCCAATGCACCGAAATTAGTCTTTAAGCTCATGAGCTTACAGCCATTTCCATCAGGATCAGGCTTGGCATTCCAATTAATTTCTTTTTTACAACCCGCTATTGCAATGATTGCAACCAAGGTTACCATAACATGTTTAATTGTTTTTTGCATTAAAATTTCCGGTTAAGAGGTTAAAATATTTATCAAAGATATTAAAATTTCTCTTTTTTCATCCAGGCTGCCAACAAGTTAAACCAATCTACATCAGAAGTTTTGTTAATTAAACCAAAACCATGACCACCTTTTTCGTAAAGGTAAATATCGGTATCTACCTTATTCTTTTTCAGTGCCTCGTTCATGAGTACACTATTTTCATAAGGCACGGTTTTATCATCTTTAGCATGTACTAAGAAAGTAGGAGGCGTTTTTTTGTTCACATTTTTATTGGCAGAGAAATAATGTTTTAAACTATCAGCAGGATTTGGTCCCAACAAATTCTTCATGGTACCAGTATGTACTGATTCTTCAAAACTGATTACAGGATAAATTAATGCAGCAAAATTTGGCCTCAGCGCTATCTTTTCAGGATCGGCAATTTTAAGATCGTTATAATGTGCAACCAAAGTAGAAGCAAAATGCCCTCCGGCAGAAAAACCCATAATTCCGATCCTATTGGCTTTAATTCCATATTTTTTTGCATTTTTTCTAATCAGATAAATGGCTTGTTGCGCATCCTGTAAGGGGCCATAAGTTTTATCAACCATAATCTGATCGCTTGGTAACCGGTACTTCAATACAAAAGCAGTAACCCCAATCGCATTAAATCTTTTGGCTACATCGGTTCCTTCATGACTAAATGCCAAAGCACCATAACCTCCACCTGGGCAAATGATTACCGCGGTTCCTGTAGCGATATTTTTAGGTGCTTCGAAAACCGTAAACGTAGGTACCGATACTTTGGTAACACTCAAGGTCCCATTTGCACGTACTTCTGTATTTTCTACATAATCAGCAGGTGTGGTTTTAGCTCCGGGAATTTCTCCTGAATACAAGGGCACAACTTCTTGTGCATTAACATAATGAATTGCCATAAGCAACAAAATTACAATGATGGATGATTTTGCCATTATTTTTATTTTAAAATTCCATTAAATATGCTTTTAAAAACCCGTTAATATCGCCATTTAAAACCGCATCAGGATTGGAGGTTTGATAATTGGTCCGGTGATCTTTTACCCTTCTATCGTCGAGCACGTAACTTCTGATCTGCGAGCCCCATTCAATTTTCTTTTTCGATCCCTCTACCGCAGCAATAGCTTCATTACGTTTCCGTTCTTCAATTTCATATAATTGAGATTTTAATAAACGAATGGCATTCTCTTTATTCTGCAACTGCGATCGCGACTCCTGGTTTTTAATAATAATGCCCGAAGGTTTGTGGTATAAACGCACAGCTGTTTCAACTTTGTTTACGTTTTGTCCGCCTGCTCCACCAGCCCTAAATGTTTCGAATTCTATATCAGCAGGATTAATATCAATCTGTATGCTGTCGTCAACCAAGGGGTAAACATAAACAGAAGCGAAAGATGTATGCCTGCGGGCATTCGAATCGAATGGAGAAATCCGAACCAAACGATGCACCCCATTTTCGCCTTTTAGGTAACCATAAGAAAAATCGCCATCAAACTGGAGTGTTACCGATTTTATGCCCGCAACCTCCCCTTCCTGGCTGTCCTGTTCGGTAATTTTATAACCGTTCTTTTCGCCCCACATCATATACATGCGCATTAACATATAAGCCCAATCACAGCTTTCAGTTCCACCGGCTCCGGCAGTAATCTGTAAAACGGCAGAAAGCTGGTCTTCTTTGCTACGGAGCATATTTTTAAGTTCCAGCTCTTCTACGGCAGTTTTACTGATTTCGAACTGGTCTTGTAATTCTTTTTCAGAAGCATCTCCCGATTGAAAAAATTCGAACATTACTGCAGCATCTTCAACCGCATTATTGGTTTGGTTAAAGCCATCCGTCCATTTTTTCTTTGAACTGATTTCGGCAAGAATTTTTTCTGCTTTTTTAGGGTCATCCCAGAAATCGGGCGCCATTGTTAATTTTTCTTCTTCGCGGATGGCGTAAAGTAGCTCATCAACGTCAAAGATACCTCCTCAGCGACGTTACTCTGTCCCTTAAATCTTGAATATTTTCTTTGGTCATGGCAACAAATATAGCAATAATGAGATACTCCGAGGGCTAAAACTAAATTACTTGTATTTTAACCATAGGCACTTATAAATTAACTCATCTTGTAACTTAGCTGTTAAAACTTGTTAAAATCAAAAAACGAACCATCAACTAACTATTTAATTGATTAATTTTCGAGAATATTTATCAGATCGACCGGAATTTAAATTGTAGGCTATTAATGGAGTAGCGCAGTTCAAATCAATCTGTTTATATCCAAACTAATATTAACATCTTAACCAACACAAATGAAAATGCTCTTTTTTATTTTGGGGTATTTGTTTTTCTGTACGGCAACATTTGCTCAAACAGGTAAAATAGATAGCTCTAAAATGGTTACTCTGCGTATTGATCCTCAAACTGCACGCGGCGCAGCTGTTTCTCAGGTTTTTAGCGAAGTAGAATTTATCCCCCTCGAAACTACTAAAGAAAGTCTTTTTGGCAATATTAGCCAGCTAAAAATCGTAGATGATAATTATGTAATTTTTGACTATGATACCAAGGCAATCTTGATTTTTACTAAAGATGGCAAGTTTCGCTCAAAAATTAACGCTAGTAAAATAGAACAAGAAGATAAAAGCAACAAAGACAAGACAGTTTTTTATGGCTTTACCACCAGAAAGGAGAATAATGCCGAATTTATAGTTATTTCCGCACGTCCCAATGCCTTTTACTTCGATCTAAATGGCAAGCAGATCAAAAAGATACCACTCAAAGAGCATAATAAACAGGGCAATAACCGAGACATCAAACTGGCCAATCAAACTACTCTAGTAAGACCCGATTTTATTGTAAAAACGGGGAAGGATAGTACTTATTACGAAGTGGGAATAATTAACAAGGGTAAAGATTCAATTGGTTATTTCCCTTATAGCCCAAAAAGGTACGAAACAGATGAATTTATAGGTTCGGGTTCATCGTTATATCAATATGGATCAGAAAATGAATTGTTTTTTTTAACCTATTATTCATACGATATCTTCAAGGCCAGTCCCACTAAGCTATCGCTTGCCTACCATATCATACTTCCTGCAGTAAATTCCTTTCCTTCTGATTTCAAAACCAATCCCATTTACGTTAAAAAGCGATTAGAGTATTTTAGAAACAATCCAAAGGTTTTTTACGATTTAAGTAAGCCTTATTTGGTAGGTGATAATCTTTACCTCCAAATGAACAATTTTGGCTGGGATCCAAGCGTTAAAAAAGCGATTATTTACAACCTAAAAACCAGTGAACTAACCTCGATACAAGATCTGGAACCTGATTCGCTTTCCTCTTTTTTACCCGTTACTGATGCCAGTGGTAATTTTTATGATTTTAAAAACCGTGGCTTTCATATGTACGAAAACGGTTATTTATACACCAACTATTCTTCGTTGGCCATGTTCACCTTTAAAGAGCAAAGCGAAGGCAAAACGACAAAATACCCGCCTAATTTAGAAGCTTACTTTAAAACCCAAAATAAAAAGAGTAACCCCATTATTATTAAACTTAAACCTAAACAAAATTAATTTCCCCATCTAAATGCGCCATACCTTACGCTACCTCATCGTATTTTTAATCTTATTCAGTTCTTACAATTCAAAAGCCCAGCAAGCTAATCCTACTCAAATTGGTGCAGTAAAGGGCGTCATTAGAGATACTACACACAACTACAATTTAAAATCGGCAACAGTATCGTTATTTAAAGGCGATAGCACTTTAGTTAGTTACCAATTGAGTAATAATTATGGCGAGTTTAGCTTTAAAAGCTTACCCCTTAATGCTAAAATGTATATCGAAATAAGTCATGTTGGCTACCAGCTACTTCGAAAAAGCTTCACCATTATTGACGGGAAAAGTACGCTGGATTTAAAAACCTTGATTATTGCGACAAAAGACAACAATTTACAGGATGTAGAAATTAGAGTGGCACCTATTACCATGAATGGTGATACCTTAGAATTTAATGCTGCTGCTTTTAAACTGGATAGCAATGCTGTTGTGGAAGATCTTTTACGCAAAATACCCAACGTAACTCTGTGGGGCGATGGACAGATTACGGTTAACGGCCGTGAAGTAAAAAGTTTACTGGTTAACGGAAAGCAGTTTTTTGGTGGTGATTTTAAAATGGCTACCCAGAACATTGCTAAAAATGCATTAGATAAAGTACAGGTTTACCGGGAACGGAATGAGAGCAATCCCTTAGATAGTACCTTAACTGTGAATTTAAAATTAAAAAAAGGCAAGGACATTGGCTACTTTGGTAAAATTGGAGCAGGCTACGGTACAACCAAAAAATACGAATCAGATGCAAATTTTAATATGTTTTCGCCCAAAATGCAGCTGGGTATTATAGGTGCGAGTAACAATATTAATAAAACAGCAAATAGCATAAGATCATTAACTGCGAACAGCACTTTTAAAGGCCTAAACACTAATGTAGAGTATCAGCCTGATTTTAGACAGACCGGCATTAACCAATCTAACGTGGGTGGCTTAACCTTTAATTATAATTTTATCGAAAAGCCTGTTTATGATAAAAAAAGTACCCTTGGTGCCAACTATTTTTTGCAGAATAAAAATTTCGATAATTTAAGTGAGATACAAACTACCACCTCTATCAATTCAACCGAAAAAATATTTGAAAAAAACATCTCCAATAACAGTTCTGTATCAACCAATCAAAATTTCGATTCGAGTTTCGAATTTGCCAGAAAGAATCACCGTTTAAATATTAACCAGTCGATGTCTTTAAATAATGGTACAACTGATAATGATATACAAAGAAGTGCCTATAACAGTCAAAATGTGTTAACCAGTACCAATAATACCAAAGGCCAAAATTATTTTAACAATAAGGGATTTAACCTGGCAATCAGGTATAACCTATCGCCCAATTATATTACCCAAAGAAAACATCGCTTCAATGGCTTTAACGCTAACTATATGCTTTCTATAAATGATAACGATAGCCAAAGATCAGATTTAACATCATTTAGATCTTTTGTAAACGCAGCATCAAATACCGATTATAATAGAAGATATAATACGCAAATGCAAGCCTATAGCCAGACTTTACAACTTGAAATACCCAACTTGAGATCTTTATTGTTTGGTTACAAAAGACTTACTGGTTTCGATCTGTCCATTAAAAACAATCTGCAGCTTAAAAACAACACGAATAATAATCAGGTAGAGGATTTAAAAGGAAATATTTATGCTCCAAACACCTATCTGAGCAACCATACTAAAACCGATATAATTGATGAAACCCCTGGTCTAACCTTAAGCAAATCTTTCCGTAAAAGTTTATCAAACCGATTTGACAAGGTCTTGAGGATTGAAGCTTCAGCAAAACAGCGTTTCATTTTGCAGGACAATAAGTCAGATAGGGCTTTGCAGAACATTTATAGAACATATAACAGATTTGTACCAGAATTTAGTATGAACTATAGCAATTACCAATATGGCGAATTCTATAGATCAATGATATTAACCTACAAAACCAATATAATAATCCCGAGTTTACAACAACTGGCCCCTTTAACAGATAGTACCAATTTATACAATCTGCAGATGGGCAATATTAAATTACGAGAGGCTATAGACCGGTCTATCAATTTTAGCCTCAACCATGATGACCAAAAAAGCAAAAACACTTTAAATTACAACTTTAACTTAGCTGTAGGGATAGTTGATGATGGGATAGTTGATAGTATTTATATCGATAGCCAGAATAAACGCACCATTTATTTAACCAATGCAAATGGCAATAAATATCTTAATGCTAATGGCCATTTAAAAAAGGCATTAAAACTGAAAACTTCGGAGCTCCAATTTACGCTAGGTGGTGGCATAAATATAGCTAAAAGCGCAGGTTATTTAAATAGCGTATTTAGTTTTTCCAATACTTTAAACACAAATTCGCAGCTTAGTGTAAATTATACTTATAAAGATAAGCTTGCCACCGAAGTGGAGCAAGAATTTAATACCTATCGATCAGAGCAGCAGGCTTTCAACACTAAATATAGTGGGATAAATTTAGCTACCACGGTAAGTACCATTTATAACATCACCAAAAAATTCACTTTAAGCAGCAATATTAGTTTTAATTCTAGCAAATCTAATAACGCTGATAATATTAATTTTGCCATCTGGAATGCCAGTGCTACCTATCGGTTTTTGAAGGGGAACAACGCAGAGTTTAAGTTCTCTGCTATGGATCTTCTTCACCAAAATACCAATATCGTTAACTATGGCGGTGCCAATAGCTTTACTTTGGGTAGGCAAAATGTATTACAGCAATATTTTATGGCCACTATCTCATACTACCCTAGGCAGTTTGGCAAAAAGCCAGTGAAGAAATAAGATGATTATTAAATCATCTTATTTCTTCATCGACATATAATCTAAAGTAAGATTAGAAAGTAATTTAACACCCAATACGAAGCCACTTTCATCAAGATAAAAATCGGGGGTATGGTGCGATGGCGCTTTTAAAGGATCTTTACCCTTTGGCATTCCTCCTAAAAATACAAATAAGCCTGGTACCTTTTCCTGAAAGAAAGAGAAATCTTCTGCGCCAGTAACGGGAGGTTTTAATTTCACATGGTCCTTACCTGCTGTAGCCTCCATACTTGGCAACATTTTTTCGGTTAGCGCAATATTATTAAAGGTAACGGGATAATGATTACTGTAGGGGATTTTAACTTCGGCTGTAGCTCCACCTGCTTCGGCCGTTTTGGTAGCAATGGTTTTTATACGTTCGATAAACATGGCCTCATCTTCTTTACTAAAGTTGCGTACCGTGCCTAACATTTCTACCTTTTCGGGAATAATATTCGACCGTACACCACCATTAATAGCGCCTATGGTAACTACACCCGGGTTTTCGGTCACATTTAAATTTCTACTTACAATGGTTTGAAGGTTATTGATAATCTGGGCCGAAACCACCACTGGGTCGATACTGCTCCATGGGTAAGCTCCATGTGCCTGTCGGCCGGTAACGGTAATTTTCATATCGTTTACAGCAGCCATTGTTCCGCCCGGACGGTAAGTTACGTCGCCAACCTCGGTTTGAGAATTGATGTGTAAGCCAAAAATTACATCAACCTTAGGGTTTTCAAGTACGCCCTCCTTAATCATTAACGCTGCCCCACCTTCATCTCCAGCAGGTACGCCCTCTTCAGCAGGTTGAAATATGAATTTCACCGTGCCTTGAATATCTTTTTGCATTGAAGCCAGCACTTCTGCTACACCCATTAAAATAGCCACGTGGCTATCGTGCCCACAGGCATGCATTACGCCTACCTCTTGTCCGTTGTACTGTGTTCTCACTTTCGATGCAAATGGAACATCTACCCGCTCGGTAACCGGCAAACCATCCATATCGGCACGCAAAGCCACTACAGGTCCAGGTTTCCCTCCTTTTAGCACACCAACTACTCCTGTTTTGGCTACACCTGTTTTTACCTGTATACCCAACGATTCTAAGTGTTTTGCAATAATACCAGCTGTTCTTACTTCAGTATTTCCCAATTCAGGGTGTTCGTGAAAATCGCGTCTCCAGTTAATTACTTTTTGTTCTATGGCATCAGCTTTGTTCGAAACCAATGGTCTTAAATCTGATTTTTGGGCAAAAGAATTTAATGCCAGTAGCGAAAAACCGATCAGGAATATTTTCTTCATAAATGAATGATTTAGTTTAGGTGCCCTAAGCTAAACAATTTTAAGGAGAGATGGAATTTGATCTTACCGGAACAGATAATAACAGTAACTCTGCAGGTATCGAAGCTAAAGTTTACAAAATAGATTTTAGAGTTGTCAACTTTAATGGCCTTTTGCTATTAAAAGTCGACAACTCTTCTTAAGTATATATTTACTGGTAAATCTGAAGGAAATAAATCCTAGAAGTCAGTAAATATTTAATTGAACATTCCCTTCAGCTTATCCATAATGCCACCACCTGTTTGGCCAGGTTGTTGCGCTTGTCCGCCGCCATTAAACATCCCGATTATATCACCAACATCAAATTTACCATCATCGCCGCCCAAACTTCCCAAAACATCTTTAAGATTAAAAGAGCTATCGTTCGGATCGTTTGTTTTTTGGGTAAACTTGGCAATCAAACCCGGAATAATGCTTGCAGCCAAAGACTTTGCCGTATCGGCATTAATGCCCAAGCCACTCAATTTATCCACAAAACTCCCCGAAGCCTGCTCAGCAACCTGGGTACCTTCCGCTTTGTTACCATTAAATATATCGGTTAATGCACCAATATTACCTGATGATACCTGATCTTTCAGCGTATCGAAAATAGAACCAGATGCAGCCTGGATTACGGCCTCATTTTGTTCATTCGGAATAGCTGTATTGTTTACAACACTTTCCTGTACGTTTTCACGCACCATTTCATTTAAATTTTCTAACATGACGTAGAATTAAAGGTTAAAATAATCAATGTACTAACAGGGACGTTGTATTAAAGTTACAGTGTTTAATCGACATTAAAAATTCTTATTGATTTAGAACATTAAAAAGACCATTTTAAATTTTTGCTTTATTACTTTTACAAAAAAACAAAGATTATGTTACCTAAAGTAAATTTCACAGAAACTAAGGCCTACAAGTATTTAGCCGATCATTTTATAGATATTAATCAAAAAAGCATTAAAGATCTTTTTGCTGAGGATGCAGATCGTTTCAATAAGTTTTCTGTTTTTTTTGAAGACATTCTGCTGGATTACAGCAAAAACCGCGTCAGCGATGAAACATTAGCACTATTAATTCAACTGGCACGCGAGTGTAAATTAGATGAAGCGATAAAGTCGATGTATAATGGCGATAAAATTAATGAAACCGAAGACCGTTCGGTGCTTCATATTGCCTTACGTAATTTAAGCAATACCCCGATTTTAGTTGATGGTAAGGATGTAATGCCAGAAGTAAATGCAGTATTGGCTAAAATGGAGAAATTTAGCAATAGCATCATTAGCGGTGAATGGAAAGGTTATACCGGCAAAGCTATTACAGATGTGGTCAATATTGGTATCGGTGGATCAGACTTAGGTCCGGTAATGGTTACCGAAGCTTTAAAACACTATAAAAACCATTTAAATATTCACTTTGTTTCGAATATTGATGGCACACACATCGCCGAAACATTAGCAGATTTAAATGCAGAAACAACATTATTCCTGGTAGCTTCAAAAACTTTTACTACACAAGAAACTATGACGAATGCACACTCTGCCCGTACATGGTTTTTAGAAAAAGGCGGTAAAGAAAGTGATATTGCTAAACACTTTGCAGCATTATCTACCAATGCTAAAGATGTTTCTGCTTTTGGTATCGATACCGAAAACATGTTTGAGTTTTGGGATTGGGTTGGCGGCCGTTACTCTCTATGGAGTGCAATCGGCTTATCTATCTCATTAAGTATAGGTTTCGACAATTTTAAACAACTATTGGCTGGTGCACACGCAACAGATAACCACTTTAAAGCTGCCGAATTTGAAAGTAACCTGCCTGTAATTTTAGGTTTGTTAGGCGTTTGGTATATCAATTTCTATAATGCAGAAACACAGGTTATTTTACCTTACGACCAATACTTGCACCGCTTTGCTGCTTATTTCCAACAGGGAGACATGGAAAGCAATGGTAAACATGTTGATAGAAACGGTAATGAGGTTGATTATGAAACCGGGCCGATTATCTGGGGCGAACCAGGTACAAATGGTCAACATGCCTTTTATCAATTAATTCATCAGGGTACCCGGATCACTCCTGCCGATTTTATTGCTCCGGCACAGAGCTTAAACCCATTGGGCGATCATCATCCAATTTTGCTATCAAACTTCTTCGCACAAACAGAAGCTTTAATGAATGGTAAAACAGAAGAAGAAGTAACAGCCGAATTAAAGAAGGAAGGTAAATCTGATTCAGAGATTAAAAAAATTGCGCCGTTTAAAGTATTCGAAGGCAATCGTCCGACTAACTCAATATTATTAAAAAAAGTAACCCCATATACTTTAGGCAGCTTAGTAGCCATTTATGAGCATAAAATATTTGTTCAGGGAATTATCTGGAACATCTTTAGTTTCGACCAGTGGGGAGTAGAACTGGGCAAGCAATTGGCCAAAAAGATTCTTCCAGAGCTGGCGGGCAACGAAAAAGTTTCGAGCCACGACAGTTCTACCAACGGCTTAATTAACCAATACAAGGCCTGGAGATAAAATATTATTAAAAAAGCGAGTGTAAATACTCGCTTTTTTTGTTTAAATCTTATATTTTAGGCCATTCTTATTATTCTTCACGCTAGTGAAAAATCCAAATTAACTTATTAATGAAATAATTGCCCGCTTTCGCCTTTGATTATTTCTAATCATTAAAAACAAATTATCTATGAAACCATCATAAGCATGTTAATTATAAATAACAAAAAAATATGCTAATGATAGCTTCATAAACCATTAAAAAACAATTATAAACTTATGAAAAAAAGAATTCTTTTTGCTTTGGCCATCTCCGGTCTGTGCTTAAGTGCTTCTGCCCAAAAAGTACAGTTTACCGAATTCGACCTGGACAATGGTCTCCATGTTATCCTCCACCAAGACAAAACCGCTCCCGTTGTTGCCGTTTCAGTAATGTACCATGTTGGCTCTAAAGACGAAGAAACTCAACGCACAGGCTTTGCTCACTTTTTCGAGCATTTGTTATTTGAAGGTTCTGAAAATATTAAAAAAGGAGAGTTTATGAAGCTGGTGAGCAGTAATGGTGGACAAAACAATGCCAATACTACTCAAGACCGTACTTTTTATTATGAACTTTTTCCATCAAACCAATTAGAACTCGGTTTATGGTTAGAAAGCGAAAGAATGTTGCATCCGGTAATTAACGAAAGTGGAGTAAAAACGCAAAATGAAGTCGTAAAAGAAGAAAAACGTTTACGCATAGACAACGCGCCGTATGGAAAATTTACCGAGAAAATTTTCGCTCATTTGTTTGATGGTCATCCATACCGTTGGCAACCGATTGGATCAATGGAGCACTTAGATGCTGCAAAACTGAGCGAGTTTATTGCTTTCTTTAAAAAATACTACGTACCTAATAATGCAGTTTTAACCATTGCCGGCGATTTAGATATAGACAAGACTAAAGCTTTGGTAAAATCTTACTTTGCCGAAGTGCCTAAAGGTGCACCAGTTGTTCGTCAAGAATTCAAATTACCAGAAATCACCAAAGAAATTATCGATACTGCATACGATGCCAATATCCAGATCCCCGCTATCTTTGCAGCTTACCGCGTACCAGGTATGAAAAGCAGAGAGAGCAAGGTTTTAGGGATGATCAGCTCTATTTTATCAGAAGGCGGAAGCTCGAGGTTAAGTACCAAAATGGTTGATCAAAAAAAGACAGCATTACAGGTTGCTGCTTTTAACTATTCGCTTGAAGATTACGGTGCTTATATCACCCTGGCCTTACCCAATAAAAATACTCCGCTTAACGATTTATTAAAAGATATTGACGAAGAAGTTTTACGCCTTCAAACCGATTTAATTAGCGAAAGCGACTATAAAAAACTTCAGAATAAATTCGAAAACAACTATGTAAGTGCAAACAGTAAAATGCTGGGCGTTGCAGAAAACCTGGCGAATGGATATACTTTCCATGATAAGGATGCAAACGATATTAACAAGGAGTTAGAGGTAATTAGATCTATTACCCGCGAGGAGATCAGAGACGTTGCTAAAAAGTACCTGAACAAAAACCAAAGAGTTGTATTGTATTACTTACCTAAGAAATAAGCAGATTGCTTTTTCATTTTAATTATTAAAAACATGAAGAAATTATTTATTATAGCTGCAATTTCCTTATTGGCTCAAGGTATTTCAGCACAAACAATAGATCGAAGCCACAAGCCAAAACCGGGTCCAGCACCTGTTATTACCGTTGGCGATCCTGTTATTTATAAGTTAGCGAATGGCATCACTGTTTTGGTTGTAGAAAACCATAAATTGCCAAAAGTATCAGCAAGTTATAGTATCGATGCAGGTCCTATTACCGAAGGTGCAAAAGCGGGCGTTGTTGGTTTGATGGGCAATATGCTAAACGAAGGAACCACAACTAAGACCAAAGCACAATTTGATGAGGCAGTAGATCAGTTAGGTGCCGATGTAGGTGCTGGTTCTTATGGCGGCAGTGCTTCTGCTTTAACCCGTTATTTCCCTCAGGCATTCGCTTTAATGGCCGAGAGTATCCGTAAACCTGCTTTTCCGGCAGAATCTTTCGAAAAACTAAAATCGCAAACCATTACTGGGTTAAAATCTAACGAGAAAAGTGCAAAAGCTATTTCAGCACGTGTGGTAAATGCATTGGCTTATGGCAAAAACCATCCTTATGGAGAATTTGAAACCGAGGCTTCTATTACGGGCATTACTTTAGACGATGTAAAAGCGGCTTACAAGAAATACATTACCCCATCAAGGGGTTATTTAACTTTTGTAGGCGATATTAAACCAGAAGCTGCCAAAGCTTTGGCAGAGAAAGCCTTTGGCGATTGGAAAGGCACTGCCTTAACTTTACCAGTACTTACTAAAGTTGCTAATCCTGCCAAAACAGAAGTAGACATCGTTAATGTGAGCAACGCAGTTCAATCTGAAATTACGGTTGTGAACTTAATCGACCTGCCAATGAGCAGCCCTGATTATTTTCCAATATTATTGGCGAACCAGATTTTAGGTGGTGGCTCTGAATCGAGATTATTTGATAACCTCCGCGAGAAACATGGCTTTACTTACGGTGCATACTCAAGCACAGGCTCAGGCCGTTTCCAATCTAAATTTTCGGCTACCGCAGCAGTTAGAAATGAGAAAGTTGATAGTGCAGTAGTAGAATTTTTAAGAGAAATTAACACCATCCGCACGACAAAGGTTACTGCTGATGAATTACAGAATGCCAAAAATCTTTTTAATGGATCGTTTGCGCTAGGCTTAGAAAACCCGGCACGTACTGCAGGCTTCGCTAGTAATATCTTAATTAACAACTTACCAAAGGATTTTTACCGCACTTATTTACAAAAGATTAATGCCGTAACTACCGACGATATTTTAAGAGTAACTAAAAAATACTTTAACCATGATAATACACGTATTGTAATTGTGGGCAAAACGGATGCATTTGCAGCTGGCTTAGCCAAAGCAGGTTTTAAAACACAGGTTTATGATAACTATGCAAATCCGGTTAAAGCAACCGAAACTGCTACTGTGCAAACAGCTGCACCTGCAGAAATTATCAAAAACTACATCAAAGCCATTGGCGGTGAAGAGGCTATTAAAAAAATAACTTCATTACAGCAAAATGGTGAAATGGAAATGCAAGGTCAAAAGCTTGCGGTCACCATTAAAAACATGGCGCCTAACTTAAGCAGCATGGAAATTTCTATGGGGGGCCAAACCGCTATGAAACAGGTTTATAATGGCAAAACAGGTTATACCTTGCAAATGGGCCAAAAGGCTGAATTAACTGGCGATGACCTGGCTGAAAAGAAAGATGATAAAGGCTATGGAGCTCAAGTGTATTATGCAACAGATGGAACGAAAATTGAAGCAGCTGGAACAGCAAAGGTAGGTACTGCTGATGCCTTTAAATTAAATATCACCTCTCCCTCAGGCAAAAAGAAAACTGAATATTACGACACCAAATCAGGCTTACTTTTAAAAGACGAGAGTACCACGACCAAAGGTGGAACAGAAATAAGTCAATCTACTGAATATTCAAACTACAAGAAAGTTGGCGATGTTTTATTTCCGTTTACTTTAACTCAATCGGTGGCAACCCCACAAGGTTCTCAGGAGTTTTCAGTTGTAATTATAGATATTAAAGTTAATCCGCCATTAAAGGCCGAAGATTTCAACTAGGTTTTAGATATAATCTATCTCGAAAGCCGTTCCGATGTAAAATCGGAACGGCTTTTTTATTTTTTTTTTTATTGCGGGCAACCATTACCGATAAAACTACGTAACGATTAAGATTTCAGTAGAAATTACATAACCATGATTATTAAAAAAACTGTTATGCTTTCAAATAAACAGAACATACATTGAAAAAATCGGCCATCGCCACAAAAAATTTCAGTTGCACCGCAATCAGACATGAGGATATAGAAATGAATCTATCACCAATTTTAATCTTAATTAAATACCTATGAAAAAACAAAATTCAATCTTTTTATTAGCCGCTATTACCGCCTTGCTTTTTGCCTGCTCTAAAAAACAAGCAGAAGAATTAAAGCCAGAAACACCAACACCCAATGGCCCAGCGCCTGTAACCACAACGAATGTAACCTACTCAAATTTTGCCGGGGCATTGTTTCAAACCAAATGCAACAGCTGCCATGGGCCTAATGGAGGAGTGAAAGGGGTATGGGCATTAAATGGTTTAGCTTCTATAAAAAATGATGCACGTGTAGCTAATTCTGTCCTGGTTACCAAAACAATGCCAAAAGGCGGATCACTAACTGTTAGCGAAAGAGAGTTATTACAAGCCTGGGTTGATAAAGGCATGCCAGAATAAGCAATCGAAATTGACGCCGGTTTTATTAAGGACTTAAATACATTACAGATGCAAAAATTATTTTTCACATTAACAGCCCTATTTTTATGCACAGGCATAAAAGCCCAGATTTGGGTAAGTAAAAGCGTTAATTCTTCGTTTTTTTCTTCAACACCTGTAGAAGATATCGATGCACAGAGTAAAACAGGTGCTTCGGCACTTAATACCAAAACCAACGATATCATTTTCAAAATCAATAATACTTCTTTTCAATTTAAGAAAAAACTGATGCAGGAGCATTTTAACGAAAATTATATGGAAAGTGATAAGTTCCCTACTTCTGATTTTAAAGGGAAAATTGTAGAACAGATCGATTTTTCGAAACCAGGTACTTATCCTGTTACGGTTAAGGGCAACCTGCAGATCCATGGCGTAACCAAAGAGTATACGACAAAAGGATCCTTGGTAATTACCGGCGATGAAGCAAAAGCCACTTCTACATTCAATGTAAAACTGGCCGATCATGATATCAAAATCCCAACGATCGTTTTTAAACAGATTGCAGAAATCATACAGGTAAAAATGACTGCTATTTATCAACCTAAAAAATAAAATTTCATGAAATATCATCTAAAATCTCTGTTATACCTATTTGCGATCTGTTTGCCGTATTTGGCATCTGCACAAGATTCGCTTGAGAATGCTTTACAGCTACCCGCCGAAAAAAAGAATGTACAGGCTACTTTTAAGGCTACCAAACTGATCAACATCCAAACCAATGAAACCATTTATAAAAATGAACTTGATTTTAGGGTAGATCACCGTTTTGGCGATATTGCAGGTAGCGCAGGTGGTACCAAAAACTTTTTTGGACTGGATCAGTCAACAGATATCCGTATTGGTTTTGAATACGGAATCAGTGATAGACTTTCGGTAGGTTTATCAAGGGCAAAAGGAGCCGGTGTAGTAACACAGCTTTACGAAGGAAACTTAAAATATCGTTTGCTGGAGCAAACCGCTGATGATAAGGTACCTGTTGCGGTAACTTTATTTGGCAGTACTACCCTTTCGGCAGCGAAAGCCTCAACAGACCCTACTGCAGCAAATGCATTCAGCGAATTCCAGGACCGTTTGACCTACGTGGTGCAAGCCGTAATTGCCCGTAAATTTAATTCAAACTTCTCGGTATTGTTAATGCCATCGTACGTACACCGCAACTTTACTGTTTTTGGCGATCAGAACGACATGCTCGCGCTGTCGGTTGGTGGTCGTATCAAAATTACCAAACGTATGGCCTTTGTGGCCGATTATACCATTCCGTTCAGGGATAAAAATAAAGAGGCTTATCTCGAAAGCACATTAGGGACACAGTATTATAAGACACTTGGTGCCGGACTGGAGTTTGAAACTGGAGGCCATATTTTCCACCTTAATTTCACCAACGCCACAGCTATACAGGAGTCGCAATTTATTACCGATACTAATACTTCCTGGCTTAAGGGACAATACCGTTGGGGCTTTAGTATTGCCCGAAGGTTCTCTTTCGATAAGAAGAAAGCAAAGTAGATCAAAAACCAACCAATAAAAACTAAATCATTATGGAACGTAACGAATTTATCAAATCATTGGGACTAGGTGTTGCTATGGTTTGTACCGGAGCTTGTTTTTCTGCTTGCGGTAAAAAAAGTGATGCACCAGAACCCAGCAAACCAAACGGTGGCGGTGTTCCTTCCGGAACTACTGCTAGCGTAGATCTGAGCACACAATTACTAACAATTGGTGCATCGCTCACCGTAAACAGCATATTGTTTATCCGTACCGCTGCAGGGAATACCACTACCTCATTTGTAGCCACACAAGCGGTTTGCCCACACCAGGGCGGTGCATTAAGTTTCATCCAGGCCAGCAACTACATTCAATGTGGCTTGCATAGTTCGAGGTATAGCACTTCGGGAAGCATTTTAGCCCAACCAAATGATGGTGGCACCACGAGTGCACTAAAAGTTTATCCGCTTACTGTTTCAGGAAATACACTAACCGCAACAGCCTAAGCTTTTGTTTTTAAGGGTAAAGCAGTATCGTAATTGGTACTGCTTTTTTTATGATACTGATTAAACCGTTACATTTTGCCCTTTTACATCGAAGGCATCTCGTAAGCCTATGGCCAGTACATTAAAAGCATAAACGGTAAGCATAATAGCTAAACCAGGCAAAATGGCAAGATAAGCGGCGTCCATAATGATATAACCATAATGTTCTTTAATCATACTCCCCCAACTTGGCATGGGTGGCTGCGCACCAAAACCTAAAAAGCTTAGTCCGGTTTCTAGCAATATGGCCGAAGCAAAATTAGATGAGGCTACCACTAAAATTGGCCCTGCAATGTTCGGTAATATATGTTTGATAATGGTTCTGCTTGTACTAAAACCCAGGGCTCTTGCTGCTTCTACAAATTCGACCTCTTTTAAAGCCATTACCTGCCCACGCACCAATCTGGCAACATCTACCCAGGTAGATAAACCTACCGCAATAAATATCTGCCAAAAACCTTTACCCAAAGCAAACGATATAGCAATAACGAGCAGTAGGGATGGTAGCGACCAAACAACATTCATAAACCAGCTAATTGTAGCATCTACACGCCCGCCAAAATAGCCAGCTATTGCACCCAAACTTACACCAATAAAAAGGGAGATCAGAACAGCCATTAAACCTACAGATAACGAAACTCTGATACCTAAAATTAACCGGCTTAATAAATCGCGCCCATAAATATCAGTTCCCAGCATATAGCTTTGTTTATAAATATTGTTTTTCTCGAAAAGAATCTGCGGAGTGCCGGCTTTTGAAGGTAAAACACAACTGGGGCATAAATCTTTTAATCTGTATACTGTTTCTTTGGCTTTTTCGTCGTCGCCAATATATTCTTGCACAAAAACTGCCTGATCTTTGATCTTGTAAGAAGTTATCGGGATACTTTTAAAAGTAGGTGTTTGCCCATGGAGCATTCTCTCGAAAAAGTTAACTTTTTCTACATTGGGGTTCCGGTTGATGATTAAGAAAATAAAAGTACTGCCAGGTTTCTTTTTGTTTAACTGGAGGGTTTGCACATTCGCATTTGGAGAATCATCAGGCATAATTAAATAACCCAAAATACCCATTACCATCAAAAGTAAAATAAAGGCCAATCCGCCAAAAGCAAATTTATTCCGCTTAAATTTTAACCATACTTTTTTCGATGGGCTACTATCCATTATCTAACCATTCTGCCTTTCCAATTGTATTTTCCACTGTTTCCAGCAATGCCGATGTACACCATATAAAGCACATGCAACACATTTAAAACAGGGATTAAAATGAGTAAACTGCGCCTTTTTGCAAAGCCGGTTACATCCCATAAAAATAAGGTTTCTAAAACCATTTTAACCAATAATTGATAAAATGTGATCGCTAAAAACCCTGGAATAAAAAGTCCGGTGATAAAGTTTGCCAGAATAGTGAGGTTAAAGATCCAAATCAGTACCCCCAACACAATAATGGCTTTGTTTTTATAACGGGTGCTCTTCGAGGCCCAGCGTTTACGCTGTTGTATAAATGCACTTAAAGTTTCTTTTGCATGGGTGTATACAATGGCTTCCCTATTTTTGAGGAAACCGATCTGATCTGGATATTTGGCTGCAATTTTATGCAACAGTAGCTCATCATCGCCCGATGCCAGATCATCTATTCCCTGGAAACCACCAACCTCATAAAAAGTTATTTTTTCATAGGCCAGATTTGCACCGTTACAAGTTGACGGTTGCTTGTTTCCAATGGTAGAAGCCCCTAAACCAATAAGATAAAGAAATTCTAAAGATTGCAATCTTTCAAAGAAACTTTTCTCCTGAAAATAAGCTACTGGCGAAGAGATCATTTTATAGTTTTTCTGTTCGTATAAATTTACAATGGTTGCCAGCCAAGCGGGGCCCATCCTGCAATCTGCATCAGTGGTAATAATCAGATCGCCAGAGCAGCTACCTATTGCTGTTTGAATAGCTTTCTTTTTGTATGAATTTAAGGCCCTGTCTTCATTTAGTTTGATCAGTTTCACATTCCTATCCGCGTAACTCAATACAATTTCACTAGTACGATCAGTAGAGTGATCATCAATAATAATAATCTCTGTTAAAGCTTTAGGATATTGCTGTGCAATCAGATCATCAATGGTTTTGGCGATATTCGCTTCCTCATCCCTTGCCGCAACAATAATAGAAACTTTGGTTTGGGGATCTGACTTTTGTGGCCTAAAATAGACCAGGTTATGCCATCCTCTAATGAAATTAAGCACCAAAAAACCATAAATTAAGGTTAGAGCAGCAGATATAAGACTAATTAGATTTAAGATTTCCAAAAAAATTGAGTTTAAAAACGAAATAAGTGCCTAAGATAGCAGGAATTATAATATTTATGAGCCATATACTTGCAGTACATGCAATAACAGCCACATGTTGATCGGTTACATGTTTAAATAATTCAACGGCGGTAACACTCCGTATACCAACATCAAAAAGATCTAAAGATGGCAATGCCGATTGAACCAAAAAGAGCAAACAGGTCATCATAATGATATCTGCATAATGCAAACCTGGTATCAACCAGATAAACAGAATGAAATATTGCGAGCTAAATACCAGATAACGGGCAAAACAATAAGTGATGATTTTAAACAACTCTCTTTTTCGGTAACGACCTAAAATGCTGTAAAACTTCTTGTATTTCCTGGTGAATTTAATAGAGAGCAGAATCCCGTTTAACCAACGGATATTAAAGTAGAAGATCAGAAAAAAAAGGCAAAAAATTACCGCAAAAAATACAAGAGCAATAAATAGTACAGGATCGATAGGGATAAAACGGTATACAAAAAAGCAGACTGCAATGGCTCCAAAAACATTGGTCAGCACTAACTGACCGATACTGCCTACACTCATGGCCACAATACCCACAATCCTTCTTTTGGGCGAAAGGAAAAATACCCTCCCTCCATACTCTCCTAATCTGTTAGGCGTAAAAATGGCCAATGTTAATCCGCAAAATACCGATTCGATAGCACGATAAAAGCTGATAGGCTCGATGTGGCTCATTAAGTATTTCCATTTACCCGCCTCTAAAAACCAGTTTACAAACATAAGGAGCACTACTATCCCGATTATTGTGATAATTTCTATCTGAGGGATATCTTTTAATAAAGTACTGAAATCGTGCAGATTTTTATTCGCAACCAGCTTATGGTAAATAAACCAAAAAGCAAATATTACAATTGCAGCTTTGATGAAGATTGATAATATTTTTTTGTTCTTGCCTGTCAAGATTATCTTTTTAGTTTGCAAATATGCTTAATATTGCTGTAATGTTGAACGAAAAAAAGGAACGGGTTATTATGGGCATAGACCCCGGCACTGCGGTGATGGGTTATGGCGTAATTTTAGAGAAGGGAAATAAAACAGAACTGATCAGTTTAGGCGTGGTAAAGATGACCCATTTAGATGATCCATTCCTAAAACTTCAGCGGATATTCGAAAAAACAGTGGTTTTGATCGATCAGTACAAGCCCGATGTTCTGGCCATCGAAGCACCGTTTTATGGAAAAAATATTCAGGTATTGTTAAAACTGGGTCGGGCGCAGGGCATTGCCATTGCAGCTGCACTCTCCAGAAATATCTCGGTGACTGAATATTCTCCACGTAAGATCAAACAATCGATTACGGGTAGCGGAAATGCCACTAAAGAGCAAGTGGCAGCCATGTTGCAACGCTTGTTAAATTTTAAAGAAACGCCAGAATTTTTAGATGCTACTGATGGGTTGGCTGTAGCCGTTTGCCATTCCTTTCAAAAAATTACCTCAGGAGGGAAATCCAAAACCTATTCGGGCTGGGAATCTTTTGTAAGTGATAACAAAACCAAGGTTAAAGGTACCACGGTTAAGGCAAAAAAATAGTTCTCATTTCCAAGTTCCCGTTACCCTGAATTTATTTCAGAGTCTATTTAGCAGGAAAGATGCTGAAATAAATTCAGCATGACGATTGCGTTAGTCAGTTGCCCATAAATAAAAAAACTTTATAAAAAAATGGTTCGTGCGAACACGAACCATGGAGAGCGTTGGTGAGCCACCATAATGTTATTGAGTAGATAAATTAAAAACGATGTCATCCTGGGGTACCGGGGTATCGTCATTCCCAACTTGATTGGGAATCCTAATGCTATAAGCTTTAAGATTCCTTCATACGCGGGAATGACGCCCAATTTTAGAATCTATCATTGATAGCCTCGAAAGACGGTGTTGATCTACTACACGTAATGGCCTTCGACTAGGCCCAGACTGACAATTGATAGAACAGATGATTATTGCCGAGCCCGATCAATCATATTTTTAGTCGCTTCATCCATTGCTAATTTATTCTTACGGATAAAATATTTTATAGTAAAGAAGATTACAATCCCTATCAATATCAACATCCATAAATTGGAAATTGCGATGATGATTTCTTTAAAAATTGTCCAGCCATTTACAATACCCAACCAAAGTCTGTTCATAAATGCCGGACGGTAGTCGTACAGATTGTCATTGGCAACAATCATCGTTTTAACGGTATTATCCTGATAAAAATTAAGGGTAATGGTACTGAATTTTACGCGATTATCGATTTGCATATTCTCGATTCTCTTGTCTACATAATCGTCTTTGATGTAAAGAGAAGATTCCACATTGGCACTTTTCTTCGAGGCTACTTTATTGATCTTTTCAATCGCATCGACCCGATTCTGTGCTTTTAGCTTATTGGATAAATAGGCGATACTTTGATCGTCCATCTTCATCGATTGGTTATCCACAAAAACCGCCATTTTTGCAATGGTATTCGTAAATTCATCCAATTTCTCCGACGGAACTTTTGCTACCAGATAACCCTGAGTGCGATAAGAAGTAATTTCTTTAAGCGAATCGGTAGATTGTTTAACCTTATCAGTTTCTTGGATGGTACTTTCGATCGAGAATTCGGCAACAGTCCCCCCTTCGACTTTAATGGTTTTACTGAGCTGTTCTTTGGTATTTTGAACATCTTTTACCCTAAAACGCATATCTGCAGTTTTGATAATCTTAGCTGTACTTGTACTATCTGTAAGCACTCTTAATTCATTCGCGACGATAGCTTCGGAGCTGGCATACTTTTCATTCGATTTTTGGCAGCCAAAAATTGTTAAAACTATGGCTATAGCAATTATATTCCTTTTCATGATTCAGTGGTTCTAAAAAATTAATCATTTTAAATATCTGCTTCAAATGGCCATTAGAAGTTTTGCGTTTTGGGTTGGTTTGTAACGCTCTTTTCACTTAATACTACAAAGTGATTTAGGTAACCCAAAAAACAAATTGTTTATATAGAGATGTTATATAGCCTACATTTCCATAAAGTAAAAAGGCAAAAACAAAAATGGCAGTCACAATGTAAAACCGAAAGCCGCAGAACTGTCGGGTTTTGGATAGGAAAGGTTTGCCTAAGTAATTTAAACCTGGCAGTAGCGGGCACCGAACGAAGGGAGGTAAAGCGGATGGCAGGACTATCGGAACCGATAACTACAGGACCCTACTTTTCAAAAAAAGAAGGCTACATTTCCAGCAAAACAGCCATTGGTACCAGAAAACCTATTTTATTTTTTTGAAAAGCAAATACAGAAGCAGTTGGGTTATAGCAGCCCCGCCATTTGCTTTAGCCCCGATGAAGAATCGGGGGCTGCCGCGGCTGTCGGGTTTAGGATAGAAAGGCCTGCCTAAGTAATTTAAACCTAACAGGAGCGAGCACCGAACGCAGGGAGGTAAAGCGGATGGCAGGACTATCGGAACCGATAACCACAGGACCCCTGCTTTTCAAAAAAAGAAGGTTACATTTCCAGCAAAACAGCCATTGGTACCAGAAAACCTATTTTATTTTTTTGAAAAGCAAATACAGAAGCGGTCGGGTTTAGTGCGGAAAGGTTGACCCAAGTAACTTAAACCGCGTAGAAAGTTTGTAACACAGAACTGCTGGTATTAAACCTGATAAAGCGAAAAGCCCACAGCGAGGCACGAGTGAGGACTTGAAGCGATAGCAGGACTACAGGCCGCCATTAACAGATTACCGAACGTTTCCAAAAAAATATTTTATTCTTTATCCTAACCATGTAAACTTCTCAGATTTTGACAGGGCAGATAAAACAGAAAAGCCGGTGATGAATGAACATAACCGGCTTTATATTTTGATAGTAGAACGCTTAAGCGTCTAATATTTTGAATACACCTTTAATGGCAATAATTGCACCGATGAACAAAACAATCCAGGATGCTAAAGATACTTGCCACGAATCGTAAGCGAAACGCGCGTAAGTACCTACCATGCAAACCAGTACACCAAAAATCATTAATTTATAAATTCCTGGCTGGTTAGCCGTTTTCATACTTTCTGTATTGTGCTTTAATTCGTTGTTCTCCATAATATTTATTTTTATGATGTTGCAAAAGTAATACTTATTGCTGAATAATTATAAAACTTAGTAACTTTTTAATCGTTCTAATCTTTGTTTCGCTTTATCTTTATCACTAAGTTTTTCTCCCTGATACAAAGGCTTTTCCCAATCGCCATACATGGGGTTTGGCAATACGATATACTTTGTCCCAAATAGGTTCTGATTTGCATTTACCTCTTCAAAGGTATTTTTATTTTCTCGATAAAAAATGTTGTTGAAATCGCTTAAATTATCGCCACATAACAGAAGGATATTATGCGTTTCCGTAATTTTTTGGCGGCGAGGTTCTTTATTTGAGGTTCCTTTCGAGACTACCAAATGTGCATCATCTGCATAAGGAAAGCCAAAGTGTTGCAGGTTTTTCAATGTTGCTGTATAATCTTTTTCATCGCGGTTACTCACATAAAAGGTTTCGATATGCTTTGATGCTGCAAACTTTAAAAAAGCCAAAGCCCCAGGAACGGTATCGGCCTGGGCCAGATTCGTCCATTCGGTCCAATCTTCTGGCACATAACTTAATCCTTTTTTAATTTTATGCCCCTGAAAAGCCGAGTTGTCCAAAACCGTCTCGTCTATATCAACGATCACACAATTTGGCTTCTTACTCGTATCAGCCCATAAAGCTTCCTTTAATGATAAACGGGCAAAGTTGTAAGCTTGGAAACATAAGGCCCTGTATTCGCCCGAGCTTTGTTGCCAAAGCACAGCATTGGTATAGTCTCTCGCAGGATTTTGGGCCACAGCAGCAAATGGCAGCACAAACGATATAATGATGAATAGGTATTTTTTCATGATTTGGAATTAAAATTCAAAGATATAAACTCTTATGATGCAGAATTCATTTAAACATCATTTAAATCATATTACGATAAATTCACAACAAAAAATCACTAATAGCTCACCTATTAATTTTTTAGTTATAGAAATTTATTAGTTTTGAGTACACACAAATAAAATCATTATTATGAAATCTAAAAGCTTATTAGGGCTAGCTATTGCCCTATTTTTTCTTGCAGCCTGCAAGAAGGATAACCCGATTATTGAACCTCCGGTAGTTATCGAAAAAGAAGACCCTTTAGAATATGCTCACGACAGCATTTCTTACAGTATTGATGGAATCACTTATAAGCTGTCTAAATATTCCAGTTTATCTGGAGCCAGTAACAGACAGCCGTATTCAAAAGTAGATTCAATTGTCAACTACGGTTATTATATATCTGGTATTAAAGATTCGGTTTTATATTCAAGGATATATGGAATATATAGTGACCAGCAAAAAGTAAACGTAATATTTATTAAAACTTATAACAAAGCATCAATGTTGCAATCACTTGTTTTGAGGCCAAAAGATATTATGGATTTATTTACAGTCGGGCAGAGAAATTATGCGTTGGATTATGGTAGAGATAATATACAAAATGGTGTTGCAATAAGCATCTCTGATGGATTTAAGACATATGGTTCAGATTCATTTAGAACACCACCACAATTAAGTGCTGATGCTCAAAAGAATTCAAAATTTGAAATCACAAGCTTAAAGAAATTAAAGTCTGGCACATATGTTTTAGAAGCTAAATTTAATGCAATGGTTTACAACGAAAAGAATGTGAGTAAAAAATTAGAAAATGGATATCTGAGATTAGTTATGAGTAAATATGACTTAATCTTATAAATAACCAGGATGTCCATTGCAATTTAAGAATGCCCCTATCCGCTTTAGATAAGATCAGTGTTTCTGCTTCAGGATAAGCTTGTATAAAAAGTTAAATGGATTTATTTTTACCCCTTTCCACTTAGATTCAGCGGCCAAAAATTCTTGCTTCTTTTTTTCAATAATCCATAAAAAACATAATTATTCTGGATTAATATTAACAACAAAAAGCCCATTTCAGTTAAGAAATGGGCTTTGTATTTTATATAACCAGTACTGCTAACTCAAAACTGTGAGCTGCAAACTAAATGTTATCCGTTCAATGCTGCTGCACCACTTACAATCTCAGTTAACTCCGTTGTAATTGCTGCCTGACGTGCCTGGTTATATGAGAGTTTTAAGGCTTTCAATAATTCGCCAGCATTTTCAGTTGCTTTATCCATTGATGTCATACGTGCACCATGCTCAGAAGCATGAGAATCTAACACGGCTTTGTACAACTGGATTTTAATTGATTTAGGAATTAACTGCTCTACAATTTCTTCTTGAGAAGGTTCTAAAATATAATCAACGTTTGTTGTTTTCTTATCAGTTTTTAGATCCGCTGGCGTTTCTTCTGCTTTAGGCAGAGGCAACAACTGCTCAGTAGTAATAAATTGCACTGCTGCGTTTCTAAAACGGTTATAAACTACTTCTACTTTATCAAACTCACCTTTAATAAAACCGGCCATAATCGCATCCGTAATTTTGGTTACGTTTTCGAAAGTTAAAGCCGAATACACTTCGTTATTGTTGCCAATAACGTTGTATTTACGCTTTTCATAAAAGTCTTGAGTTTTCTTACCGATAGAAATAATGCTCACATTACCGTTTTTCAACTGTTCGCTATATTTTTCGGCAATTAAATTGTTGGCCGCTTTAATTACGTTCATGTTAAAAGCACCAGCCAAACCACGATTTGATGATACAGTAACAATTAAAACCTTATTGGGCTCACGTTCCTGGATAAAAGGTGATGAAGAGCCTTCTAAACTTGCTGATAGATTACCTAAAATCTCTTTCAGTTTAGTTGCATAAGGGCGTAAAGCGATAATTGCGTTGGTAGCACGTTTCAACTTAGCCGCCGAAACCATTTTCATAGCTTTGGTGATTTGCTGTGTTGATTGTACCGATGCAATCCGGTTTCTTACTTCTTTTAAATTAGCCATTTTTTAAGTATCGAGTATTAAGTGTCAAGTATCAAGAATGGATTCGTTTATCTGTCTTGATACTTGATACTCATTACTTGTATCTAATTAGTATTTACTTGAAATCTCTTTTGCTACTGTATCTAAAACACCAGTAATGCTATCATCAAATTTACCAGCTTTTAATGCCGCTAAAGTTTCTGGATGACGTAATTCCAATTGGGTCAAAAATTCAGTTTCAAATTCTTTAACCTTGTTAACCGGAACACTACGCATTAAGTTTTTAGTACCAGCGTAAACAATTGCAACTTGTTTCTCAACAGTAAACGGAGAGAACTGTGCTTGTTTCAACATTTCTACGTTACGTGCACCTTTATCTAATACCGATTTAGTTGCAGCATCTAAGTCAGAACCGAATTTAGAGAAAGCCTCTAACTCGCGGTATTGAGCCTGATCTAATTTTAAAGTACCTGCTACTTTTTTCATCGATTTGATCTGCGCATTACCACCCACACGTGATACCGAGATACCTACGTTAATAGCCGGACGGATACCTGAGTTAAACAAGTTAGACTCTAAGAAGATCTGACCATCGGTAATCGAAATTACGTTGGTTGGGATATACGCTGATACGTCACCTGCCTGAGTTTCGATAATTGGTAAAGCTGTTAATGAACCACCACCTTTAACGATGTGTTTAATCGACTCAGGTAAATCGTTCATGTTTTTAGCGATATCATCGTTAGCGTTGATTTTTGCAGCTCTTTCTAACAAACGACTGTGTAAGTAGAAAACGTCTCCTGGATAAGCTTCACGGCCCGGTGGACGACGAAGTAATAAAGATACCTCACGATAAGCAACAGCTTGTTTAGATAAATCATCATAAACAATTAAAGCTGGTTTACCAGTATCGCGGAAAAATTCGCCAATTGCAGCACCTGCAAACGGCGCATAGAACTGCATTGGAGCAGGATCTGCAGCTGAAGCAGCAACAACAACTGTATATGGTAAAGCACCGTTTTCCTCCAGTGTACGTACAATGTTAGCTACAGTAGAGTTTTTCTGACCGATAGCTACATAAATACAGAACACAGGCTGCCCTGCTTCATAAAATTCTTTTTGGTTGATAATGGTATCGATACAAACGGCAGTTTTACCAATCTGACGGTCGCCGATAACCAACTCACGTTGACCACGACCGATTGGAATCATTGCATCAATTGCTTTAATACCAGTTTGTAAAGGCTCGTTTACCGGCTGACGGTAAATTACACCTGGTGCTTTGCGCTCTAAAGGCATTTCGTAAGTTTCACCTAAGATTGGACCTTTACCATCTAAAGGCTCACCTAAAGTGTTCACTACGCGGCCAAGCATACCTTCACCAACTTTAATAGAGGCAATTTTTTTGGTACGTTTAATGGTATCTCCTTCTTTGATCTCGTCTGAAGCACCCAAAAGTACCACACCAACGTTATCTTCTTCAAGGTTTAATACAATACCTTGCAGGCCGTTTGCAAATTCAACTAATTCTCCCGATTGAACTTTAGTTAAACCGTAAACACGGGCAATACCGTCGCCCACTTGCAACACGGTACCAACTTCTTCCAGTTCGGTTTCTGATTTGAAGCCCGCCAATTGCTGTCTGATAATTGCCGATACTTCGTCTGGTCTTACCTCTACCATAATTTTACTTTATATCTTTTTGTAAATGTTTAGTGCTTAGCGCATGGCGCTTGGCATTTATTTGCCATCCGCTTATCGCAATATTTTTTTGTTTGGCGTTTGTCGCATGGCGTTTTCCGCTATACGCTTATGGCCTCGCGCTTACTGCGCAAATTCTTTTTTTAGTTTACTTAAACCGCTGGCAATACTTGCATCAAATTGCTTATCGCCAACTTTTAATATAAAACCACCGATTAATTTTTCGTTAATTTTTTCGTTAACAATAACCTGATTGGCGTTTAATTCTCTTTTTACAATTGCAACAATCTGCTCTTTAGCAGCAGGGCTTAGTGCACTTGCAGTAGTTACATCAGCAGTAACAATACCCTTAATTAAGTTATATTGTTGAACGAACTGTTTAGCGGTGGCAAATAAAATCGCCGAACGGCCTTTGTTTACTACAATCTTGAAAAACGAGATGGTTAGTTTATTTACTTTATCAGCAAAAATACCGTTCAAAATACCAGTCTTTTTATCTAAAGGTACAATCGGGTTTTTTAATATTGCTTCTAGTTCAGGGGTTTCATCAACCACTTTCTCAAACAAAACCATATCATTATAAGAAGCTTCTAACGCATTGTTTTCAACGGCTAGGTCTATTAATGATTTGGCGTATCTGCTTGCAACTTTAATTTCTGACATATCTTTTGGGTTGGCGTTTAGCGGCTGGCGTTTAACATGCTTATCGCTTTACGCAATACGCTTAGTTTAATTCAACGTCTTTTAACAAGTTAGCTACTAAAGTTTCTTGTTTTGCTTTATCATCTAATTGCGTACGTAAAACACGCTCTGCAATTTCTAATGATAAAGAAGAAACCTGGTCTTTAACTTCAGCTAAAGCTGCTTTCTTTTGGTTCTCGATTTCGATTTTAGCTTTCTCGATCAATTTAGCACCCTCAACCTGAGCTTGTTTTTTAGCTTCGTTTAAGATACCATCCTTTAAGGTTTTCGCTTCCTTTAAAATCTCATCGCGTTCTGCACGGGCCTGTTGCATCAAATCCTGGTTCTGGCTGGTTAAACGAGCCATTTCCTGCTTCGCTAATTCAGCTTTGTTAAGGGCCTCATCAATGCTTTGCTCACGTTCGTGGATTGCACCTAAAATTGGTTTCCATGCAAATTTCCTAAGTAAGATCAATAAGCAAATGAATGCTAACGACGTCCAAAAAACCAATCCTATGCTTGGGGTTACTAATTCCATTTTTATCTAATTTTTAAAACAATCTTTTTAATAGGGCTGGGTAAATAACCAATCGTTAAATACCCAACCTAATTTCTTCAGTGATTATTAACCGTTTAAGCCTAATAATGCAACTACTACACCGAATAAGGCAGCACCCTCAATAAGGGCAGCAGCGATAATCATTGCAGTCTGAATTTTTGATGCAGCTTCTGGTTGACGAGCAATACCTTCCATTGCTTTACCACCTACTTGACCGATACCGATACCTGCACCGATTACTGCTAAACCGGCACCAATTGCCGCGATTGAACCTACCATAACTAATTTAATTTATATTAATTTGTAAAAAATAGTTTTCTATTAATGATGTTCTTCAACTGCCATACCAATAAATAAGGCAGTTAATAATGTAAAAATAAAGGCTTGTAAAAACGCTACCAGTAACTCCAATACATCCATAAACAATACGAACGCAACTGAAACTGGAGCAATAGCCAATGTTTCGAAAATAAATATTAAGGAAATTAAACTCAATACGATAATGTGACCTGCAGTAATGTTTGCGAACAAACGAACCATTAAAGCGAACGGCTTAGAAATGATACCAATTAATTCAACAGGGATCATAATCGGATACAACCAAAAAGGAACATCTGGTTTAAAAATGTGTTTCCAGTAGTATTTGTTACCATTAATATTTACGATGATTAAAGTTCCAAGTGCCATTACAAAAGTCAAGGCAATATTACCCGTAACGTTAGCGCCACCTGGGAAAATTGGAATTAAACCAAATAAGTTGTTGAATAAGATAAAGAAAAACGTAGTCAATAAATAAGGCATAAACTTAGCATATTTATGACCGATGTTCGGTTTGGCAATATCATCTCTTACAAAAACAATAATTGGTTCTACAAAAGATTGCAAACCTTTTGGTGCCTTACCTACACGTTTACGATAAGAAGCTGCCACTGAAATAAATATTACAAGTATTACAAAAATCGCAACGAACATTGCCGCAACGTTTTTAGTAATAGAGAAATCTAAAACAGATTTACTCGCTTCCTCGTCGATTTTTCCATCAGCACCAACCACTTTAATGTGATCTTCCTCTAAACGATAGTTATTGTATTTACCGTTATAATCATGTTCTCCATGATGGAAATGACCTGAAGAGAATACCTCTAAACCATTAGCCGTATATAAAATTACTGGAAGAGGCAATGAAGTATGCCCCCAAAGGTGCCACATATGTGAATCGGCAATGTGCTCCATGATCACTTTAGTTGGCTCGAATTTTTCTTCACCATGTTTAGCATCAGCTCCGTGCTCGCCAGAAACTGCATGAGCAGACTCGGCAACAGCACTATCAACAGGTACAACAGCGCTATCAACCTGAGCGAAAGTATCAATTTTGATAGATAAAAACGCGATTAAAAGCGTAAAAACAATAGTTAGCCTTTTAACTTTAGACACAAAAACTCGGTTACAATCCATTTATTGGCAGTTTTTTACTTTAAATTTTGGTGGCGCAAGTTACGTAACAAACAGTAAACTTCAAAGACCGAAAACAATAAATATAAAGAAAAAAAATTAAGCAGAAATACAAGCCCAATTCCCTTTGCTTTTATACTGTAAATCAGCACAAAACCCATACAAAATAACATCTTCACTGCAATTGATCCCATAATAGCCATAATACCCACTTCAGGATCTCGTTTTATCCCTATATCGACAACCATGTAGGCTATATAAGTAATACCAGCCAAAAAGCCGAACATTACCCAAAAGTTATTTACAAAAAGCTGTGTATTGGGGAATAATAAAGGTAAAACGGCGATAACGCCTATTAATAAGCCTACGAAAATGAAATAGATACTGGTAAATTTGGCTAGAGTCAATGGAATAATTTCTTAGCAAATGAAAACTTTTGCAAAGATAAGGTTTTTAGTATCAAGTAACTAATGAAGATTGCTTAATTGTTATTATTGTTTTATTGCTAGATTGTTAGGCGCTTTCGACCAATAATAAAACCATTGAGCAATTTAACAATTGTTTGAAAGTTGCCCTATACATTATTTAATCTTACTTGGGTTAACTGAAAACTGCCAACTAAAAACTAATCCCTCGTAGCTTGCCTAATGGCCTGGTACAATGCAATTCCTACCCCTGCCAAAGCAAAAGCAGCAGTAATTAAATTGGTTTTACTGTTTCTATGCTCATCGATCTTGTAACCTATAAAAGTAAGCAAACCAATGGTAGCAATCATTTGGAAGCCAATAGCAGAATATTTAGCAGCGGCATTTACCTTTTTCTTTGTATCTTCTTCTTTCTGATTTTCCATTTTTTAATGCAATAATTAAATTAACTTTGAATAATTAAAATTTGTTGCCAAATAAAATATTTTTCTACATATATTGTTTATTGTATATCCACCTAAGAGATTTATCATACTTGAAAAATTACGCTAACAAAAACTTAAATCCCTTCTTCATCTTTTTTAGTGCCCTCCTTATATATGGCTGTGTCGCAAATAAAGATACAGCAATAGATCGTAGGTTTCAGAACTTAACGGCACGGTATAACTATATTTATAACGCTAATGTTTTATTAACCGAGTATAATGAGAGCCTATTGCAAAGTTATGCAGATAATTATGAAAAAACCCTGTCTGTTTACCTCGATCCTGAGCCCCAGATAAACTTAGTGCTTACACCAGGAATAGCGAATAAACAGCTTGATGATGTGATTGCCAAAGGGCAAACCGTTATAAACGATAAAAGTTTTAGTAATTATATTGATGATGCCTATATGCTTTTGGGCAAGGCTAATTACTTAAAAGGCAACTATTTTATCGCAACAGAATACTTTGATTATACAGCTAAAACCTATAACAATGATCTAAAAACATTTATTATGGCCATGAACTGGAAAGTACGTAGCCAAATGCAATTAAACAATATGGTGCTGGCCGATAAAATTCTCGATACCATGTTGCGTGCTTCTGATGAATTAAAAAAAGACCTGGCAGAACCTTTGGCTACTGCTGCTCAGATGCGCATTTATCAGAAACGGAATAAAGAAGCTATTTTATTTTTAGAGTCGGCCATTGCACTCCCAGCCGAAAAACAGCTTCGTATTCGCTGGCGCTTTATTTTGGCTCAGTTACAGGAAAAAGAAAAGAATCTTCAGGATGCCTATGCTAACTTCACCAAGGTAGAAAAAAGCAATGCCCCTTTCGAAATGTATTTTCATGCCAATTTAAACCGTATTAAACTACGTGCACTTTTAAGCGGCGTAAAACTGAACAAGGAAGAACAGCTTCTGGCTTTATTAAAAGATGATAAAAATTTCGATTATACTGATCAGATCTATTATCAGGTTGGTGAGCTTTTCTCTGCGGAAGGAAATTTTGTAAAAGCCGAAGAAAACTACCATAAATCAGTTGCAAAGAGTACAAGAAACCAAACCCAGAAAGCATTGTCTTATTTAAAGATTGCAGATTTAAACTTTAAAGAGTTTAACAACTACATTAAGGCAAAACTGTACTATGATAGCACAGTAATGATTTTACCTAAAAATTTTCCTGATTACGATAACATTGTTAAAAAAGCCAACAATCTTCAATATTTAACCGATCGATATACTATTATCGCCAAAGAAGATACTGCGCAAGCCATAGCAAAACTTCCGGCAGGTGAGCGTGAGGCCAAGGTTAAAGCTTACTTAACACCAAAAGTTGAGGTTAGCAGTATCGGAGGAGTAATTAGCAACCAGTATTTAAACGACCCTGATTTCCCTAATCAATCGTTAAATGCTTCGAACAAAATTGCCGGAAATACCTTCTATTTTAACAATAACACAGCAATTAGTAACGGTTTTGGTGATTTTAAAAAGCGCTGGGGCAATAGGCAGCTCGAAGATAACTGGAGGCAAAGTACCCGATCTTCCGCTCAGGAAACCAATCAGGTTTTGGCAGGAGGAAATGTAGCTACTGAAATAAAACCTGCAAATGGAGCACCCAATCAAGCAGCTACTGACCAGACATCATTGGAAAAACAGTTTTTAGATGCCTTGCCTACCACACCAGCACTATTGGCTATATCTGATCAAAAGATTATTGACGCTTATTTCGAGATCGCAAGCTTTTATCAACAGGAGCTGAACGATAAATCAGAAGCAAACAAGATATATCTCGAACTGATTAAAAGATATCCTGAAAATAATCACCTGGTCGCCATTTATTACAGTTTATATCTCAATTATAAAGGTATTGATGAAGCAAAATCAGATCAGTACAAACAGTTGGTACTAACAAAATTCCCTGAATCTAATTTTGCGAAAAACATTTTAGATCCGTCCTACTCTGCCAAACAGACCCAGATGGAGAACATTGCTATTAACAATTACAATGTGGCCTTTGATGCCTATGCGAAAAAAGATTATGCTAATGTGATAAAACAAGCAGATGATAACATTGCTGCTTTTCCTAATAATGATCTGGCACCTCAATACGCCTATTTAAAAGCAATTGCTATTGGCCGTACAGCAAAGGTTGATCCCCTGCTTAACGAATTTAACCAGATTACCACACTTTATCCAAATGATAAAATTATTACCCCATTGGTGCGCGATCATTTAAAATATATAGAAGCAAACCTTGAGGAATTTAAACAAAGACCGCTTGCCCTTATCGATTTCGATGCCAACGCACCACGTTTTGTAGGCCAGGCCACACCGATTGCCGTTACAACAAAACCTTTAGTAACAGATAATGCTGCTAAAAAAACTGTTGAATCTGCCCCTGTTGCTAAACCCGTTGAAGTTAAGCCAGTTGATCCGACAAAGCCTGTCAGTATTTTTAGTGCAGCAAAATCAGAAGAATATTATTACGTAATCGACGTGGCCGATGCCACTTTAACCCTGAGTTCATCACGTTTCGGTATAGGCCAATTTAACCGCGGAAATTATCCTGACAATGATTTGGTACATAAATTGGTAGAACTGGATAATGATCAACTGATTTACATCACAAGTTTTGTCGATCTTGAAGATGCAAAAATTTATGAAGCAAGTATTATCGGCCAATTAAAGAACATTATGAAAGTTCCGGCCAGCTTATATAAAGGTTTTATCATCAGCAAAGAAAACTTCGAAAAGCTAACAGACCGTTCGCGTATTAACGAATATCTGGAGTTTTTAAAAGACAATTACAAATAAGGAACATGGTTTAAGCTTGCTGCAAAAAACCTATTCTATAAAAAATTAATAAATTTGCATCCAAAATCTTCTATTCTGGAGATTAATGGAAAATACAACACAAAATGAATAAGTCTCTTTCTGCACAAGAAACAAAAAGATATAGTTTAATCATCTGGAAAATACTGATTGGGGGAATAGCCTTATTTGCGATTTTCATTTCGATGATCGGTTTGGGCCTTTTTGGTGCACTACCTTCTTTCAGGGATATTGAACACCCGAAAAGTAATCAGGCTTCAGAAATTATTGCCGAAGATGGTCGTCCACTAGGAACTTATTTTGTTCAGAACAGATCGAATGTTACTTATAAAGATATTTCCGAAAATGTAATTAACGGTTTAATTGCAACAGAAGATACCCGTTTTAAAGAGCACTCCGGTATAGATTTTAAACGTACTTTTTCTATTATCGGCTACAATTTAATCGGCAAAAAACAAGGGGCAAGTACCATTACCCAACAATTGGCTAAAAATCTTTTCCCGAGGGAATCGAATCTTAATTTTTTCTCGTTGGTGCTAACCAAGTTTAAAGAGTGGATTGTTGCGGTTAAATTAGAACGCAATTACACCAAGGAGGAAATTATTACCATGTATTTAAATACGGTCGATTTTGGTAACCAGGCTTATGGTATTAAATCGGCAGCAAGGGTTTATTTCAATACCACTCCCGATAAATTAACTTTAACACAGGCAGCAACCTTAGTGGGTATGCAAAAAGGGATCACCATGTATTCGCCAACACGCCACCCTGAGCGATCCAGAGACCGCAGAAATACAGTAATGGCCATGATGGTTAAATCTGATCTTTTAACTCAGCAACAGTTTGATGAAGAAAAAGACAAACCTTTAAACCTGCACTTTAATGCCGCAACCGTTAACGATGGTATTGCACCATATTTCCGTTCGGTGTTGAAAAATGATATCAAAAATATTTTTCAGGAGCAATCGATTACCAAACCTGATGGTACACCTTACGATTTAGACCGAGATGGTTTGAAAATTTATACCACGTTGAATTATGACATGCAGATATATGCAGAAGAGGCACAAAAGGAATACATGAAGATTCTACAGGCGCAGTTTATTGCCAGCTGGAAAGGCAGAAATCCTTTCAAGGACAAAGCTTTACAGATTGAACAAGGCATTAAACGATCAGACCGTTATAAATCGTTAAAACTGGAAGGTAAATCGGAGGATGAAATTAAGGACGATTTTAACACCAAAACCGAAATGACCATTTTTACCTGGAAAGGTAATATTGATACAGTAATGAAGCCGATTGACTCTGTTCGTTACTACAAAATGTTGTTGCGCAATGCCATGATGACGATGGATCCAACAAACGGACATGTGAAAGCATGGGTTGGGGGGATTAATTATGAGCATTTTAAATACGACCAGGTTAAAATGGGAACCAGGCAGGTAGGATCTACAGCAAAACCATTTACCTATGCCGTAGCCATTGAAAATGGTTATTCGCCATGTTACACCGTACCAAATGTACCTGTAACGATAGAAGGTTATGGCGAACCATGGACGCCTAGAAATTCTGGTAAACCATTACCAGGAAGCATTACCTTACAAAAAGCCCTTGCTTACTCTCAAAATTATGTTACCGCCTATTTAATGAAACAGGTTGGTCCGGTTGCCGTATCTACTTTAGCGACCAAAATGGGCATCCCTAATGTTCCGGCATTTCCATCTATTTGTTTGGGAACATTCGATTCATCAGTTTATAATATGGTGGGTGCTTACGGTGCTTTCGCGAATAAAGGAACTTACACCAAACCGATTTATTTATTAAGAATTGAAGATAAAAATGGCGTAGTATTGTTTTCTCAAAAGGAAATACCGAAACCAATTATGAGTGAAGAAGTTGCATATGTAATGACCAGAATGCTAAAGGGAGTAGTAATCAACGGAACCGGATCGAGATTGAATTATAAATACCATGTAAATGCACCGATAGGTGCCAAAACAGGAACCACTCAAAATAACTCAGATGGTTGGTTTATGGCCATTACGCCACAGTTAGTAACAGGTATCTGGACTGGTTGCGAAGATAGGGCATTCCACTTTATCAGTACTAACCAGGGTGAGGGTGCCAATACCGCGCTACCAATTTTTGCAGGTTTTATCAAAAGGGTATATGCCAATCCAGCTTTAAAGATTAGTCATGCGGATTTTGAGCCGCCAAAATCTGGTGTTTCGATTACCTATGATTGTAACCAATACCAACAACAGGAAGAAGGCAGCAGCGAATTGGATGAGAAGCTAGGGTTTTAATACACGAGGGTTTATGTGAAGGATAGCAGTGAAAATCCTTTTGTTGCAAAGTCCAGCGCAGCCGAGACGTAACAAAAGATTGTAACGGAAAGCCTAGCCTTTCGAGCAGCTTAGGGGGCAAGCCTAAATTATAAATACAGCAAATCGGAACATTTAATCAGAATTTCCATCTCGAATATTATTTTTGTTAATAATGAGCAGTTTCGACCATAAAACAGCATTAACCGCAATTCCACATAAACCCGGTGTTTACCAATATTGGGATGCTGATGGGAAGCTCATGTATATTGGAAAGGCAAAAGACCTCCGCAACCGCGTGGGTTCTTATTTTAATAGCGACAGAAATCAGTTTAATGGCAAAACAAGGGTGCTGGTATCCAAGATCCGTAAAATTACTTTCACTATTGTTGATACGGAGATTGATGCCTGGCTACTTGAAAATAGTTTAATTAAAAAACATCAGCCTAAATTTAACATCAACCTAAAGGACGACAAAACGTATCCCTGGATTATTGTTAAAAATGAGAATTATCCCCGCATTTACTGGACGAGGAAAGTGATTAAAGATGGCTCTACCTATTTTGGCCCTTATGGTTCGATAGGCATGATGCATACTATTTTGGATCTGATTAAGGAAACCTATCCGCTGCGTACCTGCAGTTTGCCCTTAACAGAGAAAAATATAGCCGAAGGAAAATTTAAAGTTTGTTTGGAGTATCAGATCGGTAACTGCAAGGGGCCTTGTCAAAATTACCAGACCGAAACCGATTACGATAAAAACATAGGTGAGATCAAAGAGATCCTGAATGGTAAAATCGGAAATGTAATCCGCGAGGTTAAAGGGATTATTAAATCGGCATCAGAAAACCTGAATTTCGAACTGGCGCATCAATACGCAAGGAGATTGGAAGTACTTGAAAAGTACCAGAGCAAATCGACCGTGGTAAATAGCGCCATTACCAATGTGGATGTTGTAAGTATTGCATCAGATGAGCGTTATGCTTTTGTAAATTACCTGAAGGTGATGAACGGAACGATTATCCAAACGCAGACTATTGAGGTTAAAAAACAACTGGATGAGAGCGACGACGAGATTTTAACCCTGGCGATGTTAGAGTTCAGAACAAAATTCAGCAGTACATCAAAAGAAATTATTGTTCCTTTTGAACCTTCATTGGAAGATGAAAGTTTAAAATTTACAGTACCTAAGCTGGGCGAAAAGAAAAAACTCTTAGAACTTTCGCAGAAAAATGTATTGTTCTTCAAAAAAGAGAAACTAAATCAATACGAAAAGTTAAATCCCGATTTACGCACCGACCGCATTTTAACGACCATGCAGAAGGACCTTCGTTTAACGCAGCTTCCAAAACACATAGAATGCTTTGATAACTCCAACTTTCAAGGAAAATATCCGGTTTCGGCAATAGTTGTCTTTAAAGATGCTAAACCTTCTAAAAAGGACTACCGCCACTTTAATGTGAAAACAGTTGAGGGTCCTAACGATTTTGCTACTATGGAAGAGGCCGTTTTCCGTCGTTATAGGAGAATGTTAGATGAAAACCAAACCTTACCTCAACTCATTATCATTGATGGCGGTAAAGGGCAGCTTTCGTCGGCTGTGAAGAGTTTGAAGTTATTGGGCATAGAAAACAAAGTTACCGTAATTGGCATTGCTAAACGTTTGGAAGAACTGTTTTATCCAGGTGATTCCTATCCTTTGTATCTGGATAAAAAATCGGAAACCTTAAAAGTAATACAACAGTTACGTGATGAGGCCCACCGTTTTGGAATTACCTTCCACCGTAAAAAACGCGATCAAGGGACACTTAAAACAGAACTCGAACAGATTGAAGGTATCGGTAAAACTACTGCGGATAAATTGCTAACCCATTTTAAATCGGTTAAAAAAATTAAAGAAGCAACAGAAAAAGAGCTGGCAGAAGTACTGAATAAAAAACAGATAGTTACACTTCAAGCTTATTTTAGCCAGGAATAAGAGGAATTAAGATTTCTACTCCGAAAGAGTTCCTTTGCAAGACCAGGGTAAAAATGACGATATAGCAAAAAGGCTCCGATAAAATCGAAGCCTTTTAATAAGGTTAGTATTCCCAAAGACCTTGTTCGTAATCAAGAACAGATTTTTTAATCCTTTCTGATTCGTACAACCTTTCTCTAGGATCGGTAATAATATCTCTGATTTTATTGTCTCCAGGATTTGACTCTTTTACAATATAGCTGCTAAATAAGCGGCGGATAAAGAAATCATCAAAACTCAAAGAAGAAGCATCGTTATTGGTATTAATTAAACGTTTCTTCGTTAAAATCTCTCTAGCCTCCGGATAATAAACCCAAAATACCGGTTGCCATTGTTTAGAAACTTCATTGTATTTTAATGGTGCAATACCTACAATACGTGGTTCGAAAACAGAGCGTTTGGTATCAAAAATCCAGTCTTCCTTAATTCTGAATTTCAAGAATAACTCTGGGTTAAAATCATTCACTACAGTAGTAACCGTTCCGGTTTTATTGTTCGAAACCTCTGCTGTTCCCAAAGCCGATTTAGAAGCAGAATCTGCCGACATAGGATTAAGAAAAGCATCATCTTCGTTCAATGCACTATCAATTGGCGAGTATGCGGTTAGTTCGTCTTTCTTAATTGCTGCAATTAGTACATCAATTAGTCGCGATTTAGGCGATTTTAAGACTGAGTTAACCGTATCACGTAAATCAATCTCTCTCCAGATCCGTTTGGCATAAAAAACATCTTCTTCTCTCACATCAGCCAAAGGAACCATCTCAGTACTGTCAATATCCTTACGGGCATAGAAACCGTCTTTAGGTGGTACCTTAAGCTTCTTTTTAGCTGTTTTAACAGGCGCTTTAACCGTATCTGCCACAGGAGGTGCGGCAACTACTGGTGCAGCTTTCTTTGGTGCTAACTTGGTTGGCTTTTTTTGTGCAAAAGCAAATGTGGTTAACAAAACTAAAATGGCAATACTTAAAATCCTTTTCATCTTCTTTTTATTTTACACTAAACGCTAATGAAGGCAAAATTTTCTGACGGCCGTCTGGTCCTACAGAAACAATATCTTCAAAAAACACTCTTGTACCAGGTGTAATCGAGTTTATTGCACCTTTAACCGCACCAGCGAAACTTCCACCACTGCCCGGAATGGTAACGGCATCAGAACGCGGTTTGATAATTGTTAATTTATAACGCAGTATTTTAAACTTAACATCGAAAGGGAAATCATCCAGATCGGCTTCAATTTCGGTTTCGCTTTTTAGCTGTACCGAAGCCACATCTCCTCCAGCGCGACCACCAACTTTAGCTACCGGAGCAGGGATACCTTTCACTCTGAATTTTTGCGAGCCTAAGCTAACGGTTTTGCCAGCATTACTTGCCGATACATTGATGGATACTTCCTGACCAACCATACTTCCTGGAACATTAACATTATAGTTTCCGTTACCACCAGACATTGAACCCCCAGAAATGGAAGCACGAATACTTTCTAACGGGAAACCTGCTGCTGATACTGTAAATGGATTAGGAATACCCGCATAAATTACATTCAGTTTTGTTGAAGAAACAGATGCTGACGGTTTTGCAACTTGATAAGTTTGTGGTTGAGTTTTGTATTCCTTTACCTGACCATCAGTTTGGCGAACACGAACCGTACCAACCCATGTAAACTGACCAACACTACTTGTACCACCGGTATAAGTTCCTTTACCATCTTTAACGGATAATTTACTTCCATTAACAGTAATATCAGGAGTTGATCTCGAATCGCTGGCTGTTAAAAATACTTCAGCAGTATAAGGTTGCCCTTGAATTACATAAGAAGTAGGTGCTACTGCAACTGCCGCAAACTGATCCAAATTAACCTGTGCTTTATCCATATTTCCGAATAATTTCTTAACCACCTCTGCTTCAGCATTTTTAGTATCTGTTTGCAGTTTTGTTAAAATCGTCATTGCAGCAGTTAATGGCGTGCCCTCACCAAAGTAAGTTTCTTGCCAGTTTCCTTTTCTTTTTCTTGCAGGATCTTTAGCTTCAAGAGAGAATGAAACATTCGCTCTATCATTTTTGTCTAACAAAGAGATTAATTTTTCGCGTGTGGCATTAATTCTCTTTTTTAATTCATCTGCTTTTTTTTGATTAATCATGATATTCTGTGCAATATCCTGATTTGATCTATTTACCAAATCTTCAGTTTCTGGATCAATTCCATCACCTGCCTTGGTAAATTCTTTTTTAATGCTTTCAATATAATTATTTAAGTCATCAGCGGCCTTCTGTGCTTCTTTTGCCTTATCGTAAATTGGCTGTGCACGGGCTGGCTCTTCTTTCAACTTCGAATTTTCGAAGGCAGAAAATAACTGATTAATGCTTGTATTTACATTGTTTTTAGAAGTATCCAAACTATCATTGATATTTTTGAATGCATCTAAAATGGTATCTGATACGTTTAAGGCGAGCATGGCCAACAATACCAAATACATGATATTGATCATCCGCTGCCTTGTTGTTTCTTTTCCGCCTGCCATGTTTGATGTAGCTTTTCCTTTAAAAATTAAAAACTAAACAAATTATACACGTGGGCCGTTCATAGCCGATAACATATTGCCATAAATTGCATTAAGCGATGATAGGTTTTTAGCCAACTTATTCACCTCTTCTTTAAACTGTTTCGAATCTTCCATCGATTCGTTAAAGTTTTGCATGGTTAATGATAAGTTTGAATAAAATTTATTCATCGATTTTAGATGCGCGCTAGAATCTTGCAATTCTAATTCATATACGGCATTTAATGCTGATAAATTTTTAGCTAAATTACTAACCTGATCATGGTAGGCCTGAGAATCTACACTGCTCTCGCCCATTGCTTTCAAATTAGCTGTAGCTTTATCAAAAGATGCACTTAAATTATCGAAACCAGCAGAAGCAGTTTTAATTTTTCCTGTAAATTCGTTGGTTGCTGTAGATGCATCTGCAACATTAGAAATTGTTGCTACTTTATCGCCAAAAGTACGCAAACCAGAGCCTAAACTTTCGATCAATTCAGGACCGATTTTAGCATCTGATAACATTTTATCTAAAGCAGCTGTATTAGATGCTGTTGCTGCAACTGGTCTTGCTGATGCAGTTGGCAATTCCCCTTTAAAATCTGCTTTTAGTTCAGGATAAACTCTTTCCCAAGCTGGTTCTGGCTCTGGCGGAAAAAATCCTGTTAAAAAGAATAAAAATGCCTCTACACCAAGACCAAGACCGATCATATAGTTACCCATAATTCCACCAATGTGTAGAATTTTAAATAACGCTCCAATAATTACAATACTTGCTCCCCATGAAATCGCTACGTGTAACCAGCCTGGTTGTTTCTTTGCTGCCATAAAATTTTGATGTTTTTCTTTAGTTTTTAGTTTGTTTGGTTTAATGTCTTAAGTCGGTACCAGGATAAGATGAAACGCATCTGAAACCAATATATGATCTTTGTGTATCCTGATATTCGTATGTTGATACTGCATTTTGTAGAAAATAGCCAGTATCTTTCCATGAACCGCCTTTTACTACTTTACGCTTTTTGTATTTGCTATCAGTTGCACCGGCATCATAAGTAAAATTCGGGTTTAAATCATGCAATAATGGGCTTGCACCTTTATTATAAGCCGTTAATGTCCATTCGGAAACATTACCTGCCATGTTGTACAAACCATAATCATTAGGGAAATACGACCTTACACCTACTGTATAAATACCACCATCGCTCGAATAATCGCCACGGCCTGGCTTAAAGTTAGCCTGTAAACATCCTTTGGTATTTCTGATATAAGGACCTCCCCAAGGATATTTGGTTTTGGTATTGCCACCTCTTGCAGCATATTCAAATTCAGTTTCAGCTGGTAGTCTATAATCTGATCTAGATCCTGCAGGCAATTTTCTTGCTGTAGCAACACCATCATATAACCTTGTTCTCCAATGCGAGAATGCTTTTGCCTGCTCCCAGCTTACACCAACTACAGGATAATCGTCATACGAAGGGTGGTTATAATAACCACGCACCATTGGATCGTTTTGTGAATAAGAATAATCTGTTTTCCATACCATTGTATCAGGATAAATAGCAATGGTATAACGATCGATATAATCCTGGCGTTTGCTGTTCGGATCTTTATGTCCGGCAGCAGCTTTCTCCATGTTTAATTCGGCATAAGAGTATACGAATTTACGTACGTCAAGTTCTTTTTTCCCCGGAAGTGCATCAAGGCCCGAATAATACATGCCATCTAACTGGCTTACCTGAGCGGCAGCGGCACCTTTACCCTTATTTCTCCAGATATTTGCACCATTAGGTCCAACTTTCTTCCAGTCGATGTATTTATCTCCGCCAACGGCATTTGCAGCATTTCCCTTTGGTGTAATCATAAATTGTTGCGGGTTGCCCATCATTCCGATGGCAATCGAATCACGTACCCAGTTGGTAAACTGGCGGTATTCTGCATTGGAAATCTCGGTCTGGTCCATAAAGAACGCACTGATCGTAACCATTTTACTTGGCCCATTCTGCGAGAAAGTAATATCTTCATCCGATCCTCCCAGCGGCGTATGCCCTGGTGGCACATAAACCATTCCTAGTGGGATTCTATCGTTTTTAAATTTTCGGTTATAAGCACCAACCAGCTCGCCTTGGCCGCCATGGCCACAGCTTGCTAGCATTACAGTTATACCTACAATAGCTAGAAAGTAGATTTTCTTCATATTTTTATAGTGTGCACAGCACGATTAGGAGCAATTTTATCAAAAATCACTGAAATTATCTACAAAAGCAAATATTTTACGTTAAATCATTACTTAAAGGCAATTAAAGTTAGATTAACAATTTTCTAACAACCTTATATTTTGTTCAACAATATGCGTAACTCTCTTACTAACAGTAAAGTTACGCATTTATTGTATTGACTTAGAATAAATTATTTATCGTATTATTTATTAGATATTTTGATATAATTTTCGATGGCCATCGTCATCGATGGAACGCCTGGGGTTGGCGCCGCAATATCCACTATCAGATCCATATCGGTACAAGCCTTACTCGTGTTGGTTCCAAAAGCAGCAATTCGGGTATTATTTTGTTTAAAGTCGGGGAAATTTTTAAATAACGACTGGATACTTGACGGACTAAAAAATGCGATAACATCATAGAACACCTCTGCTAGATCAGAAAGATCGCTCACTACTGTTCTAAACAAAACGGCAGGAGTAAAATTATATCCACTTTTTTCCAAAAACTTCATTGTATCTTCGGTAGCCATATCAGAGCAAGGGTATAAAAACTTCTCGTTTGCATGTTTCTTTAGCACCTCTGCTAAATCTGCTGCAGTTTGCTTACCAAAAAAGATTTTACGCTTCCTATACTGAATATACTTCTGTAGGTACAAAGCAATGGTCTCAGACAGACAGAAATATTTCAGCTCTGCTGGCACTTCATAACGCATTTCCTCACAGATTCTAAAAAAATGATCTGCTGCATTGCGGCTGGTAAAAATTACTGCTGTAAAATCGGCCAGGTTAATCTTATCCTTTCTAAAGTCTCTTGCTGGTACACCTTCAACGTGAATAAAAGACCTAAAATCAACTTTTAAATTGTGTTTTTTGGCCAAATCGTAATAAGGAGATTTTTCTGTTTCAGGTTTTGGTAGAGTAACCAAAATACTTTTTACTTTGCGGATTCTAGAGTCGTTCGTTTCTTGCATTTTCCTTTTTCCTGCTACAGCCCTATCGTTTTAATTAGTATTAGAATAGGGCATATTTCGAGGGCGCAAAAGTACAAAATTAAATGCATTCTAGAAAACTTATTATTAGAAAGTATTGTAATTCCTGCCCTTAATAATTGAAATGCAAAAATTATGCCTAACAGTAAGAATGCCAACACGATATATATTGCACCATATTTAAGTGGCGATAGCGCAAAAGCAACAACCAGGGGGATAAATAGCAGTGAAGCATTGAAGTAACTGAGGTACAATATAGAGATGTATTCGCCCACTGGTTTCTGTACATTAAACAAGTATCCCAAAAAGCGCAAAAGAACCAGTTTTAGAGCATAAAAAACAATTATAGTAATGGATATACTGAAAAAAAACTTAAACCCATCTTTAGCCTGATACATATCATTCCACTGCGCAACCAGAAAAAAGAACATTCCAAAAACGAAACCAAACTGCACAAAAAGCAACAAAAATGGCCACGAACTAAACAAGTTATCCTCTTTGTTAATATTATTCAAAATCCTGTTGCTAAAAAACGATTGAACGATTGCCGATAATTGCTTAGAAAAAGCATTTTTTAGAATCGCAAAGATGATGAGCATACCAAAAATAAATCCCAGCAAACCAACATTGCCTTTTGGGATTTTTGTACCAAGCTGATACGGATTCGCCTTTTTCTTTAGGTGCTGGTATTTCTTTTGCCAAGCCAGTAAATCGAGTTTAGGAAAAAGATATTCCTTTTCAATGGTATCGAGCAAAGCCCCCTTATTAATTAAGCTATCAGGAAGCACCCAGGTGTGATGAACAAGCGAATCGGTCGAAAATTTCTGTCTGGCAAGTGTTGCCGAATCGGGCCGGTACCTTCGATACTGATATTGATTTACAGCTACGCTATCTGTTTGAACAGGAATTTCTTGTGCCGCTACAAAATGAGCAGACCATATAAACGCGAACAAGAAGAAAATAAATTTCGGCATGCTGTAAATCAAAACTTAAGGATGCAAAAGTAGTTGAATAATCATTGTTTACCTAAAGAAAATAAATGGATTGATGAATAACTTTAGCAACTATGGAAAAATAGCACGCATTCAATAATGTCCAATTCAAAAAAGAAAACGTCAATATTTGGAATAACAACTGTAACTTCAGAAAAGTTAGATGAAAGGCGATGGAATAAAACCTTTAGAAGGAACGCAAAAATCCAGATTGCTAAACAGAAAGAGTTTCCGCATAAAATTTCGGCTGTTACAAAAGTTTGGGATGGAGATAAAGATGAAAAAAGATATTAAAAAAACTATAGCAGCAAAGAAATGCGAAAGTAATTTCATTCATTTAAGCATTACCGCAAGTAAAGCAATAGCTTTACCTTATCAACTAAAAAGTAAAGCTATTACTTTACTATATTTAAAATAACCTACGCACGCTGGCTAACTCATATTTTATTTATAACAATAAAGAAAATTTAACTTCGCTATCTTTGCTCCAATGTCTGGTATCTATATCCATATCCCTTTTTGTAAAAAGGCCTGCCACTATTGCGATTTTCATTTCAGCACTTCTTTAAAATATGCTGATGAAATGGTTGATGCGATCTGCAAGGAGATCAAAATGAAAAAAGATCGGATCAGCGGACAGGTTGGAAGCATTTATTTTGGCGGTGGAACACCTTCTATTTTATCGCAGACGGCTTTGCAAAAGATTTTCGATGCCATTAACCACACTTTTTCGGTTGATGCAAATGCTGAAATTACCATCGAAACCAATCCTGATGATTTAACGGCTCAGAAATTAAAAGAACTGAAACAATTGCCCGTTAACCGCTTTAGCGTGGGTATTCAATCTTTTTATGATGAAGATCTGATCTGGATGAACCGGGCACACCAGGCCCAAGAAGCGGAAGATGGCATCAGAAGAAGTCAGGATGCCGGTTTTGAAAACTTAACCCTCGATTTAATTTATGGCTATCCTTTACTTACCGATCAAAAATGGCTAAACAATATCCAAAAAGCAATTGAGCTTGAGGTTCCACACATTTCGGCCTACGCCCTAACAGTAGAACCCCGGACAGCTTTAGCTCATGCCATTAAAAACAAAAAACAAACTCCGGTAAACGATAACCAAAGTGCTGCTCAGTTTGTAATTTTGATGGAGAAACTGATGGATGCCGGATTTGAACACTATGAAATTTCAAATTTCGCCAAGCCAGATCATTATGCAGTGCATAATACCAACTACTGGAAAGGAATAGATTATATTGGTATTGGCCCATCAGCCCATGGCTTTAATGGCCAGAACCGCTATATGAACCCCGCCAATAACGCCATGTATATGGAAACATTAGGCCATAACAAACTTCCGGAAATTGTTGAAGAACTCAGCCTGAACGATCGGTTTAACGAATATATAATGACTTCGCTCAGAACGATGTGGGGAACTGATTTACAAAAAATAAATACCGATTTCGGGAAAGACTTTTTAACAGAAACAAAACACAACCTTAAAAATTTCGAAGATAAAGATTGGCTAGTGGCTGACGGAGATAACATTTGTCTAAGTCAAAACGGAAAATTATTTGCCGATCATATTGCTTCGGAATTGTTTATTATTGAGAATGATTAAAGGAACGAATTAGAGAATGAGTGGATGCTTTTTAAGAGTTTATCATTCAATCATTCTCTAATTCAATAATTATATATTATGTCGAAAATTGTATGGATTACAGGCGCATCATCAGGTATTGGCGAGGCCTTGGTATATGAATATTTTAAAGCTGGTAACAAACTGATCATCTCGGGAAGGAATCGCGATGAACTGTTCAGGGTAAAAGGAAATTGCCAAAACTCTTTTAATATACATGTTTTACCATTCGATTTGAGCGAAACAACTACACTGGACAACAAAGCTGCTGACGCGATCCGTATTTTTGGAAAAATAGATTTACTGATCAATAGCGGTGGTGTAAGTCAGCGGAGTTTAGCATTAGAAACCAATCTGCAAACGGAGCAACAGATTATGGATACCAATTTCTGGGGAACGGTTGTACTGAGCAAAGCAGTTTTACCTTTGATGATTGCCAATGGCGGTGGGCAGATCGTTGTAATTAGTAGTCTTGTTGGGAAATTTGGCACAAAATTCCGTTCCACCTATGCAGCATCAAAACATGCGCTGCATGGTTATTTCGATTCGCTCCGATCGGAAGTTTACGATAAAAACATCGACATCACCATCATCTGCCCAGGTTTTATCAAAACAAATGTAACCTACAATGCACTTACTGCAGATGGTAAGCCCTTAAATAAAATGGGTGATGCACATGAAAATGCCATGACACCTGCTGAATGTGCAAAACAAATTGTACTGGCTGTTAGCAACAAAAAAGAAGAGGTTTATATTGGCGGAAAAGAAACCAGGGCAGTATTATTGAAACGCTTTTTCCCTAAAATTTTTTCTAAAAAGGTAAGAACGGCGAAGGTGAACTAGCACTGCGTTTTGAGGTTGGCGTTAAGCTTAAAACACAAAGTTTATGAAGGATGCAACTAAGGGACGAGCCCAATTTATCTAAACCCGGTTGCAGCGATATCCTTTTGGCATAATTCTGAGCGTAGTCGAAGAACAGCCAAAAGATTAAGCGAAAAACGGGACTAGCCGACCCGAAGTAACACTACCGTATCTTTACAAATAAAAAAATAAAACACTAACAATCAGAACATTGCAATTTTTTTTTAATTTCTAAAAACCAAGTATCTGTAAGCCATCGTAAATGGAACCAAATAACAGAAACTTAAAATTAGAAATAATGAAAAATTTAATCTTATCCGCATTTGCCGTAATTACAATGGCATTCACTACTCAAGTTTACGCTCAAAAAAACCCGATGGTTGGAGGAGCAGCAATGTATGCAACTAAAGATATTGTAGACAATGCCGTAAATTCAAAAGACCACACTACATTGGTGGCAGCAGTAAAAGCCGCAGGCTTAGTAGAAACCTTAAAAAGTGCAGGTCCTTTTACCGTTTTTGCACCAACCAATGCTGCATTCGATAAACTTCCTGCCGGAACGGTAGACAATCTTGTTAAACCAGAAAATAAAGCAACTTTAACAACTATTTTAACTTACCATGTTGTTGCCGGTAAAATGGACAGCAAAGCAATTGCAAAAGCAATTAAAGCTGGCGGTGGCAAAGCTGAACTTAAAACTGTGCAAGGTGGTAAACTTTGGGCTTGGATGGAAGGCAAAAAATTAGTGTTAAAAGATGAAAAGGGCGGAACAAGCACCGTAACCATTGCAGATGTTTACCAAAAAAATGGGGTAATCCATGTTGTTGACACCGTTTTAATGCCAAAATAAAATTTATTAGATATCCTTTTAATCAGTATAAAACGTTCTGGCAAAAGTCAGAACGTTTTTTCTTTTATAAAAAATCATCTTTTAAAAATCAGGGATTATAATACAAATCTCCATTCACAAACTTGGTAGCATTTTTTTTAATTAAACGTACTTTCTGACTTTTTCTGATGAATTGTCAGTTTTTTCTCAAGTTTTCGCATTTGTAATGTATAGTGTTTTTTAACTATTTAATTTTACTGCATTAATAGTTTTTTAACATGAAATTCAATTTATCTCCGATAGATGTAGTTGAAGACATATCTAAATCAGATTTCGAACTGAACTACCTTAAACCACGTAAACCTTTGGTAATAAAAAATATGGCCAAAAAATGGCCTGCTTACCAAAAATGGACAATGGAATACTTGAAAGAAGTTGTTGGCGATAAAACTGTTCCGCTTTACGACAGTTCTAAAGCCGATCCTTCTAAACCGATAAATGCATCTGCAGCCGAAATGAAATTTGGCGATTATATAGACCTGATTAAAGAAACACCAACCGATCTGCGTATCTTTTTGTTCGATCCAATAAAATTTGCCCCGAAGATACTCGAAGATTACATCGCACCAAAAGATTTAATGGGTGGTTTTTTGGATAGCTACCCCAATATGTTCTTCGGCGGTAAAGGTTCGGTAACCTTTTTACACTACGACATTGATTTGGCGCACATTTTCCATACGCACTTTAATGGACGAAAACATGTGATCTTATTTGATTATAAATGGAAAGAACGTTTGTATCAAATTCCATATGCCACTTATGCCTTAGAAGATTATGATGTGGAAAACCCCGATTTTGATAAATTCCCTGCATTAAAAGGCGTTCAGGGCGTTGAAGCTTTTTTAGAACATGGCGATACCTTATTTATGCCAACCGGATACTGGCATTGGATGAAATACCTGGATGGTTCTTTTTCTATTAGCTTAAGGGCATGGGACAAAAGCTGGGCGGTAAAAGCAAAAAGCTTGTATAACTTAACTTTACAGCGTAAATTTGACGACTTTATGAAAGCAAACTACCGTGAAAAGTATATGCACTGGAAAGAAGAACTTGCAGTTAAAAGAGCGAGCAGAGCACTAGAGAAGAATTTACCAAAATAAGAATAAAAACTAACGATAGGATGAGGTTTGAAAGCCAATGCCCTAACGCAAAATCAATATGCACCATAACATTATAAAAATTCAGCAAGAGATAGAACCACTAAGGCAAGAAATTATTAGCCATAAAGTTTATTCGGCCATTAGTGAAATAGAAGATCTTCGGATTTTTATGGAACATCATATTTTTGCTGTTTGGGATTTCATGTCGCTGCTTAAAGCCTTACAAATTAATTTAACCTGCACTACCTTGCCTTGGTTTCCGGTAGGCGATCCTGTTACCCGACAATTGATCAATGAAATTGTGGCAGGTGAAGAATCGGATGTGGATGCTAATGGAGCCATAAAGAGCCACTTTGAACTCTATCTGGATGCAATGGAGCAATGTGGCGCAAACACAAAACCTATCAATATCTTTTTACAGGAACTAAAAAACGGGAAAAGCTTTAATGAGGCTTTCGAAATTGCAAAGGTACCTGCAACTGCAAAAGATTTTGTTAATGCTACTTTCGAAACCATTAACAGTGGAAAAACACATTTACAGGCAGCAAGTTTTACTTTTGGTCGCGAGGATTTAATTCCAAACATGTTTTTTAGCATGGTAAACGACCTGAATAGCGCCCAGGCTGATAAAGTTTCGATCTTTAAATACTACCTAGAGCGCCATATCGAAGTAGATGGCGATCACCATAGCCATTTAGCGCTCTCCATGACGGAGAAACTTTGCGAAAAAGATGAAACCTTTTGGGCCGAAGCAGAAAAAACCGCAAAGCAGGCGCTACAAAAAAGGATAGACCTGTGGGACGCTGCCTATGCCGAAATTGTTAAAAATAAAGTTGAGGCGTAATTATTAAATTGTTAAGTATTTACTAATTTTAGATTACGTGATTTTAGTCACATTTACCTGTTAGCATCAATTTTATAAAATAAAATTTACACATTTGTTGTTCGGCACAAATAACCGATTTTAAGCGCATGAGTTTCATTTTAAAACCTGTTGATATCGTTGAGAGCATTACTCCCGAAGATTTTAAGAAAAATTATCTGAAAACTAAACGTCCTTTAGTAATCAGGGGCCTAACCAAAGACTGGCCTGCCAGAGAAAAATGGACGACTGAATATTTAAAGGAAATTGGAGGCGAGCTTGAAGTTCCACTTTACGACAACTCTAAAGCTGATCCATCAAAACCGATTAATGCAGCTACGGCGCATATGAAATTTGGCGATTACCTTGACCTAATTAAACGCGAGCCAACGGAACTGCGCATATTCTTTTTTAATCTGTTTAAAAAAGTACCGAGTTTAATCAATGATGTAAAAATCCCGAAAGATTTAATGGGCGGCTTCATCGAAAGCATGCCTGCAATGTTCTTTGGCGGCTCTAACTCCGTAACCTTTTTACATTACGATATTGATTTACCGCATATTTTCCATACACACTTTGGCGGCAGAAAACATATTGTTTTATTCGACAATAAATGGAAAGACAGATTGTATTGCCTGCCAAATGCAACTTATGCTTTAGAAGATTATGATGTGGCCAACCCTGATTTTGAAAAATTCCCGGCGCTGAATGGCGTAGAAGGTTATGAAGTTTTCTTAGAGCATGGCGATACTTTATTTATGCCAACCGGAATGTGGCACTGGATGAAATACCTGGATGGTTCATTCTCTTTAAGCTTAAGGGCATGGGACCAATCGATTTCGCGTAAAGTGGCCAGTGTTTGGAGCTTATTTACCCATGGCGCAATAGATAGCCTGATAAAAATGACCTTCAAAGAAAAATATGCCAACTGGAGAGAGAAAAAAGCAGTTAAAATTGCCGAAAGGGCTTTAGCCAAAGGCAGGCCGTAAAATTTAAAAAGATAAAAATACAACGGGGCATCGGTTACGATAGCCCCGTTTTTTATTATTATTGCGTTTAAACACCGAAAATTAAAAAATCAGATAACTAAAGATGGAAAACAATATCCTTAGCGAAAAACAAAAAATGCTGGCAGGAAAAGCATACCAGGCAGGTGATGCAGAGCTGGCAAAAGAAAGACTGAAAGCCCGCGAAATTGTTTTCGAGTTTAATAACCTGGCTCCAAAATTTATTAAACAGCGCAAGGAATTACTGAAAAGACTTTTCGGCAAAACAGAGAAGATGTTTTATGTAGAACCTCCATTTAGATGCGACTATGGTTACAATATCGAAATCGGCGATAATTTTTACGCAAATTTTAACCTCGTTATTTTAGATTGTGCCAAAGTGAGTATTGGTAACAACGTTTTTATTGCACCAAACGTAGCCATTTATACGGCAGGACATCCTATCCATGCACATTTACGTGATCAGGAGTATGAGTGGGCGCAGGAAATTACTATTGGCAACAGCGTTTGGATTGGGGGCAACGTGGTAGTTAATCCGGGAGTAAAAATAGGCTCAAATGTGGTCATCGGGTCGGGAAGCGTGGTTACAAGGGATATTCCGGATAATGTTTTCGCAGCTGGAAACCCATGCAGGGTAATCCGCCAGTTAACCGATGCAGATAAAGATTATTATTATAAGGATTTTAAACTGGGCGAATAGTTTTTCAATGCAACCTTAACTATTTTTATTCCGTCTTTGTTATAAATTAATGTAATGAAGACCGCCTTACCTTTTTTATTTCTGTTTTTTCTTTTCTCTTCAGTCTTTGCACAGCGAATTTCTAAAGCAGAAGCAATTGAAGATATAGAACTTCTTGATAAAACGATAAGGGCGGTTCATTATAATCCGTTTTTATTTACTTCATCATTCAAATACCTGCAAAAAGTAAATGAGCTAAAACGTTCACTTCCTGATTCGATTGAGACAAGACTTCTCACTTTAAAACTTGGAGAAATTACAGGCATTATTAATGATGCCCATACGGCACCAAGCATTATACAATCTATTTTTCAGGCAGATTTCAGGAAACCAGTCTTTTTACCGCTGACCTTTGTTGCCGATAAAAATGGTAAAGCTTATTCAGATGGAAAATCTTCTCGGGATATTATTCCTGCAGGTGCTGAAATCATTTCGGTAAATGGAATATCGGTTTCAGAATTTTATAAGGCAAGTGCATTGCGCGTAGGCGGGCTTCAAACTTACCGAAATGAGATTGCAGTTAAAATGATGGGCTACAACCTTTATCTTTCAGGAATAAGGCCACCTTTCAAAGTTGTTTATCGGCATCAGCAGAAAAAAGTGATCAAAGAAATAGAAAAAGGTGCGATTTTACGTGATATAATAGGTGATGCATTCCCAAATCTGGTTAATAAACCTTATGCTTTTAACGTATTGAATAATAAAGTTGCACATATCGAATTAAATACCCTGGCTGGCGATTATCACCCCTACCTCAAATTTTTCGATTCATGCTTTACTATAATAAAACAAAAAAACATTAAGGCTGTTGCCATCGATATTAGAAAAAACACGGGAGGCAATTCCATCAACGCAGATTTACTTTTAGGCTTTTTTAACTCAAAGAGATATATGCTCTCTACCGGAAAAAACTGGAAAATAAGCCAGTTGTATAAAGATAAACTGATGAAACAGGGTGATAGCAGCAATCAATATCTGAAAGAGCAAAACAACAGCATTTGGCAGATCAAAACCTGCGAACCTTATGCACCGAAATACACTAGTGAAGATGCATTTTTTAAAGGCCAGGTTTACCTAATTACTGGCCCGATGACATTCTCCAGCGCGAACAGGTTTGCTGATGGCGTAAAACAATTTAAGCTGGCTACTTTGGTGGGAGAATCTACCGGCGAAAATACAAACGACTTTGGTGAAGGCTATCGCTTCCAATTACCAAACAGCAAAATCAGTGTCAGCGTTTCTACCAGTTTAGATTTTGGGGCAAATTGTAACGACAAAACCAAACACCCGGTAATACCCGACCGATATATTGAAACAAGCTATCTTGATCAGATCAAGGGTATTGATCCTGTTCTTCAATATATTAAGGCATTAAACAATTAAATTAACTGCTATGATCGGCGATCACCTTCCATTCGCCCTTAATTTTTTTGATCAAAAGCGTAAAATATCCTTTTAATTCGTCCTTTTCACGCTTAACATTCCAGCTGCCCAGCACAAAAGCCAGATCGGGTTTCAAAAATTCGACCTTTTTTATACCAAACACCAAAAATCCCATGGCAGATTTATCGGGGTAACCTTTTTTATAATTATCCAATGTTTTTTGCCAGCCATAAGTTGGTCCGTTTTTACCTACAAAAAGTAAACTGTCTGATTTTTCATAACCCTGCATAAAGGCTTCAACATCACCTTTGTTCCAATCTGTTCGTTGTTTTTCGAGTAAATTAAGTATGGCTTGCTTCTCTTTCGCATTTTGAGCAAAAGCGCTAAAGGAAGTTAAAAATAATGCAATTACGAGTATTCTTTTCATGGTTATTTAAGTTGAGGTAAAAATTAAAGATATGAAACAAATTATTTTGTTCCATGCGTAAAAATTCTTTATTTACATATCTATAAATCTGCTATGCAAAATAAAGTAATCACTATTGGCGAAATACTCTGGGATGTTTTCCCGGAAGGTAAAAAAGCTGGCGGCTCGAGCATGAACGTTGCCCTTAATTTACACAAACAAAGTATAGAGAGCAGCTTTATTAGCGCCATAGGCAATGATGAAAACGGAAAAGAGTTATTCAATTTTCTAGCCAGCAATCATTTTGCCACTAATTTGATTCAAGTAAATACCGAATTACCAACCAGTACTGTTGTTGTGCAGCTAGACGAAAATCATCAGGCCACTTATACCATTAAACAACCTGTGGCATGGGATAGTATCAAAATCACCGACGAAAATATAGCAGCCGTAAAACAGGCAGATGCATTGGTATATTGTAGTTTAACCTGCAGGGAAGAAAAATCTAAAAAAACCATTCTTGCGCTTTTAGAAAATGCGAAGATTAAAATATTCGACATTAACCTCCGCGCCCCATTTTATAGCAAAGAATTAATTGATGAGCTTTTGGCCAAAGCGGATATCTTAAAAATAAATGAAGACGAAATTTTATGGGTGAAAGAATCTTTTGGCTTAAGCGGCAATACAGATGAACAACTTTTAAAGCAACTTTCTAATCGGTTTAACATTGAAATGATCTGCCTTACACTTGGCGATAAGGGTGCCTGTATTTTAAAAGACGGAAAGTTATTTAAACACGCTGGCTATAAGGTACAGGTAGCCGATACCGTTGGTGCAGGAGATGCCTTTTTAGCCACATTTATTGCGTGTTACCTACAAGGTTACCCCATGGAAACCACTTTGGATAATGCCTGTAAGGTTGGTGCTTTTGTAGCTTCGCAAGCTGGTGCAAACCCTGATTATAATAAGAAAATTTACCATATGGCACTGGGGTAATTATCTCTGACCTTATAGGTTTTAAAAACCTATAAGGTCTTATAAATTTATTTTTAAACGGAGGGTTTTGCGTTAGGGATTGTAAGGGTTCAGTGCCGATCCTTCATCGGCACCGGAGCGCAGCGCAGCCCTGAAAAGCCCGCCCCTTGCGCAGCTTGGGGAACGCCCAGATCAATTTGACAGTTTGCAATTGGCAATTTTCACTTCAATCCGTTTCCTGTTTTGGTCGCTCGGTCCTTAAATATGACACCGCGCTTAAATTTATACAAAGCGAAACTTTTATCTTCGATAAATCGTTAATACAAACACATGAGAGGTTTTCGTTTTTCTGATTATAAGCCGGGCGATACGCCAAAGGGTGGGTTCGATGAGTTGCTGAAATTATTTAGCGAACTGCTGAATTATACAGCTGGAGATGCGGCAGAGGCTTTAAGCTGGCTGAACGAGCTCGACAAACAATATAAATTAACCAATAACGATTATGGTATTGGTAATTTTATCGATGACCTGAAAGACAAAGGTTACCTAACTGAAGATAATCAATCGGGAGAATTTAAAATTACAGCCAAAACTGAACAGACGATCCGTAAATCGGCCCTTGATGAAATTTTCGGAAAACTAAAAAAATCAGGGCGCGGAAATCACAATAGTAATCAATCAGGCGTTGGTGAAGAAAAAAATGCCGACAGACGTGAATACAGTTTTGGAGATAGTTTGGATCAGATTGATATGACAGCCTCTATCCACAATGCGCAGATTAACCATGGTATTGGCGACTTCACTTTAACAGACCGCGATCTGGAAGTAGAGGAAAAGGATTTTAAAACTTTAACCTCTACTGTATTGATGATTGATATTTCGCACTCGATGATTCTGTATGGTGAAGACCGGATTACCCCTGCCAAAAAAGTTGCCATGGCTTTGGCCGAACTGATTAAAACGAAATACCCTAAAGACACTTTAGACATTGTGGTTTTCGGAAATGATGCCTGGCCAATTAGCGTAAAAGACCTGCCTTATTTACAGGTTGGCCCTTACCATACCAATACTTATGCAGGATTAGAATTGGCTGCAGATTTACTCCGTCGACGGAAAACGCATAATAAGCAGATTTTCATGATTACCGACGGAAAACCGACCTGCTTAAAGGAAAATGGCAAATACTATAAAAACAGCATGGGTTTGGATAGGAAGGTAATTAACAAAACCTTAAACATGGCTGCCCAATGTAAGCGACTGAAGATTCCGATTACGACATTTATGATTGCCAAAGATCCTTACCTGCAACAATTTGTTCGCCAGTTTACCGAAATTAATGGCGGCAGGGCTTTTTATAGCTCCTTAAATGGTTTGGGCGAATACATTTTCGAAGATTATATTAAAAACAGAAGAAAAACAGTAAAATAAGGTGGAAGGTAAAAGGCTTAAGGTAAAACCCATTGCCAACCCTACCCAAATCAACCGTAAAAACATTAAAAAGAGGGATAGATGTATAGAAGAGGCTTGTGCACTTTGCAAACCTTACATCTTAAACCCTATGCCTTAAACCCAATTTAAAAGATGCAAAACACCACATTAGGCGAATTAAAAACCACAGGATATAAATCGAGATCTGTAAAAGAAGAGCTTAGGGAAAATCTGATTAAAGTGCTCCGTGATAAAAAAACCGAATTTGAAGGCATTATTGGCTATGATGAAACGGTGATTCCGGAACTGCAAACAGCCATTTTATCTCGTCATAATATTTTATTACTGGGATTACGCGGACAGGCTAAAACACGTATTGCCCGTTTAATGGTAAACCTACTGGATGAGTATGTGCCATATGTTGCCGGAAGTGAGATTTTTGATGATCCCCTGAATCCAATTTCATGGTATGCTAAAAACGAAATTGCTATAAAAGGCGATGATACCGAAATTGCCTGGTTACACCGCAGCGAAAGGTATACCGAAAAATTGGCTACACCCGATGTTACGGTTGCAGATTTAATTGGCGATGTTGACCCCATTAAGGCCGCTACATTGAAATTAACCTATAATGATGAGCGTGTAATCCACTTTGGCTTAATTCCCCGTGCACACCGAAGCATTTTTGTGATTAATGAGCTTCCAGATTTACAAGCACGTATACAGGTTGCGTTGTTTAACATGTTACAGGAGAAAGATATTCAAATTCGTGGTTTTAAACTGCGCTTAGCTTTAGATATCCAGTTCGTATTTACCGCAAACCCTGAAGATTATACCAACCGCGGAAGCATCGTTACACCTTTGAAAGATAGGATTGAAAGTCAGATTTTAACCCACTATCCTAAAACCATCGAAATTTCGCGCAAAATTACTTTTCAGGAGGCCAAATTAACGGCTGATCAAAAAGCAAATATAGAAGCCGATGGACTGGTGAAAGACCTGATAGAGCAAATTGCTTTTGAAGCCCGTAAAAGTGAGTACATCGATCAAAAATCTGGCGTATCGGCCAGGCTGACCATCTCCGCATACGAAAATTTAATTAGCACCGCAGAAAGAAGAATGTTGATCTCTGGCGAGAAAAATACGTTTGTACGTTTATCTGATCTAGCTGGAATTATCCCAGCCATTACGGGTAAAATAGAATTGGTTTACGAAGGCGAATTAGAAGGGCCTGCACATGTGGCCACTACCTTAATCGGCAAAGCGGTTAAAACTTTGTTTGCACGGTATTTCCCCGATCCAGAAAAAGCTAAAAAAAGCAAAACGGCTAATCCTTATACCGAAGTAACCGAATGGTTTACAGAAGGTAATAATGTTGATGTTACCGATACCTTAACCAATGCACAGTATAAAAAAGCGCTGATGCTGGTGCCAAGTTTATACGATCTGGTAAAGAAATTTCATCCTAAATTAAGTGAGAACCAAACTTTACTTTTAATGGAATTTGTATTACATGGTTTAGCTGAATATTCACAATTGAGCAAAAACTATTTAAATGGCGGCTTCGGTTTCGCTGATATGTTTGGCAGTTTATTTAACGCCGAATTTGACGAGGAAGAGGATGAAGACGATTTCAGATAAAAATTAATGGATTTTAACGGATATCTTTTATCATTAAGGTTAAAACAAGAGTACCTTCCTAACGGATATCCGTTTAATATTCCATGCTTAAAATCTTTTGAAAAGTTAGACTTTCACCCTAATGTTACCTTTTTTACAGGCGAAAATGGCATTGGAAAGTCGACCCTGATTGAAGCTATAGCAGTTTATCTTGGTTTTAACGCAGAAGGTGGGGGTAAGAATTTCAACTTTAAAAGTACAGCAACACATTCTGCTTTGCATGATTACCTAATTATAACGAAGGGGTATAAAAAAATTAAAGATGGCTACTTTTTAAGGGGAGAAAGTTTCTATAACGTTGCCAGCGAAATTGATAAGCTAGACGAGGAACCTGGCGCACCAAAAATTATAGATTCTTATGGCGGTATTTCCTTACACGAACAATCGCACGGGGAATCCTTTTGGTCGGTATTTATGAACCGTTTTGGTGGTAATGGTGTTTATATCCTCGATGAGCCCGAATCGGCACTTTCTGCGACGAAACAAATTGCCATGTTATCCAAAATCAATAATTTGGTCGGCAAAAATGCGCAATTTATTATCGCAACACACTCTCCCATCTTATTATCCTACCCCAATGCCTGGATATACGAAATGACTGAAAATAAAATAGCCAGGGTTAAATATGAAGAATCTGAGGTTTATAGAGTTTATAAATCTTTTTTAGATCATCCTCAACGAATATTAGATAATATATTTACTTCAAATACTTAATTTAGGCAGATTAAATCTGCCTTGTTTTTATACTTAAATCGAATAACCCGATCATATGGGAAGATTACCTTTCATCATTGCCGCCTGCATTTTCATTATTGCATTTGATATTTACTGCTTTAAAGCCATTATTGCTGTTTTTAAAAAATGGAAACCAAATACGAAAAAGGTATTTACTATTACCTATTGGAGCTATAGCACCTTACTGATCATCGGTGTTTTTTGTGGCATTTACCTCAATCTTTTCCTTACACTGAGGGCTATTATCTTAGTGGCCTTCTTTTTAACCGTAGCTTGTAAACTGGCCATGTTGCCCTTTTTGTTACTTGATGATTTACGCAGGTTATTCATTAAAATTTTCAGGAAAAATAAAAAAACTGAAATTTCAACCGTACCACAAATAGCACAATCTACAGCTGCAGAGCCCATTTCACGATCGGAATTTTTGGTTAAAGCCGGATTGGTGGCAGCAGCAGTGCCGTTAACTTCCCTAAGTTGGGGTATTATTTCTGGCGCATACGATTACCAGGTGCGACGGGTAAATTTAATCCTCCCTAACCTACCCAAGGCTTTTGATGGTATTACCATGGGTCAGATTTCTGACATCCACTCTGGTAGCTTTTATAACAAAACGGCTGTAAAAGGCGGTGTAGAAATGTTATTGGGTGAAAAGCCCGATTTTATTTTTTTTACAGGCGATTTGGTAAACAACCTCACCAACGAAGTAAGAGATTACCAGGATATATTTTCGAAAGTAAAAGCACCACTTGGTGTATATTCATCATTAGGCAACCACGATTATGGTGATTATTATTTTGGAAAGGAATCATCTCCTGCCAAGGTAAAAAACCTGAAAGATATGGTTGATGTGCATAAAGTAATGGGTTACGACTTACTCATGAACGAAAACCGGAGATTAAAAGTAGATGGAGAAGAAATCGGGATTTTAGGGATTGAAAACTGGGGTATGGGCCGCTTTCCAAAATATGGAAAAATGGAACTGGCCGTTCAAAATACGGATGATTTACCGGTTAAACTTTTACTCAGTCACGATCCTTCACACTGGCGCGGAGAGGTTTTGAAAAAATACCCACAAATAGATGCCATGTTTAGTGGGCATACGCACGGAATGCAGTTTGGTGTTCGTTTTAAAGAGGCGCAATGGAGCCCCGTGCAATACATTTACAAAGAATGGGCAGGTTTGTACCAGGAGCAAAAACAACAGCTTTATGTTAATGTGGGCTATGGCTTTTTAGGTTATCCGGGTAGAGTTGGTATTTTACCTGAGATTACAATATTTACTTTGAAGAGGGCTTAGACTAAACATGAGTGAGTTTCGAATGATTGAATGAGAGAATATCGGCATCAGGCCTAAAACATTCGCTAATTCAATCATTCTCTCATTCAAGAATTATATTTATCCCGCGTTAAAGCGATAACCTACTCCCCTCACCGTTTGTAACAACTGCGGATTATCAGGATTCAATTCTATCTTTTTACGTAAGCGTACAATGTGCATATCGAGCGTACGGGTATTTACATCAGAGTTATACCCCCACACCACCAACATCAATTCATCGCGGTTAATTACCTTACCAGGGTTGCGTAAGAAATAAAGCAGAATACGGTTTTCCAATATCGTTAATTCGATTTTCTTTCCATCTCTGAATAATGTGTGGATGTTTGGATGATGTTCCATATTACCAAAACGGTGAATTTCGGCAGTATCTTTATTCACAATAAACTTCACCTTACTCTCCAACATCGCAACTAAAACATCCATATTAAATGGTTTGGTAATATAATCAGATGCACCAAAGTTGTAGGCATCAATTTTATCCACATCCTGTGCTTTAGCCGTCATCATAATGATCAGGTTTTCGAAACCTTGCTTGCGCACATTCTCACAAACTTCGGCACCCTGTTTACCAGGCATCATCCAATCCAATAAAACAATATCAGGCTGATCGGCTAAAATCATTCTTTCACCCGCTTCTCCATCATTTGCTTCGAGCACAGTATAACCTTCAGCCTTTAAACGGTGGGCTACAAGAAAGCGAAGATTTTCATCATCTTCTACGATTAATATTTTTACTTCTTTAGACATTTATGTGTGTGTTACATTGTAATGTTGAAACGCTGCAATGTTTGAAGGTTAATTAACTTTCCAACCTTTAACTTTTCAACCGCTAAAAATTAACTATTATATGGCAGTACAATTTTAAATTCAGTACCACTCCCTACTTTGCTTTTTACAGAGATTTCTCCCTCCATAAAGTTAACCAGTTCTTTGCAGAATGCCAAACCCAGGCCTACACTGCCCATTTGGTTATATTCATTCTGTATCCTGAAAAACTTCTTAAATATATTGTTTAATTCTGACGATGCGATACCTATCCCTTTATCGGCAAACCGGAAAACCAATACCCCTTTAATCAGCTTTGCACTAATGTGCAACTTCTTCTGTTCCGGTTTCGAGTATTTGTAGGCATTCTCTGCCAGATTATCGAATAAACTACCCAATAATACCGGATCTGTAATAAAGGTTTTAAAGCCTACCACCTCATAGGTAATCTTAAAATCGGGATGTTTTAAGGTATGCGATTCAATTGTACTTTCAATAAAATCTACAATATTAACTTCTTCCTGGTTCAGTTTAATGGCTTTATTTTCGATCTGCGTAAAGGCCAGGAGTTTGTTCATTAAACCATTCAGTTTATCAGCTTCTTCATCCAGTATCTTACCATAAAGCTGCTGTTCCCTTTGGCTTAATGTGGTAGCACTTTTAATATTGTTTCCTGCAATCTTAATTACACTTACGGGCGTTTTAAACTCATGCGTAAGGTTATTCACAAAATCGTACTGCAGCTTAAACATTTTACGGTTGATGTTCAGGTTACGGTAAATCAAAAAAGCAACCAATAAAAGCACCCCATATACCAGCAATAGCACCAAGGCTATTGGCATGAAGTAAATAAAAATTTCTTTCTTGATGTAAGATTTTGATGAAATGAGGTATAACTTAAAATCAGAAAATGCGCCAGGCAGGGCAATTTCGGTATTAATGCTCTCATCAGAAGTATCAATCGGATCATAAGTTAGTGGTTCAATCCTGATCGTTTGGTACAATAATGGCCGCGTATTGATGATCTTGATTTTATGTGCATCGAGATTAAAAACCAGTACATCCTGTTGATAAACAGGTGCCGGATTTAACTTCCGCCTGATCATATCTTTATAGGTCCTTAAATCTTCCCGACGGGGAATATTTAAGTAAGTGATTTTGTTTTCGTTCGAATTAACGATAGAAAAGTTGGTAAACAGTTCTTCTTGCGTAGGTACTGATGCAGTATCCAGATCTTCAACAAAAGTGGCAAGTTTAATGGCGATTGCATTAAAATCACTCCCTACATTAAAAGATCTCGTATCATCTTCTGAATACAGCTTTACCGAATCGGGTTTTACGCCTTTACCAAACTGGAAAATAGATTTTGGGCCAATACCCAGGTGATTTGCATTAATCCCATCTTTAACAGGCACATTCTTTACCTCTGTATCGTAAAAAGTAACCTTGGAGATAAAAGGATATTTTAACATCACGGTATCAACAAACTTTGCTGCTGTAGAAGAATCTAAAAAGCCACTATAATACGAAATCTCGGGCATTTTATTCTGAAAGAAATCGTTATAAGGTTTAATACTTTGCTCGAGTACATTTACTTTCTCGGAGACAAAATCGTTCTCAATCGATTTTTTGCTATAGTTAAACGCTAAAAAAAGCGATAGGATAAAAAGAATGGAAATGAGTACAATGAAGGTTACGCCGAGCGAGAAATTTTTACGATAACCACTTTTTTTATCTAAGGCCATACCCTATTTCTTACCTAGATTTTCCTGTAAAAATTCTTCTAAGGCTTTGTATAATGCCGTTCTGCTCTGTTGGCGTACAATTGGGTTTGGTCCCTCTTCTTTTTCGATATAGGTAACCTGAACATTCCGTTTTTTCAGTTCCTTAATAAACTGAACACCCTCTGCTACATTAACACGTGGATCTTTAGGGTTCTGTGCGATAAAAACAGGCGATTTAAAGCGATCGGCATGGAAAACAGGCGATGCAAACCGCATATAATCGGTATCGGTTACCGGATTGCCAACAATTTCATAATACATCTGCAGATTCGCTTTTAAAAACGGTGGAATAGTTTTCAGGTAACTGAATAAATTGATTACACCTGAATTTGATCCACCACATTTATAAAGATCGGGATTTTTATACAAACAATTTAATGCAATATAACCTCCAAAACCGTTGCCATAAATAGCGATTTTTTTAGGATTGGCAATTTTTTTGGCAATTAACCATTTTACTCCATCATTAACATCTTCCTGGATTTTATCGCTCCACTGCTTAAAACCAGCGGCATAAAAAGATTTTCCATAGCCCGTAGATCCACGGTAGTTTACCTGCAAAACAGCATAACCACGGTTAGCCAGAAACTGTACTTCGGCATTATAGCCCCAACTATTTCTCCCCGCTGGGCCGTTATGCGGCAAAACTACTACAGGCAAATTAACAGCCTTTTTATTTTTTGGCAAGGTTAAATAACCGTTAATGGTTAAATTATCGGCACTCTTAAAACAGATTGGTTTCATGGCACTCATATCGCCCTGTTTAATAGATGGGCTAATATCAGTTAGTTTTTTAAGTTTATTCTCACTAACGGTATAGAGGTAATAAGAACCCGGATTTTTATCGGTAAAGGTTCTTACCACAAAAACTTTATCCATTTTGTCTTTATCCATAATTTTCCATTCGGTACCTGGCAAAAGCCGGTCTATTTTCGAATAGGTAATCCTAGTGCTATCATCAAGGTAATATTTTTCCTTTTTCCAGGTTTCGCATGTTACAAAAAGCATTTTCTTTTGTAGGCGTGAGTATTTTGCATCTACTACATTTAAGGTATCATTTGCAAAAAGCACCTGTTTTTCTTTCCCATTTTTTAAATCGAGTGCCACTAATGCATTCTTATCTCTGTTTACATTAGAAATGGCATAAAGTATATTCGGCTGGTTTTCTGAGAAAGCAATGGGCTGTAAAGTGGTTTCGAAATTATTGGTAATTACCGGGGCAAAGGCCTGGTTTTCGTTTTCGCGATACATTAAAGTTTCGTTCACTCCATCGCTTGCTACAGCAATTTTCAATACTCCTCTATTATCTGTCATCCATTCGGTAATATTACCCGGGTTTTTGGCCGCAATATCCATCTTACCGTTCCGAACATTTAAACGATAAACATCGAAAACTGTCGAGTCGCGCTTGTTGGATGCCACAATAATGTATTTATCATCAATTAACTGATCTTCTATTACCCTTAGCCTGCTTTTCTCGTTGGCACTCAGCTGAACCTGCCTGCTTCCATCTTTATTGATGACGAAAATATCCGATTTACGCTCTTTAGATTCGTCTTCAGTATAATAAATCAGCTCATTATTGCTGGTCCAGAAATGGAAACTGATATTCTTCCCATTCAAATGCGTTAACTGAATGCTATTTCCAGTGGTAAGATCTTCAGCAAAAAGATCAAGTTTTTTATCATGAAGCTTTAAATAAGAAAGACTTTTCCCATCTGGAGAAATGCGATAGTAGGCTTTATCCTGCGTTTTAAAAAAATCGTCTACAGGAATAGTATCATTGTTAGTGCCTTTACAAGCCCAAATCAATGCAACCAATAACAATAGAAAAATCCTTTTTAGCATAAATAAATCCTTTACAGGATGACAAAAATAAGTATCACAACAACTTAACCGTGATTTACACCAACAATGTTACTTATGCAATCAATAATAAGTCGTGGGTCAATTTAGTATTTATAAAATATCTACAAAATAAAATACAGGTAACATTTAAAATACGTTTAATATCACTTAACGGTTTAGCTAAAGATTTATTAAAATGTTACATTTAAAACTTATAATTTAGGGTTTATGAACCGCTTTTTTTTCATCATATTTTTATTTCTATCGCTTGGAGCAAAGGCACAAATCTTTCGCCCCAATCAGCAGATTGCACCTGATGAAAGTAGTCTGGCTATTCAATATTACCAGGATGGAGAATATGAAAAGGCAGTTGTGTTACTGGAAAAACTCTATGCCATTCCCAATAACGAAGCCTATTTCGATATCTATTTTAATACATTGTTAAAATTGAAACGCTATGACGTTGCAGAGAAAGTGGTTAAAAGAGAAGTTAAAAAAAATCCGCAGAACGATGTTTATCCAATAGCACTGGGTAAGCTTTATCAGGAGAAAGGCGATACACAAAGTTCTAATAAAATTTTCAGCGATGTGATTAGCAATCTTCCTAAGGATGAGTTTAAGATCCGAAATTTAGCCAATAGCTTTTATCGGTTCGAAAATTATGATTTTGCGGTACAAACCTTTAAACAGGGCAGAAAACTATTGGGCAACGATCAAATGTTTACTTTCGAGTTGTTAAACATCTATCGTTTTAAAAAGGATAAACCCATGCTCATGCAAGAGTATCTTGATGCACTTGGTACAATGCCACAGCTTTTGCCACAGGCCGAAGCAGTGTTATCATCTATTTTTGAAGACAAAAATGATTATCAAACCTTTCAGACGGCCATTTTAAGAAAAGTACAGAAAGAGCCCGATGCCGAAATTTATATTCAGTTACTTACCTGGAACTATATTCAACAACAGGAATTTGATATGGCCCTGCGCCAGCTTATCGCATACGATAAACGCACCAAAGCTGATGGGGGTACCTTGTTTAATGCCATTTATACCTTTGTTGATAATGGTGCTTACGAAACAGCGATTAAAGCCTACGATTATCTATTAACCAAAGGGAAAGATAACCAGTATTATCTTCCTTCAAAAATAGAAATGCTGAATACCAAGTATAACCTACGTACCAACGGGAAATATACTGTTGCCGACCTTGATCTGTTGGCGAAAGATTATCAGGCATTATTGGACGAAAACGGCAAGAACAGGAACACGCTTTTTGCCATAAAAAAACTGGCAAACCTACAGGCGTATTATTTAAATCAACCCGGCAGCGCAGAAAAAGAGCTTGAAGAAGCAATAAAAATGCCCGGCATTAATGATCAGGACCTAGGCCAGCTAAAACTCGATTTAGGCGACATTTATATTTTAACCAACCAGCCCTGGGAAGCTTTTTTAGTATATGAGCAGGTGAGCAAACAGTTTGAAGGACAACCCGTAGGAAATGAGGCCCGCTTTAGAAGTGCTAAACTTTCCTTTTACCAGGGTAATTTCGAATACAGCAACGCCCAATGCCTCGTTTTAAAGGCTGCAACTTCGCAGCTCATTGCAAATGATGCCCTGAACCTGAGTTTACTGATCAACGATAATATTCAAACCCCTGCAGATAGTAACGCGCTAAAAATGTATGCTGATGCAGAAATGCTTTTATTCAGAAATCTCCCCGAACGTGCAGTTAAAAAAATGGATAGTATTGCGATAGCCTTCCCGCAAAATAGTTTAACCGATGCGATAATGATGAGCAAAGCAAGGATTCTTATCAAAGCCAACGATTTCCAAAAAGCTGCAGACATCTTAAAAAAAGTAACTGAAGATTTTAAAGATGGAATTTGGACAGATGATGCACTATTTACATTAGGTGATCTGTACGAAAAGAAACTGAACGACATTGCGCAGGCCAAAATCTACTTCCAGAAACTGATTACTGATTATCCAGGGAGCATGTTCAGTGCCGAAGCCAGAAAAAGATTTAGGAATTTACGTGGAGATGGGGTTTAGTTGGTTCGTTAGTTATTGGTGTGTTTAATCGGTTAACTGCATAAATTGATTAATTAAGCGCAAAAAGGACTAATCAATTAATGTAGAAATCGGCTTAACTGACTCCAAACGTTTATCGCTAAACGCCAAACTAAATATTATCGTCATCCACTGAAGCATAGCGGAACGGAGAGATCTGCATCAACAAAAACCATTAATTTTCTTAGCAAATTCAACTTCCTCTAGGCATATTTAGAGAATTCATATATAGCTGAAAGAATCAGCACAAGAATGCCGATAATCAAAATTCTTTCACCATGTGCCCTATCTGAAGCGGCGTAACCAAAAACCCGTTCTCCATTAGGCAATGTTTTTTTATGACTCCTTAAATAAGCTCCGATTATGATGGCTATAAGACGACCTATAATAGCGGTAATATAACCGGCTACAATTAGCAGTTTTGGACTTTTTTCAGGTTGGGACAATGCCTCTATCCTTTTTAATTTAAGTGCTTGAATTTGATCAGCATTTACATCCACACCACGTTCCTTTAATATTTTGGTAGCCAGTAAAAAATCTAAACTGCTCCACTCATCTTGTTTTTCAATAACTTCCTTCAATTCGTCATCACTGAAATCAAAGATGTAATAATTTGGGTCTATACCAACTAAATCTTTCTCAGCTTCGTTCCGTAATAATATATTAGCTCGTTCAAAATCTTCAGGTTTTAATTTAATCCTGTAATCTTTATCAATCTCGTTATTGGCAAATGTAACGTCAAAATTTGCTGAAGCATCCTCTAGCTCCACCTCAATTTTATTTTCTTTGAATATTTCCGCTAGCGTTAAGGCTGCTGCTCGGTCATTAAATCTTTGGAAGGTTACAAAATCGGTGGGCATAATGTTTTAATTAAGCGTTTGGATGAAGATACTAATTAAAATCTTCCCAATCCCAAATCACAACATTCCATTCTACATCGCTACTATCGGTATAGGTATGAATAATTTTGAAGCCAATACGTTTATGTGCACTCATCGATCGAAGATTGATGCTCGCAATTTCAGTGATCGCGAAATCGTATTTAGATTTAAAATAATCTTTATAAGCACAATAGCATTGATCGAACAAACCGTTACCACGATAAGCCTGACTAACGCAAACCTGGCCTACAACAATATAAGAATAAGAAGAAACGGATTTACCTTGATATTGGATATGATCGAAACTTTCGTACATTTCAACCAGTCTCGGGATATCGTTTTTAGACTGCTTGGTCATTGCCAACACATAGGCTACAACTAATTCTCCATCTTTTGCAATAATGTTAGACTCATATTGATGCATTTTCTCTAAATCTTCAAGCGAATGCGAAACGGTAACAAAACCCTGTTCTTTTATTTGTGCAGGAGTTAAATCTTTTTTTAGGTTTTGTTTTTGGAGTTCAAGAATTCCTTCAAGCTCCTCCATGTTAGAAGAATTGGTAATGGTAATCATTTCTGAATTGCAGATGACTTAGACATCCATTGCAATAATAGTTAACGTTAGCAACAAAATGAAGCAAATTCCCGCTAAAATTAAAATCCTAGCACCGTGTTGTCTATCTGTTAGGGAATAAGAAAACACTTTTTCACCAGTGCTCAGTATTCTCCTTTTCTTCATTATATCCCAACCAATAACCAGTCCCAAAATGCCGCCGAAAATTGCAGTTAGGTAACCAGTATAAATATAATTACGCGTGGAATTGTCTATTTTTTGAGAGTCGTTAGTTCGTATCATGCTTAAAAACAATGGGAATCATCAAATTTAACAGATTAACACAACTTTAAAGAATAAAATCTGCACTCATCAATTTTTTAACATTTATATATTATTTACCTTTGTGCCATGTTTTTATATAATGTTACGCTCATCTTGGATGATGCAATAGCCGAAGAATGGTTACAATGGATGCAGGATATTCATATCCCTGAGGTTATGGCTACTGGGATGTTTGTTTCTAACCGTTTATTGAAGGTGATAGATTCGCCTAACGAAGGGGTAACTTATTGTACGCAGTATGTAGCAGAAACACTCGAACAATACAATAAATACCAGGAAGAATTTGCTCCAGCCCTACAGGCAGATTTAAATGAAAGATATAAAAACCGTTTTGTAGCTTACCGTAGTTTGATGGAGTTTGTACCTCCAACCTCCTAAAAGGAGTCTTAAACCATTAAAAATCTAAAGTCTCCTTTAGGAGATTTAGGGGTTTAGCTTCTCATTATTCTTATGCCTGTCCGCATCGCGGATACTTTTTTTCTCGAGGTTCTTTTCTAAAGCATCGGTTAGGTTTATACCGGTCTGATTGGCTAAACAGATTAAAACAAACATCACATCGGCCATTTCATCGGCAAGGTTTACCGCTTCATCACTCTTTTTAAACGACTGTTCACCGTATTTACGGGCCATAATACGGGCCACTTCCCCTACTTCTTCCATTAAAATGGCGGTATTGGTTAATTCATTAAAATAACGGATACCTGTGGTATTAATCCAGCGGTCTACCGTTTCCTGTGCTTCGTTAATGGTCATTTTTTTCTTCCTCTATTTCTGATTTTATAATGCTACTCACTTCGGGCTTGGCATCTTCGAGCAAAAACACACCTACTCCTTCTTCCCGTACATAAGGCGTTTTTATTTCCCCAATTTTAGTAATCTTGCTAAAATATGGTTGCTCTCTCTTTCTTTGCGGATCTTCATCCCTCCATCCGGTAATTATAATTAAACTTTTGATCGGTTTATCCATTTTAAACCAATACAAATAATCAGCATTATACGATACAGCGTTTATATTTTTATATTTCGAATAATAGTTGATTGCACCAGCCTGTCCATAATTATCGGCACGTACCAACAGGGTAGATTTATCCTTAACCTTTCCGTAAGCAACATCAACAATTGCGGCCAACTCTTTCCAGCCCCGCATATCGGCATAATCCTGTGGCAACTGGTGATTCTTACCATCTTCCCAGCGCAATGCCCCCACCCGCTCAAACCTTTTATGGTGGGCAATAATTTCATCAGGACTATAAACCGGCATCAAAAGTGGCAACAGATAAATAAATGAACCAATATTAAAGGCAAACAGCAATCCTGTTAATACATATTTCTTTGCTAAAACCCGGCTTAAATAAACAGCGCCGAAAGCCAGTACTATGGGATATAAACCTAGGGCATAATAATCTTTTGCTTTAAAATAGCTAAATATAATTAGGGTAGTGAAGTAAGTAAGTATAATCCAGCTGTATTTCCTGAAATCTTTATAAAAAATCAAACTACCGATCCCAGCCAGGAGAACAAATATCGAACTGATAAAAAAGAGAAACTGTCCGATAAAAAAATCGATCCGGTTTACATGTACCAATTGGGTAGCCTGCAAGGTTTTCATATGGGTAAGTACCGGAAAGTGATGGTTAATCTGCCAGATTATATTGGGCGAAATAATTACAATTACCAATAAAATAGCCAGATAAAGATGTTTGTCAGCAAATATTTTCCGGTTTGGCGTAATAATTATGGCGGGTAACAGGCCGAGAATCAAAAAAAGGATATTATACTTATTTAAAAAGCCAAAAGCCACAAAAATGGCAAAAGCATAAAGGTATTTGGCTTCGTTTTTATCGAAATATTTTAACAGATAATAAAAAATGGCTGTCCAGGCTAAAACATCAAAAGAATTGGGCTGGTAAAGTATGTTTAACCTAAGCAAAGAAGAACAAATACAAGCCACGGCAACCAGGCATTTGGCCAGTAAATTCCCTTTTAAAAAACCGACAATTTTCCAACAATACAATATCGTAAGTGCCCCTATTAATGCAGGAACAAGTTTTACCATAAAAATACCGTTACCGAAAGCCTTAATCAGCCATGAAAATAGAGAGGTTAAAGGTGGAACAGAGGTAAAGCCCGCAGCCAGGTGATTAGCCTGATCTAAATGCAGAAATTCGTCGCGGTGTAATTCATAAACCGAATTTACCAATACAAAAGATAAAACTACTTTTAAGATCAGAAAAAATACCAGATAACCATATTCAGTTAACCTGTTCAGATTTTTATCATTCATATTAGTTATTGCAAATTTTATTGAAATAGATTAATTATGAATTTTGACAGCCTTTAGCCCAATAAGTTACGCCGTACGTTTAATTTTAACTATTCCTTATCTTTTGTGTCGATCAATATCGTAACTGGCCCATCATTTAGTAGCGCAATTTTCATGTCAGCTCCAAAAATTCCGGTTTTTACTTTTTTACCCAATAAAGCTGATAGCTTTTCGATCATTTTTTCGTAAAGCGGAATGGCCACATCTGGTCGTGCGGCCCTTGTAAAACCCGGGCGGTTTCCCTTTTTTGTAGATGCGAATAAGGTAAACTGGCTAATCAGTAAGATATCGCCACCAACATCGGCAAGCGCTTTATTCATCATCCCGTTTTCATCACCAAAAACACGCATACCGATAATTTTCTGTGCCAGCCAATCCAAATCCTCTAAAGCATCGGCCTCCTCTATGCCTAACAATACTAGAAATCCGGTATCAATCGCTCCCGTTACCTCGCCGTCAACCGTGCAACTTGCCTGTGTAACTCTTTGTAAAACTGCTCGCATTTTATACTACTTTTGCTCAATAAAATTGATATGCGCAAGATAAGTATTTTAGTGATTTCTGTGTTTCTCTTCCTTGGTTGTAAGCAAAAATCAATTGTTCACCCTACTTTTTATTATTGGAAAACGGATTATCAGAACAAAAAGGAGGAAACCAGTTATCTTGATCAATTTAAATCTAAATCTTTGTACGTGCGGATTATGGATGTAGATTTTAACCCCGATCTTCAGCTGCCTGTACCCATTTCGCCGGTTAAATTTTCGGACCCTATACCTAAGCAAACCGGCATTATACCTGTCGTATTTATTGTTAACCAGGTTTTTAATAAGATTGACACCACGCAAACTATGGTGATGGCCGATCGCATTGCCAAATTTGTTTCCGCAAAGGTAAAACAAGCCGGAAAACAAAATTATCATGAACTTCAGATTGATTGCGATTGGACAAAAGGCACACGAAACAGGTATTTCAAATTTCTTGAACAATTAAAGGCCAATCCGCTTTTAAAAGGTAAAACGATATCAGTAACTCTCCGCCTGCATCAGGTTAAAAATATTGTATCAAGCGGCGTACCGCCAGTAGAAAAGGCCATTTTAATGTGTTATAATATGGGCAACCTACGTAAATATGGCAGACAAAATTCCATATTGGATCAGCATGAAATGGATCTTTACCTAAAAGATTACCTTGAGCAATATCCTTTACCACTTGATGTTGCCTTACCCATTTTCGAATGGGCGGTGGTATTTAGGAACGGGCAATATGCAGGTATCTCCAAGCGGATCGGCAATACACAGATTGCAGATAAAAAGCTTTTCAAACAGCGGGAGAACTCCATCCTTTACGATCTGCTTAAAGATGATCCTGCCGCAGGGTTAAAACAGGGTGATGTGGTAAGATGGGAACGGATTTCTTCAAAAGATTTACTTGCTACCTCTAAATTTTTATCCCGATATTTAGCCCCCAGAGACCGGAATCTTGTTTTCTACCATTTAGACACCGACCTATTAAAACATTTTACCTATGACGACGTTCAAAAAATTATCGCTAATTTTTAGTGTATTCCTGATTACTTTTTTCAGCGAGATTGCTATAAATCTTGCCTGTGGAGGTGAGATAGACCCCTACGATTATTACGTTTCTTATTTCCACAACAATATTGAAGGTGATGAATATTCGCCATTCGCCTACAACCAGCTGGTTTACCTTAACAGTGAAACGGATATAGAAAGTGAGCCCGATATCAACAGTAATGAATGGGCAAAATACCTCAATGTTAAAAAAGAGGATGTGCTAAAAGTAATGTACAAAACAGATAGTGCCACTGATGTAAAATTGGTAAATTTTGATGGCAACATTTCGCAATTACCCGATAGCTTACAACAAAACAGTTTTATCCAGGCGTTGGGCAAACGTAAAGCATCTTTAAAATACTATCAATTCGCCAAAAGCTGCGAACCTTTAGCCAATGTGGATTTTAGTCTTTGGGACCCAAAACCACGCGATACCACAGCGATGGAATTAAAGGCAAAAGAGGCCCTAAGATTAACGGAAGCTGAAAAAGATGATTTCCTTAAACTCCGTTATGCATATCAATCAGAACGGATGTTCCATTTTGCTGGTAATCATACTGAAAGTAAATCAACTTACGAGAAGTACTTTAAAAACAGCAAGTTAAACAGTGCCGTTAAGGGTTGGGCCTTGGCACTCTATGCCGGATCGACCCGCCGGTTGGGCAACCCTGAAGAATCGGCCTTTTTATTCTCCAAGGTTTTTGCAAGTAACCCTGAGCGGAGAGTACAGGCCTATAAAAATTATTACTATACCAGCTCACCTGTTAATGGTGCATTAAAATATGCCAAAACCAATAGCGAGAAAGCCAATATATGGGCGATAAACGGATTTGGCAATGCAGATTCGGGCATAGAAAGCTTAAATAAAGTCTACCAGTACGAACCAAAAAGCCAGCTCAACGGTACACTATTGGTACGCGAAGTAAATAAATTAGAGCAAGATCTTATCGAGGCAAACGACATTGCCAAAATTGGTTATAATTATTATTTTTCGGATAACGGCAATGCTAAATATAAAGACAGTTTAAAAAACGTAAACTTAAAACACCTGAATGAAATCAGGAATTTTGCGGTAAAACTGGCTACTGAGAAGAAATACCCACAACCTGAACTGGGTACTTTAACTGCAGCTTATTTATCGTGGATGGAGAATAAAGATTTCTTGGCCACCAATTACCTGGCTATATTAAAACCCGATAAATTACCAGAAAGATTACGCGACCAATACCGTATTATCGATCTATTGATCAAGGCAAAAAACATCAAAAAAGGCAATCCGTTTAATGAAAACGATTTATTGCCGACCTTAAAATGGCTTGACGAAAAACGTTTCGCTGAAAACAGTAGCCAACCAAAAGGCCCCTATTATTATGATGCCGATCGCGCCAGTAAACGTTTTAGCAGAACGACCAGAAACTTTTACCAGCAGATATTGGCTCCTGCTTATTTGAATATGGGTGATACGGCAAAAGCAGCTCTAGCAATGGTTAAAGGCGACCTGGAATACAAAACGTTAAAAGAGAATTCGCTTTTCCAGAATATGAGCTACCAAAGCATCGCTTTTTGGCAGAACAACTTGAGTCCGAAAAGTATGCAGGGCTTAGCGGTTTATAAAACAAAAGCAACAGGCAATGATGTCTCCGCTTTGTTGGCTTCGGCTTTAAACCAACTTAAAAATGATGATTTTTACGAACTTTTTGGTACAACTTATTTGCGTACACATCAATACGATAAGGCTGTTCAAATGTTCGCAAAAGTTTCGGCAGGCTACAAATATTTCAATCCAGAGAACTGGTACGGAGATGAATCCAATGCAAAACTTTATGCTAATCCCTTCATCGAAACGATAAATGACTATCCCAAAAAATATGTAACCGCTAAAGCATCAATTACCAAAAAGGCTTTTGCAGCAGAAATGCTCCGTTTGCAGAAATTATCCATTAGTGATAAAAAGAATGCAGCGCTTTATTATTATAAAATGGCCAATGCGGTTTATCAAACAGGTTATTTTGGCAACAGCTGGTTCCTGATCAGCTACGATTGGTCATCGTACGACAATGGCAGCCCAGCAAAATATGTATATGATGGCGACTATAAAAAAGCACAAACGGCAAAAGCCTGGTATTTAAAAGCCAGAGCATTAAGTACCAATGCCGACTTTAAGGCAAAATGTACCTTTATGCTGGCTAAATGTTTGCAGAAACAGATCATTATGAATGCTAACCCACTATCATTTTATTATTACGATAAAAAAGATGTGAAATGGAGAAACTTCATCAAGGCCAATTACAACAATCCTTATCTTAAAGAATTAAGGTTTAGCTATGCCAAAACGCCTTTTTATGCCGTTGCAGCGGGTGAATGTAGTTATCTAGGGGATTTTATTAAGCCAAAAGTACAAAACTAGTTATCCGTGACCATTAAGGAATTAAGGTAGTTAAGAAAAGCCTAATGAAGCCCTTAATGTCTTTAATTCCTTAATGGTCTAATCATATAAAATCGTCATCTCCCTTTGGAATATATCGCTGAACTATTTATTTAAATAGATTTTTTCGACTTCGCTACGCTCGACGAACTTATCGTATTGAGTTAACCTTTATTATTTTATCTCAACTTACTTGGCTATTTTCCCTAAACCCTAAACCTACCACCTAATCAGCGCACTGGCCCAGGTAAAGCCAGATCCGAATGCGGCGAGGCAAACCAGATCGCCGTCTTTAATTTTGCCCGCCTCCCAAGCTTCACATAAAGCAATAGGAACAGAAGCGGCCGTAGTATTGCCATATTTTTGGATATTATTAAAAACCTGGTCATCATTTAGTCCCAACAACTGTTGCACATACTGGCTGATACGCAAATTGGCCTGATGTGGCACCAGCATATCAATATCTTTCTCGGTTAAATTATTTGCAGCTAAAGCTTCTTTAATTACTTCAGGAAATTTTACAACTGCCTTTTTAAAAACTGCGGGTCCATCCATATATGGCAAAGCTGCGCCACTTTCTAAAATTTCGGGTGTCATAAACAAGCCACCCAATTCCTGCTCAGGATAGGCTGGTTTATCTTTCAACCACTTATTGGCATGAGAACCCGGATAGTACATGGCCAGAATTTCGGCATCGGCGCCATCGCTATGTAAATGTGTACTTAAAATCCCTTTCCCGGGTTCATCCGTAGGCTGTAATACAACAGCACCGGCACCATCGCCAAAAATGACCGATACATTACGGCTGCGGGTTTCAAAATCCATCGCGAAAGAATGTTTCTCGCTCCCCACTACCAGTACATTTTTATACATGCCTGTTTTGACAAACTGATCGGCCACCGAAAGTGCGTATACAAAACCAGAACATTGGTTGCGAATATCTAAAGCACCGATCTCGCCCATGCCCATTTCTCGCTGTAGCAATACACCACATCCAGGGAAATAATAATCAGGGCTGAGCGTGGCAAAAACAATAAAATCGACATCCTTAGCGGTAATCCCTGCCCTCTCTATCGCAATTTTAGCGGCCTCGATACCCATTGTAGTGGTAGTTTCTTCGTTCCGGTCGGCAAAACGGCGTTCCTTAATACCAGTGCGCTCCTGAATCCATGCATCGCTGGTATCCATAAAACGGCTTAAATCATCATTGGTATATATATTTTTCGGAACGTAGTAACCTATTCCGGCTATTTTAGACTGGTGCATACTCGCTGTTTATTATAATTTGGTTAAACAAAGTTAGTTAATTAAAAAAAGATATGGGCGGTGCAATTTGAGACATAGAGATTTCATCGCAATATCCTAAAATCTAATATCTCTGGTTTAATAGATCAAATCTTCTAAATTATTGTTTATTTTTGCACCATGTCTACAGAAACCAAAGAAGAGACCTTTACGCTCGAAGAAATTTTAACTTCCTTAAAAACCGTACATCGCCTTATTTTGTGGAATGATGATATCAACACTTTCGATCATGTAATATACTGCATGATGAAATATCTGGATTATAACGAATCGCAAGCTGAAAAAATTGCCTGGAAAGTACATAATGATGGAAAATGCCCTGTTTTAGAAGGATCATTTACCGAGATGGAAGTTTACCGCAAAATTTTACAGCAGGAAGGGTTAACTGTTTCTGTTGATTAAACCAGAGCAGTTTTTATTTTGTCGTAACGCCATGCTGAATTCATTTCAGCATCTATTTAAGAAGACCCTAAAATAAATTACCTTTAGTGAGCTCGCTTAAGGCTCGGTTTACTGCGTAGTTTTCCGCTGCGCTACAGGTCAGGATGACGACTGCCTAAAATGAACTATAAGATTATAACTCCAAGCCCTTCAAAAGTTCATTTAATCCGGCTTGTGTGGTCTGCGTTTTATCTTTAGCGTACCAGCCATGAAGTTTTTCTGCCAAAATTGGCATATCAGTAATTTCTTTTCTCCACTCTTTTAAAAGCTCCTGCAAAATTTGTGGTCTTGGCCCCCAGGTTCCTAAAACTTGGTCTGCAGATTCATTTAACACAATTAAAACCGGAATAGCCCTTCCGCCATTGGTTAAATGCGCATCAATTAATGGCAAATTTTTATCTCTAAGCACAAATTTCAGATCAATTTTACCTAGTGAAGCAGTTGCGATTTTATTGAATATTGGAACAATCTGTGCAGCATCGCCACACCAGCCTTCGGTAATCACTAAAAACTTATAATTTTCCTTAAGATGACCAATGGTTGAAGTCAACTCATCATTTAAGCTGATCGTCTTATCCACGCGATTCATCCTTTGCACATTCATTTTAGTATAGTGCAAATCGTAAGTTACGTCACCAGTAGCCTTTCCCTCTAACAGAAGTTGATCAATCAATGCACGATAGGTTTGATAATCCATTCCTTGTTCGCTGAAAATTTCGCTGTAATTAACCATGATGTTTAAAATTATGTCGCAAAGGAAAGGAGAAATTAGCTTAAAATAATCATGATTTTGCAAGAAAAAGCATGCGTACGATTGCGCAGATTTTGATATTGCGTGGCTTTACGGCCAATAACAAATTGGCAAATTCACCAATCTATCACCCTAAAACTTGCATTGTTTCCCGTTAATTAAACCCGATTGGAATGTAAAGCCCGTAAACGAGGTACGAGTGCGGACTTGGAATGAAAAGCGGGGCTAAAGGAACCGAAGACAACAGAAACCTGCTTTCCATATCTAGAAATTAAGTACAAGCCCAAATGGAATATTAGCTAAGCTCCCATTAACTTACTCACATGCTGTGTTAAAGCCACAAAATCTGCAACAGTTAGCTGCTCGGCACGCTTCTCAAAATAAATATGATCGTCCATTTTATCTTTAGGCATCACCGCAGAAACAGCATTACGCAAAGTTTTTCTCCGCTGGTTAAAACCTGCCTTAACCACCCGCCAAAATAATTTTTCATCGCAATCTAAAGCTTCCACTTCATTTCTGGTTAAACGGATCACTGCTGAGTGCACTTTTGGTGGTGGGTTAAATGTACCCGGTTTAACCGTAAACAGGTATTCAATTTTATAATAGGCCTGAAGAAACACACTCAAAATACCATACTCTTTGTTACCTGCTGGGGCTGCGCAACGTTGGGCAACTTCTTTCTGAAACATACCCACCATTTCTACAACCTTGTGGCGGTTATCTAAAATCTTAAATAAAATCTGTGATGAGATATTGTATGGAAAATTACCAATAATGGCAAATTGTCCTGGAAAAATGGCGTCGAAATCGAGTTTTAAAAAATCGCCATTAATTAACCGATCGCCAAGCTGCGGGTATTTTTCATTTAAAAAATGGAAAGACTCAGTATCAATATCGACAAGATAAGTTTCTAAGTCTTTGCGCTGCAGCAAAAAATCAGATAAGATTCCCATCCCCGGCCCTACCTCTAAAACCTGATTATATTTATCGGTATTCACCAAAGCCTCAACAATGCGGTTAGCTATGCCTTTATCGGTTAAAAAATGTTGCCCTAAATGTTTTTTCGCTTTTACTAAACTCATAACCCCAAACCCCTAACTGGGGCTTTTAAAAATTAAAATTGTTAGCAAAGATAGGCTTATTATTTCTTTGCAAATCACTTTCAATACTTTGCGGTTTCATTTTTTTTAAAGGGTTTAAACGAAAATCAGTAATTTGCGCTAAAATTTTCAGGTAATTATGAGCAATAAACTTAAAATTGGCATCAGTATAGGCGACGTAAACGGCATAGGTTTAGAGGTAATTATTAAAACATTATCTAATCCTGCCATTTTAAATTATTGCACTCCAATTGTTTATGGCCATACCAAGGTTTCATCTTTTCATAGAAAAGCGAATAACCTGGGCGATTTCAGTTTTAATGTAGTTAGCCATGCTAACCAGGCACAGCCCAAAAAGGCAAACATGATCAATTGCTGGGAAGAAGATGTAAAAATCGAATTGGGTCAGGTTACGGCAACGGGAGGAAAGTATGCTCTTTTATCACTAGAGCGTGCAACAACCGATCTGGTAAACGGCGATATCGACGCCCTGGTTACTGCTCCGATTAACAAACATAACATTCAATCAGAAACCTTTGCTTTTCCTGGTCATACCGAGTATCTACAGGAAAAAAGTGGAAGTAAAGATGTACTGATGTTTTTGATCAGCGAAAATTTACGCGTAGGTGTTGTAACAGGTCACATTCCCGTGAAAGACGTTCCAACGGCGATTACCAAAGAAAAAATTACCAGCAAATTAAAACTGATTAACGAAAGTTTAAAAAAAGACTTTTGGATCGAAAAACCAAAAATTGCTGTTCTAGGCTTAAACCCACACGCCAGCGATAATGGCTTATTGGGCACCGAAGAGGCTGAAATTATTACACCTGCTATCCAAGAAGCCTACGATAAAGGTATCATTTGCTTTGGTCCATACCCTGCTGATGGCTTTTTCGGCAACGGCAGTTACAAACAATTCGATGCAGTTTTGGCGATGTACCACGACCAGGGTTTGATTCCTTTTAAAACTTTAGCTTTCCATAATGGCGTAAACTATACCGCCGGTTTAAATTTCGTTCGCACTTCTCCCGATCATGGAACAGGTTACGATATTGCGGGTAAAGATCTAGCGGATCCGACTTCATTTACTGAAGCTTTGTTTTCGGCCATCCACATTGTAAAAAACCGCCGTGAGCAAGAAGAAATGCTGGGCAACCAATTACGCACAGGCGGAAAAGTGGTTGAAACACAGTTTGATATTAAAGATGATGCTTCTTAGGAGATGGAAGGTTTTTAGAGCAGAAAGACTAAAGCTGAAAGAACAAAGGTGTATTAAACTTAGATGTATTTAGGTGTCTTAGGTAGTCGATTTTTTTTGCAAAGCAAGGCCTGTTTTTCATCGGTTTCGAAAGCCCTGCTTTCCCTACAAGCCCAATGAAGAATTGGGGCTTTTCGTCCAATCAGGTTTATTTTAGTTAAAATTGTGCACCAAACTAAAAATGAACAGCACTAAAAAAACCAGTTACATATTACCTATAATCGTCATTGCGCAGTTTCTTTGTACATCACTGTGGTTTGCAGGCAATGCAGTATTGCCCGATATTGTTAAAAGCTTCCCGACTGAAACGAATCTATTAGCTAATCTCACCAGTATGGTACAGTTTGGTTTCATCAGCGGCACTTTAGTCTTTGCGTTTTTTGCCATTTCTGATATTTTTTCACCCTCGAAAGTGTTCTTTATCTGTGGCATTGCAGCTGCGTTGTTTAATCTGGGCATCTGTTTACAGTTACCCGATGTCCGTTTATTGTTGCTTTTTCGTTTTTTAACTGGTTTTATGCTGGCTGGAATCTATCCTGTTGGCATGAAAATAGCCTCCGACTACTTTAAAGATGGATTAGGGAAATCCTTAGGTTTTTTAGTTGGCGCTTTGGTTTTTGGCACCGCATTTCCTCATTTATTAAAAAACTTTACTACAGATTTCGCCTGGCAATATGTAATTTTTGGCACATCTGCTTTATCGCTGACCAGTGCGTTTGCTATTTTGTTGCTGGTTCCAAACGGTCCATTTAGAACTGCAGGGCAAAAATTCAATTTCCGTTCTTGTTTTAATGGCTTCAAAAATCCGCATTTTCGATCTGCCGCTTTCGCTTATTTCGGCCACATGTGGGAACTTTATACCTTTTGGGCTTTTTTACCAGGCATGCTGTTGCTTTACAATACTAAACATGTACATGCAACTTTAAATATCCCGTTGTTTTCGTTCTTAATTATAGCATCAGGAGGTTTATCCTGCATGATTGGCGGTTTGCTCTCGCAAAAATTTGGTGCAAAGCGGATTGCCACTATTGCCTTAACAATATCGGGCCTATGCTGCCTGCTCACTCCTGTTTTTCTATTCAGTGGCTCAGTTTATCCTTTTCTTATATTCTTATTTTGCTGGGGTTTATCCGGCACAGCCGATTCGCCTTTGTTTTCTTCTTTGATTGCCAAAAATGCGCCCGAAAGTTTAAGGGGAACATCATTAACACTGGTAAATTGCATCGGTTTTGCCATCACAATTATCAGCATTCAGGCAGTTAATCTTTTATCAAAACAACTTAATGTTCAATATCTTTATATGGTATTAGCTATTGGTCCGGTTTTGGGATTATGGGCCTTGGTTGGCAAGAAAACAGATTAGGCCAGATTTTCCAAAATCTCTTATATTGCAAAAGCTTTAAGCAAAAACAGTATTAGATTATGGAAAATAAATTATCACCGATCATAAAACCCGAGGAATTAACCTGGCTAAACCAGGACGAAGAAATTGTAATTATCGATGCGAGCGCTGGCTCAAAAGCCAGGTATGATGAGCAGCATTTAGCGGGTGCGCTTTTCGCAGATGTAAATAACGATTTAGCCAAAATAGGCGATTTTGCCATTGGCGGGAGGCATCCTTTACCTACTTTCGAGCAATTTTCAATTGTTTTACAGAAATTCGGTATCACAAAAGACAGCCATGTACTTATTTACGACGATAAAAATGGCGGTAACGCAGCTGCAAGGTTTTGGTGGATGTTGAAAGCCATTGGTCATGAAAAAGTACAGGTTATTGACGGTGGCTTTCAGGCGGCTCTAAAAGCGGGTTTCCCAACTACAAATAAAGTGGAAATTCCAAAATCTGTTGATCCTTATGAAGTAAAAGCATGGAATTTACCGCTGTCGGATATCAACGAAGTAGAAAAAGTTGCCAAAACCGACGATTACATTGTGATTGATGTACGCGATGCCAACCGTTTTGCTGGCCTCACTGAGCCTATCGATTTAATTGCAGGGCATATTCCAGGAGCGGCAAACATCCCCTATACCGAAAATTTAGATGCTACGGGCGCTTTCTTGGCCCCAGAAATATTAAAAGAAAAATATGCTGAAGCTTTGGCGCATGTTAAACCCGAAAATGTAATTGTACATTGTGGCTCGGGCATTACCGCCTGCCATACCTTATTGGCTATGGATTATGCTGGCCTACCTATTCCAAAACTTTATGTAGGCTCATGGAGCGAATGGAGTAGGAATAACAAAGAAATGGTATTGGCCGATTCATAATTTTCGTTAGTCGAGATTTGAAATCCCGACTCGATGGACAGTGGATTTACAATCCACATAATGAGTAAAAATCCTTTATTCTAAGTCGGGATTACAAATCCCGACTAACAAGAAAACTAAAAGGTCTTGCAGTATTTCAATTAACATTCTGAAAACCTGTCCGATTAACATCAACAATTTTTAAAAAACATTTTTAATCTAATTATTTTATCCCTACATTTGCAGGCTAAAATTTTACAGTACTTTGAACCCACTAAAACAATTTTCATTACCGTTTACCGGATTAAAATTGGGAACTCATCAGTTTGATTATGAGCTTGATGATCGCTTTTTTAACGCATTTGAGTATTCGTTAATTAAAAGCGGGAATTTAAAAGTAGACCTGGAACTTGAGAAACAAGAGACCATGTTGCTTTTAAAATTCAAAGTTATAGGTACAGTTAATTTAGATTGCGATAAATGTTTATCTGAGTTTCCGCTACCTATAAATCTTTATGAAAGGCAGATTGTAAAATTTGCTGAAGATGAACTGGAGAGCGATGATGAAGAAATTATTTCGCTAAGCCGTAAAGATACCGAGATTGATATATCTGGTCCTTTATACGAAATGATTAACGTTGCGGTACCTTATATCAAAAACTGCGAGCAGGCAGATAAAGATTGCGATCAGGAGATGATTGACCGTTTAAATCAGTTATCGATCGAAAAGCAGGCTGAAGAAAATGAACAAACAAGCGACCCACGTTGGGAAGCCCTTAATAAGTTAAAAAAATAATTAGATTATACACCAATGGCACATCCAAAACGGAAAATCTCGAAACAGAGAAAAAATAAAAGAAGAACACACTATAAAGCTGTTACTCCTTCTTTAGCAACATGCTCGGCAACAGGTGCTATTCACGTACCTCACCGTGCTTACAACGTTGATGGTAACTTATACTACAACGGCAAACTGGTTATCGAAAATACTCAGATAGGGTAATTTTCTTAAAAAATTGTTTGTGTTTTCAGCGGCTTTAGTCATACCTTAGTCAACTGAAAAATTCAGGATTACACCTGACTTAACACAAACAGATTTTTTCTATGAAAATAGGCCTCGACATAATGGGCGGAGACTATGCTCCCAAAGCAATTGTTTTGGGAGCAATAGCTGCTCATCAATCGCTTAACGCTGGAGAGCATTTAGTTCTTATTGGCGATACCGAACAGATTAAACCCATTCTTGCAGAAGAAGGTTTTAATCCAGATCATTTTGAATACGTTCATACTGATGAAGTAATTGGTATGGGCGAACATCCCACCAAAGCAATCGTTCAGAAACCAAATTCGAGCATAGCAGTTGGTTTCAACCTTTTAAAAGAAGGTAAAATCGATTCTTTCGCAAGTGCTGGTAACTCTGGGGCCATGTTGGTTGGCGCAGTCTTTAGCGTTAAAACCATCCAGGGCATTATCCGCCCTTGTTTATGTACAATTCTTCCAAAAATTAAAGGCGGTACTGGCTTACTGTTAGATGTAGGTGCAAATGCCGACTGTAAACCTGATATTTTATTACAATTTGGCGTTTTAGGCAGTTTATATGCAGAAAATCTTTTGCAGATAAACGATCCGAAAGTTGCCCTGATGAATATTGGTGAGGAAGATGAGAAAGGAAATATGCTAAGCATGGCTACTTTCCCGTTAATGAAAGAAACCAGCCTCTTCAACTTTGTTGGAAATGTGGAAGGAAGAGATTTGTTTAACGATAAAGCTGATGTAATTGTGTGTGATGGTTTTACCGGAAATGTAATGCTAAAATTAGCAGAATCGTTTTACGTGCTTACCATCAAAAAGGGACTTAAAGATGAGTTCTTCGATCGTTTTAATTACGAACAATACGGCGGAAGTCCGGTTCTAGGTGTTAACGCCCCTGTTGTTATCGGGCATGGAATTTCTAGTCCGCTGGCTGTTAAAAATATGGTTCTACAATCCAGAGAAATGATCACTACGGGATTGGTAGAAAAAATTAGAATGGCATTTAAATAATTTATTAAAATTCTTAAAATGAGTAAAATTCACGCTGCTATTACAGCAGTAAATGGTTACGTTCCCGACTATGTGCTTACAAACGCAGAGTTAGAAACCATGGTTGATACTTCGGATGAATGGATTACCAGCAGAACGGGAATTAAAGAACGTAGAATTTTAAAGGGTGAAGGTTTAGGTACTTCTGATATGGCTGTTCATGCTGTAAACGGTTTACTTAAAAAGAGAGGAATTGATGCAAAAGAAATTGAACTGATTATCTTTTGCACCACTACACCAGATTTCACTTTCCCTGCAACTGCAAACGTTTTAGCCGATAAAATTGGCGCTACAAATGCCTGGGGTTACGATTTACAGGCCGCTTGTTCGGGCTTTATTTTCGGACTTTCGACTGGAGCATCATTCATTGAATCAGGAAGGCATAAAAAAGTTTTAGTGGTTGGTGGCGATAAAATGTCGTCGATTATCAACTACGAAGACCGTACAACCTGTATCATTTTTGGTGATGGTTGTGGCTGTGCCTTATTAGAGCCAAATGAAGAAGGTTTTGGCATTCAGGATTCTATCTTAAGAACAGATGGTTCAGGTAGAGATTTCTTAGGAATGAAAGCCGGAGGTTCAGTTAAACCTGCAACCCACGAAACCATTGATGCCAGAGAGCATTTTGCGCACCAAGAGGGGCCAACGGTATTTAAATTTGCCGTAACCAATATGGCAGATGTTGCTGCCGAAATTATGGAACGCAACAGCTTAACTGCTGATGATGTTGCATGGTTGGTACCACACCAGGCCAACAAACGCATCATCGATGCCACAGCAAACCGCATGGGGGTTACAACCGATAAGGTAATGATCAACATTGAACGTTATGGAAATACAACCAACGGAACCATTCCTTTATGTTTATGGGAGTGGGAAAGCAGGTTGAAAAAAGGCGATAACATCGTTTTAGCTGCATTCGGTGGCGGCTTTACCTGGGGTTCGGTATACCTTAAATGGGCTTACGACTCTGAATAATTGAGTTGAACGCCTGGAGTTGGGAGTTAATCAGTTGCACGATAAAACATCATAGCCATTAACTATCAACCATTAAACCATCAACCTTAAGCGGTTGCAAAGAAAAATAAAACAAAAAAAGTATAACTTAGTTAATTCAATAAACACTATTTTTTACATAAAAGCCTAAAAAATGGATATCAAACAAATACAGGAACTGATTAAATTTGTTTCTCGTTCTGGAGTAAATGAAGTTGCTATTGAGCAAGAAAATTTCAAAATCACGATCAAAACAAACCAAGCACCAACAGTTGTGCATGCTACAGTACCTCAAGCTCCGCTTGTACAGGCTGCTGCCCCTGTTGCCACAGCTCCTACTGCTCCAAATGCAGCAACACCTGCTGTACCAGTTGCAGAAGACACTTCAAAATACATTACTATTAAATCGCCAATGATCGGTACTTTCTATCGTTCAGCTAGTCCAGAAAAACCAATGTTTGTTAATGTTGGCGATGAGATTAGCACAGGTAAAGTAGTTTGTATTATTGAAGCAATGAAACTTTTCAACGAGATTGAAAGTGAAGTTTCAGGCCGTATCGTTAAAATATTGGTTGATAATGCATCACCTGTAGAATACGATCAACCGTTATTTTTAGTAGAACCTATTTAAAGATTGACGTCACCCTGACCTGTAGCGCAGCGAAAAGCTACGAAGTAAATTTATTTCAGGGTCTTCTTTTTAAATGGATGCTGAAATGAATTCAGCATGACGATTATTTTAGAACAGAGACGAAACGTAAAAAATTATGTTTAAAAAAATACTAATTGCCAACAGGGGTGAAATCGCTTTGCGTATTATCCGTACCTGTAAGGAAATGGGCATCAAAACGGTTGCTGTTTACTCTACTGCAGATCGCGAGAGTTTACACGTACGTTTTGCTGATGAGGCTGTTTGTATTGGCCCCCCACCTAGTAAAGATTCTTATTTAAATATCCCAAATATTATCTCGGCTGCAGAATTAACTAATGCCGATGCCATACACCCAGGTTATGGTTTCTTATCAGAAAATGCTAAGTTTTCTAACATTTGCCGTGAGTATAACATCAAATTTATTGGTGCTACCCCAGAGCAGATTAATGGCATGGGCGATAAAGCTTCTGCAAAAGAGACCATGAAAATTGCCGGTGTTCCAACCATCCCAGGATCTGAAGGCTTGCTTACCAGCGTTAAAGAAGGTATTGCAATTGCCAATGAAATGGGCTACCCGGTTATCTTAAAAGCTACTGCGGGCGGCGGTGGACGTGGTATGCGTGTAGTTTGGAAAGATGAAGATTTCGAAAATGCCTGGGACAGTGCACGTCAGGAATCTGGTGCAGCATTTGGTAACGATGGTTTATATTTAGAAAAATACATTGAAGATCCACGTCACATTGAAATCCAGATTATCGGAGATCAGTTTGGCAAAGCCTGCCACTTATCAGAACGCGATTGTTCAATCCAGCGCCGTCACCAGAAATTGGTAGAAGAATCTCCTTCTCCTTTCATGACTGACGAACTCCGCCAGAGAATGGGTGAAGCAGCAATTAAAGGAGCAATGGCTGTAAATTATGAAGGAGCAGGTACAATCGAATTTTTGGTTGATAAACACCGTAACTTCTACTTTATGGAAATGAACACCCGTATCCAGGTAGAGCACCCAGTTACCGAAGAGGTAATCAACTTCGATTTAATTAAAGAACAGATTAAAGTGGCTGCCGGAATTCCGATTTCAGGTAAAAACTATACCCCTGAAATGCACGCTATTGAGTGCCGTATCAATGCAGAAGATCCGGCAAATAACTTCCGTCCTTCTCCAGGTAAAATTACGAATTTCCATTCGCCAGGTGGCCATGGTGTTCGTGTTGATACCCACGTTTATGCTGGTTATTCAATTCCTTCGAATTATGATTCGATGATTGCAAAATTAATCTGCGTGGCCCAAACCCGCGAAGAGGCCATTTGTACCATGGAGCGTGCGCTTAGCGAATTTGTAATTGAAGGGATTAAAACGACCATTCCTTTCCATTTACAGTTGATGAAAGATCCTAACTTCAGGGCAGGTAATTTCACTACGAAATTTATGGAAACATTTGAATTTTCGGAATAATATAAACTATTTCTATATTTAACACGTAAATACCATTCTATTCAAATAGAATGGTATTTTTGTTTTCAACATGAGCGACACTAAAAAAACTTCACTTACAAAAGCTATCGGGCAAAGGAGCACCACTTTAGAGGCAGAAATGTCTTTTTTCGATCACCTGGATGTTCTCCGTAAACATTTAATCAGAGCCGTAATTGCCATTGCCGTTTTTACGGGTATCGCTTTTTACTTCAATGAAGAGATTCTTGATAAAATAATTTTTGGCCCGAAAAAACCTGATTTCTGGACATATCGCATGATGTGTAAGCTGGTAGAACACTTCCCGTCATTAGGCAAGGATATGTGTATTACCAAAATTAATGGTGAAATTATCAATACCGAGATGGCCGGCCAGTTTAACCTGCAATTAAATGTTTGTGTAATGTGCGGTATTGTGGTTGGCTTTCCTTATTTATTGTGGGAAATCTGGCGTTTTATTAAACCGGCATTACATGAAAACGAACGTAAATCGGCCAGTGGTTTTGTATTCTTCGCCTCGATACTCTTCATTATTGGTATCTTTTTCGGATACTTTGTGGTATGCCCACTATCAGTTAACTTTTTAACAGGTTATACGGTAAGTGCCGAAATTAAAAATACATTCACAGTTGATTCGTATCTGTCATCTGTTGCAACTTTAACTTTAGGCACAGGGATTATCTTCGAACTTCCGGTTATTATTTTCATTTTGTCGAAACTTGGGTTGATGACACCAAAACTGATGAGATCGAGCAGAAGGTATGCTGCAGTTATCATCTTAATCATTGCCGCTATCGTTACGCCAACACCTGATATTATGACAATGCTAATTGTAGCTACGCCATTGTTCTTGCTTTATGAGCTGAGTATTTTTGTTTCGGCCTACATAGAAAAAAAGAAGAAAAAGGCTGATGCTGCTTTCTACGCTAACTAACAAAAACATTACGAATAGATTTTATAATTCTCTATAAATTTGACAATGTCTGATACAAAAATTAAAATTGCTATTGGAGCGGATCACGCTGGGTTTGAATACAAAGAAATATTAAAAGATTTTTTACGGGATTACGAAGTAAAAGATTTTGGTACTTACTCAGAAAATTCTGTTGATTACCCAGATTTCGCCCATCCGGTTGCCGCTGCTGTAGAAAATGGAGAATTTACCTATGGGATTTTACTTTGCGGATCGGCAAACGGTGTAGCCATCACCGCAAACAAACATCAGCACATCAGAGCAGGTTTATGTTGGGAGAATGAAGTTGCTTCTTTAGTCCGCAAGCACAACAACGCAAACGTTTTGTGTATACCTGCCAGATTTGTTTCGGAAGAACTGGCTAAAGAGATTACCACAACTTTTTTAACTACTGAATTTGAGGGTGGTCGTCACCAGAACAGAGTTGAAAAGATTTCGTGTTAACAAGAAACTTAACTAACTATTATCATAATGAACAAAAAGTTTTTAACCCTTGGCTTGGTATCGCTTGTTACCGCAAGTTGCTTCAGCCAAATTAAGCCGCTTAAACCTAATCCTGATGCGATAAGGTTTAGCAAGGCCATTAACTCAGAGAACGCTTACAAACATCTTTCTGTTTTAGCATCTGATGAATATGAAGGCCGCGAAACAGGTACAAAAGGTGCCTGGATGGCCGCAGATTATATCCGTGATTATTTTAAATCTTTAGGTTTAAAAGCACCTGTAAATGGCAGCTATTTTCAAAAAATCGATTTGGTAAATGTTACCTTAAAAGAAAGCCATTTAACGGTTAACGGTCAGCCTAAAGAATATCAGAAAGATTATGTTGTTCTACCAAACTTAATCAGCGATAACGGTTTCACTTTTTCAACCGATCAGATTGTATTTATTGGTTACGGAATCAAAAAAGACGGCTATAACGATTTTGCCGGAACTGATATTAAAGGCAAAGTGGTAATGATGTTCAACGGCGGCGATCCGACAATTAAACCGGGCACCAGAATTGATAGGGCCGCTTACCGTGCTATGCTTGAGGCAAAGGCTAAGTATTTTGCAGAAAATAACGTTAAAGCCATTATCCTGATCGATCCGGCTGTTGATAGAATTACCGAAGATACCAAACAATCCCAAAATAAAGGTCGTGTAATCGTAAAAACAAACGCCGCTATCGAAGCACAAAAACAAAACGATATTCCGCGCATTTCGATATCTGTCGCTTTGGCAAACGAGCTGTTAAAAGCCTCGAACACTACGGTAGCCGATCTGCAAAAGAAAATAGTCGATAGTCAGGCGCCTGCCTCGCAAGTATTAAATGTACCTTTTTCTGCAAGTGCTGCAAAAACAGAAACACCAGTTAGATGCGAAAACGTGCTCGGTTATCTAGAAGGTTCTGATCCTGTACTTAAAAAAGAAGTATTGATCTTAACCGGCCATTATGACCATATTGGCCTGGTAACTGATCCAGATGCAAAAGATAAAGTAAACAACGGAGCAGATGATGATGGCTCAGGAACTACGGGCGTATTATTAATGGCAAAAGCATTTACAGATGCAAAAAAAGCCGGAAAAGGCTCTAAACGCAGCATCTTATTTATGACTGTTGTTGGTGAAGAAAAAGGACTTTGGGGTTCTGAATGGTATTCTGAGCATCCGGTTTTTCCTGTAGAAAATACCATTGCTGATTTAAATACCGATATGATTGGCCGTACTGGTGAAGAATATTTAGGCAAACCAGATTCGGCAAACTATATATATTCGGTAGGTTCGAAAATGTTGAGCAGCGATTTGGCCAACATCAGCGAGCAGGTTAATGCCACTTATACTAAAATGAAACTGGATTATAAATACGATGATCCAAAAGATCCTGAGCAGATTTATTACCGTTCAGATCATTACAACTTTGCTAAATTGGGCATTCCTATTATCTTCTATTATGACGGCATGTTGCAGCAGGATTACCACAAACCAGGCGATGAAGTAAGTAAGATTAATTTCCCACTTTTGGCGAAAAGAGCAAAACTAACCTACTTTACCGCATGGGAATTGGCCAACAGAGCTAAACGCCCGGCCGTAGATATGGACGGAAAAGGAAATCCAAAGAAATAATAATTCAAAATACTTAGCCTCGACAAAATGTCGGGGCTTTTTTATGCACAATAGCTTTTCGCGCCTGCATAAATTCCTATCTTTGATGTGATAACGAAATAGCTAAAAACTAAAATCAGTTAATATTCGTTACCCTATTACAAAATAACTATTGATGAATATTGCCGAGGAATTTTTAGAGAAATCTGACGAGAAAGCTTTCGATCTGCCGCATCGTAAAACCATAAATTATAATATTGGGAAATACAATGCAGCTGTTGAACGGGGTTTATCAAAATTCGAAAATTTAGAGGCATCCAAAAAAAAGGCACACGTAATTAAATGGCGTGTAATGGAAAACCTTGACAAATTCTTGCCAGAGTTCGAATCAAATTTCCAACGCCGCGGCGGTAAGGTAATCTGGGCCAATGATGCTGAGGAAGCTCAACAGGAAATCCTCAACATCATCAAAAGAAACAACGGCAAAACAGTTATCAAATCAAAATCGATGACTACCGAGGAAATCCACTTAAACGATTTTCTGGAAAAAAACGATATCGAATCTTTAGAAAGTGATTTGGGCGAATATATCGTTCAACTGCTTGGTCAGGCTCCATACCATATTGTTACTCCCGCCATGCACTTAAGTGCAACAGATATTGCACAGTTATTTCACGATAAATTTGGCACACCTATCGATGCCACTCCCCCTCAGCTGGTACAAAAAGCAAGGGAATTACTCCGCGATAAATACTTAAATGCTGATATCGGTATCAGTGGTGGCAATTTTTTAATAGCCGATACCGGAAGTATTGCCTTGACGGAGAATGAAGGTAATGCGCGTTTAAGTACCACTTTCCCAAAAATCCATATTGCCATAGTAGGCATCGAAAAGGTAATTCCTTCTATAACAGATCTTGATCTTTTCTGGCCTTTACTGGCATCACATGGAACCGGTCAGAACTTAACGGTTTACAATACCATTTTAAGTGGTCCACGCCAACCTAATGAAACAGACGGGCCAGAAGAAATGTATGTGATTTTGCTGGATAATGGCCGAACCAATTTATTGGCACAAAAAGATCAAAGACAAGGCTTGTATTGCATCCGTTGCGGTGCGTGTTTAAATGCTTGTCCGGTTTATAAAAATATCGGTGGCCACACTTATAACACAACCTATAGCGGGCCAATCGGCTCGGTAATCACCCCTCATTTAAAGGGCATGGAAGAATTTAAACACTTAAGTTATGCTTCTAGTCTTTGTGGTAAATGTTCTGAGGTGTGCCCGGTAAAAATCGACATCCACAAAATGCTCCTGCTAAACCGAAGAGATGCCGCCTCAGGACATGAAAACGGCAAAAAAGAGGAAATTGGTTGGAGCATGTTTAGCAGAATGATGCAAAAACGCAAGTGGATGGATTTCTTTGGTGGGAAATTTAAAAATTTTATGCTTAGCACTTTCTTTAAAAAGAGTTGGGGCAAATACCGCGAAATGCCAAAAGTTGCCGATAAATCTTTTGCTAAACAATGGGAAGAATTGAAAAAAAATAAGGAGTCTTAAATCAGGACTCATTAGTCAAAATAACCAGATATGCAATTTAACAGAGGAGATAAAGACAACGAGTTCCTACTGAACTTATATAGAAGATTGCTTTACCCTCGGATGGTTGAAGAAAAAATGCTCAAGCTTTTGCGCCAGGGCAGAATTGGCAAGTGGTTTTCGGGTATTGGCCAAGAAGCAATAGCGGTTGGCAGCACCCTAGCCATGCAAAGCGATGAGTACATTTTACCCATGCACCGTAATTTGGGCGTTTTTACTTCACGCGATATTCCTTTAAAAAAATTAATGGCCCAATGGCAAGGCAAAATTACTGGCTTCACCAAAGGCCGCGACCGCTCTTTTCATTTCGGCACGCAAGAATATAAAATTATTGGGATGATATCCCACCTTGGCCCCCAAATGGCCTTAGCCGATGGTATCGCACTGGCAGATGTTTTACGCAATCAGCCTCACGCTACTTTGGTTTATACCGGAGAAGGGGCAACCAGCGAAGGCGATTTTCATGAGGCAGTAAATGTTGCCGCAGTTTGGAACCTTCCCGTTATTTTTCTGATCGAAAATAATGGATATGGCCTGTCTACTCCAAAATCAGAACAGTTTAGGTGCAAAAACCTGGTGGATAAAGCCATTGGTTATGGCGTAGAAGGCATTCAGATAGATGGAAATAATATTCTGGAAGTTTATAACACCATTAATCAACTGGCCATGGAAATCCGGAAAGATCCAAGGCCTGTTTTAGTAGAGTGCTTAACTTTCAGAATGCGCGGACATGAAGAAGCATCTGGTACCAAATATGTCCCACAAGAACTTTTTGATGAGTGGGGCAAGAAAGATCCGTTAAGTAATTACGAAACCTATTTAATTGAGCAGGGTGTTTTAACATCGGATTCAATTATCGACATCAAAATCCAGGTTAAAAGAGATATTGAGCTGGAAGTTGAAGAAGCTTTTAACGAGGATGAGCCTATTGCTAATGCCAATCAGGAAGAGGTTGACATGTATTTCCCTTACACACAACAGGTTATCCAGCCTAATCCATCTTCTATTGAAAAAAGATATCTGGATGCGATAACCGATGGTTTGGATCTGGCTATGCAGAAATACCCCAATCTGGTTTTAATGGGACAGGATATTGCCGATTATGGTGGGGCTTTCAAAATTACAGATGGTTTTACCACTAAATATGGAAAAGACAGAGTGCGTAATACCCCTATTTGCGAATCAGCCATCGTAGGTGCAGGTTTGGGTCTATCCATAAATGGTTATAAAGCAGTTGTAGAAATGCAATTTGCCGATTTTGTGACTGTAGGCTTTAATCAGATCGTGAATAACCTGGCCAAAACGCATTATCGTTGGGGCGAAAAGGCCGATGTAGTGGTACGCATGCCCACAGGCGCCGGAACAAGTGCTGGGCCATTTCATTCACAAAGCAACGAAGCCTGGTTTACCAAAACCCCTGGTCTTAAGATTGTTTATCCTGCTTTCCCCGAAGATGCAAAAGGTTTGCTATTGGCAGCGATTGAAGATCCGAACCCAGTGCTTTACTTTGAACATAAATACCTCTATAGAAGTTTAATTGCTCCAGTTCCTGATGGCTATTATACTACAGAGATTGGTAAAGCAGTTCAGCTTGCCGAAGGAAATAAATTCGCAATCATTACCTATGGGCTAGGTGTACACTGGGCTTTAGATTACTTAAAACAGTACCCTGAAAGCGGTGCTACATTAATTGATCTCCGTACATTACAGCCCTGGGATAAAGAAGCTGTAAGGGCCGCTGTTAAAGCAACCGGAAGGGTTTTAATTTTGCACGAAGACACCTTAACAAATGGTTTTGGTGCTGAATTATCGGCCTGGATCGGAGAACATTGTTTCTCTTACCTCGATGCACCAGTAATGCGCTGTGCGAGCTTAGATACCGCAATTCCTATGAGCAAAGTACTAGAAGAAGATTTTTTAGCTAAAGCAAGATTAGCAGAAACGATTAATAAATTATTGAAATATTGAGAGCGGTTTAGAACGCAATCGTCATGTTGAATTTATTTCAGCATCTTTAAAAACAAAAAATACATGGGCACTTTCAAAGTCGAAGGGAATATCATCAACATCACCAAGCGAAATATTTTTTTTGGCGAAGTAGCAGTTGAAGGTGGAAAAATAAAATCAATCACCAAAATTTCTGAACAGAAAGAAGGGGCGCATTTTATCTCACCAGGCTTTATCGATAGCCACGTGCACATCGAAAGCAGTATGCTAATCCCAAGTGAATTTGCGCGATTGGCGGTTGTTCATGGAACGGTATCAACCATTAGTGACCCACACGAAATTGCCAATGTTTGTGGAATGGAAGGCGTAGAGTTTATGATTGAAAATGGCAATACCGTGCCTTTTAAATTTAACTTCGGTGCCCCAAGCTGTGTTCCAGCTACCATTTTTGAGACGGCTGGAGCTGAATTGGATCATGATGATGTAAAGTCACTTCTAGAACGTCCGGAAATAAAATATCTGAGCGAAATGATGAATTTCCCTGGTGTGCTTTACAAAGATGAAGAAGTTTTAAAAAAGATCGCGGCTGCACACCACCTAGGTAAACCTGTTGATGGACATGCCCCGGGTTTACGTGGCGACGCTGTTCAACAATACATCAACGCCGGAATTTCTACCGATCATGAATGTTTTACCGCCGAAGAAGCATTGGATAAATTACAGCGCGGTATGAAAATACTAATCCGCGAAGGAAGCGCGGCCAAAAATTTTGAGGCGTTGATTGATCTACTAAACGATTGGCCGGAAATGATGATGTTCTGTAGCGACGATAAACATCCGGACAGTTTAGTCGAAAATCATATTAATCAACTCTGTGCAAGAGCAGTAGAAAAGGGAATTGATATTTTTAATGTATTGCAGGCAGCCTGTATCAATCCTATTCTTCACTACAAATTAGATGTTGGCTCACTCCAGATCAATGATGATGCAGATTTTATTATAATAGAAGATTTAAAAACATTCAAGGTTAAACAAACCTATATCAATGGCTTATTGCTAGCCGAAAATGGAAAAACAGTTGGCAATTGGGTAAAACATGTAGAAGATCGCGAATCGGTAAACCATTTCGATTGCAGCTTGAAAAAGGAAGAAGATTTTATTTATCCGTTTACCGGACAAAAAGAAATTCCAGTTATTGAAGCATTAGATGGGCAATTGATTACCAACAAAATATCTGCTAAACCGAAAATTTTAAATCAAAATGTTATTAGTGATCTGGAGAACGATGTTTTGAAAATGGTGGTAGTAAACCGCTACCACGATGCACCTATTGCAATATCCTTCGTAAAAAACTTTGGCTTAAAACAGGGTGCCATAGCCTCAAGTGTTGCACACGATAGTCATAATATTATTGCAGTTGGAGCCGATGATAAAAGCATCTGCGAAGCTGTAAATTTAGTGATCAAAGAAACCGGAGGTGTGGTGGCACTGGGAAATGGGAAAGAAGAAGTTTTGGCTTTACCAGTTGCCGGGTTAATGAGCAATCAAAATGGCTACAAAGTGGCAGAAAGTTATACTTCAATAGATCAGTTTGCGAAAGATTTAGGCTCTACTTTGCTTGCCCCTTTTATGACGCTTTCTTTTATGGCCTTATTGGTAATTCCACATTTAAAGCTTAGCGATAAAGGTTTATTTGATGGGGATGAGTTTAAGTTTGTGTAAGGCGTTCGTCACCCTGACCTGTAGCGCAGCGAAAAGCTACGAAGTAAATTTATTTCAGGGTCTTATTTGTTAACCAAAAGATGCTGACCATCAAGTAGCTACAAGGCAATTGAAAAACACTATTTCCACTTGTACAACAAGTTCAGCTGAACGGTCGCGAAAAAATTATTCCACTACAAAAACCTCGGCCAAAGGGTTAAACAGGTAAACCCGTTTGTCATCTAAACAAATACATCGGTACCGCTTCCTAATCCGTTCGCCTTTGGTAAAACGCCTGCCATCTTTAATTTTAAAAGTGGTATTAATCGGCAATTGCTCTAAATGTAAAGTCTCGGTTTTATTGCTGTCGTATTTTTTTAAGGCACGTGATAAATGCAGGTCAGAACAACTGGATGCCGCAGGATTCGACATATAATTATCAATTGCTTTGTGGATATCGGCTGGAAAGATATTCATATCAAAAAAGGGAATCATCATCCGCTGGAAGTTCTTTTTCCATTCTGTTCCATGCGGTTTTACTTTATTCTTGAAATCGTTCCAGGTGAGCAAATGCGCAAACTCATGTACTGTGGTAACCAGAAAAGCATAATGATTGAGATTGAAATTCACCGAAATACGATGGCCTTTGCCTTGATAAGGATGGCGGTAATCGCCCAGTTTTGTAGAACGGGTTTTGGCTATCTTAAATTCACATTGAAAATAATCAATCCACTTTGCAATTAACGGTGCCGCTGGTTCGGGCATGTACTGTGCTAAAACTTTAACCTTTTCCATTTAACCGCAAAGTTCGCAAAGTTTTCCCCAAAGAAACAAAGAAAAATTATAAGCCATTCACTACACGTTTTAATCCATCCTTTAACCTAATTACGTTAAAATTCATCAAAAGACCTAATTTGTAATTACCTAACTTCATATAAGTTAATGTTTGAGCCAAATGAATCTCGTTAAATGCTTCTATACTTTTCAATTCTAAAACCAATTTGTGTTCTACTAAAATATCAATTCGATATCCACAGTCTAGTTTTACCTCATCGAAAATTAAAGGCATTATCTTTTCCTTTTCAACAAATAATCCTGCCTTGAGAATTTTATAATACAGACATTCTTTATAGGCGCTTTCCAACAGACCAGGACGTAAAGCACTATGAACTTCTATTGCTAATCCGATTACAATTCTTGATAATTCATTCTCATCCATGTCCTTGAGTTTGCTTTTGCGCCCTTTGCGTTTTTGTCCTTAGCGATCTTTGCGGTTAAACCTAAGGTTATTCCTCTGATGGAAACAACGATGCCAGCACGAGCTTGATCTCACCGAAAGAATAATCTTTACCTAAAAATTCCCTTATCGTAGCCATCGATTTTGTTTTTTGGCTCTCCACCGCATCGCTGATGTTTCTGATTTTATTGGCCTTTACCAGTTTGGTCACATCCAATTGTTGCGTAGAAACGTAATAAGCCAAATGCCCCTCAATGGTACCGGCAGAAAAGCCACGTTCCTTTGCAATTTCGTCGATGGTTTTCCCTTGCTCATAAAGCTCGAAGCTCACTAACTTGGTATCAATCTTTGGCTCTTTTTTCTTTTTCTCTGCTGCAGATTTTACTTTGAGCGTTTCTCCTTTTAACTGGATCGCTTTTTGGAGCTGATTGTTTCTTTCTACCGTATTCAACAGTGCATCCGTATCGGCTTTGCTAAATTCTTTACCGGCAATAAGTGCTTGCAACAATGCTTTACTTTTATGCATTTTTTTTAGTTGCTCATATACCAAAATTTCGAGTTCCAACAGTTCTGTAACGTATGTTTTAATTTGTTTTTCTTCTTTTATCACTTCAATTTGAGCCAGAAAACGGTCTGAAATCTCTTTTACCAGCGGATTAAAATATTTTAAGGCAGCCTCTACCCTTTTCGATACATTAAATAAAGTGTGTTCAGTTTGCTGTGCAAACAGGTTTTTCAGCTGATTTACAAATGTATCGGCCGTAGCCGTTATTTTTTGAAAGTCGGTATAAATGGTATCGGTCCAATCTTCATGCCTTTGCTTGGCCGATTTTTCACTTTTATCAAATGTCTGACGGTGTTCTTTTAAGTAATAGCGGATCAGATTCAGATCGAATGCCGCAAGCAAATAGCTGCGGATAAAAGTATAACTCTCTATACTGATCTGCTCGTTGAGTACCTCTGAGGGCTGTTTTGTTTTAGAGAAATAATGCACATTCTGATCCTGTTGCAAACCACTATCGCGTAGGTGAGAAGTCAAAACCAAACCCTTTAACGAACGTAAGCGCGATAAGGCTACATAGGCCTGACCAGGCGCAAAGGCATCCCCGACATCAATAATGGCCTTATCAAAGGTTAAACCCTGACTTTTATGTACGGTTATTGCCCAGGCCAGTTTTATGGGGTATTGAATAAACGAACCAGCTACATTTTCCTTAATCTCATTGGTCGCTTCATCCAGTTTATACTTGACGTTCTCCCAGGTATAACGAGAAATCTCAATAACTGTCCTATCCTCAGGAAGTTCAATTTCGATTATATCTTTCTCAATATGGTGCACTACCCCTATTTTGCCATTGTAATACCTTTTCTCGGCAGTCATATCATTTTTAATGAACATGACCTGTGCGCCAACCTTTAACTCTAAACTTTTATCATTCGGGTAAGCATATTCATTAAATTCGCCTTGAATTTTTGCCTCAAAAAAGTAAGATTTGGTCTTTAACTGGGCCAACCTTTCGCGGTTTATACTATCGGCCTTATTGTTGTGTGTAGTTAAAGTGATGTAATTTTCATCGGCCGCAGGTTTAAAATCCTGTTTGAAATGCTGTCTGAGTAATGCTGTATCTTCTGCGGTGATTTTATTGTTCCGCAGGTTATTGAGCAGATCAATAAAAACAGTGTCATCCTGACGATAAATTTTATCCAGTTCGATATAAACCGGTGGATTATCCTGCAATGCTAGTGCATCGAAGAAATAAATGCTTTTATAAAATTTGGCCATAATGCGCCATTCATCATTTTTTACTACTGGCGGCAATTGGTGCAGATCGCCGATAAACAAGAGTTGTACTCCTCCAAAAGGAACATTTCTGTTCCGGCGGACATACCGCAAAGCAAAATCGATCGCATCGAGCATATCTGCGCGCAGCATACTTACCTCATCAATCACCAATAACTCTAATTCCTGCAACATGCGGCGTTTATTGCCCTGCATGTTTAAATGTTTTACTAAAGTTTTAGGCGTATTAAAGTTGAAGTTGATATTTTCATTGATCAAGCTTCCGGCTGCATCTGGGAAGAAAGCCCCAAAAGGGAGCTGAAAAAGCGAGTGAATGGTTACTCCTGATGCATTGATTGCAGCGATACCTGTTGGTGCTACAATTAAGGCTTTTTTATGCGTAAGTTTAATCAGTTTCCGTAAAAAGGTGGTTTTACCCGTACCTGCTTTTCCGGTCAAAAAAACATGTTTTGAGGTATAATTAACAAATTTAGCCGCAATTTCTGCAGGCATAGAAGTTTCTTCCAAAGTGGGCATCGGCAGTAAAATTTTAGTTTACAATAAACGGAGGGATGAATAAAGCTAAACATTTTAGCACAAAATTAAACAATGATTGGGGAGAAATTTTAAATTTTATTGGATAATTTTCGGTTTAAGCCCTGTTTAGCCGATAAAGTATTTAATCAACGGAAATAAAACCCTCAATAGAATTACTAAAGAAGCAACCTAAACCTGACACGAATGGTAGCCTCCATCCCGATTTACATCGGGATTCAATCGGGACTATAGTGTATGGCAGGGCTGCAATAAGAAAAGAACAATTGCCACTGCTTTTCAAAAACAATAAACATGCAACCTATTTTCAATTAAACAATTAACCTATTCAAACTTTAAGCAAATTCCTTATCTTTGCGGCCTGATGAAACAACAATATTCAAATCTTATCGCTGTTAAATTCCTTTAACAAGGTTTCATCATCTTTTATATCCAAAATTTTATTATGCTTAACCCTGAAATAGAAAAACGTAAAACCTTTGCCATTATTAGTCACCCAGATGCGGGCAAAACCACACTGACAGAAAAATTTCTGCTTTTTGGTGGTGCTATTAATACTGCTGGTGCGGTAAAAAGGAACAAAGCGAACCAAAGTAATACCTCCGATTTTATGGAAATCGAAAAGCAGCGTGGTATCTCAGTTGCAACTTCGGTAATGGGTTTCGAATACAGTGGCAAACGCATCAATATTCTGGATACGCCTGGTCACAAGGATTTTGCTGAAGATACCTATAGAACTTTATCGGCGGTAGATAGTGTAATTCTGGTGGTAGACTGTGTAAAGGGTGTAGAGGAACAGACTGAGAAACTAATGTCGGTTTGCCGTATGCGTAATACACCAGTAATTATCTTCATTAACAAAATGGACCGTGAAGGTAAAGAGGCTTACGATTTATTGGATGAAATTGAAGAGAAACTAAACATCAGCCTTTGTCCACTTTCGTGGCCTATCGGCCAGGGGCATACCTTTAAAGGCGTGTACAGCATTTACAACAAACATTTAAATTTATTTAATTCTGATAAAACCAAAGTAACCGATTCGGTTGTGGCAGCGAGTGATTTAAATGATCCTTCTTTATTAAATTACCTAAAAGAAAACGAAATCAATACGTTGAAAGATGATGTTGAATTGGTTGACGGTATTTATGGTAAAATTGATAAGGATTTATATACCGATGGTTTGGTTGCACCTGTATTTTTTGGGAGTGCGATTAATAATTTCGGGATCAAGGAGCTTTTGGATACCTTTATCGATATCGCACCAAGTCCGAAACACCGGGAAGCTGAAGAACGTGATGTACTGGTTGAAGAGAAAAATTTCAGTGGCTTTGTATTTAAGATCCACGCTAACTTAGATCCAAAACACCGCGATAGGATTGCCTTTTTAAGGATCTGTTCTGGCAAGTTTGAACGCAATAAATTTTATTACCATACCCGCCAGGATAAGAAACTGAAATTCTCTAACCCGATGGACTTTATGGCGAACGAAAAAAGTATTGTTGAAGAAGCCTGGCCAGGTGATGTAGTAGGTTTATATGATAGTGGCAACTTTAAAATCGGCGATACTTTAACCGAAGGTGAAAAACTGCAGTTCAAAGGAATTCCTAGTTTCTCTCCCTCTATTTTTAAAGAGGTTGAAAATATGGACCCAATGCGCACCAAACAATTGGAAAAAGGTATTGAGCAGTTAACGGATGAAGGTGTTGCACAGTTATTCGTAATGCAACCTGGAAACAGGAAAGTAATCGGTGCGGTTGGTGAGCTCCAGTTCGAGGTAATCAATTTCAGATTAGAGCACGAATATGGTGCAAAATGCCGTTTCCGTACTTTAAGTTATACCCGTTCGAGCTGGGTAACTTCTACCGACAGAAAGAAATTGGATGAATTTGTGAAACGTAAGCAACAGCACATCGGTTTCGATAAAGAAGCCAATCCAGTTTATTTGGCTGATAGTGAATATATGATTAATTTAACCAAACAGGATTATCCAGATATCGAATTCCATAAAACGAGCGAATTTAAAAGTTAATCTATAGTCTAGAGTCAGAAGTCCGGAGTCGGAAGTCGGAAGTCCAAAACACATAAAAAAGCCTCACCAGATTTCAATTCGGTGAGGCTTTTTAGCAGATGATTGCTCTTGTCAATCATGTTTTAACTATTACTTGCTCAAATCCCAAATCTTTAAACTGCTTAAAGCACTTTTACCTTCTTTTGAGAAAACAGTAATTCCAGTTGCTTTTTCATCCGGAAAAATCATGGTCGAGATTACCTTTTCACCACCATTACCGAAGACTTCAAGCGATGATTTATCAATCAGAATCTGAATTTTCAATTTAGAACCCACAGCATTCAACTTAGCAGTTTGAATAATATTCTTATCGTTCTTCACGCCTTTTTCTGAGCGCGAGCAATCTACATACAGCTCATTTTTATCGGCCAGGTATCCTACTTCAATTTCTTTGATCACCTTTCCTTCGCCGTCTTTTAATTGTGCTAATTTGATACCTGCACTTTTCGAATTACTTAAATCAAATTCGGCTTCAATCCAATTTGCATTGCTAATATCATCCAGTTTCAGTTCACCATCAACAAGCAGATGCTGTTTGGAAACTACCCGGTTTTGGGCAATTTTTTTAAGGTTACCTGCAATAACCGAACTCGGCTGTTGAAACAACCTTACACCATCAGGCGTAGTTTTTAAAGCTAAATCTCTGGGGATAGACATCTGTCCTTTCCATGGGAAGGTTTCTTTACCACCCGGCTGCAACCAACCCAAAAGAATGCGTTTATCGTTTGGTGCATTGTTCCATGGAATGGCGGCATAAAACGAATCGCCATCATCTACCAGCAAAGTTAACTGGCCATCATTGTCATTCTTAAAAGTTTTACCATCAAAATTGCCTACAAAATATTGCATGGTTGGCCCTTTTGGCCCAAATAACGAAATCATTAGTACCCATTTCGTGTTATCCTTATTTCCATCCACTGCCAGTGGAATCATAAAAGGGCATTCCCAGCCGCTACCCTGATTACCTTGTTTACCGAAATCACTCAGCATGGTCCAATCTTTCAAGTTTTTTGAGCCATAAAACCTCGCCTGATGCTCATCAACCATTGCAACAGTCATAATCCATTGCTTAGAGGCCTCATGCCACCATACATTAGGATCTCTGAAATCTTTTTTGTTTAAATCGATAATGGGATTTTTAGCATAATTGGTAAAAGTTAGCCCACCATCATTACTATAGGCCATGTATTGAGATTCATTCCGTTGTTTGGGTAGATCTGCGGTATAAAAAGCTACAACGGGTGCCTGTCCTTTCCCCAATCCACTTACATTATGTTTATCCAGCACAGCCGAACCTGAAAAAATCATAGTGGTGGTGTCATTTGTAATTTTTTCCGGAATAGCAACCGGAAGGTGCTCCCAGTTTATCAGATCTTTACTGGTGGCATGGCCCCAGCTCATATGGCCCCATTTATTTTCGAACGGATTGTACTGATAATAAAGATGATATTCCCCATTCAGATAAATTAACCCGTTTGGATCGTTTAACCAATTTGATGGTGCAGTGAAATGATAATTTGGCCTCCATTGAGGCGTAGGCTGTTGAGCGAAAGCACTTATCGAACAGCACATTAGAAAAGCTAGGATATATTTGGTCTTGAACATAATTAAATTCAAATTACACATAAGAATTCAATTACTAAAACGTTTAACTAGTTTCTTGAGGACTTTATAAAAACTTTTTCTTCATCAGCGCTTTCGTATTGCTCATAAGTTTGGGCCAATCTCTTTTTGATTTTAGCGATCAACAATCGTGGCGATAGCACTTTAACGCATTCTCCAAAACCTAAAATTTCGCGCTCCAGTTCGTAATTTAATACCACATCAATCCTGAAAACGGTCGTTTTATCATTTTTCGCTAGTATAATCTGCGAGGTATGCAAAGGTTTGGTAATCACGTAAGGTGCGTGGTCGTTGGTAAATTCGAGGATTACTTTTTGTGCACGGTCCCGCTCATTTTTTGTTACACCGATCAGATCTTCGTAATAACGGTCAAAATCTACTCCCTGGTAAGCAAAAAATTCTTCGTTGGGCAGCTCCTGAAATTCGACGATCCTATCTAAGGCTAAATTTAATATTCCAGGTCGCTTTTTTGCCTTACAGATCAAAAACCAACGGTTTCTATATTCTTTTAGGAGATATGGATAATAAATCCCCTGTTGAGACTGCTGTGCTTTAAAAGATTTATATTCGATCAAGAGCGATTGTTTATTTAAAACTGCCTGGTATAAAGGAGGAATACATTCCAACCCCCTAACGAGCTTATTACTTTCCAATTGGATATTATTGCCACTTTGTTTGGTCGATTTATAGAGGTTGTTCTCCAAACGGGCAATCATATCGCTCATCTCGTCGAAATAATTGAAGGCATTAAATTGTTTCAGTACACCAACAATTTCTTTCATCTTATCTACATCAGCATTATTGATTGGTGCTTTGGTTATACTGAAACTAGAATCTTCGTAAGCATAAAAGCGTTTATCCTTCACTACAATTGGTGCATTGTAACCCAGCTTGTCACTCCGCATTAATTGAATATCTGCCTGAATGGTTCGCTTGCTTACACCTGTTGTAATCCCCTCCAGCTCGTAAAGGGTTTCTGATACCTTTTCAATAAGATCTTCCAATGTCCATTTTCGGAAACGGTTTTTCAAACAATCGTCGATGGTTTTATACCTGATGAGCGCTAATTTATTTACTGCCATTTTTAATCAATTTGAGTTTCAAGCTAAAAATCTGATCATAAAGCTTACTTAAATATAGCGAAGTGTTCTTCATCTACGCAATACAATTGCGCAATTACTGATAAAAAGAAATGATTTCAAGGAAAAATAAAATTTATTAATCTAATTATCAAACACTTAAATGTTTAATTACAGAATAATTCCCACTGCGCAAATCAGCCGCGCAGTGGTAGTGGCATCTTTGTAATGTCGCCAGTCGATAAAGTTCTTTGATAAATATTAATAACAACAATCTGATTGATAAGAAACAGTTTTACTGTTCTAAATGATACGCGCTCTCGTTTATGCTGCTCCGGTTTTAACAGGATCAGCATTCACTATCATGAAACCCCTGTTCGGGATACGCCGGACAGGGTTACGTTAGTAGTGGTTATCATAATCAGATTGATATAAAGAAATCCCGAAAGGGATGGCAATACTAAATAAAACTTATCCAATGTTGTGGGTTTCAGAATAGCCCCAAAGTATTCGGTCACATTGTCTGGAATATACTGATAAGAATTGTGATAGACTGTCTAAACACGTTGTGTGTCGTGGGTTCGAATCCCACTTCCGATATATCGGAATAACTCAGGGGTTAGAGTAACAACCACCAATGCAGGTTCGAATCCTGCTTCCAAACATCACTTGGAATAGCAAAATGGTAATGCAATGGACTTAGGATCCATCTTAAAAGAAGGGCAACTTTTCAAACCGCTCACCAGAATCAGCGTTGTGCAACTGCATTTGGCTTCAGGATTTTTCGGAATCCAGCAAGCAAATCTGTGTTTTGCTCAGTAAGCATCAGCGCAGCAAGAAAGATTTAAAAATCAAATGAGTTAAGCCAAAAGGCAAAATGCTTCATGAGCTTAAGCCTGAGTAGAAAAGCAAAGTTTCATTTTTAAACAAACTTGACAAACTTTTGCTTCCGCAGAAAACAGGTAAATGTTCTTGTGCAACGCTTTTAAAAGAATAAATAATTAACCATAATCATTTAAGTCCTCCATTTTAGGGGAGGATTTAGGTGGGGCTAACATCATAAAACATGAAAAGAGTAACGATTAACACCAATTATGTTGGATTGGTGTTTAAAAAAGGAAAATTAAAAAACGTTTTAACTGCAGGAACTTACTGGTTAGGTTTTGGCGAAAGCATGACATTATACGATATGGCTAAAGAGTACTATTACTCGGTTGCCGAATTGGATATTTTGTTGGAAAATGCAGATTTTGTGAATTTGATTCACTTAGTAAGCGTTGCCGACAACGAATTGGCCTTGGTTTACCAAAACAAAAACTTCAAATCTGTTTTAACCGCTGGCAGGCATGCCATCTGGAAAGGTTTATCAGAATACAACTTTGTTAAGGTAAACATCAGTAACATTAATATTGACGAAGCAATTGATAAAAACTTGTTGGAGAAAGCGCCATTATTAAATTACATCAGAGCCTATAAAGTAGAATCCTTCGAAAAGGCCTTGTTATTTATCGATGGTAAATTTGAAAGCGTATTGGAAGCAGGAAACTATGTTTACTGGAAAAACAGCACTACTGTTCAAGTATTGAAAACTGATATGCGGCAATTGAATATGGAAATTATTGGTCAAGAAATCTTAACAAAAGATAAAGCACAATTGAGGGTAAACTTCAGCATTCAATATAAAGTTGATGACATCATCAAAGCGTTATTGGAGAACAAAGAATTTGAAAAACAATTGTACATCACCATGCAATTGGCATTAAGAGAATGCATTGGCTTAATGACTTTTGACGAATTGATGGAAAGCAAGGAAAAAATTGCTGAAATGGTAATGGCCATCACCTTGGATAAGGTTGAAAATTTGGGCGTAAAATTAACCAACTGCGGTGTTAAAGACATCGTTTTACCAGGTGATGTTAAGGAAATTATGAATCAGGTTTTAGTCGCTGAAAAAAGAGCACAAGCCAATATCATTACCCGGAGAGAAGAAACTGCATCGACCAGAAGTTTGTTGAATACGGCCAAATTGATGGAAGACAACGCTATGTTGTATAAGTTGAAAGAGATGGAGTATGTAGAGAAAATTGCAGAAAAAATCAACAACATCAGCTTATCTGGCAGTGGACAAATTGTTGACCAATTGAAGCAGATCTTCGTAAAATAAATTAAATTTAGAAACCCCTCGGCCAGGCGAATGTTGCCAGCCGGGGATTAATAAAGAACAAAATGAAAACAACCATCATAAACAGACTTACAGAAATAGAAAGGCAAACGATATCAAAATATTATTTGCCTGTGAATCGGGAAGCCGTGGATGGGAATTTTCATCACCAGACAGCGATTTCGATGTCCGTTTTATCTATGTACGCCCACTCAATTATTACCTTTCTGTTTCTGAGAAAAATGACCAATTGGCTTTCCCGATCAACGATGAACTCGATATATATGGCTGGGATATAAAAAAGGTGCTTAAATTGATCCGGAAATCGAATACCACTCCATTCGAATGGCTACAATCGCCTATTGTTTATGTAGAACAGGCTCATTTCAGGGACGAATTATGGACATTGTGCCAATCTTATTTCTACAGGAAAACGAATATCAATCATTACCTGGGAATAGCTCATAGCGCATTGGAGACCGTAATAAATGGTGACGAAATCAAAATCAAAAAGCTTTTTTACGTACTCCGCCCTTTACTTTCGGCGAAATGGTGTTTAGAGAAAAATACGATAGCTCCAATGACCATTGGACTACTTTCGAACTTAATGCCAGAACATCTTCAAAAGTTGGTAAAAGACCTGATTACACTAAAGTCAACCTCTGCAGAAGGATATATTGTTAAAATACATCCTGAGCTAAGTAGCTATATTGATAATGAATTTAAAAAGTGTACTGAAGGAGCTAAAGATTTACCAAAAGAAAGTTTTGATACGGAAAGGCTCGATATCTTTTTTAGAAATACAATAAACCGTTATGACGATTAAAGATATAAAGGATAAAAACCTACTCTTATTTGAGTGCTTAAGTGGTAGCAAAGCTTATGGATTGGATACTCCACAATCAGATACTGATATTAAAGGGATTTACTATATGCCAAAAGAGATGTTTTTTGGTTTAAAGTATATTCCTCAAATCAGCAATGAAAGTAATGATGAGGTTTATTATGAAATTGGCCGTTTTATTGAACTACTGATCAAGAACAACCCGAATATTGTGGAAATTTTAGCTGCTCCGAAAGACTGTATCCTATATAAGCACACCATAATGAACAAGCTTAGAATCGAGATGATTTTATCAAAGTTATGTAAGGATACTTTTGGTGGCTATGCTTTAACACAGATTAGAAAAGCAAAAGGATTAAACAAAAAAATATTAAATCCTATGCCTAAAACCCGGAAAACAGTATTGGATTTTTGTTTCATCACAGTAAACTATTCATCTGTAAAAGCGAAAACCTGGCTTGCAAAAAATGGTATTTCGAAAGATGACTGTGGATTGTCCAAAATACCTAATGCTAAAGATCTGTATGCTTTGTTTCATGATGCAGAGAAGAAATTGAATTATAAAGGGATCACGAACAAAGAAGCGGCAAATGAGGTTTCGGTCTCGTCAATACCTGCAGGAGAACAAGAAATTGCCTATTTATTTTTTAACAAGGATAGCTATTCATCTTATTGCAAGGAGCACAATGACTATTGGGAATGGGTAGAAAAACGCAATGAAGAACGTTACAGGTTAAACAAAAACCACGGCAAAGATTATGATGCCAAAAACATGATGCATACCATTAGATTGCTACAGGTCGCCCTTGAAATCGTACGGGATGGAGAATTAAATGTAAAACGATCAAATAGGCGCGAGCTTTTATCAATAAAAAGAGGAGAACTAGACTACGAGGAAGTATTAAAAATGGCAGAAGACCTTATGCTAAAAATAGAACAGGAAACGATTAAAAGCAAGCTTCAGGATAAACCAGATGCTAAGTTGATTGAGTCGTTACTGGTTGAGATGAGAACTGAGCTGTATGCCGATTAAAACAGAAACAATGAACAACAACATAACAGGTAATAACCTATTCGAAATAGGCTATTCCGAAGGGAAAATAGTAGGTCTGGCTTTGGATATCCTGAAAACAAACTTTGCAGATACGGAAGAAAAAGAATTATTGGCCTTATTTAAAAAAGTAAAAGAATATCCAGAAAGTTTTTTGGATGACGAGGTATTAAGTGTATTGGCAACAGCCGTGATTGAGGAAGCCAATCCAAAATCAGACGGGACCATTGAACTGATCAACAATGCCAAGGATTATTCAATTTTCGGTGTCGATTATATTGAAGAGGGTGCCAGAAATCAAATGGATATCGCAATGAAGCTACCGGTTTCGGTAGCCGGAGCATTAATGCCCGATGCGCACCAAGGATATGGTTTGCCGATTGGTGGTGTTTTAGCGACCAAAAATGCAATTATCCCTTACGGTGTAGGTGTAGATATCGGTTGCAGAATGGCTTTGAGTATTTTCGATATCCCGGAGAAACATTATTTCGGGAAAGATGCGATGTACAAACGCGAATTAATTGCTTTTACCAAATTTGGTGCAGGTAGAGAGTTTAGGGGTTTGGAAAGAGCCGAACACGAAGTATTGGATAACGAAGCTTTCAACTCAACTACGTTCCTTAAAAACTTACATGGAAAAGCCTGGGCTCAATTGGGTACATCGGGCGGTGGTAACCACTTTGTAGAATGGGGGATTATTGATTTTGCCGAACGCGACGAGGTTTTAAATATCGACAAAGACCGTTATGTGGCTTTATTAACCCACTCAGGTTCTCGTGGCTTAGGTGCTACCATTGCCGGTCATTACACCAAACTGGCTAAAGAGATCTGTAAGCTGCCTAAAGAAGCCGCAAACCTGGCTTATTTAGACCTTAATACAGCCGAAGGACAAGAGTATTGGATTGCCATGAATTTAGCCGGCGATTATGCTTCTGCTTGTCATGAGGTGATCCATAAAAGGTTGACTAAAGCCATCGGTGCAAAAGTTTTAGCCAAGGTAGAAAACCATCATAATTTTGCCTGGAAAGAAATACTTGATGGTGAAGAAGTAATTGTTCACCGAAAAGGCGCTACGCCTGCAGGTAAGGGCGTGATGGGAATTATCCCGGGAAGCATGACTGCTCCAGGATTTTTGGTGAGAGGAAAAGGTGAAACCAGTGCAATCAATTCGGCTTCGCATGGAGCGGGTAGACAAATGAGCAGGACCAAAGCGATTCAATCGATCACTAAATCGGAGATGAAAGCGATTTTGAAAGACCACAACGTCACCTTAATTGGTGCGGGTTTAGACGAAGCCCCAATGGCTTATAAAGACATCCATAAAGTAATGTCCGCGCAAACCGAACTGGTCGACGTGGTGGCTAAATTTGAACCCAAAATGGTGCGGATGGCCGATGATGGAAGTAGGGAGGATTAATTGGGAGTCTTGAGTCCTCAGTCTTGGGGCCTGGAGTAGAATACCTCGCAGGCTTTAAACTTTCGGGGTATTCTATTAGAAAAACATGGGTTCCTGTCTATTGTCCCAAAAGAACAGTATCTCTATCCGATCTGGTTTAATTTCATAAAATACAGAGGAGATCTTCTTAATTAATCCTTGGCGTATATTAGGGTCGAATTCAGTCTCTTTAAAAATGAAAGGCGACTGACCAATTAGTTCTAAGATCTTAATCGTATTCTTTTTAAAATCATTTAACGATTTAGCTCCAAGCCTTTCACTTATTTGAGCACAAATTGATTCGAAAGTTATATAAGCGGTTTCAGATATAATTACAGGCAAACTCATCAAATAGTTGAGATTTTTTCTTTAAATGCTTCTAAAGAAAAGCTCTTGCCTGCTTTGATATCTTCTTGTCCTTTTTTTATTCCTGAAATGACGTGTGCTGGTAAAGAATTATCTTTTTTTATTTCATAAGGAACTTCTAAAGCTTTAAGAAATGCCTTTAAAGCTTTTTCTTGTATTTTATCGGGATGTACAAGGTAAGTTTCCATATTAATATGATTTTAAACTAATATACAAATTTAAAGATTATTAAATAAAACCTTTGCAAACTAAACATTGTTTCTATCAATAAGTTAAAATCAAAAACCCCTCTTCAAAGCAAATTGAAGAGAGGTTTCATTAGTTAACACCTATTTCAACTTACTCAATGCCACTTTAATCCTCGGCAACATGTCTTTAATATCCTGCAAGGTACAAGCACCAACCGATGCCCTGAACCAAGGCATGCTATCTTCATTTCCGAAAGCAGAGAATGGTACTAATGCTGCTCCTGCTTCTTTGATCAAGTAGAAATTTACATCTGCACTGTCTTTTAAAAGCTGCCCATCTTCAGTAGTTTTACCGATATAATCGATTTTAATGGTTAAATAAATGGCACCCATTGGCTCAACGGCATCAACATTAAAACCTTCGTTCTTTAATTCGTTAAAACCGTTATAAAGCGCATTTAAACTATCCTGGATCTGCGCTTTGAAGCTGGTCAAAAAAGTATCAACCTGTGTTTTATCGTTAAAATAATTAGACATAGCCACTTGCTCGGCTTTTGGTGCCCAGGCCCCCATGTGGCCAACCAATGCTTTCATTCTATTGATAATATCCTCAGGACCGAAACCCCATCCTACACGCACGCCGGTTGCCGCCAGACATTTCGAACTGCCATCCACAAAAATAGTAAAGGGTCTCATCGCTGGGCGTAAAGAAACTGGATTTACGTGCTCCTTACCAAAAGTTAAAAGCGAATAAATCTGATCGTACATCATGTACAACGGTTTTTCATCTGCACCACGAGAGGCATTTTCTTCTAAAACCGCATCACAGATTTCAGCTAAGGAATCAGCATCGAACATCGTTCCGGTTGGGTTTAATGGCGAACATAAAGCCAATAAAGTTGCCCCTTTTAAATGTGGTTTTAATTGCGCTGCCGTTGGCATAAAATTATGCGCAGCATCGGTTTCTACCGCAATTGTTTTTGCAGATGTTAAATGAGAGTAGTGGTTATTGTTCCAGGATGGAGCGGGGAAAACCACGGTATCTCCCGGATCGATCAACGCCAGGTAAGTAGCATAAATTAACGGACGTGAACCACCAGAAACTAAAATGCTGTTGGTGTTGTATTCCAATCCAAATCTATCCTTTAATAATTCAGAAACCGTTTCTCTTAAAGGCAAAACCCCATCAGCAGGTGGATAATTGGTTTGATTGGCATTGTACGCCTCCACAATTCCAGCTTTTAATTCGGTTGGGATTGGGTAAATGTTTGCGTCAAAATCGCCTATGGTTAAGTTAGCAATCGAAGCACCTTTACGCTTCATTTCGTTAACTTCGTTACCGATTTTTATAATTTCTGAGCCAATTAATGAATTGGCTAATATTGAAACTTTCATATTATGCTATTAAATCTTCTATTGCTTTATTCACTTTTCCGAAACCAAACTGAGATAAAACATTGTGCATTGCTGCAGAAATTTGCTCGTTACAAAGGTTGCCGATGCTTCCTTCGTGTGTATGATGTATTTGGCCAGACGGTGCAAAAGTACCATTTTCTATCTGTTCGCCAACAATTTTATAAGCCTCTCTAAATGGAACACCTTGGCGTGCTAAATCATTCACAACCTCAACGCTAAACAGATAATCATATTTTTTATCTTTCAGAATATCATCTTTTATGGTAATGTTCTGAAACATAAAAGTAGCGATCTCCAAACATTCGTTTAATGACGTGATTGCCGGAAAAAGGTTTTCTTTTAACAATTGTAAATCGCGGTGATAACCCGATGGCAAATTGGTAATCATCATGGCAATTTCGTTCGGTAAAGCCTGAATTTTATTGCAGCGCGAACGGATCAGCTCGAAAACATCAGGGTTTTTTTTGTGTGGCATAATGCTCGAACCTGTGGTAAGTTCTGCCGGAAAACTGATAAATCCAAAATTCTGATTAATAAACAAGCAAACATCCATCGCCATTTTAGCTAAAGTTGCAGCAACTGCGCTCATGGCCTGCGCCAAAATTCTTTCTGTTTTACCACGCCCCATCTGCGCATAAACCACATTATAATTTAAGCTTTCAAAACCCAACAATTCAGTCGTTAAAGTTCTGTTTAAGGGGAACGAAGAACCATAACCAGCGGCAGAACCTAATGGGTTTTTATTGCAGATTTTCCATGCAGCCAGCATCAGCTCCATATCATCTGCCAGGCTTTCGGCATAGGCGCCAAACCATAAACCAAAAGACGATGGCATAGCAATCTGCAAATGTGTATAACCTGGCATCAATTTATCTTTATGCGTATTGCTCAGCTCAATTAACTGATTAAACAAAGTTGAGGTTTGGCCAACCATATCTTCTATGCAGGCCCTGAAAAACAATTTTAAATCAACCAACACCTGATCGTTACGCGACCGGCCACTATGGATTTTCTTACCCGCTTCGCCAATGCGCTGGGTAAGCAACCACTCTACCTGCGAGTGCACGTCTTCTACACTATCTTCGATGGTGAAATTTCCGGCTTCAATTTCGGAGTAAATATTTTTCAATTCTTGCTGAACCGTTTCCAGTTCTTCAGCTGTTAGCAAATTAATGGTCTCTAACATTTGGGTATGTGCCAAAGAGCCCAATACATCAAATTTCGCCATCTGCAGATCCAGTTCACGGTCTTTACCAACTGTGAAACGCTCTACAAACTGATTTACATCTATATTTTTTTGCCAGATTTTCATGCTTATGATTGCTCTATTTTATACCTGCACAAAGGCAGTCGAAATACCCGCAAAAGTACAATAAATAGATTAGAAATCAGGAATGAGATTGATCTGTAATGCACATTTAAAGGTCAATAAACTCAATTTTATGTGGCCTCTCCTAATTCTTGGTTTAAAAGCTTATTTTCGTATAAACTTAAACTTATTATGAAATCCCTAAAACTGTTCTCCACCGTTTTTTTCATGCTTGTTATATATCAGCTACAGGCACAGGAAAAACCAGCATTAGGCTGGAAAGATGTTTCTAAATGGACCTTTAATAGACCTGCTACTTTATCGCCTAACGGTGAATGGATTGCTCTAGCCAGCGGACCGGTTGAGGGAGATCTAAAGATGACGATTAGAAAAACCAATGATACTTTAAGCCGCAATTACCCAATTGGAGCAACGGCCAATAGCATCTCATTTTCAAACGATTCAAAATTTGCTGCTTTTAAAGTTACACTTAAGGATAGCGAAGCTAAAGCGGCAAAAAAAACAAACAAACCAGTTTATGATAAACTCTTGCTGGTTTCATTGAGTGATAATAAACAGACAGCTTTCGAAAAGGTAAAAAGTTTTAGCTTTTCTGAGAAATCACCTGAGTGGATTGCCATCCAGTTTGCGCCTGCAGAAAATGCTTCGAAAGAGAAAGATGCACCGAAGGGTACCGACGTACTGCTTTATAACCTTATCTCAAAAAAAAGTTACAACCTTGGTAATGTTTCAGAATTTGCCTTCAACAAAACAGGAAGCCAGTTTGCTTATGTTATCGATGCTGCCGGGCAAAATGGAAACGGTATTTTTTTACGTGATATGAAAACAGGCATTACCACAGCGCTTGATAATGATAAAGCCGTTTATCAAAAACTTGGGTGGAATGAACAGGGAACTGCATTTGCCTTGCTTAAAGCTAATAAAAATGATAAATACAAAGATGATGTATACAGCATGCTTGGTTTTAACAAAATCAATGGAGATTTAACAAACAAGGTAATATATAATGGTATTGACGACAAAATATTCCCGGCCAATATGGGTATCAACACCAACGCCACTCCATTCTGGTCTGACGATCAAACGGTTTTGTTCCTTGGCGTTAATACATTGACCAAAAAAGAAGAAAAGAAAGAGGAAAAAAAGGAAGATAAGAAATCAGACACTTTAGCTAAGGCCAAACCAGAAGTTAAGAAAGATGATATCGAGAAACCTGATATGATTATCTGGAATTGGCAGGATAAGAGACTACAGTCAGCACAACAAACGCAAGAAATGCGTGATAAAAACTTTAGTTATCTAAGTGCTTACCGCATTGCGGATAAAAAATTCATCCAACTTGCAGATAGCAACATGCGCTCAGTTAGTGTAAACCCAAAAAGTTTATACGCGATTGGCTACGATAATTCAAAGTATGAGCTGATGGGAAATTTAGATGGGCAAAGTTATGTGGACGTTTATCTGATCAATCTTAAAACCTTTGGCAAGAAATTACTATTTGAAAAAATGTATGCCTCTAACGGAGGAAGACTTGTGGTTGCCCCAAACGGAACTTTAGCCAGTTATTATGTTGACGGTGTATTTTATAGTATTAATTTAGAAAGTGGAAAAACGGCGAACCTTACCAGTAAGATTAAATCTTCTTTTGTTGATGAATTAGATGACCATAATGTAGTTAAACCTGCAACACAAAACCTTGGCTGGTCGGCCGATTCTAAGTACGCATTAATTAAAGACAATTACGATTTATGGAAAATCTCTGCTGACGGAAATAGTATTACACCACTATCCGATAATTGGAAAAGCAAGAAAACCGAAGTGGCTACTCGTTTCCGTATTGATGCTGATGAGAAAGGTGTTGATTTAAGCAAAGACCAGTATTTTGCGGTATTTAACACCAAAAACAAGAAAAACGGTATCGGGATTTTACCTGCAGGTAAATCTAAGATCAACATTTTATTCCTAGACGACAATGCTTACCAAAGTTTTGCAAAAGCAGAACAAGCTAAAGTTTTTACTTATACCAAAAGTAATTTTCAGCAATCTCCAGATTATTATGTAAGTACAGCTGGTGATTTAAGTGCTGCCAAGAAAGTAACCACAAATACTCCAGATCAGGCTAAATATGCCTGGTCTTCGGGTGTAAAATTAATTGACTATGTGAGTGCAAATGGCGATAGCCTGCAAGCGGCCATTTATTTGCCGGCCAATTATGTTCCCGGAAAAGCTTATCCTACCATTACATACATTTATGAAAGGTTAACTGATGACCTGAATACCTATACCATGCCTACGTTTCCTGGTGGAGGTTTCAACAAAGCGATGTACACCAGTAATGGATACGCTGTTTTAATGCCAGATATTAAATACAAGTTGAATGATCCGGGCATGTCGGCCGTTGCCTGTGTAGTGCCTGCAGTAAAGACAGCCATTGCTACCGGAATTGTTGATGAAAAAAATGTGGCCATACATGGTCACTCCTGGGGAGGTTATCAAACTTCATTTTTAATTACCCAAACCAATATTTTTAAAGCTGCCGCAGCTGGAGCACCTTTAACCAACATGATAAGCATGTATAGCCTAATTTACTGGAATAGCGGTGGCACCAACCAGGCTATTTTCGAAGCCAGTCAAGGCAGGTTAACGCCTGGTTATTGGGATAACTGGGATGCTTTCGCCCGCAACTCGCCAGTATATCACATCAAAAAAGTACAAACGCCATTATTGCTTTTACACAATGATAAAGATGGAGCTGTAGATTTTACCCAAGGCATTGAATATTACAATGGTTTAAGAAGGTTGAACAAACCTGTGGTGATGATTACCTATCGTGGCGAAAACCACGGAATTGCAAAATTGCCAAACCGTAAAGATTATGCTGTACGGATGATGGAGTATTTCGATTATATGCTTAAAGGGAAACCTGCTCCTGAATGGTGGAGCAAAGGGGTAAACCGATTAGATATGGAAAAACACTTAGAGGCGAGGGCCTTTGATGGAGGCGAAGAGAATTAACTATTTTGAGGAAGCCTCAGATCTAATGGATCTGAGGCTTTCTTACTATTTACCGTTGATTACCGGTTTTAACATATTAACATATCCTTCAACACCCTCAGCTACTTCTCTAACATATAAAAATTCATCGGCCATGTGCGAACGGCCAGAAAAACCCGGACCACATTTTACCGATGGAATATCTAATAGTGCCTGATCAGAAGTAGTAGGCGAACCATAGGTGGTTTTTCCAAGTGCTACTCCTGCCTGAACAACCGGGTGGTTTTTATCAATCGACGATGGTTTTAAACGGATAGAGCGTGGGGTAACATCACAATCAACATTTGCCCTGATAATCTCTAAAACCTCTTCGTTGGTGTAGGCATCTGTTACACGTACATCAACCGTAAAAGTACAATTTGCCGGAACAACATTATGTTGCGAACCTGCATTGATGATGGTAACCGTCATTTTTAACGGACCGAAAACCTCCGATACTTTAGGGAACTGATAATTTCTAAACCACTCAATATCTTTTAGGGCTTTGTAAATGGCATTCTCTCCCTCTTCACGGGCCGCATGACCGGCTTTTCCATGAGACACACAATCTAATACCAACAAGCCTCGTTCAGCAATGGCTAAATTCATTTCTGTTGGCTCGCCAACGATACCAAACTCCAGTTCGCCCAAATCTGGAAGAACCAATTCTAAGCCATTATTGCCCGAAATTTCTTCCTCGGCAGTTGCTGCCAAACAGATGTTGTATTTTAAATCTTCCTGCTCGTAATAATATAAAAACGTTCCGATCAGCGAAACTAAACAACCACCGGCATCGTTACTGCCCAAACCAAACAGTTTATCACCTTCAATTGCTGCATCATACGGATCGCGGGTATAACCAGAATTTGGCTTAACCGTATCGTGGTGCGAGTTTAGCAACAAGGTTGGCTTATTAGCATCAAAATGTTTATTGTAAGCCCAAACGTTGTTCATTTTACGCTGGGTCTTAATCCCTCTCTCTTCCAAAAACTGGGCAATTAAATTCGCAGTTCTGTCTTCTTCTTTACTAAAAGACTGGATACGGATTAACTGCCGCAATAAATCCAGACTTTCTTTTTGTATATTTTCTAGTAACATAGTATCAAGTAATTAGTAGTAAGTATCAAGAATAAACACATCTTTAAACTTTCTACCTTTTATTTTGCTTTCGGCTTATTCTTTTGATGCCGTAGTTAAGACCTTAAGCCTTACACCTCTAGCCCTCTTTAGTATATAAATTTCCGGCTTTTAAGGCCGAAAGTTTAATACCTTTTATCAGCGATGAGCTAAAACCGTTATGCTCCATTTCATTTAAGCCAGCAATAGTGCAACCTTTCGGCGAAGTTACCTTATCTATCTCTGATTCTGGGTGTGTTCCGTGTAATAAAAGCAAATCGGCCGCTCCTTTAGCCGTTTGAACAGCCATTTTTAAAGCTTCATCAGCATGAAAACCGATTTCTACCCCACCTTGCGAGGCTGCCCTTATTGCCCTCAGGAAAAATGCAATACCACAAGCACAAAGTGCTGTTGCTGAAGTCATTAAATCTTCATTTATTTTCACAACAGATCCTACAGTTTCGAACATTTTGGTTACATCAGCAATGTTCTCTGCTGATGCGTTATCGCTGGCTATGCAAGTCATAGATTGACCAATGGCGATTGCCGTATTTGGCATTACACGAACCACTTCAACTTTATCACCTAATTTTTCTCTAACAGCAGCACAACTCACACCCGAAATTACCGAAATAACCAGATGTTTAGCCTGAACGATTGAAGTTTGAATTTCGTCTAAAACAGTGTTTAATTGTTGGGGCAGAACGCCCAAAATTACAATATCAGCATCGGCTACAGCCTGTTTATTGTTATTGCTAATGTTAAAACCAACTTCAGCAAAAGATTTTAAGTGGTCGGTGTTTCTACGGGTAAGCGTAATGTCGGTAGCTTGGGCAAAGTTGGCTTTCACCAAACCTTTTGCTAAAGATAAACCGATATTTCCACTACCAATTATAGCTATTTTTTTTGACATGATTTCTAATTTTCCTTCCTGCGGCTTGATTACACAGATTATTTGATTACAGATTTATATTTTTTTCTACGGTTTTTGAAAAGCAATTTCAGTAATTCTATTGATATTTCAGTCCCGCTATCCATTACAAGTCCCGATGAAAAATCGGGAGCTTTTCATTACTATCAGGTTTAGTTTGCAAAAGCAGTAGTTAATCGGTTTCTTTTTCCCCTCTAAATGCCTACAAAATCTACATTCAGAAAGCTAACACAAGAAAGAATTACAAATGTAAATCGGTGCCTTTGCATCTTGGTGGTTAAAATTTTTAGTGCTGAGTTTATGTACATCGCCAAAACTTCCTTCAACCATCCTGCCTTCTACCTCATTTCAACATCTTTGTTCCAAAAGTTCCCTCAGCAAGTTCAGCCAACTCATCGGCTTTACCGATATATACCGCTGATACTCCCTTTTTAATCGCTTCAAAGGCATTATGCAATTTAGGGATCATTCCACCTTGTACTGTTCCATTTGCTTTTAAATCTTCAAATTCATCCGCTTTGATTTCTCTTACCACAGAACCATCATCATTCACATCTTTAAGTACCCCCTTTTTCTCAAAGCAATATACCAAACGTGTTTCGTATAAAGCCGACATCGCCACCGCAACTGAAGAAGCGATAGTATCGGCATTGGTATTGAGTAACTGCGAATTTCCATCGTGGGTAATAGCACAAAATACCGGAACCAAGCCTGCCTTCAGCAAGCTGTCTAAAGTATTTGAAGACACAGAGTTTTCATCTAAATCGCCAACATAACCATAATCGATTACCGCACCCGCCAACGGTCCGGGAGCAGCGCCGTATGTTACCGTTTTTACCGGACGCTTTGTTGCTTTGATCACATTTCCATCTGCACCGCTCAAACCTATGGCATTGCTGCCTTTTGCCTGTAGTTGGGCAACCATGTTTTTATTGATCAAACCTGCATAAACCATGGTTACAATCCGAAGGGTTTCGATATCGGTAATCCGTCGGCCTTCAATCATTTTAGCCTCAATACCTAGCGATTCGCCCAATTCGGTTGCAATTTTACCCCCCCCATGAACCAGTATCTTATCTCCGGGCAAAGCCGTAAAATCCAATAAAAACTGATGTAGGTTTTCTGAATTATCGATTACGTTTCCGCCGATTTTTATGATAGTAAGTTGTTTCATAATTTCACATTTTCGTCATTGCGAGGCACGAAGCAATCTTACAACTGTAGGTATGTTATTTTCTACCGCATTAAGATTGCTTCGTGCCTCGCAATGACGAGTTTTTTTATTTCAATTCTTCCAACATCGCTTTAATTACCGCTTGTGCGGCCCATAAACGGTTTCCGGCTTCGTGAATAACCAATGAATTTGGTCCATCCAAAATCTCTGATGATAATTCCAGATCCCGGCGTACAGGCAAGCAATGCATTACTTTAGCATCATTTGTAAATTTTAATTTCTCATTATTCATCATCCAGCCGTCAGGATAAGTTAATACTTTTCCGTACTCCTTATAACTACTCCAGTTCTTCACATACACATAATCGGCACCGGCTAAAGCTTCTTCCAAATTATACTGAATATCGGCATTAGGCGTAAAATCTTCCGAAAGTTCGTAACCTTCTGGCTGAGCGATTGTAAAATCGATCATACCTTCTGCCTGAGCTTTGCACATCCACTCTGCAAAAGAATTCGGCACAGCTTGAGGTAATGCCTTAACATGAGGTGCCCAGGCTAAAACTACTTTTGGCTTGCGGCCATCTGGTTTCTTTGTCCAGGTTTCATGAATGGTAATAATATCGGCAAAGCTTTGTAAAGGATGACGTGTTGCACTCTCTAAACTTACTACCGGTACAGCACAATATTTCACAAACTTATTGAAAAAATCTTCGCTATAATCTTCCTCACGGTTATTCAGTTTTGGGAAAGAACGCAGGCCTAAAATATCGCAATATTGCCCCATTACAGCTGCAGCTTCACGGATATGTTCAACGGTCGAACCATTCATTACCACGCCATCCTGAGTTTCTAAAGCCCAACCTTCTTTATCCATATTCATCACCATTACGTTCATACCCAAATTTAAGGCCGCTTTTTGCGTACTTAACCGGGTACGTAAGCTCGGATTCATAAAAACCAGCCCTAAGGTTTTGTTTTTACCTAAATCCTGGTGTGCATAAGGATTTGCCTTTAATGCAAGTGCATCATTTACAAATTGTTTGATGCTTGGAACATCGTGTACGGAAGTGAAAAGTTTCATTTTTTAATCTAAATTAATTTATCCCGATCCGTCACCCTGAACTTATTTCAAGGCCTCAAGCAGGAGATACTGAAATAAATTCAGCATGATGATCGACCTATTACACAATATCTATTTTACTAATTTACCAAAAGCTGCCAAAAACTCATCAGCATGTGCTTTCGTTAAATTTAATGCTGGCAATAAACGGATTACATTCGGTTTTGCCTCGCCGGTAAAAATATGGTGTGTAAACAATAATTCTTTTTTAACATGTGCCAGCTCGGCAGGTAGCTCAATACCAATCATTAACCCACGGCCACGCACTTCTACTACCTGCTCAAATTTCTTCAGTTCGGCTATCAAGTAATTTCCAACTTCTTCGGCATTTTTGATGAGGTTATCTTTTTCCATTACTTCCAAAACAGCTAAAGCCGCAGCACAAGCTAAATGGTTACCACCGAAAGTTGTACCCAACTCTCCATGCCAAGGTTTAAATTTAGGTGCAATAGAGATTCCAGCTACCGGAAATCCATTACCCATTCCTTTTGCCATGCTGTACACATCTGCTTCAACACCTGAATAGTCGTGCGAATAAAACGACCCTGTACGCCCGTAACCACATTGTACACTATCGGCAATGTAAACGGCATTATATTCATCGCAAAGTGAGCGGATTTTCTGCAAGAAACTTTTCGACGCTTCTTTAATCCCGCCAACACCTTGGATACCTTCAATAATAACAGCCGAAATTTCATTGCCTTGTGCTTTAAAAGTTTCTTCTAAAGCAACCTCGTTATTAAAAGGCAAAAAGATTACATTTTCGGTCTGATTAACCGGCGCTACAATTTTAGGGTTATCAGTTACGGCAACAGCCAAAGACGTACGTCCGTGGAAAGCACCCGTAAAAGCAATTACCTTTTTTCTTCCGTTATAAAACGAAGCTAACTTTAAAGCATTTTCATTTGCCTCAGCTCCAGAATTACACAAAAACAATTGGTAATCTTTTTTGCCAGAAACTTCACCAAGTTTCGCTGCAAGCTGAACCTGTAAAGGAATTTTAACTGAATTAGAGTAAAAGCCAACTTTATTTAATTGATCGGTTAAACGGTTTACATAATGTGGATTAGTATGCCCAATTGAAATTACAGCATGACCGCCATATAAATCTAAATATTGTTGTCCGTTAGCAGCCCAAACATTGCTGCCTGCCGCTTTTGTTATTTCTATATCGTTAAGTGGGTAAACGTCGAATAAGTTCATTTTGAATAAGTTTAAAGACTAAAGACCAAAGACCAAAGCTTCCTGTAACATTTCATATAGCAGCAAGCCCAATCCGATAGTATTTAATCTTGGTTATTGTCGAAGGTGTTTAATTAAGCCAATTAACATTGCTTTAACTTCACCGGCCATTTTATAAATTTCTAAATATTTGCTTTCTTCTAGATATTCTAAATCCTTCGCTAGAAAACAAGCATATTCCATTTCTTGTACTGAGCCCAACGCATTATCGAGAAAGTGGGCAAAATCTTTTTCGGTCCGCCGTCCTGCTCCCTCAACAATATTTAGTGGGACAGAATATGCCGCTCTTTTAACCTGACTTTGCAAATCGTATTTCTCATGAGGAGGAAAAGCAGGCAAAATAACTTTATACACATGTAAAACCATTAGATGTGATTTTTTCCAAACTTCTAATTTTTGATAGTCTCTCATTTGATGTTTTAGTTATTCTTCATGCTACCTTCGCTTTAGACTTTAGTCTTTCAGCTTTGGTCCCTTCTACCTAAAAATTCGCGGCTTTTAACTTAAGTCCCGCTGTTTCATCCAAGCCGAACATTAAATTCATATTCTGAACCGCTTGTCCGCTGGCACCTTTTAACAGGTTATCAATGATACTGATGATAAATAATTTACCACCATGTTTTTCTATATGTACCAGTGCCTTATTTGTGTTCACAACCTGTTTTAAATCGATGTTTTTCCGACTTACATGCGTAAAAGGATGAGTACTGTAATATGCTTCGTAGATGTTTTGTGCTTCTTCCAAACTTAAATCACTTTCTAGGTACATGGCTGCTAAAATACCTCTGGTAAATGCCCCGCGTTGTGGGATAAAACTTAAAGCTTCAGAAAGCGAAGGCTGCAATTGCAACAAACTCTCGCTAATCTCGTTCAGATGCTGGTGTTCAAATGCTTTATAAATGGAAAGGTTATTATTTCTCCAACTGAAATGAGAAGTAGCAGATAAACCCTGTCCTGCACCTGTTGACCCCGTAGTTGCATTAATATGAACCTCATTCTTGATCAAGCCTTTAGCGGCCAATGGCAACAAGCCCAATTGAATACAAGTTGCGAAACAACCAGGGTTAGCAATATTTTTAGCCGATTTAATTTTATCGCGGTTTAACTCAGGGAGTCCGTAAACGAATTCTCGCTTCTCGAATGTAGATTTTTCATGCAACCTGAAATCCTGAGACAAATCGATGATTTTAATGTTATCTCTAATCGGATTAGCAGCTAAAAACTTTTTCGCATCACCATGGCCAACACACAAAAACAATACATCGATATCTTGAGAAATATCACTCACGAATTTTAAATCAGTATCACCGATCAGATCGGTGTGTACATCAGAAATTAAGTTTCCAGCGTTACTTGTGCTATTTACGAAAGCAATTTCAACATTTGGGTGGTTAATCAAAATACGTAGCATTTCGCCTCCGGTATAACCTGCGCCGCCAATTATTCCTGCTTTAATTTTCATATTTAAAAAGGTTTAGGGTTTGAGGCCTAAGGGCTTAAGGTTTAAATGCTAATGCAGCCTTAAACCTTAAACCATCTGTCATCTGCCTTTGAGACTATGCCTCGTTATTTACTTTATGCCAGATCATTACCTGGTTACCGAATATTTTAGAGAACCCTTTAACGTCCTCTCCGCTCCAGGCATTGTTCATTTCGCCGTAACTACCAAATTTATTGCTCATTAAATCGTGGTCAGATTCAATTCCGATAATCTGGAAACGGTAGGGCAATAGTTCTACAAACACTTTGCCGCTCACAAATTTTTGTGTATCAGTTAAAAAAGCCTCAATATTCCGCATAATTGGATCGTGGAACTGACCTTCGTGTAACCAATTACCATAGAAAGATGAAAGTTGTTCTTTCCAGCTTAACTGCCATTTGGTTAAGGTGTGTTTTTCCAAAGTATGGTGCGCCTTGATAATGATAATGGGACCAGCGGCCTCAAAACCTACACGGCCTTTAATACCAATAATGGTATCACCAACGTGGATATCTCTACCGATACCGAAAGGTTGAGCAATTGCCTGTAATTTTTGGATTGCCCTAACAGGTGCTAATTTTTCACCATCAATAGCAACCAGTTCGCCTTTTTCGAAGGTTAATTCTACCTTACGCGATTCTGTTTCCGAAACCTGTGTAGGCCAGGCACTTTCTGGCAAGGTTTCGTGAGAAGTTAAAGTTTCTTTTCCACCTACTGAAGTTCCCCATAAACCTTTGTTAATCGAATATCTTGCTTTTTCGGCACTATACTCAATACCATGACTTGCCAAATATTCGATTTCCGCCTCGCGTGATAATTTTAAATCTCTAATTGGCGTAATGATTTCAACCTCTGGGATAAGGATATTGAAGATCATATCGAAACGTACCTGATCGTTACCTGCACCGGTACTTCCATGAGCTACATAGTCTGCACCAATTTTTTTCACATAGTTAGCAATAGCAGTTGCCTGACTAACACGTTCTGCACTTACCGATAGTGGATAAGTAGCATTTTTTAATACGTTACCAAAAACCAGGTACTTAATGCATCCTTCATAGTAACTTTCAGTTTCATCTACAACAGCATGCGATTTTACACCTAAAGCATATGCTCTTTTCTCGATTTCCTGTAATTCTTCATCAGAAAAACCACCAGTATTTACAATTACTGAGTGAACTTCCAATCCACGGTCTTGTGCCAGGTAAATACAACAAAATGAGGTATCTAAGCCTCCGCTAAATGCTAAAACAACTTTTTTCATGCTATTTAAATAAAAAGGTAAATAAAAATAAAAGGGCTTTTAAGCCATTTTTTGGTTTAGGTTTAACAACTAAACGCTGTTTAATGCGCATAAAACGCTCGTATAATTTGGGTTTCTTTTGCAGTTCTTCGGCAAATTGCTTGGCTACTTCGTGTTTTTTTTCAGCCGGATCGTAAAGCATAGCCGTACACATACAGTTTTTGCGTTCCTTCATTTTTAAAATTTCGAAGTTTACGCAGCTCTGGCAGCCTTTCCAAAATTCTTCATCCTGGGTAAGTTCGCTGTAAGTTACAGGCTCATAGCCTAGGTCTGAATTTATTTTCATCACCGCTAAGCCAGTTGTTAAACCAAAAATTTTTGCCTTGGGGTACAACCTTCTCGATAAACCGAAAATTTCATTCTTAATGGCTTTTGCCAATCCCGCTTTGCGGTATTTGGGGCTTACTACCAAACCACTATTGGCCACAAACTGTCCGTGGCTCCAGGTTTCTATATAGCAAAATCCTGCCCAAGAGCCATCCTTATGGAAAGCAATAACCGATTTGCCCTCTTGCATTTTATTAGAAATATATTCTGGTGAACGCTTGGCAATGCCTGTTCCACGAGCTTTTGCCGATTCTGCCATTTCGGTTACTATTTCTTCTGCAAATACACGATGTTCAGGAAGTGCAACCTGCACTATAAATTCGTTAATATCCATTCGTTTTCTAACGAAAAATTATAAGTATTCTTGTTAATTGGGTTTTTAGAGAGGATCAATTCCTCGTTACGTTTAGTGCGGGTACTAAATACGTGGAGTGAAATTTTGCCGGCTTGTGGGATAATAAAATACGGGTTGAAAATGATTAATAAACAAACCTTTCCCAGACACAGTTTGTGCTGTGGAAATTGAAAGTTTATATAAAATTTGTTTAATCATTTCTTGCGTATTAAAACGGCTTTAACTCTATTGAGGTGCAAAGGTTTAAATAAAAATCGAGTTACACAATAATATCTCGTTTTTTTTATGTTAAGCTTTTCATTTTATTGGATTAACCTGACTTAAACAAGTATTATAGGCTACTTATAAATTTAAAAAATTTTGAGTATTGTACATTTTGGCTATAGGTTCTATTGACAATTTTAACATTGTTAAAAAAAGGAGGTAAACTTTAACACCTGCTTAACATCATTTAACATCCTGCAATACTGCTTAAACCCAATATTTGTATGTCTGTAGCGAATGCGATCTGACTACCGTTTTATGGGTACCCCTTAAATATTAAATCAAATTTTAACCGTATGAAGAATTTTACGTCATTTCATTTCAAATCGATCACTTTATTTGCTCTAATTGCTTTTACAGCATTCACTTCATGTAAAAAAACCGAAACTACTGATCCTAATATATCTTATTTAAGAGTAATCAATACATCACCTTCTTTGGCTACTTACAACGCTTACTTTAATGGCAACATGGTTAATTCGGCCGCCTTACCATTTGGGGGCTCTGCTGCTTATCTTTCTTCTACCTCGGGCACTTACAGTTTAAAATTTACGACAGCCAGCAGTACAGAGAGTTTGTTAACCAAAACCATTACTTTAAATACAAGTACCTATTATTCTGTTTATTTAATTAATAAGCCGGCTGCATTAGATATTTATACCATTAGTGATGATCTTTCAATTCCGTCAACCGATAAAGCTTACATCCGTTTTATCAATTTATCGCCTGATGCTCCTGCTTTAGACCTGGCAAAAACCGGTTCAACTTCCATGCTGGCTACCAATAAGGCCTATAAGAACGCGAGTAGCTTCATTGCTGTAGATGCAGGGGCTTATACATTGGATGCAAAAGAAACTTCATCAGGAACAGTTAAGGCTACCTCCGCCAGCACTAGTTTTACAGCGGGTTATCATTATGACATTATTTGTGGCGGTTTGGTAACACCTGCAAATGAAACTGAACGCCCATTAAGTTTACAGGTTATATTGATCAAATAAAAAGAAGCTTTTGTGCTTGCCCTTTATAAAAAACGGCAATTTTCAATATGAAAATTGCCGTTTTTGCTTTGTATTAAAAAAAGAAAGTATCTTCCTGTTAAGGAGATGGCATTCTTTTCTATTTTTTAATTACATCAGGAAATTTCACCTGTATTACATAAGTACCTTCTAATTTGAGTCTCCAAGACCACCTTGGGTTTACAGAGAAACCTGGTGATGATGGAAAGCCATCTATTGATTTTATAAAGGTACTCGGTATTCTATAATACATTAAAAAACCCCAATCGGTAGTTGGTGTAACATATTTTGTTAAAGGAAAAGGTGCTAACTCAAAATCGCAGATCATAGCGGTGTCCGTTTGAATAACCGGGTTGAATTTAGCATAGTTTTCAAAAATTGGCCTATCTCCCCTTGCTATGATTTCTTTTGCTTTAGGATTAAAGACATTTCCATTTTTATCCACCATTTTCAGTATAGCTCTTGCACCTAAAGATGAAATTTTTGTACAGGTAATGATTGGGTTTTTCATTGGCGTTACTGCACCTGTAACATCATTAAAGCCGTTAGCTACATTATCTGTAATTTCAAACAAATCATCTATAGTGGGATCCACCACATTAATTGTTGCTAATTTAGGAAATAGCTTGGTACCAGTACCATTAGTCATTTCTACATCATATACATATCTTCCCAAGGGTAAGAAACCAGATGCTCTGTTAAAGGTAAGCTGTCCGCTCAATTCATTAAACTCCATTGGTTTCTTTTTAACCACCTCTCTTTTCTTATTCAAAAGCTCGAGGGTTACATCTGTTTCAGGATCAAAATTGGCACCTGTCTTAAAAACAGTAATTTCATATTCCTTCGAAAACTCTGCAGGCGCAGGAGAACCATCTTCTTTTCTCAAATTGAGTAATTTATAGGTAAAAGGCGGTGTAGAACCATCTGCATTAATTCTATCTGATTGAAAAAGAGGCAAGCCTCTTTTCACGTAAATATTATTGTCTTTATATCGAATGGAATCACTTAGAAAACCATTCTGTATTTTTTTACAGGCCACTGCACTTAACAAGAGTAATAAGCCTAAAATATATTTCATTTTCATAATTAATTGCGATTAAATTAATTGCCCAAAGACTGTGCATTAAAAAATAACCTGTGGTTTCCATTTAATACATGAACAATACCATTTGTGGTAATGATTCCTGACGTTTGGCAATCCACAGCCTTATCTTTTTGTGAATCAGGAATAGTACTTTGATCCGCCTCCTGATCATCGCGGGTTCCGATTACTTTAGTATACGTTACATAATCCACATAATTAACATACTGTGTATACTCGTAAGAACGTCTTAATTTGATCAAATATTGAACATTTGGAATAGCTCCGAGTAAACTATTATAAAGCTTACCGCTAACGGTCATCTGGTCTCTGTTGATCTTGCCCGCAAATAAATAGGTCTTTAATGAATCATTTAATTCCTGTGCCGGAATATCTTTGATACCGAAGTCAAAGTTTTCTGTTCCAAGCTGGATAGATTTCTGATATTTTTTGGCTTTCACATACGTAGCTATGCCATAATTTGTAGTTGCAAAAAGGGTTACATTACCATTTACCGCATCTTTTAAACCTGCCCTGTCTATCACTTTCACTAAGGAATCGAAATTGCGGTTAGACTTTAAGTAATCGTAAGTACTTAAGTTTACATTGGGGTCACTTGGGCCGCCATCCCTTTTATAATCATTTTTTTTACAAGCCGTTAGCGCCAGTAATATTAATGAAAGATATACTAATATATTATTTTTCATATTTTTAATCTCTTAATAAAAACAACTTATACTTTACCCAACCAATATGGTGTTTGTTTCAATAACGGATTGTTTCTAAACAATGCAGGGTCTACAGGCCAATAAAAACCTTCTCTTCTAAACCTGCTTTCTGTAAGCCAATCTACGATAAGACCGTATCTTCTGGTCCTAAGCAAATCATAGAATAAATGTCCTTCCAGATACATTTCTTTACCACGCTCATAAGCATATTCATCCATTACCTGATCTACGGAGCTTCCAGCAGGAATTAATACCGGATTTGGGTCATTTCTTTTTCTGAAATCATTGATAATACCAATAGCTGTTGCTGCATCCTTCTTATAAAGTGCAATTTCCGCCTTAAGTAGTTTCATATCGCCCAGTCTGAAAATGATAATGTTATTGCTTAGATAAGGGTCTAATTTTTGCCCAGGATTTCTGTACGTTACATTACTGTACTTTATACTCATTGGTTTATCTGGGTTAGCAAGGTCAAAGCCCTTTTTATAACGGATATCAGTAGTTGTTTCGAAATGATTATTAAGATACAGAAGCGTGGTATAAAAACGTGGATTGTTTCCATTACCTTTAATATAATTCTCATTTAAAAAATAAGAACCTATGGAACTATTAGAACCTTCCAATGTATTCTCGCTAATGTTAATTTCGAATATGCCTTCAGAAGAACGACCAATAAAAGTATTTTTATAATTAGCGGTATCTGTTAAAGCATAGCCTCCTTTGCTAATTAATGTATTTATGGTCGTATCGGCATTGTTCACATCAGTCAAATTAGGCGCATCAACTGAAACGTCAGACATGGTTGCTCTCCAAAGATACAAATGCGCTAAAAGGGCATACACTGAACCTTTATTTGCAGTAACCTTTGCGTCTCCGGTATTGGCATAATTCCAGCTTAATAGATTAATGGCTTTGTGACAATCATTTTCAACTAATTTCATTACCTCAGATTTCGAACTTCTAGGTAGTTGAGGCGCATTGATCGGATCATCGTAAGATTCTGTAACTAAAGGTACATCGCCCCATACCCTTACCATCATAAAGTAACTTAATGCACGAAGGAAATATGCCTGACCAATCGCTGAATTCCGGAATTGTGCAGGATCGTCTTCAGCAGACAATTGCGCATCGCTCATGGCATTAACTTTTTTCAAAATCAGATTAGACATGGCAATACTTTTATAATATAAAGTATAATTTGCCAGCGTATTAAGATTGTATTGAAAGGTAAAATCTCCACCCTGAATTCCTTCTAAACCATCCCCTGTATACTGGATCGTAAAATAGTTTTTGGCAATAGCATCACCATACATAAAATAACGATTGTTTTTATTAGTAATCGCACTACGCATCATGGCATAATTACCAGCGATGGCACTTCTTACATCCCTTGATGACTGCCAGAAGGTTTGTTCGTAAGGCGCGTCCTTAGGTTCCTCATATAATAATTTTTTACAGGAACTTACGGTAACCGCTGTAGCCACTACGATAAGTACACCGATTTTTGTGATTATATTTTTCATTTATTGACGATATTAAAATTGAACTTGTACACCTAAAGTATATTTTCTTGGAATAGGATATCCGGTTCCATTATACTCCCCATATCCGCTAACAGCTTCTGCATCTGGTAATTTTTTTGACTGCTGGAACATATATACGTTATCAGCAATAGCGTATAATTTCAGCTGACTTAAGCCTAATTTTCTTACGATTTTAGGGCTGAAATCATAACCAAGATTGATACTTTTGATCCTTGCATAGCCACCTTTTTCGAGGAAAAAGGATTGTGCAGCCGTATAATAATATCGATAGGATCCCAAATCGAGTTTTGCATATTCAGCCTGATCTCCAGGGTTTCTCCAGATGTTCAGGCGACTTAAATCCGGTGAAGAGACACTGGCAAAGTTATATACCGCATTAGCATCAGTTGAGTTCGTAAAACGATCTGAATCAAATAGATTTAATACGTCACGCTTTAGAGTGAATGTTACGAAAATCCCCAAAGAGAAATTTTTATAAGAAAAGTTATTGGTCCAACCACCGGTAAAACGTGGGTTAGGATCTCCAATTGGCGCTTTATCCGGATTGATACCATCATTAAAAATATCTATAAAATAATCTCCATCCAAATCTGCCAGATAAAAATCACCTGCACTAAATGTTCCGTTACTGTTTCTATATCTTTCTCCGGTATAAGGATTCTGGGGAATATCTGCTGAAGTAGAAAATACGCCTTTTGTACGATATAAATAGAAAGCATTTAGTGGACTACCTACAGAAAGCACGTGGTTTTTATCAAAACGATCTCCGCTCAAAATAATATCACGGCCACCATTCGGCAAACTCATGATCTGATTTTTATTATAAGAGATATTAAAAGAGCTATTCCACTTAAATTCCTTGCGGAAAGGATTTGCAGTTAAAGTCAACTCCATACCCGCATTACGAACCGCAAATGCATTGGTGAAAGCATTGTCATAGCCTGATGTAACCGGCAAATCAACATTAAAAAGTTTTTGTTTTACTTCTTTGTTATACACATCAAATGAAATGGCATATCTACCGTTATCAATTTCCATGTCGGTACCAATATTCCATTGGGTAGATTTCTCCCAGCTTAAATCCTTTTGTGCAACACCATTTACAAAATTAGGGGTAATTGCGGTTACACCATTATATGATGTTGCTCCGCCATTTCCACTAAAATAGCCATTGTTAACTTGGTAGGTATTATATTGCACATAAGCATTTCTTTTATCTTCGTTACCTGTCACGCCATAACTTCCTCTAATTTTAATCAGTGTAAAAGGGTTATTGGTTAAGTTTTTCATAAAGTTTTCTTCGGAAAGAAGCCATCCTGCAGAAATGGAAGGGAACACGCCATATTTATTATTTTCTCCAAAACCAGAAGAACCGTCCGTTCTCATCGTTCCTGATAAAAGGTACTTTCCATCATAATCATAATTAAAACGACCATAATAAGCTACCAATCCATGCGCGAGGTAATTTGAATAAGCATAAATATTCTGTTGCTTAAAACCAGTAACGGTCTGAATATTATCCGATGCACCACCATAACCAGATGCCTGGGTAGATTGAAACAGACTATACTCTATATCCTGACCCGCTACTGCACTAAAAGAATGTTTTTTAATAGAACCGTTATAAGCCAAATAATTCGATGTTCTTAAGCCCATATCTGTTGAGGAGAAACTGGAAGAGCTGTTGCCAAAACCATTATTTAACAAATTGCTCATACTTACATCCCTACGGTTATTGTTACTAGTATAGGAAGATTGTGAATTTAAGGTAAAGTGTTTATTAAATTCATAGGCCAGGTTGAGGTTGGCTCCAAATTGGTTCGACACATTCCTGTTTAAGTTTTCACCATCTTTACTGACGAAATAATCCAATTTTTCTGGAGATACATTTAATAATGAGGAAGGTAAATTCCCTGAACCAACTTTTGTAGGCTTAGATGGATCGTTTGGATCTTCGTTTCCTCTGCCCCTGCTAGCACTTGAATAAGAAAATATGGGGTTGATCATCAATTTTTTATTCATTGCCCTCGAGGTAAGATTTAAGCGCGTAGTATAACGTTTAAAGCCTGTTCCTTTTACAATACCATCTTCATCATAATACCCTCCACTGAAACGATAAGTTGTTCCATTATCAGTACCACCGCTTATGCTTAAATTATTATCATTGATTTTACCTGTCTGATAAAATAAATCCTGCCAATCGGTATGGCCATTAAAAGCTGGGTTTAAACTATCTGTAAGTATATAAGGCAATTGTACACGCTGATCATAACTTAGCTGTCTTTGAAGTACCTCCATTTTTTGCCTGCGCTCCGTAGTACCCATAGTTGCCTGCCTTAAGTTAGGTCGTTGCACCATACCATAATAAGAGTTAAAGCTTACTCTCGTATCACCGCCAACACCCTTTTTTGTTGTAATTAAAATTACACCATTGGCTGCTCTTGAACCATAAATGGCTGCTGCTGAAGCATCTTTTAACACATCAATAGATTCTATATCATTCGGATTAAGGCCGGCCATGTAGTTGGTGCCCGTACCAGTTCCTGGTGGAACATAATCGTCAGATGATTGCGGAACACCATCTACCACATAAAGCGGTGATCTGATCACATTAAACTGATCATAACTTGTGCTACCTGTAGAGTTACCCCTTACAGATACGGTAGGTGCCACACCTGGCTGGCCAGTAAAGTTTTGAACGTTTACTCCGGATAAACGACCTTGCAACAACTGATCAAAACTTGCCGCAGGTAAGTTAGCCAATTCTTTCCCTGAAATACTGGAAATCGCAGCTGTAGTTTTCTTTCTGGTAATTTTTTGATAACCGATAGTAACCACTTCATTTAGTGTATTATTATCTTCTTCCAAAGAAAAGTTTAATGTGCCGCTTGCCGAAACCGTTTTCTCTGCTGAACGATAGCCCACAATTCTAGCTACAATAATTACACCTTCTTTTTGAACTGTTAAGCTGAATTTTCCGTCGGCGTTTGTAGCGGTACCATTCTTAGTACCTTTTTCGATAATCGAAACCCCTGGTATGGGTTTGTTAGTTTCATCTACAACTGTTCCCTTAATGGTTTTCTGGGCAAAAGCCAGCCAGGGAATCAGTAAATAAAAGAATGTTGCCGTTAAAAATTTCACATAGGAATGTCTTGTAGAATTTTTTTCCATTGATGATTAGTTAGTTAGGTTTGATTTTAAACTAAAGTATCAACTTTTTTACCTGCCATTTAACTGCTTTTTAGCTAAATGAAACCATATTTTAACCGAAAAATTTAACATTATTTAACATTTGCCACTTCGACACCGAACTTTTAAAAGCCAGAACATGTCACTATTGCGCGCAAATGGCACTTTTAGTCCAAATAAGTCATATTTTGTATCATTTTTCGAACAGATCAAGCTCATTAATTAGCGAATAGATTTTTATAAGAAAAATCAGGAAAATCTAGTTATAGGAGCGGCTAAAACGTTAAACTAATCTTTTAGTACATTAGCAAATCTTAAATTAAAAATTTCGATAAATACGCATTATTTTAGTCTATTTAGAATAATTCAAAATAATTTGGATAATACAATTCTGTAACGTTATTTTGCAACTGTTTAGAATTAATCCAAATAAAAATACAATAATGTTTAAAACCAGACTTTTTATTTTAACAACACTCCTGTCTTTTATAGGTTTATTTTCCTTTGCCCAACAGTTTTCAATCATAAGCGGTACAGTAACCACCTCTGATGGTAAACCAGCCGCATACATTTCGGTAGGTTTGAAAGGAAAAGGCTTAGGAAATGTAACCAACGAAAAGGGTGTTTTCGAAATCCAAAGAATTAAACCAGGTGCTTATATCTTAAGGGTGTCAGCCGTTGGTATTCAAAATATAGAAAAACCAGTAGTTATTTCAGCTGGCGAAAACAAAACTGTGGATTTTGTAATCAACCAAAATTCAAATCAGCTCAACGAAGTAAATATTAACCAGGGTGTAAATAAATATATCGCTAAGAAAAGTGAATTTGTTTCGAAAATGCCACTTAACAACTTAGAAAATCCACAGGTATATACTACAATTACAAAAGAAACAATGGCAGACCAGTTGGTGTTTTCGGTTGATGATGCTGCCCGTAATGCTACTGGTGTTCAAAAAATGTGGGAAGCAACCTCTCGTGGAGGTGATGGTGGTGCTTATTACGCATCAAGAGGTTTTATTGTACAGGCTAAACTGAGAAACGGAATTGCCGGTAACGTAACTGGCCGTAACGATGCTGCAAACTTAGAAAATGTAGAGTTTATTAAAGGCCCATCTGCTACCTTGTTCGGTAGTACATTAACCTCCTATGGTGGCTTAATTAACCGCATAACCAAAAAACCTTTTGAAGGAATAGGAGGCGCTGTAAGCTTTTCGACGGGTAGCTACGATTTTAACCGGGTGAGTACCGATTTCAATTTTCCTGTTGATAAAGACAACCACATTTACGCCCGATTAAATACTTCTTACAATTACAAAGGTTCTTTCCAGCAGAATGTTTACGATAAAGGTTTCTTCATTGCCCCTAGCTTATCATATAAAGTAAACGATAAATTAGACTTTGTTTTCGATGCCGAAATTTCCAATGGAAATAGTACGCTAAAACCTTTCGTTTTCTTCTATTTCCCTGTAAAAGACCTTGGTTTTGATAGGGCTGATCAATCTGGAATAGCTTACGACAAATCATTTACCGGAGATGCTATGAAACAGAAATACAATAGCTCAAATTTCTTCGGACAGGCTAATTACAAGTTTAACGATAATTGGTCATCACATACCAGCTTTTCAAGCAACTATAGTTTCTCTAACGGCCGTGGTACTTATTTGTTCTTAGTTCCAAACAACTATCCTCCATTGGGTAATCCAACGGCTGCACCAGGTGCCGATTTGATATCAAGAGCAGATCAATCAACCGATAATAGTAAAATCTTTACCTACGAAATACAACAAAATTTTAACGGGGCATTTAATTTAGGCTCAATTAAGAACAGAATGGTTTTAGGATTAGATTATTTACGCCAGAACTCAGATCAACTGTTTTATTCGATCGATACTTTTGATCTGACCAAAAAAGACGGAACCGGTGCCAACTACAATAATTTTACCGAAGCCAATTTAGCGGCATTTTATGCAGCACTTCCTAGTGTTCCTAAATATCCATATAACTTCAAAACCAATACATACAGTGCTTATGTTTCTGATATAATTAATTTAACAGACAGATTAATTGCCTTAGCCGCTTTAAGAGTAGACAGGTTTGATAACAAAGGCAATTCTGATCGTGCAGGTTCAGCTCCAAAAGGTGCTTACAAACAAACTGTTTTCTCACCAAAATTCGGCTTGGTATTTCAGCCAATTAAAGATCAGCTATCGTTATTTGCCAACTACCAGAATGGCTTTAATAACATTAATGGTATAGATTATAAAGGTGATCCTTTTAAAGCAGAACAGGCGAACCAAATTGAGGGTGGTGTTAAAACCAACATCCTTAACGGCAAGCTAACAGGATCTATATCATATTACTACATTAAGGTTAAGGATATTGTTAGGGGTTATAATCAAGATGCGAGCAATCCTAATGCACGAATCCAGGATGGTAATAAAATTAGCAAGGGTATCGAAGCCGAAATCGTGGCCAATCCTGCTAAAGGTTTAAATATCATTGCAGGTTTCGCTTATAACGATAACCGCATGGTAAATGCTTCGCCTGATGTAGAAGGAAGAAGAGATGCCTATTCAGCAGCACCCTACTCTGCAAACTTATGGATCAGCTATAAATTTATTAATGGTTCACTTAAAGGTTTTGGTTTAGGTGCAGGTGGTAATTATGCCAGCGACAATAAAATTGTAAATAGTGTTAGCCAAGGGGTATTTATATTACCTGCTTATGAGGTTTTCAATGCCTCCATATTTTACGATCATTCAAGATTCAGGATTGGAGTAAAAGCTGACAACTTTACCAATCAAAAATACTGGACAGGTTATAGCACCATGAACCCTCAGGACCTGAGAACCTATACTGGAAGTGTTACTTATAAATTTTAATTAAATCAATCAGGAGAAGCTGGATCAGATCAGTCTCTCCTGGTTTTAAAACTCAACCCAGAAACATGAAAACTAAAATTTCATTACTATTTTTCTTTCTAGTCTTTAGCATTTCGAGTGTATTTGCTCATGCTTTATGGATAGAAACAGCCTCAACAGGCAAAAAAGGACAAGCACAGGAAGTAAAAGTTTTCTTCGGCGAATACGAAAGCAACGAACCCGACTCTGCTGCCAAGTGGTTTAGCAACTTAAAGGATTTTAAATTGATCTTAACTGCTCCAAATGGTACAACAAAGGTTTTAACAAGTACACCAGACATAAATTTCTTTAAAGCTAATTTTACACCAGATGAGGGAGGTTTTTACAGATTATCTATTGTTCATGAGGTTGCAGCAATTTACGAGCACGCAAAAATCGAATATTATACGTATGCTAATGTTTTTGTAACCGATGGTGAGGTTATTGGAGATGGACCAAAATATTCGCCACCATTCCCGTCAAATGCTTTATTTACGGTGCATTTAGATTCGGCACCTGAGTTCGGCAAATTGGCTTCGCCAGAATTTGTATTTCATAAATCAGCATTTGCAAATCAAAGCGTAAGTATTATCGATCCCGGCCGAAAAAAACAGGAGCTTAAAACAGATGAATCAGGGAAATGTAACTTTAAGGCCGAAAAAAATGGCAGATATTTTATAGAAGCTTTTAAAGAAGATAAAACACCGGGAAAATTAAACGGAAAAAACTACGATAAAGTTTGGCATTTAGTAACCTACACTACTGAAGTTAAATAATCGAAAATTTTATAAAATTTAAAGCCAATTAGCTCTTTTAAGGCTAATTGGTTCTTTTATTCATACAGCTTGCTAATGGCACCAACAAAACCATCAATAAAATCAAAAAATAAAAAATCGCGCCTGCGACGGATCAGTGACTGGCTGCATCTATGGCTCGGCATCGCATCAGGGTTAATCGTATTTATGTTGGGCATTACAGGATGCATTTATGTTTTTCAAAAAGAAATTACCCAGTTCATTCACCGTAAGGAGATTTTTATCGAAGTTCCATCAAACCCTAAAACCCTACCATTAAGCGTATTACAAGCCAATGCAGAAAAAGCACTGGGAAATAAAAAGAAAATCAATTTTATATCTGCTTATAACGCACCGGAAAGGGCATGGGAACTTGGTGTTTTTAAACCGGGCAACCCAAAAGCATTCTGGTATTTCGATTCTATAGATTATTATGATGTTGTGCTGATTAATCCTTATACGGGAAAAGTAACTTTGGTTGCCGATTATAAATATGAGTTTTTTGGTGTAGTTAAAATGATCCATTGGAGTTTACTGATCAATCACCCTATTGGTCAACAGATTATCGGATGGTCTACCTTCATTTTTGTGTTCCTGCTCATTTCGGGCATGGTGATGTGGTGGCCTAAAAACCTCAAAAAATCGAACTTCGATAAGAGTTTTAAAGTAAAATGGAAGGCCAAATTTAAACGCATTAATTACGACTTGCACAATGTACTGGGCTTTTATGCAATGTTAATCTGCTTAATGTTGGCTTTAACGGGCTTAGTTTGGGCATTCCAATGGTTCCAGACAACAGTTTATGTAGTGTCGTCGGGAACCACCAAACGCCCAAAAATGGTAGAAGTTAAATCAGATTCAACCAAAACCATTGCTTCAATTCCTTTTGATATTGCTTTTGAGCAAGCAAAAAAAATATTTAAAAATGAAGATCGCATTGCCATGTCGCCCGCGGGAGGCGGTACAGCAACCATTTATGCCACGGGATACCGAGGCAAAGAAACGTTTTGGAATTACGACGTACTTCAGTTCGATCAGTATTCGGGCAAGTTATTACATCGCACAAACCACTCAGAAAAAAATGGTGGTGAAACTGTAATTGGCATGAACTACGATATCCATGTGGGCGCCATTTTAGGATTAACCGGAAAAATTATGGCTTTTTTTGCCAGTTTAATTGCAGCAAGCTTACCCATGACCGGATTTATTATCTGGTGGGGAAAGAGAAAAAAGAAAAAAAAATCCGCGGTGGCGGAAAACTAAGCACCCTCTAATTGATCATAAAAATGAAATTTTTAAACCTAATTTTAGTGTTAACCGGTATGATTACCCTTAATGCTGATGCACAAACAAAAGTTGATTCGCCGGAAGAAAAACTGGAAAAGGATAGAAAGGCAATAAAATCTTTAGCTGGTTTTTATGAAGTTAATTTTAACTACGGGGAAGTTACCGCTCCAGATCCAAACTACAAATTCAGTAAACCTTATGAAAGCCATGGTAACGAATGGGCAGAGATTATTGTAGATGAACCTAAAAGAATTGTAATTCAACACATGCTGGCCATTAACGATACAACGGTTATTAAACACTGGCGTCAAGACTGGACTTATGAAGATACCGACATGATGCTTTACACCGAAGGGAATGCATGGAAAAAAGGTAATTTAACACCAGCCGATGTAAAAGGAAAATGGACGCAAAAAGTTTATCAGGTTGACGATAGTCCACGTTATCAAGGTTACGGAACCTGGAGCCACGTTGGTGGTCACGATTCTTGGTCGAGCGAAACCGACTCGCCATTGCCAAGAAGGGAATCTACTGTGCGTAAAGATTACAATGTATTAAACCGTGGCAGCAGAATTACCATTACTAAAAATGGTTGGATGTTTGAGCAAGACAATAAAAAAATTGTGCGTTCTGCTAGTGGCGATAAACTTTTAGCTGTTGAAAAAGGTTATGAAGAATTTACGAAAATAGATCCTAAAACTTTTGCATATGCGCAAAAATGGTGGGCCAGCCAGCATACCTATTGGGCAGATGTACGTGGCATTTGGGCTGATATTATTGGTTCGCAAAACACATTCAAAGTACAAACTATGGCAAATGGCAAATTGCTTTACGAAACACTTTTTAACCTGGGCGATCAATCTATTAAAGAAAAATGGACGGCAAGCCAGAATAAAGAAAAAATTAAAACTGCTTTACAGCCTTATCTGGTAAAGTAAAACAATTGTTTTTATAGTGAATGGTTGATGGTTAATCGCGGTAGCTTGTTAACTGTCAACCATTTTTATGTTAAACGATGCCGTATCACTTGAGTGTGTAGATAATATTATTATGAAATCAAAGTCTGGCGCACTTCGGCTGCTAAAGTCCTGCTATCGCTGCAAGTCCTCACTCGTGCCTCGTTCCGGGCTTTACGCTTTATCAGGTTTATTTAACTTGGGTCTGTAGTTCTTTGGATTAAAGACCAAACATAATGTTAGTCGAGATTTGCAATTTCGGCTTGATGAATTGTGGATTTGTAATCCACCTAAGAGATTAAAAATCCTTAACTCCAATATCGGGATTACAAATCCCGACCAACAACTACATTATTTTACTAAATTTCGGGATGAAAAAATTTGGCTTCATCATCTTTTTATTTTTGGCTGTTAGCAGTTTCGCTCAGGATTCTACTTATACCAGAAATATAATAAATACCCTTACCTCTAAAGAATTTTGGGGCAGAGGTTATACCAAAGATGGGATGAAAAAATCTGCAGCTTACCTGGCAACTGCCTATCAAAAAATTGGTTTGTTACCAATGGGTACTGCATATAAACAGGCTTTTAACTTCCCTGTAAATACTTTTCCAGGAAAAATGCGGGTAGCCATTAATGGCCAAAAACTCATTCCCGGTAAAGATTTCATAGTGAACAATGAAAGTCCAGGTATTAAACAAACGGCAGGTTTAACACCAATTGATAGCCTTAACTATCACGCTTCATCATCGTTACAAGTTTTATTAAAAGATAAATTAACCTGGTCTGTAGCTACTGACGTTGGAGATGTAACCACCATTCAGCTCAATAAAAAGAGCTTTCGCGCAATACCGAAAGAAATCAGCGTTGATATCGAAAACAAATTTATCCCCGATTTCCAGGCTGCCAATATTTGCGGCCTGGTTAAAGGAACTAAATATCCTGATTCACTTTTAGTCATTACCGCGCATTACGATCATTTAGGCGGTATGGGTGCTGACACCTATTTCCCTGGTGCAAACGACAACGCAGCTGGTGTAGCCACTTTATTAAGTCTTGCCAAATATTATGCTGCCAATCCCCAGCCCTACTCCATTGGCTTTATCTGTTTTGCTGGCGAAGAAGCCGGATTATTGGGATCGAGATTTTTTGTAGAAAACCCTTTAATTCCCTTAAGTAAAATAAAATTTCTAATCAATTTAGATTTAGTTGGCACGGGCGAAGCCGGGATGACGGTTGTTAATGCATCTGTTTACCCTAAAGCATTTGCTTTGCTCAACGAAATCAACAACCAAAATCATTATATCTCGAAAATAAACTCCAGAGGTAAAGCAGCCAACAGCGATCACTATTTCTTTACCGAAAAAGGTGTTCCGGCGTTCTTCATTTATACCCAAGGAGGCCCATCTGCCTATCATGATATATTCGATAAACCTGAAACATTACCACTTACCGAGTATAAAGACCTGTTTAAATTGATCGTCGGATTTAACCAAAAACTGATGGAATAAGTTCATTTCTATGACGAAAGCCTTAAATCACGATGCAAACCGTTAATTCTCAATTTCTCCGATTGGGATAATATAATAAGGCGTTGGGATAATTAAATATAGCAGCCAATTGTGTATGCTCATCTTTGAATCACCAAAACGAAAACAAGATTCATTATGAAAGCTGTACAAAAACTTAGTCTCGCATTATTAATGTTAATGGTATTTGCCATTAAATCTAATGCCCAGAACCAAATCGAAATTGTTATAGTAGGCTCTGCCCACAACAATTCTAAATCGACACAAAACTTCCAGGCGATCATTGATAAACTTAAAAACTTTAAGCCCGATATGGTTTTTGGCGAATACCTGCCCCAGGGCGATTACGCTAAACTAGAAGAAAGCAACTGGGCAAAAGAATTGTTCAAAAAAGAACGCGATTATCTGGAAAAATTAAATCCTGAATCACCTAAAAATATTGATGCACAAATTAAAAAAGATCAAAAAGCGCTCGCAAAATTCGCCTATTACCATAAAACGAGGATGAATTTAGCCGTTAATTATGCAAAAAACTGGGATAGAGGAAATGCTGATTACCAAATTTTTGTACTTGAAAATTATATGAAACAGAGCTTCGGCAAAGAAGAACAAGTAATCTACACTAAGATGTTCGGTGGTATAGATTCGTTAAAAAAGATAGGTTTTTATAGGCCAGGAAGCGAATATGTTAAAATCTATTTTCCATTGATTTATCAGTTAAAACAAGATCGAATTTACAACATGGATTGCCAAACCTATGATAAACCATGGAGCATAGCCTGGGCAAAAACAGATTCTTTATACAAAATTTTAATCAACAAAGCGAAAGCCGATAGCACCTCGCAGGAAGCAGCTACCGTTAAAGCCATAGAAAAATATTGGGCTTACAATGAAGATGAAGCGAAGGTTTTCAATGCCGATCCTTATGCTGGTATGAATACCGTAAAATATGGCGTTCTAGATGAAGCCTGGAACTTTTATGGCGGCCCTCATTTTTATGGTTATGCGGGTTTCCCTACTGAAACGGTAAAAGAAATGATTGCACAGTGGACCTTAAGAAACGAAGGCATGTGTAAAAACATCGTCGAGCAGGCAAAGGCGAAAAAAGCAAAAAGGGTTGTGGTTGGTGTTGGTGCGTCACACCGCAAATGGATGGAAGAAATTTTAGCCAAAAACCCAGCAGTTAAAATCATCAATTATAACGACTTGCACTAAACTAATGATATGCGCTTTCTCAGCCCCATTGCATAAGCTTGGGGCTTTTTCATTTTAGCCCTATGTAATTTTTTCGTTTAGTATTTGCAAAAACACCTTAAGGCGATTACTTTTACCTAAAAGATTAGTTGTTTTCGGCTAGGTGCAACGTTTAATCAGCTTGTACGTCTATTAAAGAACTAAGCCAGTTTTTTAGTCTGTCACATTTTTTATATCGTTCGTCACATTTATCTATACTATAAAAACAGAGCACCTAATTTTAGTTTGCTTATTTAAAATATACATGAAGAAACTCTTACTTTCAATCGGCCTTAGCTTAGCTATTTTTAATTTATTTGCACAAAAAAACGGGAGCATTACCGGAATTTTAGCCGATAGTGCCAATCACAAAACCACTTTAAATTATTCAACAGTTTCAGTATACAAAGTTGGCGATAGTATATTAAGCAGTTATAAATTATCGGATGACAAAGGCGTTTTTAAAATCGGTGGTTTAACCATAGGCATAAAATACCGCTTGGTGGTAACCGCATGGCAATATGGAACATACCGAAAAGAGGTAGAACTAACGGCAGCCAACCCTACATTAAATTTGGGCACTCTTTATCTTTCTGTTAAGGCAAATGACCTAAGTGAAGTTGTAATTTCAGGAGAAAGACCACCCGTAATTGTACGGAAAGATACCATCGAATTTAATGCTGAATCTTTTAAAACCTTACCATCAGCAGTAGTAGAAGATCTGCTAAAAAAACTTCCGGGCGTTGCCATTGCAGCCGATGGTTCTATACAGGTTAATGGAAAAACAGTTAGTAAAATTTTAGTAGACGGAAAGGAGTTTTTTGGTGGTGATCAGCAGATTGCGACTAAAAACCTGCCGGCTAATATTATAGACAAGGTGCAGGTGGTTGATGATAAACAGGCCAAAAGGCGTGATCCGGATTTAACGGCAGCAGAAATACCCCAAATTATCAATTTAAAACTAAAAAAAGCGATTAAAAAAGGAGCTTTTGGTAAATTATATGCTGGCGGAGGTTTAAAAGACCTCTATCAGGCAGGTGGATTAATGAACTTCTTTAGAGACACCACACAGGTAAGTATATTAGCTTACGGCAACAATATCAACCAGCCAGGCTTTAACCCCAATGATGTGCAACGTATAGGTGGCTTTAACAGAAGCGGTGTAAACTCTATGATGATGACCTCCGGAGGTTATTTCGAGTTCAATGGCATTAGTTTTGGAGGAAGTTATAATGGTGTTCAGACTTCATCCGGAGGCGGTTTTAATTTTAACACTTTAACCAAAAAAGGAATCAAAATTAATACCCAATATTTCTTTGGCCGATCTGATAATCTTCTGGAGAAACTCACCAACACCAACCAAACACTGGGTACCGACAGGCTGATTACCAACGCCAATGAAAACACCAATTCCCTTATTCTAAAACACAATATCGGTGGAAAATTAGATTGGCAAATCGATTCCTTAACGCAACTGACCATCGAACCGGCAATCGTGCTCAGCTCCAACAATTCAGTAAGCAAAGTTTCTTCAAGCAATAATAATGCGAATAATCAGCTCATCAACACACTCGAAAGTTTGAATGACCTGAATACTTCGAGCAACCAATATCAGTTAAGAGCCGATTTTAGTAAAGATTTTAAAAAGGCAGGAAGATCTTTTAATATTGGCACCGATATTTCTGTAACCCCGAATCCTGTTATCAATTACAACAGGAGCACCAGTGTTTTTTATATCACACCATCTACTTCAGAGATCGATCAGTTAAGGAACAATACCATTGATAACTTTAGGTCTTACCTCTATAGCAACTATACCGAACCAATCAGCAAAAAACTGAATTTTAAAGCAGATATAAGCGGCAACCTCATCAATAACGAAAACGCATTAAGCACTTTTTACCGCAATCCGGCTAACCAGCTATACGATATTGTAATTCCGAATTTGTCGCAAACAGTTAAACAGGCTGGCTTCAAAACCAACACAAATATCAGCCTTGGGTACAAAGTAACAAAAGATCTCTACCTTCAACCAGGATTGGTGCACAACTACATTTCGTTAAACAACCGCTTTACCAATAGCGCTAGCATCGATCAGCGTTATAACTTCGTATGGCCAACATTTCAATTGAAGTACAAAATATTCCGTTTTAACTATTCTGCCAGATTTACAGAGCCTAATGTAAGTTATCTTCAGCCAGTAGCCGACAATACCAATGCATTTTACATCAGAAATGGAAACCCAAATCTACTGCCCGCCCGAATGCAGAGTTTAAGCATGAATATGTACAAATATGACCCTAAAAGCCTGATCAATTACAACTTATATGGTTACGGTAATTTCACAAAAAATGGCATTGTTAATTCAATTACCATAAAAGACGGCGTACAAACGGTTAATCCTGTTAACAAAAGCGGTATATATAATTTTAGTGGCGGGGCCAATATTTCGAAAGATTTCAAAAAAGATAAAACAAGTTTAAAAGTGGGTTTAGGTTTCTGGGCCAATTTTGATCATAGTCCTGTTATTGTGAACAACATTGAGAGTAATGCTAATGTATTTTATGTAGGACCAAATGGAAGTGTGAGGTTAAACCTGAACGATAAGGTTGAGATTAACCAGTCGTATTCGGTAAACCTAAACAGAAGTAGATACGATGATAGTTTTTACACCAATATCAGCTACAATACCCACAGAAGTACATCTGAACTGATTATCCGTTATCCTAAAAAACTGGTTTTCGAAACCAGCTATTCTTTAACCATTAATGACCAAAAAATTGCGGGATATAACAACAATATCAAATTCTGGAATGCCGCCCTTACATACCTATTCATGAAAAACGACAGGGCGCAATTAAAGTTCTCTGTTAATGATATTTTGCAGAGTAATGTACGTAGGAACATCGAGATTACGGGTAACCGCGTTATTGATACACAGAGTAATAACCTCGGTAGATATGGTATGCTTACCCTTACTTATAATATCCAAAACTTTGGACAAAAAGTTGGCGGCCGACAAACGTTTTTTAATTTTTAAAGTGCGCTGTCGTCCTGAACGTTAAACTCCAAGGCCTGTGTCTCCGCAGGCCTCTGCAAAAATTCTTCTTTTCAAACTTTTTATAAGGGTCTGTGGAGACACAGACCATAGAATACTTCATTAAAACATCTCCGCCAGCAACTCATAAGATTTTATCCGATCTTCAAAATGTTCGGTAATAGTAACCGCCATTAGTTCATCCACATCATAATCAGCAGCCAGTTTGGAAAGCCGCTCTTTTATTACTGTTGGCGTGCCATAAATCATCCGCGGTTTATTGGCCTTAATCCGTTCCCGCTCTGCAGCGTTATAACTGATGTCTTTAATATCGTTCCAACCTACAGAAGTTAAGCCACCGCCCTTTTCAAGCTGGAGAAAACGATAAGCCATTAAAGCTTCCTGTTGTTTTACCTTTTCTTCATCTTCTGAGCAGAAAACAAAAAGCGCCACGTTTTCGACTGGTTTTGCCAAATCAACCGAAGGTTTGAAATGTTCCCGGTAGTATTGAACAGCCTGTGGGCCTCCATGCGGATTAATAAAATGTGCAAAAGAAAAGCCCATTCCAAAGTGGGCCGAAAATAGGGCACTTTGTCCGCTGCTGCTTAAAAGCCATTGTTGAGGAACGGTTTCTGCAATGGGAATGGCTTTTATTTTGGCCTGGATACCTCCATCAGAGGTATCATGCAAGTAATGTTGCAGCTCGCGCAGTTGTTCTACAAAATCCTGCTCACTCCAATTGTTTGAGGGGTTAAGCATCGAAGCCGTAATGCGGTCGGTACCAGGTGCCCGGCCCATCCCCAGATCGATCCGGTTAGGATGCATCACTTCCAGCAAACGAAAACTTTCTGCAACTTTTAATGCACTATGGTTAGGCAGCATAATACCACCAGAACCAATCCTTAATGTTTTGGTATGATTGGCCAAATGGGCAATTAAGATCTCAGGCGTTGAACCCGCTAAACTGGTGGTATTGTGATGTTCTGAAACCCAAAAACGGTGGTACCCTAACCTTTCGGTTTCTTGTGCAAGAATAGTGGTTTCTTCAATGGCACGACGGGCAGTAACACCCTTGCGAACCGGTGATTGATCTAAGACACTTAGCTTTATTTTTGTATTGCTCATAATTCGTATATAACAAATGTATGAGCCAACTAATTTAAAATATGGGCATGAAAAGCTTTATGACTTTAAGATTATTGCGCTAAAGTCAATTTGACCAAATACTGATCTTCGCCATCATCAAAAATCAATTCAGCATCCCATCCTGTTTCTTTCGCAACCTGTTTAATGGTTTCTTCATCTATATAAATCCAATTAAACCAGTTGCCTTTTTCGCCTTTATATTCGTACTGATAAGATACCTCTCCATAATATTTATTTTGCGGTTTAGGTAGATCTTCATATAAATAAGCAATATCAGAAGAATCGAAAATCACTTGTCCGTTAGGATTGATGAGCTCTTTTAATTTGATCAGAAAATCTTTAAACCCGGGCAAAGTTCCTGTTAAACCTATACCGTTCATGAGCATAATAATGGTATCAAATTTCTCCTGATAGGTAAAAATATCCTGTATGAATGCTTTTTTTACACCACGGTCTTTCATAATATTCACCGCTGCTTCTGAAATATCAATAGCCGTAACATCGATATTAAAGGCCTGTAAAAGTAAAGCATGGCTTCCAACACCGGCACCAATGTCCAATACCCTGCCATTGCACATGTGTAATGCCTGAAGCTCTAGAACGGGCATATCTTCATCATCCCTGAAAAAGAATTCTAAAGGCATTTCTTCAGGCTCTCCGTACGAATTGTGTAACCAAAGCGTATCAGCCTCACCTGTTCTGTAAATATCAGTTAACGCTTTACCAAAAACATCCATGTGGCAAAGATAGGGAGGAAAGCTGAAAGACTAAAGCTTAAAGAAAATGAGCAATAAAAAAACATCATAACAACAAATAAGTTATAAGTTAGTCAACAATTTTACTCCAACTCAAATACCTGATGGTATTCAGGAATAGCAACATGTTCAAAGCCTGCATCTTTCAATTTGCTGGCAAAATGTTGTTGTACTTCGTATTCTCCATGTACCAAAAACAGCTGTTTAACTTTAGTAGGATCCTGGCCCGATAAAAAATGTAATAAATCTTCGTAATCGCCATGTGCACTCATCGATTTTATCGATTGTACTTCGGCTTTAACTTCATATTCGTCACGGAAAATCTCAACTACTTTTTGTCCGGCAATTAACTTGCCACCAAGCGAATTTGGTTCACAGTAACCCACCATTAAAATCGTATTTTTGGGATTACCGATATTATTACGGATATGATGCTTTACCCGGCCAGCCTCTGCCATACCTGATGCAGAAATAATTACACAAGGTCTTGGATCGGCATTTAAAGCTTTAGATTCTTCTACACTTTCAATAAAACGCAGGCCTTTAAAAGCAAATACATCATGATCAATTTTTAAAGTTTCCTTAACGCCATTATTATATACTTCAGGGTGGTTTTTAAGAATTTGGGTTGCTTTCGAAGATAAAGGACTATCTACGTAATATGGAACATCAGGCAATTTACCCTTTAGTTCAAGCCCATTTAACGCATAAAGTAATTCCTGAGTACGGCCAACGGCAAAAGCTGGAATAATTACTTTGCCTTTTTTAATTTTGCAGGTATTGTTAATGATCTCAAAAAGCATGTTTTCGATCGGATCGAGGTCTTTATGTAATGAATCGCCATAGGTTGATTCCATTAAGATATAATCGGCCTGATCAAACTGCTGCGGACTTTTTAAAAGCAGATCACCGTAACGCCCAACATCGCCAGAAAAAGTAATCCGCGTAGGTTTTCCATCTTCCATAATGGTAAGATGTACCGCAGCACTGCCTAAAATATGCCCTGCATCAGTAAACTTTAACCGAATTCCCGTCTCAATCTCGAAATCTTCTTCATACTCCACAATTTTCATCAGACTAAGCGTTTTGGTAACGTCTTCATCGGTGTAAAGTGGTTCTTCCATTTCTTCGCCTTCGCGCAGATGGCGGTTAGAAAACTCTGCATCCTGCATCTGGATTTTGGCAGAATCCATCATTAAAATACGGGCCAGATCCATAGTTGCCGAAGTACAAAAAATCTCACCTTCAAATCCTTCAGCAACCAATTTAGGCAATAAGCCACAATGGTCTATATGTGCATGTGATAAAACCATGTAAGTAACCTTTTTGGCATCGAAACCAAAAAAGTCATTTAATTTATCCGTAATGCGGCCCATCCCCTGGAATAAACCACAATCTAATAAAATCTGAGTGCCGTTTTTTAAGATAATAAGGTGCTTACTCCCCGTAACCGTACGGGCGGCACCATGAAAAGCAATGTTCATCAAGATGGTGGTTAGAATATATATAGCATAAAAATGCCGGATATTTCCGGCACTTCCAATTCTTTACGCATTTATTTCTGCTATTTTATCTTTTACCTTATCGGCTACACTGCTCGCTTTATCGGCCAAACCTGCTAATTTACCTTTTGAGGTATCTAAAATATCAGCTAACCAGTCTGATACTTTACCTTTTAAATCGTTACCAGAATCTGAAGATAATGCCAACGCGATTGTTGCGCCAAGTGCAGCTCCAGCTAATACGCCTACTATAATTTTTGTCTCTTTTTTCATGTTCTTAGTGATTTACTTATTAAACATATTTAACCCACAGGTGTTTTTATTTTTTTCATCTCGCAAAAACCAATCCACAATGAAGCGTATATTTTTTATAGCCCTAGATAATACCATTTATTTTACCAAGGCATTATTTATAGTTGATCATTACCATATTAACCTAAATTTATTCTTTGCACTTAATTAAAAATACTTAGTTTTATCTTACAGCGAAACTAAACAATGGCGATTAAACCTCTTCCAAACGAAAAAGAGTTGCTACTGGAAATAGCAAATGGCGATGGGATTGCCTTTGCCGAATTGTTTCGTGCATACCATAGTCCTTTAATCAAATATATTTACACCATGCTCGAATCTGTAGAAAGCTGTGAAGAGATGGTACAGGATATATTCTTGAAAGTATGGGAAAACAGAGAAATATTACCTAAACTGGATAAGTTCACCGCTTATCTTTTTATTTTAACACGTAACTATACCATCAGTGCTATTCGCCGAATGGTTAAAGACAAAAAACATAGCCAGTTGTATGCAGAAGAAGTATTAAGCCTTAATGAAAGTGAAGAAATTTTTAATGTAGATCAGGAATATCAGAATATTCTGATCAAGGCTATTGCAGAATTGCCGCCCTCGCAACAAAGGGTATTACAACTTCGCCAGCAGGGACTAAAAAGCAGGCAAATTGCAGGAGAAATGGGAATATCTATTGAATCTGTTAAAAAATACCAGCAATGGGCAACCAAATCGGTATCCAAGTTTCTAAAATTACATACAGCAATAACCATTTCTGTTATCCTGAGTATGAATTAAGCTTTTTTTCTTATTTTATTTCTTTTTATATCCCGTTTTCTATTTCTCTGCGTCTTTAGTAATGATTCGCTAGAATCCTAACCAGATATGACTGAAAACCAGAGATTGAATTTTTTATTCGATCGGCAATTGCAGCACTTAAATTCTACTGAAGAAAAGGAAGAATTTCTATTGCTGATGGCCGACCCCTGTAATAAAGAACAGGTTAAACGATTGCTTAAGGGCTATTGGGAGGCGTTTGATGAAAATCAATTTAGTCCGGCTGTTTTCCTGTTTGGCGATGGCGAAGAAATCCGTACTAAAATACAAAGTGAAAATATTTATCCCTTGCCACAACCTCAGCGAAAGCCGAAACGTTGGATAGGAATTGCTGCTGCATTAGTTATCATAATATTCGGTGCCAGCCTTTTTTATTTAAAGCGAAATGCCGGTTTGGCCAGTTTGGCCGATACAAACACGCACATTACGCCTGGCTCAACAGGAGCAACACTTAAACTGGCCAACGGCAAAACAATCAAATTATCTGACGCGGTAAATGGCGAACTCGCAAGTGAGGCTGGTGTAACCATTACCAAAACTAAAAATGGCTTATTGATTTATGAGATAAAAGGAACAACACTTCCGGATCAAATCAATACGCTCTCTACCAACAATGGAGAAACCTATCAGGTTCGTTTGCCTGATGGGTCCCTGGTTTGGTTAAACGCTGCATCCAGTCTTTCTTATAGCACGGCTTTGGTTCATTCCGGGAAACGCTCGGTTAACCTGGTTGGCGAAGCCTATTTTGAAATCGCTAAAGATAAAAACCATCCTTTTATTGTTAAAACAGGCACGCAGGAAGTGGAGGTATTGGGTACACATTTTAATGTAAACGCTTACCAAGATGAATCAATAGCAAAAACCACCTTACTCGAAGGAAGTGTTAAAATTAAAAATAAGGCGAATCAAAAAATTATTTCCCCCGGAGAACAGGCAACAGTCAACGGGGATAACATTTCAATTGATAAAGTAAATACTGAATATGCTATAGCGTGGAAAAATGGCGTTTTCCGTTTCACTGATAAAACCCTGGAGGCCGGTATGCTCGAAGTTGCCAGATGGTATAATGTGCAGGTTATTTATAAGCGGCCAGAACTGAAAAATGAGTTATTGGGCGGGCGGATTTCCAAATACGCAAACATTAATCAGGTATTGAAGAAAATGGAATTGGCCAAAGCCTTCAAGTTTACAGTAAAAGGGCGCGAAATCATTGTAGAATAACAAAAACCAATTAATTATTATATCAACTAAACTAATCAAAAACAGACATGAAAAAATCAGATTACGATTAACAGAAAGCTGCTTTCAGGTGAGGTTAAAATAAAAACTGGAAGTGCGACCAACACTTCCAGCAAACGACTTGCCTGAGTAAAACTAGTTTGCACACTATTTTTTAACCTAAAACAAGACAAACCAAATGTATAAATTTTACCTAAGAATATTAGGGGGCTATTCCTTTATACCTAAAATCCTGCGATTTATGAAATTAACGACGTTATTACTCTTTGTAACGATCATGCAGGTCAGTGCTGTCAGCTACGCACAAAGACTAACATTTAAACAGCAAAACGTGAGTATTGCCAGGGTATTTGAAGAGATTGAGAAACAAACGGGCTACGATGTTTTCTATCTTCCGAGAGTATTAAAAACCAGCCGCACCCTCGATGCTGATTTTAACAATACTCCATTAGATCAGGTAATGAAAATTTGCCTGATGAACCAGCCACTCGTATTTACGATTGATGAGCGAACAATCGTGATCACAAAAAAAGAACAACCAGTACCCGATCAAAGTTCCGCAATACCCAAACCCATTCTTGTACAGGCAAAATATAAGGTTAGCGGAACTGTGAAGGATGAACTAGGCTTGCCCATTTCAAGTGTTACTGTACGGGTACGACACACCAGAAATGGCGTTTTAACAGATTTAAACGGAAAATATGCCATAGATGTTGAAGCTACAGACTCGCTTGAATTTATTTATGTTGGGTATAAGCGTGTTGAAGTAGCTGTTCGGAACAGGGTAGATATTGACGTTATCATGGAGCCTGAATCAGGAAGTTTGAACGAAATTGCCGTTATTGGCTTTGGACGACAGAAAAAGGTAAGTGTGGTAGGTGCCCAGGCTACTATTAAACCTGAAGAGCTAAAACTCCCTGTAAGGGATTTAACCTCCGCACTGGCCGGACGTTTGGCAGGTGTAATCTCTACGCAACGTGGTGGGGCACCGGGGGCAGATGGAGCCGATATTTTTATCCGGGGTATTGCAACTTTTGCCAGTAGCCCTCAATCGCCGTTACTAGTTGTAGATGGTGTTCCAGACAGGCCGATCAACAACATTGACCCTGAGGATGTAGAAAGTTTCACGATATTAAAAGATGCAACAGCTACCGCAGTATACGGTACAAGGGGTGCCAATGGCGTAATCCTCATTAATACCAAAAAAGGTAAAATAGGTAAACCCAATATCAATGTGGAGCTAAACAGTTCGCGCTCAAAATTTACGGAGCTTCCGGAATTTATAGATGCGCCTACCTTTATGACTTTGTATAATGAAAGCTTATCAACCAGGGGAAGAACGCCACAATATGATCCGGCTGTTATAGCGAAACATGCAAGCGGAGAAGATCCCGATTTATATCCTAATGTAAACTGGTACGATTATCTGTTTAATGATTTTTCGAGTGCCAGCAGAGCCAATCTGAATGTAAGTGGTGGTGTAGATGCTGCAAAATATTATGTATCGGCCGGTTATTACACAGAGGAAGGAATGTTTAAACAGGCCGAAGCACAATCTTTTAACTCGACCTTAAAGCTTGAAAGATTTAATTTTAACAGTAATGTAAGCGTTAAGGTAACCAAAAGTACCAATCTTGAACTCGGAGTTAACGGATTTATTACTAATTACAATACGCCATCAGCTGGTGTAAATGCAATTTTTGATTATGCCACACAGCAGGCGCCACATGTGGTACCTCCTATTTATTCGAACGGCCAGTGGCCCAAATATCCTGGTGTTCCATTTAACCCCTACTACTACCTAGTTGCCAACGGTTATTCAAACACCTATTCAAATACTGTTAGAAGTAACATCAAAGTAATTCAGGAACTGGACTTCCTAACCAAAGGATTATCCTTTTCAACCATGTTTGCTTTCGATGCTGTTAACGGAAGCAGCTTAACCCGGTCGAGAACCTTGCAATCTTATTTGGCTACTGGCCGGGATGCTAGCGGCAAACTTATTACCAGAATTGCTGAAACTGGTTCAGATGTATTGGGCTTTTCGGCCGACCGGAACAGTAACAGAAGATTTTATACAGAAACTTCCCTTAACTATTCGAGAAAATACGGTAATCATGATGTTTCAGGTTTGTTGCTTTTCAATCAATCCGACTATGTGAATGGAAATGCTACCGACTTGATCAGCTCTATACCCTTCAGGCAGCGTTCGCTGGTTGGTAGGGCAAATTATGGTTATAAAGACAAGTATTTTATTGAGACCAATTTTGGTTATTCAGGATCTGAAAACTTTGTTCCGAGCAAACGTTTTGGTTTCTTCCCTTCAGTTGGTGCGGGCTGGGTAGCTTCGAAAGAGAAGTTTTTTGAACCTGTTAAAGATATTGTATCTTATCTGAAATTCCGCTATACCTATGGCCTAACGGGTAACAGCAATACCAATTCCCGCTTTTTATTCTTATCAACTTTAGGTGACGCATTTTCATATACTTTCGGTATTCCGGGAGCAGACAGGGCTTATACTGGCTATCAGGAAAACAGAATCGGTAGCGACGTACAATGGGAAACCGGTTTCAGACACAACCTCGGTATTGAAATCAATTTCTTAAAAGATGATCTTCAACTGATTGTGGAGTTATTTAAAGAAAAAAGAAACGGCATCTTACTTCAAAATTACACCATTCCATACATTTCCGGATTCACGAACACCAATATCCCTTATGTAAATGTGGGTAAAACAGCAAACCGTGGTATCGATCTGACTTTAAACTACAATAAGAGCTTCAGAGATGGCTTTGTAACTTTCAGGGGAACCTTCAACATGAATGAGAACAAGAATATTTTTGATGGTTTACCACCATGGCAATACCCATGGCTTAACCGCACCGGACACGCTATTGGCCAGCGTTTTGGTTATGTAGCCATGGGATTATTTAAAGACCAGAATGAAATCGACAATGCACCTATACAAGCAGGAAATGTACGTCCTGGCGATATCCGTTATAAAGATTTGAATGGAGATGGTATCATCTCCACATTTGACCAACAAGCCATTGGTTATGGCAGTATCCCAAGAATTTTATATGGACTAAACATTGGGGCAGGCTATAAAGGATTTGATTTTGTGCTCTTTTTCCAGGGCGCTGGTCAGGTTGATTTCAGCTATAACGGCGGTACGGGAACAACGCCTTTCTCTCAGGGCGCTACTTTTGGAAATATGTATACCAAAATAACTGATCGCTGGACGGTAGAAAACCCTAATCCAAACGCATTTTATCCGCGCTTATCTACCAACCAGGATGTTACTACAAACTATGATTCCAGTACCTGGTGGGTTAAACGTGCAGATTACATCCGCTTGAAAAGCGCAGAGGTGGGTTATACTTTTGGTATAAAGGCATTGAGCAAAGTTGCCGTTAAAAAGCTGAGAGTTTATGCCAATGGCACCAATCTGTTAACTTTTTCAAAATGGAAATTCTGGGATCCTGAACTGGGCGATGGCCGCGGGGCATCTTATCCAAACATTTCAACTTTCAATTTAGGTTTACGTGCTAATTTTAACTGATTATGAAAAACAGATTCGCAAAAAAATTAATTCTGGCGCTATTAATACCGTTCCTATTTATACCCACAAGCTGTAAAAAAGGATATTTTGATACCGTACCAGATAATATCAATACCATAGATAAAGTATTTTCGAACCGGGCCAATACCGAACGCTGGTTCTTTAGCCTGTATGCAGGTATACAGGATATATGGGATCAACCTTATGGCTATCAATATGCCGGCATCAGCGATGAGCTGGAGTATGCCAACTGGGGAACAGGCAATGCCTTAACCATCAATTCTGGAGCGGTTACCAGCGATAATTCGCCTACACGTTTCGAAACCTATTACCAATTGATTCGGAACATTAACATTTTCCTGGAGCGGGTTGATGAGTGTAAGGAACTTTTAGACCAACAGAACGGCGAATCCATTGTAAAAGAATACAAAGGAGAAGCACGCTTTTTAAGGGCCTACTATCACTGGTTGCTGATGAAAGAAGTAGGTCCGGCAGCCATAGCCCCCTTGGTTTCGGGTTTGCCAAATAATAATTTTCAAATTCCAAGAAGTTCGTGGGATGAATGCGTAAAGTTTGTGTTGAATGAAATGCGTGCATCGGAAGCCAGCCTAACGAGCTTACACCTTACAGGCTCCAATACCGTTGATGATTATCAGGTAGGCCGGATTACATTACCAATAGCAGCAGCAATTGAAGCCCAGATTTTACTGGCGCATGCCAGCCCGCTGTTTAACGGAAATTCAGAATTTGCAGACTGGAAGAACTTTGATGGAAAGCAATTATTTAACCAAACTTACGATCCTACCCGTTGGGCGGCTGCGGCCGAAGCAATGAAAAGAGCCATTGATCTGAATGTAGCCCAGGGCCATAAACTTTTTATAAAACAAAATGCCAACTTATTTCTTCAGGGATTTAATTCAACCAGGGATATGTTTTGGGATGGCTGGAAAGAAGAAGGTATTTGGCTAAGAAGGGCAACCAATATACAGTCTGGTTGGTCTCAGCACTGTGCACCAAAAAATTCCTTATCTGGCAATGGCTGGAATGGCATTGGTGTATTACAGGAACTTGTTGATGATTTCAGAATGGCAGATGGGCGTACAATTAAAGAAACGCCTTCATATAACGAAACAACTTTCACCAACACTGCAACACCTTATTATTCTGCAGGCACAAATAATATGTATGTTGGAAGAGAACCCCGTTTTTATGTTGACGTAACCTTTAGCGGCGCCGTAATACCGGTGGTTCCTGCAGCAGGGCAAACCTATGTTACTTATTATTCTACAGCGGCGTCGGGCAAAAAAGCAAATGCACGTGATTATCCAAAAACAGGGTATACAGCCAGAAAAAACATTCATCCCAATACCAACTTAAGCACAGGAAGTAATCCCGCCCGCCCTGCTATGCTGATAAGAATGGCCGAACTATATTTAAGTTATGCAGAGGCTTTAAACGAATCGCAGCCAGGTAATGCCGATGTATTAAAATACCTGAATGATGTACGTACACGGGGAGGGATACCAGCAATCCCTGCAGACCTCGGCCAGATAGAAATGCGGAAGCAAATCCGCCTGGAAAGGCGAATCGAACTCTGCTACGAATCAGGTCTCAGGTTCTGGGATGTACGCCGATGGAAAATCCCTGATGAAACCGGTTCGAAACAAGGTGGCGATTTTTATGGCATGAACATGGATGCTGGCACTTCTTTGTCTGACCCGACTTTTTACAAGCGGGTAGTTGCAACCTCCAGAGTACTATGGCAACGTAAATTTTATTTCCTCCCTTATCGTCAGAATGAAATGGACAGGAACAAACAAATTGTTCAGCTTCCAGGATACTAACTTAAAACGATATTATATGAAACTATATAAAATATTATCCTGTATCATAGCTGTTCTTACAGCTATGAGTGCATGTAAGAAAGAAGAGGCATACCTTGAAAAATCAGACACTAAAGAAAATGCATTGGTGTATGTGTCCAGACAAGCCAATGCACAAAAAATAACCGTCTATCCGACAAAGGATACTGTTGTATCCTATGATTTTGGTGCATCTTTCGCTGCTGTAGGTTTGCCTCTAAACAATATTACGGTGAAATTTAAGATAGATGATAAAGCCTTTGATAGCGTAAATGTTGTACGTACCAGTCAAAACCTTACACCCTATTTTAAACTCCCCGAAAGTGCTTATACTATTAGCGGGCTAGATGTAACCATATTAAGCGGAGCAATTACTTCCAACCTGGTTTCCTTAAAATACAATTCTAAAAACCTGGATCCCAACAAAGTATATATGTTGCCGATCAGTATTATTGATGCTTCTGGATATAAGATCAATCCTTTGTTAAAAACAATGTTTATTACTTCTGTGACGTATAAGGCACCAGAGATTCTTGCAGATAGAACGGGGTGGGCGCTTACCGCATCAAGCACCCAGGCTGGCGATGGATCACTTGCTAGTGTAATTGATGGCGACCTGGCAACTTTTTGGCATTCGCAATATTCACCCACCGTCTTACTATACCCACATTGGATCCAGGTGGATATGCTTGCACTAACCAATGTAACAAGTATATCTATGGCTCCCCGCAACAACAACAATACAGGGTTTACCAAATTTAACCTGAAAGGAAGTGTTGATGGCACCGTTTGGACTAATCTTTTAACAGCAAAAGCCATGGACCCCAATTTAAAAGCTTTACAGAACTATGAGCTCGATGCCCCCACTAAAATAAGATTCCTGAAGTTAGAAATGACCGAAGGGCCACAGGATTATACACATTTAGCCGAATTTCAGGTTTTTAAAGTAAAATAAATATTAACGAATAATATAGCGATCTTCTTAAAATCCATCCGAACCAGGAATAAGTCCTAACAATAAAAAAGTCCCGATTTTCATCGGGACTTTTCAATTTATCCCCTACCACCTCTTGAAGGTCTTCCACCTTCACCGCCACCTCTTTGTTGTGGCGCTTCCGATCTTCTTTGTTCTTGTCTCTGTTGCTGTTCCTGAGCTCTTTGTTGTTGAGCTTGAGCATCACGTTGTGCCCTTTCTTGCTGTTGTTGCTGGGCTTGTTGCGCACGTTGCTGTTGCATTTGCTCATTGCGCTGTTGTTGCATCTGTGCATTGCGTTGAGCCCTTTCTTGTTGCTGAGCCTGAGCCTGTTGTGCACGTTGTTGCTGCATTTGCTCATTGCGTTGTTGCTGCATCTGTGCATCGCGCTGAGCCCTTTCTTGTTGCTGAGCCTGAGCCTGTTGTGCACGCTGCTGTTGCATCTGCTCATTACGTTGTTGCTGTACCTGAGCATCGCGTTGTGTGCGTTGTTGTTGCAATTGCTCGTTACGCTGCGCTCTTTGTTGCTCCATTTGGGCCGCACGTTGTTGCTGATCTATCTGACCACGTTGTTGTGTCTGCATATCGCGCTGTGCACGTTGCTGATCTTGACTCATACGGTCTTGTTGCATACGTTGTTGCCTCATCTGCTCAAAACGTTGCTGATCTTGACCACGATTTACGTTTTCTTGTCCGTTTCTTCCGTCAACTCCATTGGCATTGCCACGGCTCGCACGTCCATTAGCATCTCTGTTATAAACTTCTCCTCTGTTACTAGGCTGATTATTATCTCTGCTTATGGTACCGTTATTCCTATCAGGTTGTGCATTACGGTTATCTCCTCTCGATCCAAAACGGTTATCGTTGTTACTACCGTCTCTTTGATCGCGATTGGTATAACCTTCATTCCTTCCACCTCTGCTAATACCGGCATTACCTTGTTCAAATCTTCTTGGCGCCGCATTACGGTTATCTACTGAATTACGTTCAGGCCTTGGTCTGTAGATAGAAACTTCTCTACCACCAACCCTGCTTGCGCCAGGTCTTGAACTTTGGGCATAACGATAAACAGTTACGTCCCTATTGGTTGCACGTCTGATATCTTCAACCCTTGGCCCACCATAATATGTTCTTCTGTTATAAACGTAAGTATTATTGATGATGGTGGTGTTTCGGATATATACATTGTTGCGACCATAATCGTACCTTGGGAAGGTATGGATATAAATATTACGCTGTGGAATAAAGTTCCAGCAAAATTCTGGTACCACATAACGGCGGCCAAAACTTAAATTGATACTAATGCTTGGTGCCATTGGTGCCCAGCCGTAGTAACCGTCACCGCTTCTCCAATCTACCCATGCTGGTCCCCAATTGGTATCTGGCAACCAGATCCATTGCCTGTAACTGTTAATTACCCAACGGCCGTAGTGGAAAGGTGCCCAGCCCCAATCGTAATTGGAAACCCAAGTATTACCGTATTCGGTCATTGCCCAACGTCCATTTGTATAATATGGGCGAAATTCGCTTTGATCTACATCAGGGCGCCAAACATATCCATATTGTGGGTCTTGTATCCAGGTGCCATAAGGCGAAAGTTCATCGTAAAAAGTCTGTAAAGAAATATTGCCAGTGCTGTAACCATCATCCTGGTAATCATTTTGGTAGTCTTGTGCCCTGACAAGGGTTGTGGTTCCGGCAAGGAGCGCAAATAGCCCCAGCACAAGTGCCGTAGATTTCAGTGTTTTCATTTGTGTGTTTATTTTAATAACCTAATCTGTATGTATCAATTAGAGAACCAAAATTATCGAGGGTTTAATATGCAAGCATAGTTTTTGCATTTTCCCTCAAATATTGCCATACAAGGCATATTTAACTAATATTTAACGTTTTAAGCCAAGTTTAATTGTGCAGAAAATAAGTCAGTCAGAAATAAAATTTGCTACACCTTTGCTTACAAAAGAGATTATATTGCCAGTTCTATCAACTTTAGAACTTAAATTCTATTTATTGTGAGTATTTTTGTAACATGCAAAAAGGCACTTTATACCTTATTCCCGTACCATTGGCTGAAGAGGTAGCACACAAAACTTTTACCCCTTATTTGGTTGATACCATTAACCAGATTGATACCTACATTGTAGAAAATAGTAAAACAGCCCGTCGCTTTTTAAAAGAGGCAGGTTTAAAAACGCCGCAGAAAGATTTAATTGTGCACGATTATGGTAAACATAACCGAACAGATTTGGGTCAGTTTTTTGTTGAGCTTGCTGCCGGAAAAGACGTAGGCTTAATGAGCGAAGCTGGTTGCCCTGGTATTGCCGATCCTGGTGCAGATATTGTTGCCGAAGCACATAAACGTGGTATTAAAGTAGTGCCACTGGTAGGGCCAAGCTCGATTTTACTGGCCCTTATGGCCTCAGGTTTTAACGGACAGAGTTTCGCTTTTTGGGGTTATTTACCAATAGATAAAGAACAACGTACCAAGCGGATTAAAGATTTAGATTTATCGGCAAGCCGTTACAAACAAACACAGATATTTATCGAAACACCTTTTCGCAATAATCAGCTTTTTGAAGAAGTGCTAAAAAGCTGCAAGCCCAATACACAGGTTTGCGTAGCCAGCAACCTCACCGCAGAGGATGAATTTATTAAAACCCAAAGCGTTTACAATTGGCGCAAAGAAGAAATAGACCTGCATAAGCAACCAACTATATTTTTGTTGTACTAGGTTTCCTTAGTCGAGCGTCATTCTCTCGAAGGAGGAATCTTAAAGCTTATTGCATTACGATTATTCATAAGCTTTCTTCTCTTCAAAGGCATTCATGAGCACTACGTGGTTCCCAATCAAGTTGGGAATGACGGACTACGCCATGAGAAATATTAGAATTTCAAAAAATCAAAACATATCCAATCCCACATTGGTTGTTATTATAGCGCTCTGCAATTTATTCACTAAATCTTTGCGTTATGAAAAATACGATCACACCAAAAAACAATCCAACGGTTCAAGGCAGTTCAATAGCCGATCGAGCTAACCACGATGTTAAAACGGATAAAAAAATTCAGGGAATAACCAATGGTGGCGGCCAGCGGTCAGATCAAACTTCCAACAAGGACAATCAAAGAAAATACGACAATAAAAAATAATAGAAGGTAGCCTAATATACCAAAACAGCTTGTCGGAAGATCCATATTGAATAAGATTTTCCAACAAGCCATTATTTAACGAATGGTATTTTATTTTGCCATTACATTATAGAAATTATAATCCGTCATAGGAGCACCTGTTATTCCTAAATTATGGCAAATGGTAATGATCTGGCCACGGTGGTAGGTGCTGTGGTTAAAAACATGTAACACATATTCAAAATTCTGAAAATCTGAAGTAAACCAAGGACTTTGAATTTCAGTTTTCTCGTTAAATCTATCTTCACTGATTGCAGTAATATAAACGGCTAAGTTTTCTGACTGTTTCAACAGCGCATGAAAAATATCATTCAAGCTTCCATATTCGCGAAATTCGAATTCAGTTTTAGTGAGAATTGAATACCAATACTCCTGTGCCTGTAAAATATGGGCGAGCGTTAACTTTACACTTTTAAAACTCGATAATACTTCTTGCTCCAATAATTCTTCCGGATGATTTTTTAACCAATTTACCAAGGTTAAATTTGCCCAGAAATTATAGTTAGCATAATTTTTCATTAAATACACAAGGGAAGTTTCTTCCATTGTTTCTGCGAATAATTGTTCCTGTACCATGTCTTTTTGTTTTAGTTAAACAAAGTAAATACAGGCCACTGACAACCCTATGGCAGTGTAAAATCAGAACAGAAATTATTTTTTATCAAGCTTAATATTTGATATTGCCATGATTTAAAATTCATTTATCGCAGCAAAAACACATAACAATTTCTGTATATCTAAAATATTACCTATAAAAATAGATTGTTCGTGTAAATTTTTAAATACAATAACAGCTTTAAACAGCCACACTAAATGCCAGTTAAGTTTTCGTGTAAAATTCGCGGCTTGCTTAAAATTCATGTAACACGTTCTGTTACATTTGTTTCATCAGCTCTTAAGGATTAACTAACCTCTTTACCAATGAAAAAAAACCTAAAAAAAATCGCAATCGTAGCGATGGTTGCAGTTGTAATTGCTGCATGTAAAAAAAACCAAGAAACATCAACAACAGAACCACAAGAAACTGTAAAAAATGCCGATAAGGTTTTACAGCACATTAAAAATCTAGGATTCCCCGAATCGAGTATTGTAGATAATGGAAACGAATATATCGTTGAAGAAGATATTATATTTCCTAAAAACATGGTAATTACGACTAATGGCGCTGGACCAAAAACAGAGCAGTATTATACCGGAAGTATTGTAAACAGCACTAATAAGCTAAATATCAGAGTTTTTGTAGACCCGTCTATGACTTCAATGAGCAGCGAAATTAATAATGCCATTGCACAATGGAATGGTGTATCTGGTTCTACACTACGCCTTAATATTGTAACCTCGGCACCTTATGACATCCTGATCAAAGATGAAAATTTAGGTTCGGGTGTTTGTGGCCAGGGGCAGTTTCCATCGGGCGGAAGCGCAGGTGCTTTAATCAAAATCAATAAAAGTTACATTGCGGGTAATTCATTTGCTCAACGTGCCAGAACCATTTGTCATGAATTTGGTCACTGCATCTCATTCAGACATACCAACTGGGCAGCCCAAGGCGAGTCAACTGCAACAAATGTTCCTGGTGTTACCGGAACAGATTCCCAGTCGCTCATGAACGGTGGCCAATGCGGCTCGGGTGCAACCGTATTATCTCAAAAAGATAAAGACGCAACCGCTGTTTTATATTAAACCCAAAATAATCAATTAACCTAAACTAAATCCTTAAACCTGCTGAAGATGAGCTCGGGTACCTAAGCGGTGCCTGAGCTTATTCTTTAGCTAAAGCAATGATGTCTTTGCCCTCCAAAATCCGCCTTTCACCATTATGGCTCAAGGTATTGATCATCGCCTGTGCCAGTTCGGCCATGGTACAGAAACCACTTGGGTAAATAGCCCTTCCAATAGGAAATAACCAATTGATATAAGCATAAAATTTATGAGCGTATTTCTGTCCTGGCAACGGTTTAATAAAACCCGGGCGAAAATTAAACACCTGAGCGAAAGGTAATCTCATCAGATCGTTTTCAGTTTTCCCCTTTACCTGGGCCCATTTTAAACGGCCATTCTCATTCGTTCCACCTCCAGAAACATAACAAAAAGTCATATCAGCATTCAGCTTGCTTAACGTTTCGGCAACATGCATGGTTAGGGTATAAGTCATTTTATAATAAGTATCGGCATCAACACCTACTGAGGTAATTCCCAAACAAAAAAAACAGGCATTGTAACCCGAAAGCTGATTTTCAATCTGCGAAAAATCGAAAAAATCAGGATGGATGATCTCCTTAAGCTTTGGATGGCTATAACCACACGGTTTGCGGTTAATCACTAAAACAGTATCAATCTTAGGGCTGTTTAAGCATTGCATCAATACCCCTTCACCTACCATTCCTGTAGCACCGGTGATGATTACATTATTCTGACCTTTGGTTTTTCCCATAATATGATTTGCTTAATTAACAAAAACTTAAAAAGCACTTTTTTTAACTGCGAAGGTAATATAAATAAAAAAGAGCAACTGATTAGGTTGCTCTTGTAAACGTTATTTTGTACTAGCTTTCATTTGATAATCTTTAGGCGGCTCTGCTCCTAAAAGATGTTGTACAAAGTAATCCCAACGGCGGCGTGTCATGTAAGGCGAGTAATCGCCATAACCGTGTGCACTATTTGGAAAAATCACCAGATCGAAAGATTTGTTTGCTTTTTCTAATGCCTCAACTACTAATAATGTATTGTAAGGTGGTACATTGTCGTCCATCATACCATGTACCAACATCAGTTTTCCTTTTAGGTTTTTGGCGTAGTTTTGGTTGGCCTGTGCTTCATAATCCGAATTTTCTACCAAGCCATTATAACGTTCGCCCCAGTCGTCCTCATAGTTTCTGTTGTCGTGATTACCTGATTCAGAAATTCCTACTTTAAAGAAATCCGGATAGCGGAACATGGCCGCAGCAGTGGCAAAGCCTCCGCCTGAGTGTCCCCAGATACCTACTTTAGTTGTATCAATAGGATAATTGGCAGAAAGCTGTCTGATGGCTGCAATCTGATCAGGCAAGGTATTCTCGGCCATATTGCCATAGCTCATATCATGGAAACTTTTAGAGCGGTCGGGATTACTGGTTCCTTCTATTACGACTACAATAAAGCCCAGCTCGGCTAAAGCCTGATTATCTCCACGTGAAGCCGCAAAAGACCAACTGCCTACACTACCACCCTGAGGGCCCGGATAAATATAATCGATAACCGGATATTTCTGCCTGGCATCCATTTTGGTTGGTGTAAAAACCAGTCCATAGATATCTGTTTTACCATCTTTGGCCTTAACAGTAACCGGAATAGGTACTTTCCAACCTGCGGCGGCCAACCTCGATACATCTGTTTTCTCTAAGGTATTGATTAGTTTACCGTTGATACTTCTTAAAACGGTAACGCCAGGTACATCAGGCTTCGAGTAACTATCTACAAAATATTCGAAAGATGGAGAAAATACGACCTGGTGATTACCAGCTTCTGGCGTTAAAAGGGTTAAATTTTTCCCATCGAAACCAATTTTATATAGGTAACTGAAATAAGGATTACCTTTTTCGCGACCGTTAGCCATGAAATAAAGCGTACGTGTTTTTTCGTCTACTTTAACCAAACGTGAAACCACAAAATCGCCTTTGGTAATCTGGTTTTTTAGTTTGCCGTTGCTTGAATCATATAAATATAAATGTCCCCAGTTATCCCTTTCAGAATACCAGATAATTTCGTTAGAGGCAGGAAGATAACGCCAGTTGATAGCGCCCTGACCAGATTCGTACTGTGTTTTTACGGTTTCTTCGAAAACTTCGCGAACGGCACCTGTTGTGGCATTGGCAATGCGGAATTTTTCATTTTTATGATCGCGGGAAGTAGACAGAAATGCGACTTCAGTGCCATCGGCTTTCCAATCGATATCATCAAAGGTACCACTGCTCGAAATATCATCGCTTAAGGTAGCACGGTGTTGATCTGCAGGAATGTTAAGCGAAATTATCTTTGGATTTTCAACATCAATAATCACCCTTCTGATGGTCGCGATCTGTTTATCACCAGGCAAAGGATATTTCCAGGCTTTTAACGTTGGGGCTCCAACATTAGTAGTTACCAGGTACATATCTTTCGAATTACGCTGATCTTGCTGAAAAGTGGCTATCTTTTTCGAATCAGGCGACCAGCGCAAAATTGGCGCATCACTATGTTTCCATCCCGCATTATCAGTAGCATAACCATAATCTTTAATACCGTCAGTGGTTAGTTGGGTTAATTTCCCTGTAGCTACATCTTTAACAAAGAGGTTATAATCTTTAATTAAAATAGCTTTTTTTCTATCGGGAGATAAAACTTCATTGCGGCCAGCCCCACCACGTGATGGTGTTGCACTGCTTTTATAATCGGTAGTTAGCGTTTTGGTTTTCTTTACCGGATCTACCAAAAAAGTTTGTTCAGCACCATTCGCTTTAGTAGTATACCAAAATTTATCACCTTCGAGCCAGTTAGGTTGCACAGTGGAATGGTCGATGTACTTCGCTGTATTGTAGCTCATAAAACTTTCCGCTCTTTCGTAATCTTTAACGGTTAAAGCTTTCTGCTGAGCATTTGCTGTAATGGCCAAAGTACAAGCCGTTACGGTAAGCCAATATCTATTCATCATGTTAGTTAATCTTGCGCTAAAAATAAGACTGTTTTAGGAAATGATGGGTATCAATCTTGATATAAATTCATGCGACGTATCCTTTATTAACTACAAAGGGCATATAGGGAAGGCATAGAGTGCACAAATTTGTGGGCTATTTATTTACAACTTAACTTCTGACATCGGGCTTTTGACTATATAACATTTTTATTATCTTTATCTCAAACAATAGATATGAACAAAAAGAGCATTATTTCGCCACCAAAATTTTAATAAATAGTGTAGTTGTATGCAATAGTCAAGCTGTCGGGTTATTTTATTGGCAGTTGATATTGCGTTTATTTATTAATTTTTAATTCTTGTCCTTTTCAGGACGGCAGATAACTCTTTATGAAAAAATCATATTTGGTATTACACTTTGCTGTAATACTTGCAGGCTTTACCGGCATATTCGGTAAGCTTATATCCCTCAATGAAGGTCTTTTAGTTTGGTACAGGGTCCTTTTCTCCGCAATTATTTTATGGTTGGTTTTAAAACTATTTAAGGTAAAAACCGACATTAAACTAAACGAGAAATTTAACATTTCAAAAATAGGGATGTTTATTACGGTGCACTGGGTGTTTTTCTATGCCAGCATTAAGTATTCAAATATCTCAGTCGGAGTGGTATGCTACTGTTTAACCAGCTTTTTCACGGCAATTTTTGCGCCCCTTATTAACCGATATCGGTTTAATCTGTCAGAAATATTGTTAAGCTTGCTTACCTTGTTCGGCATCGCTTTGATTTTCCACTTCGATTCGTCCTATCAGCTTGGCATTGGTTTAGGTGTAATCTCTTCTGCCTTTGCCGCACTTTATACCATTTATAACGAAAGATTGGTAAAAATTTACGACAGTAGGCTTATCAACTATTATCAGATGTTTGGCGGAACAGTAGGTTTGGGCATTTTACTTCCTATGTATCTACATTTCTTTCCTGTCGAAACCATAATCCCAAGCATGAAAGATACAGGCTACCTCATTTTACTGGCCTCTTTTTGTACTGTTGGTCTGTATGTCTTGTTTGCCGAATCTTTAAAGCGTATTTCTGCTTTTACGGTGAACCTTAGTTTTAATCTGGAACCTGTTTATGCAATAATACTTGCCTTTATATTTTTTAACGAGGGTAAAGAATTGAACCTGTCATTTTATATCGGTTTGGCTTTCGTAATGACTTCAGTCATTTTACAAACAGTGATTTCGATAAGAAAATAATTGACGTTATCAATAAAAATAGGCCGTCTTATATGATGGCCTATTTATTTAATGTTTTAATATTTCCACATACCCATCTGTTCCGTTCAACCTAATATGCTGCCCGTCTTTAATCAGTTTGGTGGCATTTTCTACACCAACCACAGCTGGCAGGCCATATTCTCTTGCAATTACAGCACCATGCGTCATTAATCCACCAACTTCTGTAATCAGACCTTTTATTGAAACGAACAATGGGGTCCAGCTGGGATCTGTAAATGGGGTGACCAATATATCTCCATCTTCCAGGTCAGCATCTTCCATGTTTAGGATTACCCGTGCCCGCCCCTCAATCATTCCTGAAGAGACCGCTAAACCTACAATGGCCTCTGCCGGAAGGTTCTTGCGATTGTACTTACCCATAATAACTTCGCCATCAGAGGTAATTACCCGTGGAGGCGTAAGTTTCTCGTATTTGCTGTACTCTTCTTTTCGTTCAACAATAAGCTGGTAATCAATTTGATGCGTGCGTACCACTTCACAAAGTTCTTCAAAAGTGAGGTAATAGCTATCTTCCTTTTCATGAAAAACATGAGCATCTACGAGTTTTTCGACTTCTTTTAGTAAAGCCTGCTTATAAACAAAAAAGCGGTTAACAATACCGTATTTTGGATATTCACGATAACCGGCAAAATTTCGGAGCAGACTGATCATTTGTTTTGTTTCCAGAGCTTTTTGTTCACCATCTGGTAAATGAGTCAATCTACCTAATAATTCATTTTCCTTTTTTAAAGCTTCCTGTTTCCCCTGCTCAAATTTCCGCTTACCAGCATTGGGCTCAAAGTTTTTGATATTGCTGAGGATTAAGGGAATTAATATGGATGGTTTTTCGCACCAGCGTGTGTTCGTAATATCAATTTCTCCCGCACACCGCATTCCGTATTTTTCGAGATAAGCGTAGATTGCATTCCGGGTTTCCTTTCCACCATCAAATTGAATCAGGTCATCTAAAAAATCATTCTTTTTTGTCTCTTGCAAATAATTAATTAGCTCTGGATAAGGACGGATTATATCTGCAACATCCAATAGTGCCAAGCCCATTTCTGAAGTAATATTGTTGGGTGCCGACTGAGACAGTGTGTCTGCTGGATTTTTTTCACCCAACCATTCTTCCATCTTTTCATTGATCCAGGATGAAGCATTCATTGCGGCGATAATCACTCCCATATGTTGCGAATCAAATATCATCTTCTTTGATTGCTCGATGTCTTCCAGGATAAAATCAAATAGATCCTGTCCTGATTTCGTTTGGATATTTTGTTTTAATGTTTCTACTGATGCCTCATTAGTTTTAATCAGGCCAGCAACGATAGCAGGGTCGTTTCCTATTTGCGCTAAAATATCGGCAGCCGACAGGCCCTTAGTACTCTTGACCAACACGGGGCCTTTTCCGTCATCTGGTAGTTGTTTTATAAAGTCGCCTCTTTCTGTGATGGTAATCAATGCATCTTTGATGAGCGGATCATGTTGCCCCATCGCATCTAATAGATTCTCCCTCCCAGCTGGGGTAGACAAACTATCCGTTACATCAACAAACAATCTTCCCCCAGCTTTAAACATTGGCCTTGCTGCCCTTAACTGCCACAATGATAACCCTAGTGGTTTCATGGCATCAGTCATCATTTGTTGATGGCCTACAGATATATACACATGATTTTCAGTATCGTTTGTTTCTGGAATGGGATATAAAGTAGTAATTGGCCTGCTTTGAACGATATAAAAGATATCGTCGACCAAGCACCATTCAATATCCTGGGGACTACCAAAATGTGCTTCGATCTTCCGCCCCAACTGCTCAAGCTGCAAAATCTGTTCATCGGTTAGCACTTGCTTATTTTGCTCTTCCGCTGAAAGTGCATGAGATTTTGTACCGCCATCCTTTAAGGCATAAATGGCCAGCTTCTTGGTTAATATTTTTTTATTGATAATACGGCCATTGCTCACCTGATAATTATCGGCATTTACCAGACCCGAAACCAGTGCTTCCCCCAGCCCAAAGCTGGCATCAATGGATAATATTTTCCGATTCCCGGAAACCGGGTCAGCAGTAAACAAAATCCCCGCCGCTTGCGGAAAGACCATTTGCTGCACCACTACACACAATTGCACCTTACGGTGATCGAAACCGTTTTGAATACGATAAATTACCGCCCTATCGGTAAATAATGATGCCCAGCACTTGCTGATATGTTTTTGGACAGCTGCTTCTCCGATAATGTTCAGGTAGGTGTCCTGCTGACCGGCAAAAGATGCTGATGGAAGGTCTTCAGCGGTAGCACTGGACCGCACAGCAAAGGCTTCATATTTGTGAAAATTGGCAAGATGCTTTCCGATCTCTTGGGCAATATCATCCGGAATGGATATGTTTTCAATAAGTGTCCTGATTTTGGCGCTGGTTTTACTAACGGCATGCAGATCTGCTGCTTTAAGCTGGCTTAATTCGTCCAGCAAGCCATTAAGCTGCTTATTGTTTGCCATTATTTTTTCATAGGCCCTGGTTGTAATGCAAAAGCCATCGGGCACTTTTATCCCTTCAATTTTGGATAGCTCGCCAAGGTTGGCGCCTTTGCCGCCTGCTTCTAAAATTTCAGACCTGCCGATTTCGTGAAAACCAATTACATAATTACCCATATTCTTACTGTTTTAATTTGGAGGACAAGCCCAAAAATATAGGCTATAACACATGAAAACAACGTTTTTTAACTATATTTTTCCAAGCGCAATAATGGTGCAAATATTGGCGTTATCCTTACAACAAAGCGGCAATAATTAAGGTAAAATTACCTGGATTTTCTCTCAAATAAGGCGCTTTAGCTTCCCCCCTTTCAAAAAAACAGCTGTCATTTAGACTACAAGCAAACTCAATTTGGCTACATCAGCATCTGCTCTTTGCCGCAACTTTGTATTGTTAATTTAAAACAATAGAAAATGCAAAAGACAATTTTTATTACAGGAGCTTCTACAGGTTTGGGAAATGCTGCTGCCAAATTATTTCAGCGCAAAGGTTGGAATGTAATTGCTACCATGCGCAACCCTGAAAAAGATACAGAATTAAGTGCATTAAACAACGTTACCGTACTTCCTTTGGATGTGACCAACCTTGCTCAGATTCAATCGACTACAAAAAAAGCAATTGAACAAGGTGTAGATGTAGTATTTAACAATGCTGGCTATGGCTTAATTGGGCCATTAGAAGCACTGAGCGACGAACAGATCGTAAAACAGCTTAACACAAATCTGTTGGGTGTAATCCGTGTTACGCAGGCATTCATTCCTTATTTCAGAGCAAAGAAAGAAGGTTTGTTTATCTCAACAACTTCTATAGGCGGATTAATCGCTTTCCCACTAGGCTCAACCTATCATGCTACAAAATGGGCATTGGAAGGCTGGAGCGAAAGCATGGCTTTTGAGCTGAACACTTTTGGTGTAAACATCAAAACCGTATCGCCAGGAGGAATTGCAACAGATTTTTTGGGCCGTTCTTTAGAACTGGCAAGCAACGAAGATTATGATCCGATGGTACAATCAATGATGGCAGGTTTTGGTTCAATGATGGAAACGGCTTCTTCTCCTGAGCAAATTGCTGCAGTTGTATACGAAGCGGCTACAGATGGCAAAAACAAACTGCGTTATGTAGCTGGCGAAGATGCCAAGGCCTTATATGCACAGCGACTGGCACAGGGTGATGAAGCTTTCAGAGCCGATTTTGTCAAGGTATTTTTGGGTAATTAATTACCGAGGGCAATGCAAACCCAGTATTTTGTGTTGCCCTAATATTTGTACTTTTATATTATGGAAAAGAAAGCCCCTTTACGCATTTCAACAATCTCTGAAATACATGCGTTGCTGCAGGTTCCTAGACCCACGCATCCGCTGATCAGTTTGGTCGATAATTCGCTGATGGCCACCAATACAGAAATGTTAGACCGCCCGTTTTTTTTCAACTTTTATAAGATTTCCTATAAATATTCAACAACAGGCCGAATGGGCTATGGGCAGGGTTATTATGACTTTAACGAGGGCGGTATGATGTTTACTTCACCAAACCAGTTGATTTATGCAGATAATGAGGCTAAATATTATGGGACGACACTTCTGTTCCATCCCGACCTCATCCGTAACTATCCGCTAGGTTCGACCATAAAGAAATATGGTTTCTTCTCTTACGAAACCAATGAAGCATTATTTCTGTCAGACAAGGAGAAGAAAATAATTTTAGGACTATTCGATAATATTAATGAAGAACTGAACACTTCAATAGATGAAATTAGCCAGGATGTGCTGGTGTCTTACATCGAAGTGTTGCTCAATTATAGCAACCGTTTTTACAAACGTCAGTTTATTACCCGAAAGGTGGTAAATAATGATGTATTAACTAAAATAGAACACTTATTGGAGAATTATTTTACTGATGAAAAATCTTTGCTTAGCGGATTGCCAACAGTTGAATACCTAGCCGCAGAAGCAAACCTTTCGCCACGTTATTTAAGCGATATGCTCAGGGCTTTGACTGGACAGAATACCCAGCAACTTATTCACGAAAAGTTAGTTGAAAAAGCAAAAGAAAAACTTTCGACGACTGAATTATCAGTAAGTGAAATTGCCTACCAACTGGGTTTTGAGCATCCACAATCATTCAGTAAGTTCTTTAAAACAAAAACGCATTTATCTCCCTTGGAGTTTAGGCATTCTTTTAATTAGAACTTGGGATAGATCTAAAGCGGAGAGGGCGGGATTCGAACCCGCGGTACCTTGCAGTACACACGCTTTCCAAGCGTGCTCGATCGACCACTCTGACACCTCTCCGGTTATATGATTTTATTTTGTTTCAAATAAATGTAGCCATTTACAGACTTATAATATTGTTCTCTTCTAAAAGCTTCACTTCTTGAATTAAATTCTTCAAAAAAGTGAATGATTAAAGGACGCCTAGCTTTCGTCGATTTTACATCTCCCCTATTATGCTTGATTAATCTTATTTCCAGGTTTTCAGTACTCCCATAATAAATAGTACTTCCCATCTTTCTCGCTTTTCAAAATATAACTATAAAACATAATTATCTTTTATTGCACAAAGATTAATTTATTGGTCACTACTTTCCAAGCCTGCTCGATCAACACTCCCCATAGGGGTCCTTCGGACTGACACCTCTCCGTGCTGGATTGCAAAAGTATATTTTTTATTGATAAAAAAAATGCTCCCGATCAAAATCAGAAGCATTTTATAAATATGATATTAGAAATTAATCTATCACCGTAATTTTTAACATATTGGTTTTACCTTTTGCTTCCATTGGGATAGCGGCAGTATTGATAATGATATCACCTTGTTTAACCAATTTCTTGCTTTTTAAGAATTCGTTAACCTCGATAATGGTGTTATCGGTACTTTCCCACTTATCGTAGTAGAAACCTCTTACACCCCAAAGTAAACTTACTGCATTTAATAATGCCCTGTTACTGGTAAAAATAAAGGTTAAAGCTTCCGGACGGTGACTTGAGATTTCGAAAGCAGTGTAACCGCTTAAAGTCATCGATACAATACCTACGGCGTTAGTTTGTTTCGCTAAGAAACAAGCTGAATCGCAAATGGCATCGCTTAAGAAAGATGGCGATTTTGGTTTTAAAAACTTATCAGGATTGAAAGGATAATTGTTCTGCTCAATGTTCTGGATAATTTTTTGCATGGTTTCGATTACAATAAGCGGAAATTCTCCAACTGAAGTTTCGCCGCTTAACATCACTGCATCAGCACCATCTAAAACAGAGTTGGCCACATCATTTACCTCTGCACGTGTTGGGCGAGGGGTAGTGATCATGCTCTCTAACATTTGTGTAGCTACAATTACAGGTTTAGAAGCTGCTCTACATTTAGCAACAATCATTTTCTGTAACAATGGAACCTCTTCCATCGGACATTCAACACCCAAATCGCCACGGGCAACCATAATACCATCTGTTGCAGCAATAATTTCGTCGATGTTCGCAATAGCCTCTGGTTTTTCTATTTTAGCAATTACGCGTGCTGTTTTACCACGCTCAGCAATAATCTTTTTAAGTTCGATAATATCTTCTGCCTTCCGCACAAAAGATAAACCGATCCATTCCACATCGTTTTCTAAAACAAACTCTAAGTTTTCGCGGTCTTCTGGTGTCAATGAAGGAATAGAAACTTTAGTATTTGGAAGGTTTACACCTTTTCTTGAAGTTAAAATACCACCGTGAACAACCTCACAAACTACTTCATCCTTTAAATTGGTAGAAATCACTTTCATCTGAAGCTTTCCATCATCCAAAAGTATAATTTCGCCAGCCTGAACATCCTGAGGGAAGTTTTGGTAAGTGATGTAAATACGTTCTTCGTTACCAATACATTCGGTAGTTGTAATTACGGTAGTTTTACCATTGATCAGGTTAATGCCACCTTCTTTCACTAAACCGATGCGGATTTTAGGACCTTGTAAATCGGCAAGGATACCTACATTATAATCGTATTTCTGGTTTAAATCGCGGATGGTATCCAAAACCGCCTGGTGATCTGCTTGTGATCCGTGTGAAAAATTTAACCGGCAAACATCTAAACCTGCGTTAAACATACTATATAATACATCTGGTTTTGCTGATGCAGGCCCAAGCGTGGCAACAATTTTAGTTCTCGAATGAAAAGGTTTCATTTAATTAATTGATTTTAGCAATGCAGTTTAAAGAAAGCATTAATTATTATCTAAAATAATCAAACTGCATTAAAATTTATATATTTTGTTTTTTTGTTCTTTGTTTGTAACCGTCAAATATAGTGTATTTAATACACCAAGTATATAATTTTTATATTACCAAATTCTCACGGCTCTTTAACTTGGTCGGATCTATCTTTGCAGCCACCTGTATATCAGGCAGTTTATTTAAACCATTGATTAAATAATCCAAATCTTCCTTATCAATAAATTCTTTAATAATAATAAAAAAATCTACTTTGTTCATCTCCGGAATTAGAAAACCGTCGCTGCTTTTATTGCAAATTAAGTAGTATTCTACCTCACCTTGCTCTACAAAAAAGTAATATTTGGAGAAAGACCAGGCTGGTTCGTCGATATTAAAAAATATTTCATGGTCTTCTATTTTTTCAAATTGTGTATTTAGCCGGGTATTAATTTTGTGGCAAAGTACATAGTCTTTTAAGGGTGCTGTGATCGCAATTAGTATAAAATCAAGGTCTAAGGTAAGTTTTAGGTAAGTCTTATTCAAAGCGAAATAAATTATTTACAGAACGAAATTAAAAAACTAATTCTATATTCGCTGTGTTATTGAGATACCAAAATTACGTATCGAAATAAAAACATTTGAAAATTGTAAGAATTTATTTTTCTTTGCACAGAATTATTTAACCATTAAATTATAAAATTATGTCTGATATTGCTTCAAGAGTTAAGGCTATTATCGTAGAAAAACTAGGTGTTGACGAAAGCGAAGTTACGCCAGAGGCTTCATTCACCAACGATTTAGGTGCAGATTCTTTAGATACCGTAGAATTGATTATGGAATTTGAAAAAGAATTCAATGTAGCTATTCCTGATGATCAGGCTGAAACCATCGGTACAGTTGGCCAAGCGATTGCTTATTTGGAAAAAAACGTTAAATAGAATTACGCTTTTTCAGTATAAATGGAATTAAAAAGAGTAGTAGTAACAGGGTTGGGTGCGCTCACTCCTATAGGCAATAATGTTCCTGATTTTTGGGAAGGATTGACTAACGGGGTGAGTGGCGCTGCTCCTATTAAGGGTTTTGACACTGAAAAGTTCAAGACCAAATTCGCATGCGAGGTTAAAAATTTTAATCCTGAAGACTTTTTGGAGAAAAAAGAAGCCCGCAAGCTAGATCCGTTTGTACAATATGCTCTTGTAGCAACAGATGAGGCTGTTAAGGATGGTGGTTTTGATTTTGAAAAATTAGATACCAACCGGATCGGAGTAATCTGGGGTGCGGGCATAGGTGGATTGAAAACTTTCCTGGATGAAATTTCTAATTTCGCTAAAGGAGATGGTACACCAAGATACAATCCATTTTTTATCCCTAAAATGATCGTGGATATCGCTCCAGGGCATATCTCTATCAGATACGGCCTGCGTGGGCCAAATTTTGCAACTGTTTCGGCATGTGCTTCTTCAACAAACGCCATGATTGATGCATTTAACTATATCCGTTTGGGTATGGCTGATGTAATTATTAGTGGCGGTTCAGAAGCCATCATCAATGAGGCAGGTATGGGTGGTTTTAATGCCATGCATGCATTATCAACACGTAACGAAGATCCGGCAACAGCATCACGTCCTTTTGATAAGGATCGCGATGGCTTCGTAGCTGGAGAAGGTGCAGGGACAATTATTTTAGAAGAACTCGAACATGCAAAAGCAAGAGGTGCAAAAATTTATGCAGAGCTTGTGGGCGGTGGAATGAGTGCCGATGCCAATCACATCACGGCACCGCATCCAGAAGGTTTGGGCGCTAGAATGGTAATGACCAACGCACTTAAAGATGCTGGTTTAACAACTGCTGATATAGATTATATCAATGTACACGGTACTTCTACACCACTGGGTGATATTAGCGAAACCAAAGCCATTGGTACATTATTTGGTGAAGATGCTTATCGATTAAACATCAGCTCAACCAAATCGATGACTGGCCACCTTTTGGGTGCTGCCGGAGCTATTGAGGCTATTGCAGCAATTCTTTCTGTTAAAAATGATATTGTTCCTCCAACAATCAATCACTTTACTGATGATCCTGCATTTGACCCTAAATTGAATTTTACTTTTAACAAGGCGCAAAAACGTACTGTTAGAGCCGCTTTAAGTAATACATTCGGTTTTGGTGGCCATAATGCTTCTGTTATTTTTAAAAAATACGAGGATTAATTTAAGACAGCCTGCTATATAATTTTGTATGCTAATTAAAAATAGATAACTTAGTTAAATATGCTAATTAGCCGTTAATTGTGTTATTTATTTAATGCCGATATTAAAATTATATAAACTTTATCTCTCTCCCGAAAAGGAGTTTGTTAAAAAGCTGAAAAACATCTTAGGCTTTGTTCCAGGCAATGTTACGCTCTATAAAATGGCGTTCAGACATCGATCTGTAGCAAAAGTGCTAAAAAATGGAAGCAGGAGCAGCAACGAACGCTTAGAATTTTTAGGCGATGCTGTTCTGGGTTCGGTAATAGCAGAGCTACTTTTTAAACATTATCCCTACAAAGAAGAAGGTTTTTTAACCGAAATGCGCTCGAAGATTGTAAACCGGGCTAATTTAAACCAGTTGGCAAAAAAAATTGGTTTTGATAAGCTTATTCAGTTCGATCAGCGTTCGGTTAGCATACAAACCAAACACAATTCGATGCTGGGCGATGCTTTTGAAGCCATTGTCGGTGCCATTTATATGGATAAAGGATACAATTTTACCAAAGAGTTTTTGTTGCGTAGAATTGTAAAACCGCATATCGATATTCATACCCTGGAACTTACAGAAACCAATTTTAAAAGTAAATTGATCGAGTGGTGCCAACGCCATGGCAAAGACGTAATGTTCGAACTGGCAGAGAATAGTGAAGGCGAAAGTGCCAAGTTATTTACCATCAGTGCGATTGTTGAGGGCGAAAAATATGGAACCGGTAGGGATTACAATAAGAAAAACGCCGAAAAATTAGCAGCTGAAAAAGCGTGCGAAGCGTTGAGTATATAAAAAGTACACTGGTTCAATAGTTTTTTTGGTTCATTGGACAGGAGCGCTACTGCTTAATTGTATAAACTGTTTAATCAATTAACTGCCCGAATGAGTTAGCGCTTCGGATGTCGGACTACGGACTCCCGACTAAAAGCTACTTCCCCTTCCCCAACGTATCTGTAAATTTCTTTGAAGACTCTTTAATGTATTTAATATAATCGTAACTGTTCCAGTACTGTGCTTTATCAAATTCAGGACGGCAGTTCAGCATGTATTTCTCCAAGGTATCACCTCTCAATTCGGTATTGTTTTTAATAATGCTCTGATTAAAATATACATCAATCTGCGATTGTTTAATTTCATTGTCGGCATACCGACCAAATCTCCGCGCATTTTTAGGATCTGTGCCGATGAGGTTATATAGTGCATTTAAGGGACTAAATATGGCCGATAAGAATGTCGTCTTACCACCATTGTATACCCCCTTGTTTTTAAATTCGCGCTTAATTTCGTCTAAATCCTCTTTTTTTGTATTTCCTCTAATGGTTACATCGGCAAGTGTAGTACTTCCCCTAACTAGGTAAATTACGAGATCCTTTTCGCTGTTTACCACAACACGCTGATCAATCAGATCCCTTTTAATTACCAGTAGTGTATCGCCAATTCTGGCTTTTAACTGAAACATACCAATATCATTACTCCCCACACCAATTCCAGTACGTAGGTTAGTAATCTCTGATAATGCAATCCTGATATTTGAGCCTTTCTCAATTACCACCCCTTTCACTATAAAATCCTGTGCCTTTGCAAAAAAGCTGATTGAGGTAAAAACGAAGAGTATAAAGACAAATTTAAAGTTTCTCATGGCGTGTTAATTTGTGTGCTTCAAAGTATCAGTGTATTTTTTAGCCGATTCTTTGATGTATTTAACAGCATCGTAATTGCTCCAATTAATGGTCATGCTGCGTGTCGGGTAATAATCGAGCAGAAATTTATCAAGATCTTTCCCTGTTAATGTAGTATTGTTCGAGACTAAACTCTTATTAAAAAATTTATCTACCTCGATCAAACTTAGCTCCTTTTTATAATAACGGCTAAAATTACGTGCTCTTGCTGGTGTTTTCCCAAAAAGCTCATAAAAAAAAGTTATCGGACTTCCTCCAAATGGGTTTAACAGAATTAACGGCGGTTTGCCAGCATAAAACGAACCATTTCTTTTCAGATCTCTTTTTATACTTTCCATTTCCTGCTTTTTGGTTTGTCCTTTAACCGTAACCTCCGCTAACATTGTACTCCCTCTAACCAAATAAACAAGTAGGTCGTCATCTGTTTTAACCACCACTTTTTGCTCATTCAGGTTTCTTTTTTGAATGAGCAGCGTATCGCCAATTCTGGCTTTTAACTGAAACATGCCAATATCGTTGCTGGTTGCGCCCATTTTACTACGTATATTGGTAATGCCAGCCAAAGCAACCCGTACATTTGAACCTTTTTCAATCACTACACCTTTAAGTACAAAATCCTGGGCATTTATTTTTAAGCCCTGTATTAAAATGATCAGTAAAAGAATAATTTTCAAATGCTTCATTGCGTTAAAATGGCAAGTTAAATTATCTGATAGCGCTGATTAGGTTTCTATTTAACAGCAGATTGGTTTTCTTGTTTGTTTTCTGCCTTAATTGTTACATCTTGAAAGGGAAAGCATTTATCTCCCGTAATAAAAAAGGATTAAAAATACTTTCCTGTCTATCAATATTTTTGTAAAATTAACATTTGTTAACCTTGCAAACTGTTAAATAAACGTTAATAATCATGAGAAAACTACTGGGAGGGTTTTATTTACTCTATTCGGCAATTGTATTTTTTATACTCATGCTTATTGTTTGCCCCTTTATTCTCTTCAGTACTGGTATTTTTAAAGAGAAAACAGGAAGAAAAATTTCATTCTATTTTTTAAAATTCTGGGCATGGAGCTTTAGTCTTATCACTTTTCTATGGTTTTCAGCCAACGGAGAAAGAATTGACACTTCTCGGGCTTATATTTACGTAGGTAACCATAGTTCGTTTTTAGATGCGGTTGCCATTGTAATCTGTATTCCGCAGGCTTTCAGTCCGCTGGGAAAGATAGAAATGCTTAAAATACCGGTATTTGGCTGGATTTACAAACGTTTGGTGGTGATGATTGATCGAAGTAGCCGAGAAAGCCGCGACCATTCTGTAGCCGAGCTGCGGAAAGACCTGGCCGACGGGCAATCGATTTTGATTTTTCCCGAAGGCACGATGAATAAATCTGATCAACCTTTAAATCCATTTTATGATGGGGCATTCCGCTTGGCGATAGAAACACAGACACCCGTTTTACCTTTTGCCATATTGAACAGCCGGGCACATTTACCGCGTACAGCCCCACTTATGCTAAATCCCGGATTGATTAAAACGGTATTTGGCGAAGCTATCGAGGTAAAAGGTTTAGTGGCTGAGGATTTGGAAGAATTGAAAGCAAAAACTTTTAAGGCTATATTAAGCATGTTGGAAAAGTAACCTCACTTATTATTAGGAAATGAATACTCCGGTATTTTGGCTGAATCAGTCCTGCTGTCCGTTTTATTCCAATGAAGGATCGGAATGTTCACTCTTCCATCAGGTTTAGGAATAAAGGTTCTGCATCATGTAGTCAACAGCCCCTGCCAAAAACTACTCCACTTTGTACATAAACCCGATTGCAGCGGGCACGTAGTGTAACGAAGTAAAGCGTAAAGCGGGGCTGCAATCCCCGAAGAAATACTGAACGCTGATTTTCTAAATGTAAAAGTATTTTATCAGCTAGTCTATAGCTATGACTCCTTACCCATTATTATTTCTCCTTTCGGCTTAAAACCCTATCTTTGCGCATGATAAAATCCATGACAGGATACGGCTTAGCAACAGCCGATTATGCAAATGCGAAGTATAGTGTCGAAATCAAATCGCTCAACAGTAAATTCCTGGAGCTGAATTTAAAATATCCTAAAGCTTTTTCTGATAAAGAGCTGATTCTGCGTAACATCTGCAGTAAAGACATTGAAAGGGGAAAAGTAAGTTTAAGCATCAACGTAGAACGTACCAATGGTGAAGTTACGGGTGCTACCATCAATACTGCTTTATTAAGCCACTACTACAAACAACTTATTGCGGTTAATGACGAATTAGGTGCCGACAGCAGCAATTTACTGCAAACTGCTTTAACTTTTCCGGATGTGATCAGCTATAAAGAGGAAAGTGTGAGTGAAGATGAGTGGAACCATTTATTCCAGATTTTCAATTCGGCTTTAACCAATTTCAATAAATTCAGAGAAGATGAAGGAGCTGTTTTAAAGGCAGATTTAGAGCTAAGAATTAAAAACATTCTTTCATACTTCAAATCTGTTGAGGAATTAGAGCCTAAAAGAATTACCGCAATACGTGATAAATTTACTCAGTTTCTAGACGATGCTGTAGGTAAAGTAAATATCGATCAGAACCGTTTCGAACAGGAGTTGATTTATTATATCGATAAAATTGATATTACTGAAGAAAAAACACGGTTAAAAAGCCATTGTGATTATTTCTTGCAAACTTTAGCAAGCAAAGAAGCAAATGGTAAAAAAATGGGTTTTATTTCCCAGGAAATAGGAAGAGAAATCAATACCATGGGTGCTAAAGCAAATGATGCCCAGATGCAACAATTTGTTGTAGGTATGAAAGAAGAATTAGAAAAGATAAAAGAACAATTACTGAATGTGTTGTAACGTTAGGCGGCAAGCGATAAGCGCTTAACGCCAGACGCCAATCGCAAAATTTTTAAAAATGCAAGGCAAATTAATCATATTTTCGGCACCATCAGGAGCAGGTAAAACCACTATAGTACATCATTTGTTAACGAAATTTCCTGAGCTGAGCTTTTCTATTTCTGCAACTACCCGCGAATTGAGAGGCGCTGAAACACACGAAAACGATTACTATTTTATTAGCAAAGAAGAGTTTTTACACAAAGTTGCCCGCCAGGAATTTGTAGAATTCGAAGAGGTTTATAACGGAACCTTTTACGGCACCTTGCGTTCAGAAATAGAACGTATCTGGAACGAAGGCAAACATGTAATTTTCGATATTGATGTAGAGGGCGGTTTACGTTTAAAAAGAAAATACGAAGACGATGCGTTGGCGATTTTTGTTCAGCCACCATCGCTGGAAGTATTAAAAGAACGTTTAAGCGGCCGTGGAACAGATAGCCCTGAAAAATTGCAGGAACGTTTTATCAAAGCCGAAAAAGAACTGCTTTATGCCGACAAATTCGATGTGGTCTTAAAAAATTTCGATCTTAATACAGCCTGTGCAGAAGCGGAACAATTGGTAGGGGATTTCTTGAAGAAATAATTCTATTAAGAGCGCAGAAATTTTTATATTTGATTGATGACTGATATTCAATTATATAGCCAAATATCCTCATTGCCTTCAGATCTGAAGAAGCAAGTGTCTGATTTTGTCTCATCCCTAAAGAAAAAGTCGAAAGCCAGTAAAAAACTGAAAGAAAGACAATTTGGCTATGCCAAAGATTTCTTTAAAATGGCTGCTGATTTTGATGAACCATTAGAAGACTTTAAAGATTATATGTAATGCAGCTTCTGTTGGATACGCATACATTTATCTGGTTTATAAATGGAGATTCATCCTTGCCAAAGAAGGTAGTTAATGAAATTAAAAACCTCAATAATCAATGTTTTATTAGCATTGCTAGTATTTGGGAAATTGCAATTAAATCTAAATTAAACAAACTTTCTTTAAGCGCAGATTTCGAAAAAATTTTAGATTTTCTGGATCAAAATCAAATAGAAATATTGCCAATTTCGTTCGATCATATTATTACGCTGAATGAATTAGATTTTCATCATCGCGATCCATTTGATCGGATTTTAATTGCTCAGGGCATCTCTGAAAACTTAACGATTTTAACAAAAGACCAAAATTTTAGCTTTTATAAGGTTAAAGCGCTTTGGTAAATCACAAACATGAAAACGGGTCTTTTCTTCGGTTCATATAACCCCATCCATACGGGCCATTTAATTATTGCTAATTATATGGCTAACCATACCGAGCTTGATGAAGTATGGTTAGTTGTGTCGCCACATAATCCCTTAAAAGACAAAAGTGCTTTAACCAACATGTACGACCGTTTGGAAATGGCCAAATTGGCTACAGAAAATGCAGAACATATCCGTGTGAGCGATATCGAATTTGCATTGCCGCAGCCATCTTACACTATTGATACCTTAACTTATCTTCATGAGAAATATCCTGAAAAGGAATTTGTGCTGATTATGGGGGCTGATAATCTGGTTTCATTCAAAAAGTGGAAAAACTACGAGGTGCTTTTAAAAAACTATCAGATTTATGTTTATCCACGCCCTGAAGTGAATGTGAGCGAATGGGAAAATCATCCTTCCATCACTTTTACCAAAACCCCTTTAATGGAAATTTCCTCAACTTTTATCCGCAAAGCCATTAAAGAGAAAAAGAATGTTCAGTTTTTTCTGCCCGATAAAGTGATCGATTTCATTGAAGGCAAGGGAATGTATAAATAGGAGCTCAATATTTCTAACCTATACGCAACTAAAAAAGAACAGGCTTACAACGCATTGTATTAAATCGATTACTTGGATTGGTTTTTGTTTAATTCAGTTTTTGATTACTAATTTAGCCGCAGCAGATACGACAAAACACGTGAAAAAAAACTTATTTATACTCATTGCCCTTTGTGGCGCTGCATTTTCGACAAGCGCACAACAGAAAACCTATTTAGAATTATTGGCGAATCAACCTAAATGGGTCGATTCGGTTTTTAATAAACTTAATCGTAGAGAGCGTATTGCACAGATGTTCTTTGTTAGGGCGCATACCAATCTGGGTAAAAAATATACCGATTCAGTTGGTCAGGTAATTAAAAAGGAACAATTGGGTGGGGTTATCTTTTTTCAGGGAGGCCCCGGCCGACAGGTTTTAGCCACCAATGCCTATCAGAAATTAAGCCGCGTGCCCCTTATTGTAGCAAATGATGGAGAATGGGGCCTGGGCATGCGTTTGGATAGTACCGTTTCTTATCCTTACCAAATGACTTTAGGCGCCATTCAAAACAAAGAACTTTTGTATAAAATGGGCCTGGAAATAGCTAAAGATTACAAACGTATGGGCATGCAAATGAATTTAGCTCCTGATGCCGATATTAATAACAACCCCAAAAACCCAGTTATCAATTACCGTTCTTTTGGCGAAAACAAATACAATGTAGCCAGTAAGGTTGCCGCTTATATGAAAGGCATGCAAGATGGCGGCTTATTAACCACATTGAAGCACTTTCCTGGTCATGGCGATACTGATGTAGATTCGCATTACGATTTGCCTCAGCTTACTTTTTCCGCCACACGTTTGGATACTTTAGAAATGTATCCATTCAAAGAACTGATTAAACAAGGGGCCACCGGAGTGATGATTGCGCACATGAATATTCCCTCTTTAGATAATACTCCAAATTTGCCTTCTACACTTTCCAAGCCGATTGTTACGGGCATTTTAAAGCAGAAATTAGGCTTTAAAGGGCTGATTATTTCGGATGCAATGGACATGAAAGGCGTGGTAAAATACTTTAAAGATGGAGAAGCTGATTTGATGGGTATCATTGCCGGAAACGATATTATTGAGCTATCTGAAAACAGCGATAGGGCCATCAAATTGGTGCGTAAAGCAGTAAGACAAGATCGTGTAAGCATGGCCGAAATAGATCAGAGCGTGCGCAAAATATTGACTGCCAAATACTGGGCTGGCCTGGCCAGACGCGATACCATTGTAACCCAGGGCATTGTTTCCGGGGTTAACCGAAATGCGAGCAATGCTTTAGTACAAGAGCTGGCCAATGCATCGGTAACTTTGCTAAAAGGTAAAGATTATATAAAACGTCTTATTCCAATCAGAAGAACAGCCATTATCAGTATTGGTGTACCTTCGGTAACCACTTTCCAAAAAGAGATTTCAAAAGGTTACTATAACTCTGTTTATTATGTATTGGATAAAGATGCAAGCGCTACGCAGATTTCGAACATTGCCCGCGAAATCGGTGCATTTGATCAGGTGATTGTTGGTATTCACGATAGCCGCGCAAGACCTGCAAATAATATACCGCTAAATGCAGGAGTAAAGAACTTTATTAAAGAATTATCAGCCAAAAATGCGGTTTTCGCTTTGTTTGCAAACCCATATAATCTGGCTGGCTTATCGGGCTTAGAAAACAGTAAAGGTTTGGTTGTTGCCTACCAAAAAGAAGATTATATGCAAATTTCAGCTGCTGCTGTAATTAATAACAGATTGATGCCAACGGGCAAATTACCCGTTAGTATCGCTCCATTTTATAAATTCGGGGAAGGATTGTAATTATTGACCACGAAGACATAAAGAATAAGCATTTCAGCCACAGAAACGCAGATTTATACGGATTAGCATCTTTCATTAGCTTCACTCATGCCGTCACCCTGAATTTATTTCAGGGTCTATAATGTTATCTTTGGTCTTTCAGCTTTAGTCTTTTAGCTTTCCTTAAAACAATTTCATGCTCAAAACGATTATCTAATATAAAACCTTAATGTTATGATAGATCCAGAAGATGACAATTATTCGAACGATCCGAACGATGCCTTACGGAGGGAGGATGATGTAGAAAATATCAACGAAATTAATGGCGACGACACCAGCATTGAGCACGATAAAGATCTGCTGCAACAAGCCGATGAAGCATCAAGAGCCTCTTATGAGTTAAACCTCGATGATGAGGATGATGATTTGGATGATTAAAAAGAAAGCCGTCTCAATTTTTACTTTTGGACGGCTTTTAATATGCTATGCTAGGTTTAACATAAACCTTACGTCTTAAACTTCTATCTGGCCTTCGGCTTATAAGTTTCGGGATTAACCGCAGTGGTTGTCCATCCCTTTAAAAACGAGGTAATTTTTTTAACATCATGTCCAACTTTCTTTTTACCATTGGCAGCAACTTCATCTGTTTCTAAATAAGAAGAATTTTCGATGTGTAATACTTTGCCTTTGCCATCAAGGATTAAAAATACCGGAAAGCCGAAGCGTTGAGGATACCCTAAGCTGGCCAAAACACTTTCGTTTTTATTTTCGGGGCTGTAATTAACCAGAACGGTTTCAAAATTATCATTAATGTATTTTTTTAATGTTGCTGTGCTGTCAACCAAATTATGGAATGCAATACACCAGCTACACCAGTTACCACCAACCTGTAACAAAACATGTTTATTCTCTTTGGCCGCTTTTGCAACTGCCGTAGCAATTTCTGCTTTGGCATCTGCCTGTGGATTATAGATATGAACGCCTTCTTTTTTTGCCTGGCTAAAAGCTGAGGTCGAAATTAATACAGCCGCAAATAAAATGACTAATCTTTTCATGTTTTTTTTTAATAATAATGAGGCAAATTTAATAAAGTATAGTGTTACAATGGATTATTCGCAAATTCTTTACAGAATGGAAACATTGGATATTAATGGCCCCCTCTTAACAAGAGAAGCTTAATTCAACATGTTTCTTCTATTTTCCATCCTCCTCCCTCATCTTCCATTTTTACCTATCTTTGCCCTGCGATGGATTTTTTAGACATACATACTCACAAAGTTGCTACCCAACCTGGTGTAATCAGTATTCAAAGTTTATCATTAACCAGCGATATCTTTTTAGCAATGCCTAAAACCAAGCCAATTTCCGTTGGACTGCATCCCTGGTTTGCTAAAATTGATCAACTCGAACTGCAGATGAAATATCTAAGCGTTGTAGCCAATCAAACAAACGTAAAACAGATTGGAGAGTGTGGATTAGATAGGTTAAGGGGCGAAAATTTAGAAAATCAGATCATAATCTTGAAAAATCAGATCGAATTGGCAGAAAAGATCAATAAACCTTTGATTTTACATTGCGTTAAATGTTTCGCTGAATTAATTGCTATTAAGGACCAGTTGAAAGTTAAAGTACCCATGGTTATTCATGGTTTTAATAAAAACGAAGAACTTGGCGAACAGTTATTGGATAAAGGATTTCTACTTTCTTTTGGTTTGATCGCCTTGAAGGAAAATTCGGGAGCAGCAAAACTGATTCAAAGTACCAATAATTTTTTCCTGGAAACAGATGATGCTGATATTTCCATTGAGGAAATTTACCGGGCAGCAGCCATTTTAAAAAAATGTACTGTAGATGAACTCAAAGCTCGTATTTTTACCGACTGGAATAAATTGAATTTAAAAAACTAGCCACGGAGACACAGAAAACACGTAAAGTTTTACTTCTTAGCTAAAGCAAGATAAAAACGAATAACATTAACTAAATCTGTGTGCATCCTTTTCATCTGTGGTTAAATACAAAAATTGATATGTCTGACGTTAGCTGGCTTTCGCGCTCTGCCCTCCTTGTTGGGAATGATGGAATAGATAAACTCCAATCGAAACATGTTTTAGTGATCGGTTTAGGTGGTGTAGGCTCTTTTGCCGCCGAATTTATTTGCCGCTCAGGAATTGGAGAAATGACCATTGTTGATGGTGATGTAGTGGACCCAACCAACCGGAACAGGCAATTACCCGCTTTAGCAACCAATCACGGTGTGAGCAAGGCCGCAATTATGCAAGAGCGTTTATTGTCTATTAATCCCGAATTAAAACTCCACGTAGTAAATACTTTCCTCACACCAGAGAAATGTCGGGAAATTTTAGAGGCCGATTTCGATTACATTATGGATTGTATTGATAGTGTAATGCCAAAAATCACTTTGTTAGGAACAGCATTGGAAAAGAATATTCCTATTGTAAGTTCAATGGGTGCTGGCGGTAAAATGGATCCCACACGCTTAAGGATTACGATGCTCCCTGATACTTATCAATGTGTTTTTGCCAGTTATGTACGCAAAAGATTAAATAAACTTGCCAATGCGGCAAAAATAAAAGCTGTTTTCTCCACAGAAGAAATGGATAAAAAATCTATGATCATGACTGATGGAAGCAATTTCAAACGCTCTGCTTATGGTACAGTTTCTTACCTGCCCGCAGCATTTGGTGGTGCTTGTGCATCGGTGGTAATCCGCGATTTGCTTGGCCTTCCCATCGAAATGTCCGAACGTCCGGCAAGGATAAGCCATAAAACACTCAATAAACGAAAAAGTAAAAAAGCCTGATCCTGATGAATTGTTGATATCATGATTTCCGGAAAATTTTAAATTGTTGTAAGTTTAAATTTCCGAGAGATATCAAATTATGCCCCAGCCCCTCAAAATTCTTCAAGCCTCTGCAGGTTCCGGTAAAACGTTCAGTTTAACTGCACATTACCTTACATTGCTATTTAGTGGCGATAATAAATATCGCGAAATTTTAGCAGTAACCTTTACCAATAAGGCTACCGAAGAAATGAAAACCAGGATCCTCGAAGTATTACTTGGGCTGGCAAAAGGTAATCCATCAAAAAAAATCGACGACTATCAGAAGCTTATTCTACTCGCCTATCCGATATTAAGCCCACAGGAATTACAATTTAAAGCAGATAAGATATACCGTAAGATCCTGCATGACTATAGTCGTTTTTCTGTAAGTACCATTGATGGCTTTGTTCAAAAAGTAATTCGTGGTTTTGCTTTTGAACTTGGCCTAAATGCCGATTATAATTTAGAAATGAATTATGATAAGGTGAAAGATGATCTCGTAAATAAACTGGATGAAGCTTTAGACCATAACAAACAGCTTTTGCAATGGATTATCGACCTGGCCATCGAACGCATCAGCGACAATAAAAGCTGGAACTATAAATTCGAACTCTATAACCTCATCGGAGAAATATTTTCTGAACGTTTCCAGATTTTTGAAGATGCGGTTAGTGTTTTAGGTTTAGAAAACATTGATGAATTATTTAAAAAATACATTAGTGTTACCAAAGCCGAAATCAAAAACTTTGAAGAAGAGCTGATTTCGCTGGCTACCGAAGCGAACGAAGCTTTGAATGTGATCGGGGTAGAAACCGAACACCTCAAAGGGAAATCGAGAAGCCCGCTGGCTAAAGTTATCCTGGTCGCCAGAGGCGATTTTTCGAAGATTGAACCACTTTTCAGTTTAATCAACGAGCCAGATGAGTGGTTTCAGAAGAATACAAATTTCCCAGAAGCTTATGATACGGTAAATCCGATACTACTAAAGTTAAAAGCGCATTATTTAGCGCATTTGCCAAACTACAGTCTGGCTATTGCCTTTAATAAAAACCTTTATTATTTAAGGTTAATGCAGGAAATTGCAGTGCTTTTGAAAGAATACAGGGCCGAAAACGATAACTTGCTCATCAGCGATGCTCAAAAACTGATTTCGGGAATTACAGAAGATGCCGGCGACAACCCTTCGTTTATCTGGGAAAAGGTGGGCAACAGGTATCGCAATTTTTTATTCGACGAATTTCAGGATACTTCCACTAGTCAATGGGGAAGTTTTAAATCATTGTTGACCAATGCTATGGCCACGCCAAGTCAGGATTTGATTGACCACCTGATTGTTGGCGATACTAAACAGTCTATTTACCGCTGGCGCAATGGCGATTGGAACATTCTGCATAAACAGGCCAAGCTTGATGTTGGTGCAGAAAATGTACTCGAAGAAAGTTTAGAAGAAAATTACCGCAGTGCAGAAAACATCATTACTTTTAATAATTTCCTTTATAAAGCTATTCCGCTTACTTTACAAAATGAGCTGAATGAAAATCTGGCTACCAAACCTGAAAGTATTTCCAAATGGTGGCAAGAACAGCACTATCAACAGATTATTACAGATATTTATAGTGGATCGACCCAAAATTTCGCCACCAATACGTTAAAAGGAGGAACTATAAAAATCAAAAAATTCGGTAAAGATCATGCACCAAATGAAGCGCGCTTTACTGAAACTGTTTTTAGGGATATTGCCCTGGATGATGTCGTTGAAGAAATAAACTACCTCAAAAATGAGCAGAAATATGCACTAAAAGATATCGCCATTTTGGTACGTTCGAACAGCGAAGCTTTATTAGCTGTTAAAAAATTAATGGAGCACAAGCTGCCTGTTTTATCGGGCGATGCCTTACTCATTTCGAATAACTCAGCCATTCAACTCATCATTAATACCTTAAAAGTGCTGATCGGTTTAGAAGCTCAAACGGCCCTTTATAAGGCCAATTGTATTGCTCTTTATCATTCTTTGCACGATAAAGAGATTGATGCCAATTATTACCTCAACCTCACCAATAAACCTTTAAGCACGCTTACCGCCGTTTTACCCGTTGCTTTGTGCGAGAACTGGCAAAGCTGGCTGCAACTTCCACTGCCCGAGCTGGTAGAGATATTAATTGAAAGTTATGGATTAAAAAATCTCACCAACAATTTACCTTACCTACTCGCTTTTAGAGACTTGACGGGCTCTGCTGCAAAACTAGGTGAAAAAGGTATTATTTCATTTTTAACCTGGTGGGAAGAAGACGGTATTAAAAAATCATTGCCTTCACCAGAGGGTGCCGATGCCATACAGATCATTACCATCCACAAATCAAAAGGTTTAGCATTTAGGGCCGTTTTTGTACCTTTTTGCAATTGGGAAATTAAAGGTAAACCCAATGGCACTTTCTGGGTTTCATCAGAAGAAACGGTTTATAAGGAATTAAAAGGTATTCCTTTAAAATATAATGAGGCATTGGCCGATTCGGCAATTGCAAAGGCATATTACGAAGAGCTGCTTTATAATAATATGGACGCCCTTAACATGCTTTATGTAGCCACCACACGTTCTAAAGATTACCTCTACATTGCTACAATGGCTAAAAAGGAATTGAAATTATCCAATATGGGCGATGTAATCAATTTCACTTTCGATGAGCAATTTGATGAAAATGGCGTGTACGAAATCGTTGATCATGTAATGGTTGAAAGTAAAACTGAAGAATCGAAGTTCATTAGTTTAAATAGTTATCCAACCACTACGCGCTTATCAGAGCTTTATATCCCTTCTGAAGACAAACATTTAAAACACCTGGTTAATATTGAGAAATCAGGTAGAAAAGGTTCCTTATTACACGATATCCTGGCCAGTGCCAGTAATACAAAAGAAGTAGAAGATTATACCATAAACCTGGTTTTGCAGGGCATTATCAAAGAAGAAGAAAAGCAGAAATTAATCGATTCGGCATTGGAAGTATTAAACAATCCCGAACTTCAGGTCATTTTGGGTAAAGCGAGCGAAAGTATAGTAGAAAAAAATATTATTGATGCCAATGGAAAACTGCATCGCCCTGACCGCGTTTTGATTAACGCCGACGAGGTAATCATCCTTGACTATAAATTTACCCTCGAAGAAAGCGATAAACACATCGAACAGGTAAATAATTACAGAATCTTACTTACTGAAATGGGTTATCAGAATATCAAAACCTATCTTTTCTACGCTGTTAAAGGCAAATTGAAATTAGTATAATATGCAGATGAAACCATTTTTACAGGAAGTTGCCGAAGATCTAGTTGCCCGATTTGGAAATCAGCTGCAAAACTGTGCCATCGTTTTTAACAACAAACGTCCATCTGCATATTTGCAGAAACACTTTGCTGATATTATTGGGAAACCTTTTTTTAGTCCCGCATTTTTTACCATACAAGAATTCTTTGCCAGTTCTACCAGTTATAAAATAGCCGATTTTTACCTGCAGTTTTTCACCCTTCATAAAATTTATAACCAACTGCTTGCAGAAGAGAAGCTGGAAAATATATCAAGCCACAAGTTTTTTCCTTTAGCAAAGATCATCTTAAGCGATTTTAACCAGATTGATGCTGATCTGGTAGATGCAGAAAAATTATACCGCGACCTGGAAGATATTTCGATGATCAATAAAGATTTCGATTATTTAAGTCCAGAGCAATACGAGTTTCTTGCACAGTTCTGGACTTCCTATTCTGAAGGAAAACATAAAAAACAGCAGGAACTCTTCATCAAGATGTGGCGCCGGATGCCCAAGCTTTACCATAAATATCACACTACGCTTAAAGAGCAGGGTTATTTAACAAATGGTTCGGTTTACCGTTATCTGGCGGATGATATTACCAACCATCAGGAGTTTATCTCCAATTTTGATAAAGGGAAGATTATTTTCGTTGGTTTTAATGCGTTGAGCAGTGCCGAGGCTAAAATATTTACACAGTTACAGGAAGCCGGCAAAGCATTGTTTTATTTTGATGCCGACACGTATTATTTAGATGATGTTTCGCAGGAGGCAGGTTTGTTTTTGCGTAAAAACATCAACCAGCTTGGATTGAAAAATGAATTTGCAGGGCAAGAAAGCTTAATGAAATCAGCACAGCACCATGTAAATGTTTTTAAGGTTCAGGGACAATCGGCACAGGCCAAAATCCTAAACAATATTTTAGCAGAAGATTATACCGCAGCCGAAACCGTTGGAAAAACAGTGGTGGTTTTAGCAGATGAGAGCCTGTTGATCCCAACTTTACAGACGATTCCAGCTACATTTAACGGAAAAGAAATCGACCTCAACGTAACCATGGGCTTTGCGCTATCAACCTCGAGTATTTTTGGGCTGGTTGATTTATGGTTAAGTAGTCAGCTGGAAATTTTACAGCGGGATAAAGTAAGTTATAAAAATGTAGAAGCTTTTTTAACCCACCCCTTAACAGGCCTTACCCAAAAAATGCGGGATAAAATCTTAACCGCATTATTGGAAGAAAACAAAGTAGAGATCGATCATAAACGATTATTGCGCCAAAGTGGGCTGTTTGAAACTTTTTATAAAAAAATCGATGATCCGCAACATGTGGTCACCAATCTTTTGGATGTACTCGATTATGTGCTCATGCGTTTATCGAACGCTAAAACACTAAAAAAGATAGACGCTGAACTCTTTGTAAAAACCATACAGGAATTAAACCGGTTACACGATACCTTTAGCAACCATATCGGTAAAGAAGAAATTCCTTTTGTAATTTACCTCGTTCAAAAATCGTTGCAGGCCATTGCAGTACCACTTTCCGGCGATCCGCTCAACGGTATACAGATAATGGGCTTACTCGAAACCCGGAACCTAAATTTCGATAAAGTAGTGATTTTGGGTTTTAACGAGGGTATTATTCCAAAATCATCCATTGGCAATAGCTTCATTCCTGATTCTATCCGCCGTGTTTATGGACTTCCGGTTCTTGAAAATCTCGATGCTATTTCCTCTTACATGGTATACCGTCTATTACAACGGGCAAAGAATATCAATTTTGTCTATAATAGCTTAACAGATGAATCTACCTCTGGCGAGGCTAGCAGGATTTTAAAGCAGCTTGAGTACGAAAGCGGCTTTGAATTCACCTACAACGAGCTTAACCTGGAGGTAAAAACCGAGCCATTTAAAGAAGTAAAGATCGAGAAAACCAATAATGCCTTTATCCAGGAAACACTTCAAAAATACCTCGATAAAAAAAAGGTGCTTTCGCCCTCGGCACTTACTCAATACATTTCCAATCCGATAGATTTCTTTTTCAATTACATTGCAGGCATTAAAGAGCCTAAAGAGATCAGTGCAGTGGTAGAAGCCAACGAAATCGGTTCGATTTTGCACAAAGTGATGGAGTATTTTTACGAGGATTTAAGGTCGGCTGAAATTACTGCAGCGCGGATTAAAGAGAAACGGAAACAGATTCCCACGCTGATACAAAAGGGTTTTAATGCCGTGATGTTTAAAAATCCCGATACAGTGATGGAATATAAGGGGATGCAAAAGGTAATTTTATCAATTGTTGATGCCTATGTAAACATCATTTTAAATCAGGATGAAGCACAAACGCCATTCAATATCATTAGTCTCGAACAAAAAGTAGAAGCCGAAATCAGTTTCTCGCTTAAAGGAAGAGAGGCCAGCGTTAAGATATTTGGTTTTATAGATCGTGTTGATGTAAAAGACGGGGTAACTAAAATTATTGATTATAAAACCGGTAGTGACAAGTTAACTTTTAAAGATATTCCAGAGCTATTTAATTCTGATGGCAAGTACATTAACAAAGCGCTGGTCCAAACCTTATTATACACTTATGCCTATGAACAATTTTCGGGAAAGAGCTTTGTAGAACCGAATCTATATGTAGTAAAAACCATGAGCATAGATGGTGTTTGGTTTAAATCGGGCAGGCAAAATCTATCTGGCGCCTATTTAGAAGAAATTAAACCGGAATTCCTTACCGAATTAAGAAAAAAACTGACCGAGCTTTTCGAGGCCCCCTATTTTGTAACCAGCGCTGTTGAGGATAACTACAAATATTCTATTTACAAAACTTTGTTTGGGAAATAGTTTCAACCGCAAAGAAATAAAGTAAATCGCAAAGAGCGCCAAGTGCTTAGTAAAATAAACACAGAGCACACAAAGTAAGCCACAGAGTACTCGGAGCCGGATTGAAAAATATCAGCTTCGTGTCCTGCGTGAAAATCTCCGTGTGCTCTGTGGTAAAACAAAACTTTGTGTTCTTTGCGAAAAACTTTGCGTGCTTTGCGGTTAATCTCTTAAATTTAAAAATGCTAACCTTAAATTTCACAAAATTTCCTGTACTGGAAACCGAACGCTTAATCCTTCGAGAACACGATCTTGCTGATGCCGAAACACTTTTTGCCATGCGTACCAATGAAACGGTAATGAAATATATTGACAGAGAAAGGCCCAAAGATATTTTTGAGATCAAAGATTTTATCTCACGTTTTAGAAATGGTTACGAAAATGGCGATAATCTGGCTTGGGTAATTGCCTTAAAAGAAAATCCTAAACAAATGATCGGATCCGTAGGATATTGGCGGACAGATTTTGCTAACCACAGGGCCGAAATTGGTTACATGCTCCATCCCGATTATTGGAGAAAAGGAATTATTTCCGAGGCGCTGAAAAAATCAATTGCTTTTGGCTTCGAAGAAGTTAACCTACACACCATCAGTGCCAATATTAACGTAGAAAATGATGCATCAAGGCAAATGCTGATCAAACATGGCTTTGTAAAAGAAGCACATTTTAAACAAGATTATTATTTTAGGGGTCAGTTTCTTGACAGTGAGATTTATGGATTATTGAACCCAAACCATTAAATTGATATAATAGCTTAGGTAAAATGCTTAAAACCGCTACACCAATTCTCGCTTCCCTAAATGCCGAAGAAACCATAAAATTTTATACGGAAAAATTGGGTTTTACTTTCCATGACAACTGGGATGGTTACGTTATTTTTAGTAAGGACGATATCAGCATCCACCTGTGGCCAACCGATGATGAAAGCATCCCTAAAAACACGGGCTGTTATATTTACGTTACTGCTGTTGATGAGCTTTATGCTGCCTATACCAAGCAGGGCGTAGTTCATCCAAATGGGAAATTAAAAAATATGCCTTGGGGCATGAGGCAGTTTTCCATTCTGGACAACAGCGGCAATATCATCCATTTTGGAGAAGATATTTCGGAAAAAGCGTAAGCTTTAATACAAAAAGCTTAATAAAAACACAATTACCCAATAATATTTCCCCTTTAAACGGATAAGCAAAAAATATAGTCGAAAAAGTGCGAAATAATGAATCAAAACATCCATAATTATTACAAAACATAGGCATTTTAGCCTTTGGTTTCAAAGCGATTAATAATTATATTTGCCACCGTTATTAAAATTTACAATGAGAGAAATCCAATTTAGAGAAGCACTACGCGAAGCCATGAGCGAAGAAATGCGTAAAGATGACCGCGTTTTTTTATTAGGTGAAGAAGTAGCAGAATATAACGGTGCGTACAAAGTAAGTCAGGGTATGCTTGATGAATTTGGTGCAAAACGCATTATCGATACCCCGATTGCCGAATTAGGTTTCGCAGGTATTGCAACTGGTGCCGCAACAGCAGGCCTTATTCCAATTGTGGAATTTATGACCTTTAACTTCTCATTAGTAGCTATCGATCAGATTATCAATGGTGCTGCTAAAATTTTATCAATGAGCGGTGGTCAGTTCTCATGTCCTATGGTTTTCCGTGGCCCAACAGGTAACGCAGGTCAATTAGGCGCACAACACTCTCAAAATTTCGAAAACTGGTTTGCAAATACGCCTGGATTAAAGGTGGTAGTTCCGGCTACACCTTATGATGCAAAAGGTTTATTAAAACAATCAATCCTTGATCCTGATCCAGTTATTTTCATGGAATCGGAGGTAATGTATGGCGATAAAGGCGACGTTCCTGCAGAAGAATATTATATTGAACTAGGAAAAGCAAACGTAACCAAGCAAGGTACTGATGTAACCATTGTTACTTTCGGTAAAATGTTAACCCGTGTTGTAAATCCAGCCGTAGAAGAATTAACTAAAGAAGGAATCAATGTTGAAGTGATCGATTTACGTACCGTACGCCCTATTGATTACGATACTATTATTGCTTCTGTTAAAAAAACAAACCGTTTGGTTGTTGTAGAAGAGGCATGGCCTTTGGCATCTCTTTCTGGCGAAATTGCTTTCATGGTACAAAAACATGCATTCGATTATTTAGATGCACCAGTTTTACGTATCACTTGTGCCGACGTTCCACTTCCATATTCACCAACTTTAATCGCCGCAAGCTTACCAAATGCTGAGCGTGTGATTAAAGCAGTAAAAGAAGTAATGTACGTTAAAAAGTAATTACAAATTGTTAGTCTGAGCCTGGGCAAAGACCAAAAGATATAAATCCTCCAAAGCAATTTGGGGGATTTTTTTATTCCCATTTCTATGCCTTCTGTGCTTCCGTGGCAAATATTTGAAAACTTATGTTCAGTAATTCTTCGTTTTCATCAGCCCCGCCATTCATTGCAATCTTTTTGGACCATTACCTACTCTAATTATCGTCATTGCTGGGGAGGAAGGACGAAGCAATCTATTTTCGTAAAAGCATCAAAAAGTATTTCCATTTCTGTCTGGTTTAGTTAACCATGGTCTGTACAAGAAACACAATTCAGTTCCTTACCTAAGCGCAAAACTGCGCCCATAATTTGATTTAATTAATCTCAAAGTTGGTGGCCGACATAATTTTCTATAATTTAATATCAGAATGTGGGAAAAGTTAAAGGACATTATTACGATTATCATTTTGGTCTCGATCGGATTGGTTCTATTATTAATCTGTTCACCAATGATTATTATCTCAATGATCAGCGATCATATTGAAAAGAAAAAAAATGATAAATTATATCTCGAGTATCTTTTAGAAATTGACGGACATAAACTCTTTTGTTATAATAACAGAAGAGATTGCCAAGAATTTATCGAGAAATACATTATCCCAACCTTACCAAGCGAGGTAAAATTGATTTTCCTTGATGGAAGATCTCCAAAATCAGACTATTCGCAAAGGTTTGCTTCAACTGTATTATATAAAATTGAAAATCAGGTAGGCTTCCCTTATCTTTTGAAAGTTCAAAACGGTATTGTTCTGGAAAAATCAGTCAATAACGAACTTTACAATAGTTTAAATCAAGGACATGATATTCAAGTCTTATTTAATGTGATGAATAAATTTTATCAAGAAGAACATGACACTCAAATTCCTTAGCTGCGATTTTTCCAGTCATCAGGATCAGCGAATAGCTTTTAAGAAATTTTGTAAATTCAGCTTACAAAACCACCGACCATGGAACAGCCCAAACCAGAAAACATCGATCAATACATTGCAAATTTCCCAATAGAAACGCAAAAGCTATTACAGCAAATCCGTGAAACTATACACAAAGCCGTACCAAAAGCCAACGAAGTAATCAGTTATGGTATGCCGGCCTTTAAACAAAACTCGGTGCTGGTTTATTTTGCTGGCTATGCTAAACACATTGGCTTTTATCCAACCGGTTCAGGAATTGAAGCATTTAAAGAAGAATTTACCCAGTATAAATGGAGCAAAGGAGCTGTACAGTTTCCCTTAAATAAACCTTTGCCTTTAGATCTGATTACCAGAATCACCAAATTTAAAGCAGAAAGGGACTCAGAGAAAGTTAAAAAGAAGAAATCATAATATCCCTAGTTTCCTATCTGGGTATAAATTATGGAAAATAGTTCTAAAAAGCATCTGTTTAGTAAAAACTTACTAAAGCGACGCTAACCAGATGAAAAAATTACTTTTACTCCTAGTCATCTTTATCTCTACCAAATCATTTTGCCAGAAAGCAACAGTTGTAGAAATTGAAACACTTTCGAAACCTGAAAAACTTATCCCCGTTGTTCCTACCCAGGAAATACTTAAAGTATTGAAAGCAGATGTTGAAAAAAACGTCGATAATTTACCAGATAGTTTAGTCTATTATGGTGAACATCCATTTTTAACAGGCATTTTAAATTCCTACATCAATCATAGGCCGTTTACCATCTCTCCGGACATCTTCTGGTTACTCATCAGTCAGGGTTTTGCCCGGCATATCACTCAAAATGCTGAAGAACTCAGGTCGCAGATGGTCGACTTTGAGGGCAGGAAAACCTTAACCGTAGTTTCAGATAAAATTGCGATCGGTAATCCCAAATCAGATTGGACATCCATTTTCCCGCAGTTTAACGAACAGATTAACGATTATACCGGTAAAAAATTGGTGGGCATTTTAACTTCCGATTTTAGCACCACCACACCTACCTCGAAGATTGTAAGCCAGGTTACGATAATGGAAACCGTGAAATCTTATTTCGAATTTAAGGTGATTATGATTGGTTGTGGCATCCCGAAAATCACTATCGAGGGAACTACTCAGGATTGGAAAAAATTACTGGAGAAAACAAAATATCTCTCTCAGTATAAATTAGAATGGTGGACAAAGGAGCTCATCCCAATTATAGAAGAAATTATAGCGGCGAAAAAAGGAAAAGCGAATAAAGATTTCTGGATGAATATGGTAAAATACCATACCGAGAAGAAATGTGGCACGGTAAATACAATCGACGGTTGGATCGTAAAGTTCTTCCCTTATACCAAGGAAGGAAATAAAACAGACTTAAAACCCATTACCAGTGTAAATAATCTGGCTTCAGAAATTGTAAAAGTTCCTTTTATCCTCGAAGACGCACAGGCTCACACAAAACATAACATGGAAATCTGGGCAGGATTTATCGGCTTATCCCAAAACAGCAGAGATTTTACTGTAAAACCTGAAATGAGCTGGGCTATTGTAAATAAAGACCGTGCACCATCCGAAGCTTCCGTTTTTGGCAATAAAACCAACACCGATGATCTTTCAATGAGCAACATTAACGAAATTCCAAAAGAGCTCTATGCTTTAAAAAGCATCGGCACACTGCGGATCAAATTCACTAAAAACATTAATGTCCCTGATGATCTGGGTAAAATTGAAATCAGGAGATTAGAACTTACTGGGCAGATTACAGCGGCTGAAAAGCAAAGACTTGTAAAACTGTTCCCCAACAGCTGGCTGATCATAAATGGGAAAATGATCGAACGCTGATTGCTTTTTTCAAAAACTTACTCACAAATTTCGGTGGAAAACTTCATTCTAAAAATCCTTAAATCCCGCAAATCCTGATTAGCTTTGCTTCTTTAATTTTTACCTTTAGGATATGTTAACCCACCATAAAATAATTGCAACCGAATTAAAAGTTGCAGAAAAACAAGTAATCGCAACCGTAAACCTATTAGATGAAGGTGCAACTGTACCCTTTATTTCACGCTATCGCAAAGAAGCAACAGGCAGCTTAGATGAGGTTGAGGTAGCAGCAATCCGCGATCGGGTTTTGCAGCTACGCGATTTAGACAAGCGCCGAGAAGCGATTTTGAAATCGATGACTGAGCTTGGCAAGTTAACACCCGAACTGGAAAAAAAGATTAATGAGGCCGAAACCATTTCGCTTTTAGAAGACATTTACCTGCCATTTAAACCTAAGCGTAAAACACGTGCATCAGTTGCAAAAGAAAAAGGATTAGAGCCCTTGGCTTTGCAGATATTTGAGCAGAATGCTTTTGATTTAGATGCATCAGCAGAGAAATTTATTGATGCAGAGAAAGGTGTTAATTCGCTTGATGAGGCTTTAGCTGGTGCAAGGGATATTATTGCTGAAATGATTTCTGAAAATGCCGAAGCCCGCACAAAAATGCGCACTTATTTTCAGGAAAAAGCTGTCTTTAAATCAGAAGTGATCAAAGGAAAAGAAGAAGAGGGCATTAAATACAAAGATTATTTCGAATGGACCGAGCCAGTTAAAACGGCTGCATCGCACCGTGTTTTAGCCATGCGCCGTGGTGAGAAAGAACTGATTTTAAGATTAGATGCACTTCCTCCTGCAGAAGATGCCATTGCCATTCTAGAGAACCAGTTTATTTTAGGCAATAACGCAGCTTCAAAACAGGTACAACAAGCCTTGGAAGATGGTTATAAACGTTTGCTGGAACCGGCAATGGAAACCGAACTCCGCGTGTTCACCAAACAAAAAGCAGATGAAGAAGCCATTCGGGTTTTTGCCGAAAATGCGCGTCAATTGTTATTGGCAGCGCCAATGGGGCAAAAAAATGTATTGGCCATCGACCCTGGTTTCCGTACTGGCTGTAAAGTGGTTTGTTTAGATAAACAGGGTCAGTTGTTAGAAAATACGGCGATTTATCCGCATACTGGACAAGGCAATGTAAAAAATGCAGAATTCACCATCCAACAGCTTTGTGAAAAGTATGATATTGAAGCTATTGCCATTGGTAATGGTACCGCAGGAAGGGAAACCGAAACTTTTGTTCGAGCTTTAAACTTGCCACACATCACCATAGTAATGGTTAACGAAAGTGGCGCTTCGATTTATTCGGCATCAGAAGTAGCCAGAGAGGAATTCCCTACACAGGATATTACCGTGCGTGGAGCCGTTTCAATCGGTCGCCGTTTAATGGATCCATTGGCCGAACTGGTAAAAATTGACCCAAAATCTATTGGTGTTGGTCAATATCAGCACGATGTTGATCAAAATAAATTACAAGCAAGTTTAGATGATACTGTAATCAGTGCTGTTAACGCTGTAGGTGTTGAATTAAATACTGCTTCAAAGCAGATATTAGCCTATGTTTCTGGCTTAGGGCCAACTTTAGCGCAGAATATTGTAGACTATAGAAATACACATGGCGCATTTAAAAACCGCGAAAGCTTAAAAAAAGTTCCTCGCTTAGGCGACAAAGCTTACGAACAGGCAGCGGGTTTCTTGCGTATCCGCAATGCAGAAAATATATTGGATACCAGTGGCGTACACCCGGAGCGCTATGCTGTTGTCGATCAAATGGCTAAAGATCTGGGCACCACTGTTTCAGCCTTGATGAAAGATACCCAGTTGCAAAAACAGATTAAACCACAACAATATGTTACGGATGAAATTGGTTTACCTACCCTTAACGACATTCTAAAAGAGCTAGCCAAACCAGGCCGCGATCCGCGTGAGCAGTTTGAAGCTTTTAGCTTTACAGAAGGGGTTAATGAAATTGCAGATTTAAGAACAGGCATGAAATTGCCAGGCATTGTAACCAATATTACCAACTTTGGTGCCTTTGTTGATATCGGTGTACACCAGGATGGATTGGTACACACCAGTCAGCTGGCAAACCGCTTTGTGGCCAATCCTAATGATGTGGTAAAAGTGCATCAAAAGGTAGAGGTTACAGTGATGGAGGTGGATGTAACCCGCAAAAGGATTTCGTTGTCAATGAAAACTGAAGCTAGTCCGAAGTCGGAAGTCCGCAATCGGGAATCCAGAGAGCAAAAACCTAAGCATGACTTTAAAAACAACAATAAGCAAAACTTTAAGCCACGTAATGAGCCAAAAAATGCTGATGGCGATTTACAAGAAAAGTTAGCCAAGCTTAAAGGCATGTTTAAATAATATCATTTAAACGGGACCGTCATTTCCTGTACTCCTGGAAATGACGGTCTATCTATTCTCTAATCTACAGTATTTTCTTCTGTAAGCTTCGATATCATCTTTTGTATGATATGAAAATCATTGGCTACAAATAAATTATATACATTAGCATTTTGTAGATTTTCCAAAAAGAAAAAGATGGATTTTTTCGATGCCCATAGTATATTTTTCACGGTTCTTGGCTATAAAATGAGCTATTTAGAATTCTTTGCTGTAATTACCGGGATTATTTCCGTTATACTTTCAGCAAAAGCTAGTGTTTGGAGCTGGCCCATGGGTATTGTTAATGTATTTTTATCTGCTTTTTTATATTATCAAAGCCAGCTTTACCCGGATATGTTTTTAATGGTTTTCTTTTTTGTAACCAACATTATGGGTTGGTGGCGATGGACAAATCCAAAACCCGGGGAAGAAGATAAAAATAAGGAGCTTAAAATCAGTTTTATGCCGCTAAGACAATTTCTAGTCCTACTGGCCATTGGCATTGTTGGCACGTTATTAATGGGCACTTTGGCCAGTCAACTCCACAACTGGCTACCACTATTGTTTAATTTACCCAGCGCCTACCCCTTTATTGATTCATTTATTTTTGTAATGAGTGTGATTACCACTTTTTTAATGATCCAGAAAAGAGTGGAATGTTGGATTATCTGGTTGATTATCGATGTTGTAGCCACTTACCTTTATTTTCTAAAAGGAATTAAATTTATGGGTGTCGAATATTTTATTTTCACCATTATTGCTGGCTTTGCGTTGTGGAACTGGATTAAAGAATATAGGAGCTACGCTAGAACTGTATAAGTGAATTTAAATATTGTAGCCCCAATGTAGGTGTAAATAAATCTATTTTTGTATCTTCAATTTAAATCCAAAAATGATATGACAGCGAAAACACTGCTTCCTATCATCCCTGATAATATTGTAGTTAATAAAATTTACGAGCTGAGAGGCCTCAAAGTGATGCTAGATAGTGATCTGGCAGAGCTGTATGGTGTAGAGACTAAGCGACTCAATGAGCAAGTGGGGAGAAACCCTGATCGATTTCCTAAAGACTTCATGTTTCAGCTTACTGATGACGAATGGTTAAACTTGAAGTCGCAATTTGCGACTTCAAGTTGGGGTGGTAGAAGAAAACTTCCTTATGTTTTTACTGAACATGGTATACTAATGCTTTCGAGTGTATTAAACAGCAAACAAGCTATTCAGGTAAATATCCAGATTGTTAAAATTTTCTCTCGTATCCGTCAATTTATTTTTGACAATGGCGAGCTCAAACTGGAAATCGAAGAGATTAAAAAGACGCTGAATAATCATGATAAAAACATCGAGTTGGTTTTTACCTATCTGGATAGACTCATCGATAAGAAAATTGGGCCAAGGAAAAGGATTGGCTATATGCCGGATGATTTGTAGCATCAAGATTTGATAATCACCATCTCAAATAATCGAATTAATTAGTTACAATTATATATAAAGCTATAATTAGTCAGAAATCCAGACCTTGTAATATCAACTGAATTTATATTCCCTTTAGCATCCTTTTTATAAACATAGGAAGTATAATTGCTTTCCACATATCCGGTTGAACCAACTCTTGTAACTTTAGCAGATTCCATTAGATTCTTATTAGTCTTTCCGTAAAAGCCCAACAGAAGTGGCTGATAACCGTAAGAACCTACAAAAGATAATGGATCTGTCTCTTCAATTAATAAAGCTGCCATTTCAGTTTTGAGATAAGTATATATTATTTCCGTATTTGTAGTATATCCCCCGATAGATTCACTAAAAGTTACCTTTACCAGATTCCCATCAGAATAATAAAAATTGAAATTAGTTGGTACAGGCCAATTTGAAAAACTCTGAACCATAGAAGAAATATAACCGTTTGCACTGTATGTAAATTCAAATTTCCCGCCCCAATCACCTATGGTTGCTTTTATAACTCTATTATTTCCATCTAAATCGTAAACGTAATTGCCATCGTATTTTGTTACTAAAATAATTTTATTCGGTTCCTTTTTTACTACGAAACTTCTAAATGCAGAATCTTGCGAACTAACCAAACTTGCTATATCCCCCTTACTATCATAAGTTATACTAGCATTATCTACATATTTGCCACTTGTCCTTTTTACCGTAACAATTTTACATTTTTCATCTGTATTATCAGAAAAACCTTCTTTGTTACAGGCGGAAAATAATACTGCTGCGAAAAGCAGCATACAGAAAGTATATTTTATTTTAAGCACGAGAGTTTAATTTGGAACGCAAAATATCACTTTTTTATTAGAAATTATAATTACTGTTTTATTAATCCTAACTGGCATCAATAGCCAAATAAATAAATGGAATTGCAGCGATATCCTTTTTGTTTTTTGCTTTGACAAATTAATAGCACTGAAGCAAGGAATTTGTCAAAGTTTAAAAAAGTAAAAAAGATTGAGCCCGGCCGAAACAACCTGAAGAGCCACAGGTTTTGCATTCCAAATAATCACAACTGAGATTGCCACATCGCGGCGCTCTTCGCAATGACGATAATTTTATATCAAAATTTTTCTCTTCAACTATTTGATAATAAAAGTTTTCTACCTATCTTTGCAGTCCCAAATTTAATGGGAATAATAAATTGTTTAATAAATTAAATACAAGCAAGTGAATACGTTAAGTTACAAAACTGTCTCGGCCAATGCGAAAACTGTTAACAAACAGTGGATTGTTGTTGATGCGCAAGGCGAGATTTTGGGGCGCTTGTCATCGAAGATCGCTATGATCATCCGTGGTAAAAACAAGCCTGAGTACACCCCACACGTAGACTGCGGTGATAATGTTATCGTTATCAATGCAGACAAGGTTAAATTGACAGGAAACAAATTCAGCGAAAAGCAATATGTTTCTTATACTGGTTATCCAGGTGGTCAACGTTTTATTTCTCCTAAGGAGTTAATGGCGAAACACCCTCAACGTGTAATCGAGAAAGCGGTACGTGGTATGTTACCGAAAACTAAATTGGGTAAAAAACTTTACACCAATCTTTTTGTGTATGCTGGTGAAACTCATCCTCATGCAGCTCAATCTCCAAAAACCATTAAACTTTAAGAAATGTCAGTTACTAACACTTCAGGAAGAAGAAAAACAGCTGTTGCACGTATCTACTTAAAAGATGGTGCTGGCGCAATTACCGTTAACGGTAAAGATCACAAAGTATATTTCCCAACTTTACCTTTGCAATATATCGTAAACCAAAGTTTAGAAGTTTCTGAACTTGTAGGTCGTTATGATATCACTGTAAATGTACAAGGTGGTGGAATAAAAGGACAAGCAGAAGCTGTTCGTTTAGCTATTGCTAAAGCGATTGTTGAACTAGATGCGGAGAAAAAACCTGCATTACGTGCTAAAGGCCTAATGACGCGTGATATGCGTATGGTTGAGCGTAAAAAACCAGGACGTGCTAAAGCTCGTAAGAAATTCCAATTCAGTAAACGTTAATCACAGGAGGCAAAGACAATGGCAAGAACAACTTATCAAGACTTATTGGATGCAGGTGTACACTTTGGTCACCTTACCCGTAAATGGAATCCAAAAATGGCTCCTTACATTTTCATGGAGCGTAATGGAATTCACATTATAGATTTAAATAAAACTTTAACTAAAACTGAAGAAGCTGCGGCTGCGATTAAACAAATCGTAAAATCAGGACGTAAAGTATTATTTGTTTCAACAAAAAAACAAGCAAAAGGAATCGTAGCTGAACAAGCTAAAAAAGTAAACATGCCTTTCGTAACCGAGCGTTGGTTAGGTGGTATGTTAACTAACTTTGCTACTGTTCGCAAGTCAATCAAAAAGATGTCTAACATCGATAAAATGACTAAAGACGGTACTTATTCGATCTTATCTAAAAAAGAGCGTTTAATGATTCAGCGTGAGCGTATTAAATTAGAATCACTTTTAGGTGGTATTGCTGATTTAAACCGTTTACCTGCAGCTTTATTCTTAATTGATGTTAAGAAAGAACACATTGCAGTTACTGAAGCGTTAAAATTAAACATCCCTACTTTTGCGATGGTTGATACTAACTCTGATCCTTCTAACATCGATTTCCCTATCCCGGCGAATGATGATGCTACAAAATCAATCTCTTTAATTACTGATGTAATTATCAAAGCTATTGAAGAAGGTTTAGATGAGCGTAAACGCGAAAAAGATGATGAGGCTGAAAAAGAAGCAGTAGCTGCTAAAGCTGCCGCTGATGCTCCAGAAGCAAAAGAGCCAAGACGTAAAAAAGCTGCTGAGGCAGAAGTTGAAGCGTCAGCATCAGAAGAAACTAAAACAGAAGAATAGTAATATTTTTTAATTGCAGGTTACTGGTTTCAGGTTTTAAGTTGGCTTAACATGAGTTTAACTTGGCGCTTGTAACTTGTAACCTGTAATTGTTATAACAAGATTGTAAAATTTAAAAAAGGAAATAAAATGTCTACAGTACAAATTACTGCCGCAGATGTAAATAAACTACGCCAACAAACTGGTGCTGGTATGATGGATTGCAAAAAAGCACTATTAGAAGCTAATGGCGATTTCGAAGCTGCTGTTGATTTATTGCGCAAAAAAGGTCAAAAAGTATCTGCTGCTCGTTCTGGCAATGCAACTTCTGAAGGTCTGGTATCTATCAATGTTTCGGCTGATGGCACAAATGGTAAATTAGTTGCTTTAGCTTGTGAAACTGAGCCAGTTTCTAAAGTTGAAGATTTCCGTAACCTTGCTCAGGCTGTTTTAGCTGCAGCAGTTGCCAACAATCCTGCTACTACTGAAGAATTATCAGCAATTACTTTGGAAGATGGCCGTACAGTTGCCGAAACCATCACTGAATTAACCGGTAAAATCGGAGAGAAAATCGTTATCCAGGAGTATGTAAATATCTCTGGTGAAAAAATCGTTTCATATATCCACTCAAATGGTAAAATGGGCGTTTTAGTGGTATTTGAAGGCGCTAATGGTGTAGATATTACTGAAGCTGGTAAAGATGTTGCTATGCAGATTGCGGCAATGAACCCAGTTGCTGTTGATAAAGACGGTGTTGATCCTGCGACTATTGAGCGTGAAATCGAGATTGCTAAAGACGTTATCCGTCAAGAAGGTAAACCAGAAGAAATGGTTGAAAAAATCGCTGCTGGTAAATTGAACAAATTCTACAAAGACAGCACTTTATTAAACCAGGAGTTTGTTAAAGATAGTTCGGTAGATGTTCGTAAATTTTTAGATAACACAGCTAAAGGTTTAACTGTAACTGCTTTCAAACGCGTACAATTAGGTGCATAAGCATCTATAAGTCATAAAAAAAGTCCCGATGAAAATCGGGACTTTTTTTTATGACTTATATTTCAAGGAACAGCCTTCATCGACTGAAGCACAGCAAAATGGAGAGATCTTTAGATAGATTTCTCGACTGCGTGTGGCTTGTCTACTTTCTCAATGCAGTATAAGCACCAACTTCTTTTCCCGAATCATCAAGCATACTCGCCACTAATTTATTTCTATCTGCTTTTATCTTGGTAATGGTTCTCGTTCCTGTCCTTGGTCCGCCACCAATAATTAAAGGATAATGGTTTAGTGTTTTATCATGTTGGTGCACCATGTACTTATGGGTATGTCCACTCAAAACCAAATCTACTTTCCCCTGATTCAACAATGGTTCAAATAGCTCAGTACAATGTTTTGGCCCATGTGCATCGCCCGAAAAGCGAGGCGGGATGTGCATCAATACTACTCTAAACGGCGCTTTTTTAAATTCCTTTGAATTTATTTCTTTTTTAAACCATTCAGCCTGCTGAACTCTGTAATCGTCAAAATCTACGATACCTGCGTACACCGGATGCGCATCTTCTTTATCTTCACCAGTATCTAAAATTACAAAGCGAACAGGGCCCAATGTAAAAGCAGCATAGCCAACATGCATATAATATTGTGGAAATTCGCGCGCAAATTTACCACGTGTTTCATGATTACCCCTTACGTAGATAAAAGGTGTATGCTTTGCGAAATTTTCTACACAAGGCTGGAGCATGTGTTCAATTATCTGTTTTTCATCAGTTTGATAATCAAATATATCACCATTAAAGAAAATAAAATCTTGCTTTTTATCTGGAACAAACCCTAACAATTGAGAGATTGATTCTGGGCGATCGTGTATATCATTCATCATTAAGAACGAAACCTCTTCCTTAGCCACATCGGCATTCACAAATTCTTCAACAGCACTACTTACCGTTACACCGTAGGTTAGTTTGTAGGGTTGGAAATCTTTAATTTCCTTCGAAACGATTTTATAATAATATTTTGTTCCTGGTTTTAAATTTTTTAACGTTACTGCATTCAGCTTGCTATTGGCTTGCATTAAACCCAATTCAGCTTTTCCATAAGCTTTTTGATTCAGCTGATCTGCCTGTTCGCCATACTCTACCCAACCTGCAGCAGTTTTATTGGTTAACCAAAGAATGGTCATCGAGTTATTAAAGTTGGTTTGTAAATAAGGTCCAACTGCAATCTTAAATTCATCTTCACTAAGGGGTACGCTTGCAATGGTTGCAGATGGCGCTACTAAAGTAGCAGCGCTTAAAGTTAGGCTGGCCTTTAAAAAACTCCTCCTATTTGACTGATTTTCATTCATTTGGTTATTTTATCTTATTACCCAAATATATAGCCACAATATTTAACTTTGACCATGTAAGATTAAATTTACTCAAACGTTTGATATGCCTAAAGTAATTTCCAATACCTCCTATTTTCAGGGCAACGATTTAAAAAAGAATCAGAATATCTCAATCGACGGTGCTATCATTTCAGATATTATCAAAAGCAGCAACAGAGAAAACGGCCAGTCGCTTGTTGTGCCAGGCCTTATAGACTTACAGATTTATGGTGCAGGTGGCCGATTATTTTCTGCCGATCCAACTGTCGAATCATTAACCATAATGGAAGATGATCTGCTTAAAAAAGGTACCACAGGCTTTTTGGCTTGTATGGCCACAAATTCTCCGGAAGTTTTTAACGAATGTATCAAAGTAGCTAAAGAACATCGTTCAGCGGCCAAGAATTGCCTGGGTTTGCATCTAGAAGGACCATTTTTAAACCCTAAACGCCTCGGCGCGCATGTACCTGCTTTTGTACGTAAGGCTTCTTTGGATGAGGTTAAAAAACTGATCGATTTTGGTGACGGCGTAATTAAAATGATGACCATTGCCCCAGAACTTCAGGATGAAGGGGTAATTGAATACCTATTGGATAACGGTGTGGTTATTTCATTAGGCCATAGCAATGCCACTTTTGAGGAAGCTACTGCGGCCTATAACAAAGGCATTCAAACCACCACACATCTCTTTAATGCCATGAGCCCCATCCATCATCGCGAGCCTGGTATACCAACGGCGGTTTTTAATCATAACAAGGCTATGGCCAGTATTATTGCCGATGGGCAGCATGTAGATTTCGAAGTGATTAAATTTGCGCAGAAAATATTAAAAGAACGTTTGTTTCTCATTACTGATGCAGTTACGGCCTGTTCCACAGGGCCATATCAACATATTGAAAAAGAAAACAAATTTGTTATGCCCGATGGCACACTATCTGGTTCATCGCTTACTATGTTAGAAGCCGTTAAAAACTGTGTATTACATTGCGGTATTGCCCTAAATGATGCGATTAAAATGGGAACCCTGTACCCTGCGAAATTAATTGGGATTGAAAACCTGACAGCGAGTATAGAAATTGGTCACCAGGCAAATTTATTGATTATTGATGATAACTTAAATTTAAAAGAGGTCGTATTTAAAGGCGAAACGATATAACTCATTCAACATGTTAAAAAAAATATTTTCCGTTCTATTGCTATTGTCCCTTTGTGCCATTCATTCTTCGGGACAGAGAATAAATACCGCGTTTAAAATAATACCGCTTGGCGTAAAAGGCGGCGATGACGAGAGTAATTTATCTTCTTATATGATTGCACCGAAGGGCAGCGAAAAATATGTCTGTCTTGATGCTGGTACAATAAATGCAGGTATCCAAAGAGCGATTGATCATCAATCGCTAAAAGGAATAAGTGAAGAAATTCAACGTAAACAGATTAAAGGATATTTGATTTCACATGCGCATTTAGATCACGTAGCAGGTTTAATAATCAACTCGCCAGCCGATACGGCAAAAAACATCTATGGTATGCCTTCCGTGCTCAACACGTTAAGGGATAAATATTTTACATGGGATGCCTGGGCCAATTTTGCCAATGAAGGTGAAAAACCTCAACTTAAAAAATATACTTATTTCCCATTGATTGAAGGCAATACTTATCCGTTAGAGGGCACAGAAATGAAGGTAAAAGCTTTTGAACTAAGCCACGGAAATCCTTTTAAAAGCACTGCTTTTCTGATCAGCCATGGTGAAAGTTATGTATTGTACCTCGGAGATACCGGCGCAGATGAAATTGAAAAATCAGATAAACTCGCCAACCTGTGGCAAAATATAGCACCACTCATTAATTCAGGGCAGTTAAAAGCCATATTAATGGAGGTATCTTTCCCAAATGAACAGCCGGAGAAACAATTATTTGGACACCTTACACCAAAACTTTTTTACAGTGAACTCTCCAAATTACAAAGTTTAACCAATGAAAAAGCTTTAAAGAAAATCTCTCTTATTGTAACCCATATTAAACCTCCCCAACATAATGCAGAAAAAATAAAACAACAACTGCTCTTAGGAAATATACTTAATTTAAACTTAATATTTCCTGAACAAGGGAAACTGTTAACGATTAATTAATATAAATAAAACATTAGCTACAGCAAGTCAGAGTATTTTTGTTAAAAAATTACTCATGAAAAAAACCTTACTATTGTTTACAACATTTTTATTTTTAATTCTCTTAAAAATTGATGCTGTAGCACAAAATGAAACAACAGCCTCTATAAATGGTATGGTGGCCGATAGCAAAGGCCCAATTAGCGGGGCTACTGTTATTGCTATACACGAACCATCCGGTTCAAGATATGCTACATCTACCAGAACAGACGGTCGTTACAATTTACCTGCTATGCGTATTGGTGGCCCTTACTCCATTACGGTCTCTTTTATTGGTTTTAAAAATCAAACACAACGAATTGAAAAATTAGCGCTTGGCCAAAGTTCTACTTTAAATGTAACGCTAAGTGAAGATGCCAGTAATTTATCGGAAGTTACGGTATCAGGAAAACAAAGCAAAGTTTTTAATTCAGGCAGAACAGGTGCATCGCAGAATATCTCGAGAACTGCAATCCAAAATTTACCCACTTTAAACAGAAGTTTTACCGATTTTGTTAAGCTAACGCCACAGTTTTCGTTACAGTTCGGAAGTCCAAGTATTGCAGGAAGAAGTAACCTGGCCAACAATTTTACTGTAGATGGAGCTTTGTTTAATAATGCATTCGGCCTGCAAGGCACCATCGGTAGCCAAACGAGCTCGCAACCGATTAATATGGATGCCTTCGAAGAAATTACTGTAAATATTGCACCTTACGATATTCGTCAAAGTGGTTTTACAGGTGCAGCAATAAACGCAGTAACCAGAAGTGGTACAAACGAGTTTCAAGGTTCATTAAATACTTACTACAGAAATCAGGATTTGGTAAGTGATTACAATTATGCTGGATTAAAAGCACCAGTAACCAATTTTAGCCTTAAAGGTTATGGTTTTACCTTAGGTGGACCAATCATTAAAAACAAATTATTCTTTTTTGCCAGTGGAGAATTAGAAAGAAGATCGGATCCAGGAACCGGATTTGTAGCTTCAAGGGGCGGAAGTACCGGCCCAAATATTTCTCAAGCAAAAGGAGAAGATTTAGATAAATTAAGTTCATTCTTGCAAACGCTTGGTTACACTCCAGGTGCTTATGAGAACTATGCTTTAAAAACAAGAAGTGACAAATTATCGGCTAAATTAGATTACAACATTGATGATAAAAACACTTTAAGTTTAAAATATTTCTATTTCAGATCTTACAAAGATATTTTACCAAGCAATAGCGGGGCACCAAAAAATAACCGCCAGCCATCGCAGCTAGGCCTTCCATTCCAATCAGCCGGATATGGTATCAACAACAATATGGATAACGTTAACCTGGAATTCAGAACCCGTTTTAACAATAAATTCTCTAATCAGTTAACAGTTGGCTACAACAACATGAACGATTTCAGAGAGTCTAAGGGTAACAAACCGTTTCCTCTTGTTGATATTATGAATCCTGACGGAAGTTCGTACACTGCTTTTGGTTACGAACCCTTTACAGCATTTAACTCTCTAAAAACTAAAGTTTATCAAGTTACCGATAACTTTAATATCTATGCAGGTCGCCACGAAATAACATTGGGCGCTAATTATGAAGGTTATAGAACGCTTAATGGCTTTGCCCCAAACTACTATGGAGCCTATACTTTTAACAGTCTTGCCGATTTCTATAATAGTGCAAATAATGGTGTATCAAATGCAACAAAATACCAGATTCAATATTCGGTTTTGCCTGATGGATCATTCCCTTATGCAGAAATACATTCAAATATGTACGGCCTGTATGTGCAGGATGCTTTTACAGTGAGCGATCAATTAAAATTAACAGCAGGATTACGTGCAGATTTAACTGATGTTTCTTCGCCAGCATCATTAAGCAATCCAAATGTAGAAAAGTTAACCTTCGAAAATGGAGAAAAAATTGATGTGAGCAGGTTCCCTAAAAGTGCTATTTTATGGTCACCACGTTTAGGTTTTAACTGGGATGTAAACCACGAAGGAAAAACACAGGTACGAGGCGGTACAGGATTATTCACCGGAAGACCTCCGCTAGTTTGGGTTTCTAACCAAGCCAGCAATAACGGTGTTCAATTTGGTTCAGAATCCATTACCAATCCAACGAACAGACCATTTAGTCCGAATGTTGATGCCTACAGAAACGTAAATAAAGCTACTGCAGCAAATAATACAGCCTATAACCTTGCCGTTACTCAACAGGATTTTAAATTCATGCAGGTTTGGCGTTCTAACTTAGCTGTCGATCAGAAATTACCTGGTGGCATTACCGGAACTATCGAAGCATTGTATTCAAAAGATATCAATTCTGTTTATTTCCGCAATGTGAACTTAAATACTTCTGCTTATACACTTTTAAAAGGTGCTGATAACCGTCCGAGATATACTGGTTCAAGAATTTACGGATCATCAACCCCTACCCCTGCAAACCCGAATATTTCTGATGCAATTGTAATGACCAACACCGATAAAGGTCATAGCTTATCCATTACAGGAACATTATCAAAAGAATTTGCAGGCGGCCTTTTTGCAACTGCTGGTTATACTTATACAGATTCAAGATCAGTTAATGATGGTGGTTCTATCGCTCAGTCTATGTGGAGAGATCGTCAGGTTTCAGGTAGCCCGAATACCGATGCGCTTTCATACTCAAGCTACATGGTTAAAAACCGCTTTATTGCATCTGTTGTTTACAGAAAAGAATACATTAACCATTTAGGAACAACATTCTCTATGTTTTACCAGTTACAAGATGGTTTCAGATACTCTTACACTTATGGAAACGATTTAAATAACGACGGTTTAAGTGGTAATGATCTGATTTTTGTTCCGGCAAATAAATCTGATATTGTTCTGGTACCAGAAAATGCTGCAGATACCCGTACACCTGATCAACTTTGGGCTCAACTAAACAGCTACATCAGTCAGGATAGTTATTTGAACAAAAGAAGAGGCCAGTATGCAGAGCGAAATGGCCTTGTTGGTAATGTAATCGGCACGCTTGATATTCGTCTTGCACAAGATTTGTTCGCAAACCTTAAAGGCAAAAAACATTCTCTTCAACTAACTTTTGATATTTTCAATTTTGGAAATATGATTAATAAAACCTGGGGAGTTCCAAAATTTGCTAATAGAGCTAATGGACTACTTAACTTTAAAGGAATTGATGCTGCAACAGGAAATCCTACGTTTTCTTTCCCTTACTTAAATGCAGAGAACAACGTACCTCTTGTTAATACCTTTTCAAACAGTATTGATGAAACCGCACGCTGGAGAATCCAGCTTGGGTTAAGATATAGATTTAATCAATAATCTTTTTAGACTATATAAACAATTAAAAAAAAGGCCTGATTGATTAATCAATCAGGCCTTTTTTTAATCAAAACGAATAATCTAAAATGTAATAAGAGCGCAACAATTGCTTAACATAATTAAGGTAGGTTTAAAACACGATATATCTTCAATCTATTAATCTATTATGAAAAAACAATTAAAATTAACTGGCATTGCTGTTATTGCACTTGCAACACTACTAAGCTTTAATAGCTGTAAGAAACAAGAAACTGAAAACAGTCAAACCGCATTACTTAAAACAAAACCGTTAGGCCTTGCTGCTTCAAACGCTGCACTTACCGTACAAACTTTAGAAAATTTTGAGGTGGGTTCTACCAGCCCTAAAACTGCTTACGATGTTTCGCCTGCAGGCTCTGCAAGTGGAGATAACATTACACTCAATGGAAAATCGTGGAATTTATTTGATGCTTTAATCGGAAATCTCGCTGCAGATAAAAGAAATGGCTCATGGTCTGCCCGTATTCGTAATTCGGGGAAAATTACCATGCAGTTTGACATTACAACAGGCATTAATACAGTAAGCATTCAGCATGCTATTTACGGCAGCGATACAGCTAGTCAGTGGGGTTTATGGTACTCAACCAACGGTGGCAGCACCTGGTCGCAATCAGGTTCCGATGTAACCAGTACATCAACCCTTCAAACGCAATCATTCACACTAAATGTTACAGGAAACGTCCGTTTAGAAATTAGAAAACTTACAGGTGCATCCAACAGAATTAATATTGATGACATCACAATCAATAGTGATGGAGGTACTGACCCCAACCCAGGTACCGTATTAACCGGAAAGAAATTTCTGTTTGATGCATCTAAGTTTGAAAACGCAGGCAGCGCAGACTGGCAAATAGATGCTGATGGAACAGAAAGTGTTCCTATGTATACTGGAGGCACAACCGTTGAGCTAAAGGCACAAAGATTTCCAACCCCATCGTACACGGGCATAACAGCTTCTACTCCAGAAACATACTGGAAAGGCGCAATGTCTGCTTGGGCTATAGAATTGGTAAAACGTGGTGAATTGGTAGAAACTTTACCTGCTGGTACCGCAATTACCTATGGAGATACTTCTAACCCACAGGATTTAAAAAACTACGATGTGTATGTGGTAATTGAACCGAATAAATTATTTACAGCATCAGAAAAAACAGCTATCATGAACTTTGTGGCCAATGGCGGCGGTTTAATGATGGTTGCAGATCATACCGCAGCAACTACTGCCGGAACAGATGCAAATGGCTACAACCCTTCTGATAGAGATGGCGATGGTTACGATTCGCCAAGGGTATGGAACGATTTAATGAGCAACAACGGCATCAACAACAACAAACCATTCGGCTTTAATATAGATTATGTAGATATTAGTGAAAAACCAACAACTAAAGTTTATACTGGCACCAGTACTGATGCAAATATCGTATTAAACGGCGCAGCAGGCAATGCTACTAAACTTGCCTTTTACAATGGTACAACAGCTACATTATTTCCATCACAAAATACTAATGTACAAGGCTTATTTTGGAGAATGAGCAGCACATTAGGGGGCAATAACGGCGTAATGGCATTAATTTCTACTTACGGAAGCGGAAGAGTAGCCTTTGTTGGCGATAGTTCTCCTTCTGACGACGGAACTGGAGATACAAACGATAATTTATTTAATGGTTGGTCTGGCGATGCACCATCTGGTTATACCTCACACCCGGCATTACACTTAAATGCATCTTTATGGCTTGCTAAAGCACAATAAAAATAACAAAGCAAAAGGAGCAATATTTTAAACAATTGCTCCTTTTGCTTTAAATAAGTATTTCTATTTAAATATTTACATCAATTATTAAAAAGCATAGCTTGGTATTAAAAAAATGTTAATATTTTTGAGGTCATGAAATATAAACGCATCCTACTTAAGCTTAGTGGAGAATCGCTAATGGGCGACAAACAATACGGTATTGATAATGAACGCGTTAAACAATACGCTGAAGACATTAAAGCGGTACACGATAAAGGCTTAGAAATCGCAATCGTAATTGGAGGAGGAAATATTTTTAGAGGCTTGAGTGCCGAAAAAAGTGGGATGGACAGAGCACAAGCCGATTACATGGGCATGTTGGCTACGGTAATCAACTCCATGGCCCTGCAAGATGCTTTAGAAAAAGTTGGTATTAAAACACGCTTACTTACTGCAATTAAAATGGAACAGATCTGCGAACCGTTTATCCGCAGAAGAGCTGTTCGACATTTAGAAAAAGGCCGTGTAGTTATTTTTGGTGCAGGAACCGGTAACCCGTACTTCACAACCGATTCTGCAGCAGCTTTACGTGCTATCGAAATTAAAGCCGATGTTGTTTTAAAAGGAACACGCGTTGATGGAATTTATACCGCAGATCCTGAAAAAGATCCATTGGCCACTAAATATGAAGAAATTTCTTTTAGAGAAGTTTACGATAAAGGCCTTAATGTAATGGATATGACAGCCTTTACCCTTTGCGAAGAAAACCAAGTGCCTATTATTGTGTTTGATATGAACAAACACGGCAATTTCATGAAAATCGCTAGCGGCGAACCTATTGGAACCCTGGTTAAATAAGGAATAAAAATTATTATTTTTGTAGAAATACACACAATTATGAACGACCTCATACAATTACAATTAATGGATACTCAATCTGCAATGGAAAGAGCTATCGATCATTGTGAATCTGAATTAACTAAAATCAGAGCTGGTAAAGCATCAGCTGGAATGTTGGATGGTATTTTCGTGGATTATTATGGCGCAGCTACAGCATTATCGCAAGTAGCCAGTATTAATACGCCCGATGCCAGAACAATCGTAATCCAGCCTTGGGAAAAATCACTTTTAACTGCAATCGAAAAAGCTATTCAAGTGGCTAATATTGGTATCAATCCACAAAATGATGGTATTGTTATCCGCCTGGTTGTGCCGCCTTTAACAGAAGAACGTAGAAAAGACTTGGTGAAAAAGGTTAAGGAAGAAGCCGAAAGAGGCCGCATTACCGTTCGTAATATCCGTAAGGATGCTAATACCAAAATTCAAAAATTAAAAGGCGAAGGTGTTTCTGATGATGAAATTAAAACAGGCGAAGGCGAAGTACAAAAATTAACCGATGCTTATATCATTAAGGTTGACAAACATGCTGAAGCGAAAGAAAAAGATGTAATGACAGTTTAATCTGTATAAAATACAATCGGAACGGGAATGGACATAAATCTATTCCCTTTTTTATTGTCTTATTTCTTTGCGCTTGAGCCTCTAATGTGTAAGATGGTAGGTAACGATACCTGCGTGTTTTCGATAGACTTTCCGGCCTTTTTAAGCTTGTTTAATAAAATTTTCATCACGTTTTCTGCAATGGCTTCAAGAGGTTGCGCAATAGCCGTAACCGGAGGTTCACAAAATTCTAAGATTTCGAAATCATCAAATGAAACAACAGCTATATCCTTATGGATCTGAATACCTAGTTTTCTAAAAGTTCTCAAGCCATCCAAACAAATATAGTTGGCCGCAAAAACTACCGCATCTAGCTGTTTCTCTGCCTTAAAAAACTTGATCATCTCCTCAATCGATTCGGCAGAGTTCACATATTTTATCTTCTTTACAATTGCCGGCAAGTTATATTTTTCTACAGCACTTTCATAACCGGCCAGGCGGTCTACCATCTGTTGCTGTGCTGTATCGATGGTTACAAAACCTATTCTTTTATAATTATTTTTAATGAGGTGTTCAGTGGCTGCGTAGGTACTGCTCTGATTATCGATTATTACATAATCTGTTTTAACATCCTGTACGTACCGATCAAACAGTACCACAGGAGCATCTGTTTGGATCAATTTTTTAACTTCTTCTTCCAAGCCCTCTGGTAAGGCCATAATATAGCCATCAACATGCCTGTCTTTAAAAATCTGCAGCAGTTCTATTGCTTTTTCGGTATCGTTTCTGGTGCTGCTAAAAAGGATTTTATAACCAAGGCTCGAAGCAATTTCATCAATTCGACGTGCTATACCAGAGAAAAAAGGCTCAGAAATGTCATCAACTAAAAAACCTATAATTTTTGTTTTACCTGTTCTTAAACTTGTAGCAAGGGTATTAGGCTGGTAATTTAATTCAGCCACAAGGTCTAAAACCTTTTTAGTAAGCGATTCGCTAATGTTTTTTTCTCTTGCTTTTCCATTAATTACAAACGATACGGTTGTAATGGAAATATCTAATTGTTTAGCGATATCTTTAATTGAAACACGTTTCTTCATCACGGACATTGAACGGATAAAATTTAATTGGTAATATAACAATATATCTATAAATATAGGATGGATATGAAAAAAACTAGCCTAAAAAAGAAAAAGAGCAACCTATCCAGGATTGCTCGATTAACTAACTTATTATTCATAAAAAATGCTGTTGGGGAAGGAGTCGAACCTTCAAGGGGTAGTTAGCTACAGTTCAAAAAATTAATTTGTGGTCAACCCAATAAACTGCGTTTGTCCCATTATTCCCCACCACCGAGACAAGGAGGCGTGTCTGCCAATTTCACCACCCAACAATTTTAGTCATTAGTCCAAAGCCTGCAGTCGCAAGTCTACTAAAGACTATGGACTCTTGACTTAGGACTAAAGCCGCTGTAGGGGAAGGAATCGAACCTTCAAGGAGTGGTTAGTACCGAAACCGGTATATTCCCATTATTCTCCACCACCGAGACAAGGAGGTGTGTCTGCCTGTTTCACCACCCTACATTATGTTATGCAATTCTGAAAGAACGTTTCCTTTTTGTTAATTGCTTGATACAAATGTAAAGGAACAACCAATACCTTGCAAATATTTTAAACATTTAATTTTATTTTTATAATATTGATAAATATTTGTAAATTCGCTTATCATAATTCAAAAATATGCTTAAAAAAGACAATTCCAATTTAGAAATTGACAACCTCGACATCGATATATTGAAGCAATTGATGCAGGATGCCACCAAACCTTATACAGAAATCGCTAAAGATCTGATTGTTTCGGGTGGAACGATACACGTTAGGATGAAAAAACTGCAAGAAATGGGCATTATAAAGGGCTCTCATCTCATCATTGATCCGCAAAAGGCCGGATATGATATCTGCGCCTTTTTAGGTATTTACCTGGAGAAAGGAATCCAGTACAAAGATGCGGTTGCGCAGTTGAGCAAAATTAAAGAAGTGGTAGAATTGCATTACACTACAGGAGCATACAGTATGTTTGCCAAAATTATTTGTAGAGACACCAATCATTTACGCCATGTTTTAAACGAAGAAATACAGGCCGTGAACGGCATTCAGCGTACAGAGACTTTAATCTCGTTAGAAGAGAGCATTAAGCGTCAGATTGAACTAGGATAGAGCAGAAAGACTGAAGGTGAAAGACTAAAGTCAATATCGCTTTGTAACCATCTTATATGATAAAATGCTTTTAGTTATTCTTAATTATTATTAGGAAATGAACGTTCAGTAGGATTTCGGGAACAGCAGTCCCGTTATCCGCTATAGCCCCGAATTGCAATCGGGGGCTGCCGCTTCTACCGGGTTTAGAAACAAAAGTCTGTGCAATCAATAGCAAATTGCCTAATTGCTCCCTTCGACTCCATTCAGAGTGGCAAATGCATGCTCCCAATCAAAAATAGCAGTATTGTATTGACCTCTTAGACCCGATTGAAGTGAACACGAAGCCGTAGGCGAAGTAAAACGCAAAGCGGGAGAGAACATCAATAGTTGTACAGGCACTGCTCTCCTAACCTTAATAATTACATTTTAAATGAGCTCCCTCGAGTACGCCCTGGGCGGACAGCTGAGAAAAGATTAAGCTATTTCAACAGCTGGTAAGCAACAAGCGCAGCAACATAAGCCATAGCCGTCATATATGCCAATTGGATTACCGGCCATTTCCAGCCTTTGGTTTCGCGGTAAACTATAGCAACCGTACTCATACATTGCATGGCAAAGGCATAAAAAAGCATTAATGAAATACCTGTAGCAAAAGTATAAACAGGCAAGCCAGTGCGGTTATTAACCGAGGCCGACATGCGTTCTCTAATGGTAGTAGTATCTTCATCACCACCATCAACGCTATAAATAGTGGCCATCGTGCCAACAAAAGCTTCTCGGGCAGCAAATGAAGTAATTAAACCAATACCAATCTTCCAATCGTAACCCAAAGGGCTGATTGCCGGCTCGATCCAATGACCAAGAATACCCACATATGAATTTTCTAACTTCTCGGTAGCCACCAGCGTTTTAATATGATCAGTATTTTTTGTCGTATCAGCCAGAGCAGACTCGTATTTTTTATCGATACTTTCAAAACGGTTTCCTGGTCCGAATGAAGCCATTACCCAAAGGATGATGGAAATGGCGATGATTACTTTACCGGCTTCGAACACAAAGGTTTTCGATTTCTCGTACATGGTGTAGAACACGTTTTTCCACCTTGGCATGCGGTAAACCGGTAACTCCATGATAAAATAAGACCTTTCTTTAGTTTTGATAATGAATTTCATTACCCATGCTACTAATACCGCAGCAATAATACCCACCAGGTACATCACCATTAATGCCAGTCCCTGCAGGTTAAAAACACCTAGAACGGTTTTAGAAGGAATGATTAACGAAATAATCAAAATATATACGGGAAGTCTTGCCGAACAGCTTACCAATGGAGTAACCATAATCGTAATCATTCTATCCTTCCAGTTTTCGATATTTCGGGCAGCCATAATAGATGGAACAGCACAGGCCAAACCGCCAATCATCGGTACTACCGATTTACCGTTAAGCCCAACTTTACTCATAACTTTATCCATCATAAAGGTAACACGGGCCATATAACCCGTATCTTCTAAAATGGATATGAATGCGAAAAGAATTGCAATCTGTGGAATAAAAACAAAAATACCTCCTAAACCTGCAATTACACCATCCAACAACAGATCGCTAAGCATACCTGCGGGCAAATATTTATGCCCAATGTTGGTAATAAAACCAAAACCAGTCTCAATCCAGTCCATCGGATAGGACGACCAGGCAAATATAGCATTGAAAATTACAAAAAGGATAAGCAAGAAAATGGCAAATCCCCATACTTTATGGGTTAAAATAGCATCTAATTTATCGCTGAAAGAAAATTTCTTTTCGGTCCCTTTGTCAATAACTACATCAGATAAAATCGTACTGAGATGTTTATATCTCGCAATAGTTTCTGCAGCCTGAATTTTAGAAGATTCGAAATGGTGAGATTGTTCTATATGCTCAATTTCTTCCTGCTCTTTTTCGGTAAAGAAAGTTAAATGTTCATGCTGATGCAGCACCTGGAGTGCATAATAATCGTTGTCGGAATTGAGTTTCGATTTTATAGCATTAATTGCTTCCGGAGCCAGGAAATTCACATCTACATCCTGATATTGTGTGGCAATTTTATTGGTATTGGCAATGGCTTGTTTCAGTTTATCAATTCCGATATTATTCCTTGCCGAAATGGAAACCACCTGAATACCCAACTTTTCTGCCAGTTTATCCAGCTTAATCTCAATCCCCTGCTTGGCAGAAAGGTCGATCATATTAAGGGCCAAAATAATCGGGATACCTAAATCTGCCACCTGCGAATACAAAAGCATATTACGCTTTAAATTCGAAGCATCGGCAATGAGTACAATAACATCAGGATGGCTATCGTTTTCTTTATCGGCAAGCACCTGAAAAACGATGCTTTCATCAGCACTTTTCGGATATAAGCTATACGTTCCCGGTAAATCGATGATCTCGGCTTCTTTACCGCTGGCAAGTTTTGTAAAACCTGTTTTCTTATCGACAGTAATGCCTGGAAAATTTCCAATTTTTTGATTTAACCCTGTTAAACGATTAAATAAAGTAGATTTACCTGTATTGGGATTACCAACTAATGCAACTTTAATATCCAAACCCAGTTCTTTTATTGAATAATGATAACATCAGCTTCACTTTTACGCAAACAAAGCTGATAGCCAGCAACACGGATAGCCATAGGGTCGCCCAGAGGCGCAAAACGCTCTACCTCTACCTCCTCACCCGGCAAGCAGCCCATCTCCATTAACTTTACAGACATATCTAAATCTGTAAAAGCTACAATTGTTCCCTTTTCTCCAACTTTTAGGTGCGACAGTTTCATGTGCTAAATTTGGCGCAAGTTAACCTTTCTTTAGATTTATTCCAAATAAGATAATAGGGTATGGGATATAAATTACATAGCTTTACCCTAAAATGATCTAGTTTCGTTGCCTGCCCCCGCCAAAGCCTCCCCCAGCGTTACCGCCACGTCCCCTGCCACCTTCTTCGCCTCCTCTGATGCGGTTTTTACCACCCATACGATTTAACGAATAGGTAAATGAAAACATAAAATAACGCCGCAATACATTGTAGCTTTCGTCACGGATAGTATTGTTGTTGGCCGTACGGCTTACGCCCTGGTTTTCGTTCAGCAAATCGTTTACTGCTGCTTTAAAAGTGCCCCGGTTTTTAAAAAACTGTTTGCTAAGGTACGAGTTCACCAGAGTAAAGTGGGTATCGAAATTCTCTCCTCTGCCTGTATTCTGGTTATAATCGGCATCAACCGACCAGCGGATATCGCCAGGAAACATATAACTGATGCTGATATTGGGACTAAAAGTGTAATAACGCGTGTTTGAATTGGGCTGAACGGAATAGGTAGCCCTATTAATTGAACCATTAACGCCGGCAGTTAAATCGAGTTTATCTAAATTGGAAACCAGACGGTAACCATTGCTAATCGACCAGCTGTTGGTGATATTTTTTAAGGTATTGGTAAAGTTTACATCGCGATCGTAGTTGCCGCCTATATTGATGTGGAAATTAAGCTTATTTTCTGCCATAATGGGCAAACTCAATGAAGAGGATAATGAACCTGAGTAAACACCGTTTACGTTTACGGGCAATACGGCAAATTTACCCTGGTTAACACCTTTTTCTATTAAACTGCTGCTATTGGCAATTTTATTGGAAGTTTGGGTTAGGTTTACATTCACAAATAACGATCTGTTTTTTCCGACTGTAAAAGTGTTGTAGGCAATGCGTAGGGTATTATTAAACTCGGGCTTTAAATCGGGGTTCCCCAGCGGGATGCTTTGTGTGTTGGTATTGTTAGGAATAGGCTGCAACTGTTGTATGGTAGGCTGATTGGTACTGCCACGGTAATTGAAGACCAAGCGCTTGTTATTACTAAAATTGTACCTGAACATGGCAGAAGGTGTATAGTTAAATACGTTTTGTTTTAATATAAATCCACGGGTAATGTTATTATTTTTACGATCGGTATTTTGAACGGCCATCCCCACATTCCAGTTGTATTTTTTAGCCATTTTATTAAAACTGAAACCAGCTGTATTGGTTAAAATGGTGTTTTCGTAAACGTTACTTAATGAATCATTCAGCAAATCGTAGTTTAGTGTAACCGGATTAAAGTCGTAAGTAAAACGATCAGAAGTATTATGGTTATAGCCGTTCTGATAGTTAAACTCCAGGCTCAGGGTTTTATCTAAAGGTTCAGTATAAACCAGTCGGGTATTCTGACTGATAGATTCGCTTTCCTGATCATTGAGCTGGTTAATAATCTTTTCCGTTTTAACATTATCTTTTTCACGCGTTTCGGGATTGTAATTATAATTATCGGCGTCGTTATTGTTAATGTTGGTATTAAAATTCAGCGACAATGTTCTTCCACGGCGCATAAACTTTTTGCGCAACAAAATATTATTACTGATAGATGGGGCAGTATTATGATTGGTTAATCGCTGGGAGCCGCTTGTATTATAGGTGCCAAAATCGCGGGTGTAAATACTGTTGTTTACGCTTTCGTTGTTGGTATAACTTAAATTCGGCTGGATGCGCAATGAGGTAAGCGAATCTAGCTTGGTATCGACCATAAAGTTTAAACGGTGGTTTAGGCGATCGGAAGTATTGGTCTGGTTATTATTGAAAACCGTAGTCACATTGCCCAAAAGGTTTTGGGTAACGCTGTTTCTTAAAATCAGGTTATCAGATTTATTAACGAAATAGCTGAAATTAATTTCGGTTTGATCAGCATATATATCAGAGAAGTTAAATCCACCGGCTTTAGTATCGGTAATCCCGCCCCGGCCACCATTACTGCCGCCATTTCCTCCTCCCAGGCCGCCGCCAAAATTTTGTTTGTTTACATTATTGAATTGGGCAATTACACTCAATCGCTTGTCCTGATTAAAATGGTTAATGTTCGCATTTACATCGTAACGGTCGTTAGAACCATAACCGCCCGTGCTATTTCCGAAGTAGCCGTTTTTCTTATCTTTTCTGGTGGTGATATTAATGATCTTGGTTCTCGAACCATCATCGATTCCGGTAAACTGTGCCTGGTCTGACAGTTCATCGATAATCTGAATTTTATCGATCATATCGGCCGGAAGGTTTTTAGTGGCCAATAAAGGATCATTCCCAAAAAACTCTTTTCCATCTACCTTAACTTTGGTAATGGTTTCACCCTGGGCTTTTACTGTTCCGGCTTTATCTACCTCTACTCCTGGCAATTTCTTTAACAAATCTTCTACTACAGCATTCTCTACCACCTTAAACGAGCTTGCATTAAACTCAAGGGTATCTTTTTTTACCACAATTGGCGGAATTTCTGCTTTAATATCAACCGTCTGAAGATCTATTGCGCCGCCTTCTAAAACAATATCTGCTAAGGTTATATCTGCTTTATCCACAGTAATAGTAAAATCTTTTGTGGCGTTCTTTAAACCTAAAAACGCTGCATATAACCTGTAGGTCCCAGGCTTTAGATTTTTAAAAACGAACTTCCCATCTTCTGTAGTGCTTACCGCACCTACCATGCTCGAATCTGTGAGGTTTTTAACAGCCAAAGAAGCATAGTCAATTGGCTTTTTATCTTTTGATTGAATAACCCGTCCGCTAACTGAACCTGTTTTCTGGGCGTAAACATAAAAAGATGATAAAATTAGAAGGAGCGTAAAAATTCGTTTCATTCGGTTAGTTTGGTTTATAGCATAGAGACTGCAGGCTTTTATAAAGGTTTATTTTACTTAGGTAACATTTGAAATACATAAATGTCAACAATACATTTAATCATAAACCGGGTGGATATAAAACAAAAAAGTCCCGGTTAAAACCGAGACTTTCTTTATTTTAATCTAACCGTTTTACATTCTTATACGGCGACCGCCATCACCTCCCTGACCAGGCATTTGCATATCTCCACTCATATTTCTTCCTCCAATGCGGGTTAGAGAATAAGTGAAAGAGAACATGTAATAACGTTTTAACACATTATAGTTTAAATCTGTAATTGAAGTACCTGATGTCGTTCTCGAAATACCTGTATTTTGATTCAATGCATCATTTACAGAGAATTTAAAAGTAGCCCGGTTTTTAAAGAACTGACGGCTGATATAAGGGTTAATAATGGTATATTCCTGGTTATACAAATCGCCACCACCAAAATTTCTGAAATAATCGATATCCATAGCCAGCCTGATGTTTGCCGGAAATACGTAGCTCACATTAAAGCTCGGGTTAATGGTGTAATACTGGGTATTTGCCGATTGCTGTGCCGAAAACGTAGAGTTAGTATAACTACCGGTTATACCACCGGTTAAATCAAATTTATCAACGTTGGTAACCAGTTTATAACCATTAGATATGGTATAACTATTGGTCACATTTTTTACCAGTTGAGTGCTCGCGTTAGGCGCAATAAAGTTTACGTTTCTGCTATACGAACCATTACCCGAAATATTTAAGGTAAGCTTCCGCTCAGCCATTAAAGGTAAAGACCAGGTAGCATTGGCATTACCAGCATAAACGCCATTAACATTAATGTAACTAACCTGCTGAAGGCCGCCACCTATTGGAACAACCGTATTTCCAATACTGTTAAATGTCTGCGTAAGGTTTAATCCAGCAAAGAAGAAACGACCACTTTCGATATTGAAATTATTGAAGTTAATCCTCAACTGGTTATTAAATGAAGGTTTCAAGTCCGGGTTACCTACGTAACGGGTTTGCGAATTTGTATTATCTGGGATAGGCTGAATCTGATCGATGCTTGGCTGCGTAGTAGAACCACGATAATTGATAAATAGTCGTTTACGATTACTGAAATTATATCTGAACTGCGCAGATGGCGTAATGTTAATGAAGTTCTGTGTACGTTTTAAACCTGTAGTTAAATTGGTATTCACCCTATTGGTCTGCTGTGCGGCTACACCAATGTTCCAGTTGTATTTTTTCTCTGTTGTAGTAAAACTAAAACCAGCCGCATTGGTTAAAGTACGGTTATTATAAATATTCGAAAAGGTATTATCTACTAAATCGAATTGCAACGTAAGGGGATTATAGTTAAACACGTCTCTCTGCGAATCGCTGTTTGAGTAACCGTTCTGATAATTAAACTCTACGCTTAAGGTTTTATTTAAAGGCTCGGTATATACCACTCTTGTGGTATTGCTTATCGCATGGCTATTGGTGTTGTTTAACTGATTGGTTAGCGAATCTCTTTTTACTCCGTTTTCTGTAATATGATCTAAACGGTAATTTTGATTGGTCCCGTCGTTATCATTTATGCTGGTGTTTACATTTAATGATAGCGTGCGGCCCCTACGCTTAAAACTTTTACGCACCAATAAATTATTGCTAATGGTAGGTGTAGCAGCAGTCGTGGTGTTGTGTTGTTCACCTATAGTGGAGCCGTCACTAAGTATTCTGGTATAACTATTAAAGTTATTTCCATCTGTTTCGGTATAGGCCAGGTTTGGCTGTATTTTAATAGATAATGAAGGATTGATCTTCGTATCCACCATAAAGTTGAAACGGTGGTTGGTACGGTCGGTTGTATTGTTTAAATTCTGCGTAACATCAGTCGTACTACCCCCAAAAAGATTTTGGATATGTGAGTCCTGAATGATATCAGCAGTCGATTTATTGAAGAAATAACTGGCCTGAAACTGTGTGCCATCTTTGTAAGTATCGGCAAAGTTTAAACCCGCAGCATTGGTTGTAGTGATACCACCTCCGCCACCGCCGGAGTTACCTCCACCGCCGCCGCCAAAACCGCCACGGCCGCCGCCACCACCACCAAATCCGTTTCCTACGCCACCACCCTGGCCAAAGTTTTGTTTATTTACGTTATTAAACTGACCGATGAAGCTGATCTGACGGTCATCATCAAACTTGTTTACATTTAAACTGGCATCGTAACGGTCGTTAGAACCATAGCCTACAGTACTGTTACCGAAATAACCGTGTTTCATGCCGTTTTTAGTGGTAATGTTCAGGATTTTATTTCTGGTTCCATCATCAATACCGGTAAATTGTGCCTGTTCAGAAAGCTCATCAATTACCTGTATTTTATCAACCATATCTGCTGGTAAGTTTTTGGTTGCCAGTAAAGGATCGTTACCAAAAAACTCTTTTCCATCTACCTTTACTTTGGTAACGGTTTCACCCTGTGCTTTGATACTCCCATCTTTAGCTACCTCAATTCCAGGCACTTTCTGCAACAAGTCTTCAACTACTGCATTTTCGCGTACTTTGATCGATTTGGCATCAAACTCTACTGTATCCTTTTTCACCACAATCGGAATTGTAGCGGTAACATTTACGGTTTTTAAATCAACGCCGTCGTCGCTCATGGCAATTTCGCCGGCATTTACTGCTGCTTTAGCCACTTCTATATCTTTAGTAGCTGTTTTTAAACCTAAAAAGGCAGAATAAATCCTATACTTACCTGGAGCTATGGCCTTAAAGCTAAAACTTCCATCAGGATTGGTTTGACCGGATGCCACAACACTCGAATCTTTTAAGCTCTTAACTGCTATTGTAGCAAAATCAACCGGCTTTTTATCTTTCGCGTTAATTACTTTTCCACTTATCGAACCAGTATTTTGAGCCTGAGCAATATATCCACAAAATAGGAGTACAATGAATATTGCACTCTGAACGTTTCTTTTCATCAAAAAAAATTAGATATTAAATGTAAAACTAAGCTATCAGACTGTAGAAAAGTCGAAAGGTTTGTTAAGGTGTGTTAAAAGCTTGGTAACATTTTAAATACAGCCAAAAGAAGGTAGTCAGATCGAAAAGGAAGATCGATCAGTAAAAGGGGATTATTTTTGTGGCGAGGGATAACTTTTGTAATATACTTTTGGGCAGTTACAGTTCTTTTTAAAGATACTGCATCCACTTAAACATATGGCCACAATCACACAAATGATGCTAACTTTTGTTTTCATTGATTTTATTTTATTTCAATTGCAATGAAGCCATTTAGAATACACTAACTGTTTTTGGTAAGTGTGGTATTCGCCATAGTTTCATTGAAGTTTAATTTATGGAGCAACACATAACTAAAAACAGCCATTGATGCACCTAACATATCGCAACCAAAATCCCACCATTCTGCAGATCGGTAGGTAAAAACTTTCCATTGCAACAATTCAATTCCGCCACCAATGATCGCATTGATGAGCAATATTTTAAAAATGGTTAATGTTCTGAAAGCAAAAGTATGCTGGTATCTGATTTTACCGTAGAAGAGCAGCACCGATAAAACAAAGAAAAAACCCATATGGGTCATTTTATCAAAGCCTTTAAAGAAAAAACCGCTGTTACCAACAGAATCGGAAATTTTCATATTACAAAGCACTAAAACCACCACGGCCCATAATACGGCCCATTTTTGATGTTTTAGTGCTTTGTACAAAATATAATAATTAAGCGCCTACCAATTCCTGGTAAGCTTCTGCAGTTAATAAACCTTCTACTTCAGCTAAATCAGCTAAAGAAACTTTTACCATCCAGCCTTTTCCGTATGGATCAGAGTTTACCAATTCCGGATTATCATTTAATTCAGCATTAACCTCTAATACCGTACCCGTAACCGGCATATATAAATCAGAAACGGTTTTAACAGCTTCAACAGTACCAAAAACTTCTTCTTTTGCTACTTCGCTACCTACCGTATTGATATCAACATAAACAATATCACCTAATTCGCGCTGCGCAAAATCAGTTACGCCAATATAAGCTTCGTTACCTTCAACTCTAACCCACTCGTGGTCTTTAGTGTATTTTAATTCTGATGGAAAATTCATGGTTTGTATTTATTGAATATAAGTTATATTAATTTTCTTGTTTTATTAAAGCTTGTATAGATTAAACGTTTGCTAGCGTTTACCCGCCAAAAATACAATTTAGTTTAACATATCGCAATGCCTGGCAAATTAACTTATTAGAATTGCGCTAATTTAATCAGTTGATGCTTCCACGCGGAGATATTAAATCATTATACTCACCAAACAGATTCAGGAAAAATATTTATATTCACTTCACAATTAACGCTCAACATGAAATCTGCACTATTTTATACTTTAAAAGTGTGCCTGGCGACCTTGCTCACCTCTGCACCTGTAACCATGGCCATTGGATTTGCTTATATCGGATTGATTACGCTCATCAAACCACTGAATTACATTTTTAATTTTCACCTCTCCTTCAGTCATGTATTTTTATTTGTCGCTATACTTGCAGCACTAATCATGTTAAATAGATATCTGATCGCAAAAGTGGGTTATAAAAGATTTATAAATGACAGGCCGGTAGCACATTCAATTGTTATCTTTCTGCTCTATCTGGTTATCAGTGGCTCCGTGCGTTTCATCAGTTTTGATTATCTCCTGTTCAGTTATGCTCCTATGTTCTTAACTGCATATGTATTTAGCAGAATATTCTCTGAAACAGCTAAGAAGGAATTTTGGAATCTGCTGAATGAACGGCATGATGATGGTTTAAAACCTTTAAGCGATCAATAGTTTTTCAATATTGATCACTGATCTGATCAGCTTTTTGATCTTATCAAACCCAAAAAGAGGCCGCATTATATTTATGGATTGTTATCCTTACCTTGTCGAAAGACCTACCATACCTCGTCTAAAACGTTTCGATACTTTGTCAAGCTCCCTACAGGCAGAGCTCAACGCGGCAAAATTTAGAGAAACCTTTTATGACACAGTCTTTTTTCTATGTAACGGAAATCGATTAATTCAGTGTAAACCTTAAGCTGAACCCAAAATTACTGAAAGAAGTATTAAAGGTTTGCGAAGTATATGGCTTAGTAATATTCGAATCGTAAAACAATTTGATGTTAAATTTCTGATTCAACACATAATCTACACTTGGCCTTAAGGTAATGTTCTTTGCTCCGGAAGATACTTCTGCCTCTGTCACATCAGCCCGGTAAATAACGGTTTTATTATCGCGGATAGCTACATCTAACTTGAAATCCATATTGTTATCCATTTTCAAGCTTTTAAACCACCCGAATGGGAAACGGAACTTATTGGTACGGTAACCCAATCCTAAAACCATATTATTTTCTGATAGCTGCGCCAACTGACTGTTAGATAAACTTAGTCCCAATAAACGAGACCGGTTTAATTCGAATGAAGCAGTCAGGTTATTTTTAAACCTGGTATCAACACCAACCAATGGAGAAAAATATTCTGAAATGGTTACCTGAGCAAATTGGTATTCTGGTAAAAAGTTATTATTTACATCTCTACTGCTCACCGCACCATTGGTTTCCTGGTAACGCAGTAATGAGTTAAAACCATTAATATTATAGGCCGAACGATAGCCATGACGGATATCTACAGATGAAAACTTATCGGCGATAAAAGGAATACGTGTTAACCCGCTATAGGTTAAACTCCAGTTTGGAAGCGGAATTTTAGGGAAGGCATTCATTTTTGTTTTCCCTGCATCTTTGCCCGAATAGGCAGCCATAAAGGCCGATATAATTACATCCTGACTTTCTTTACTGTAACCATCAGCATAACCGCCATTTACGCCCGCTGAATTTGGATTCTGAGCGCCCAATCTTCTCGATATAATGGTCCTATTGGCCATAAACTGATTAAACAGACCCGAAATTACAGTTGAGTTATTTTCTTTGAAAGCTGTACCCAAAGCAATATATGATACACTATAATCGCCCGTGGTAATGGCGCTTAAATTTTCAAAGGATGATACACTGGCCACGTACCTAAAATTGGTAGAAAAGTTTCTTGTTTGCGCCTTATTGGCTTTTAACGTAATCCGTAAATCTTTAAATGGCTCTATCTGCCCGGTAAGCTGAAAATCTTCCCTGAGTGTGTTTACATACAGCTGATTCTGTAAGGTATCGGTAGTTAGCCATCCATTGTTTAATGCCATTTCACGAATATCACGCTGACTTCCAAAAACAAAACCTAAACCCGGTGCCCCAGTTGCATTATCGATACCAAAATACTTGGTAGTTGGCAGATAACCTGGCAAGAAAATACCTTTGGTTTGTACATAGCTGGCATTAACATTTTTTACACTCGTTAATAAATTAATAAAAAATTTCTTAGCGCCGCTTCCTTCCTGGTCATTGCTTGCATTTCTGATAAAACCGAACTTATTGTATAAAGTGGTTAGGTTTAAGGTTGGATTTACCTGTACCGTTCTGCTATTCTGTATCGTATTACCCAAATTAATATTCGGATCGCGTAAGGTAGAAAGCGGCTCGGTTTGCCAATTAAAGTTGGTACCGTAGCGGGTTTTTACGGTAATCCAGTTTAATCCGGGTATTTTATCAATGGGCAGGTTATAGGTAACGTTTAAATTGTGGTTATAATCGGTTGTACGTCCTAATCGTTTTAAGTTTTGCCAAACGGTATCACGTTTTAAACCATCAATTCTTCCATCCGGCTCATCAATGATCGAATAATTTGTGGCATTAAAATCTAGCTGTAGCGAACGGGTAAGGTTCCAGGCAATACCATAAATCCGGCTCATGGTAAAGTTTTTGTTAAAGGTGGTACCGTAGCCACTCGGGTAAACACCAATGGTATTATTCGGATCGTTATTCCGCAACGTATTTTCTGAATATAAACGGTCTACATCAATTCTGAAATTAATGGCACTTGGAAAAATACTGAAGTTAAAATCTTTCAATAAAGCCAGCATGTTAGATTTTATAATTTTTTCAAACGGCGCTATCGTTTTGGCTTCTTTAGAATAACTGTACTGTAGCGAAGCCCTATAGGTATTCTGAATACTGTTCTGATTAATAAAATCGCGATGATTATATTGGGTATAAGCATAACTTGCTGCAAAATTCTCTATATCCCAAAGATGAACAGGCTTACTGTTATTGGTCCGTTCTTTTCTAACATTGGTAAAGTTTATGCCTCTTCTAACGGTATAATCCTGTGCAAAATTTAAAATCGAATCTTTTTGTTGTTTTGTCGATTGCTCTAAAGCATTTTTGAGTTCAATATCTGGCGTTCTGGGATTGTACTGTGGGGTAGAAACCTGTTTAGAGTAACTCACAAACATCGGAATTTTCACTCCCGATTTTTGCGGCAGAAACTTGCCTAATTCCATGGCAGAAGAAACATCAAGCAACACATTGTCTGCACGGTTCCGCTCGCTCACTTTCGAATCGATAGATCCGAAACCGATGGTAGATTTACTTCCAGAAATATTTACATCTGCAAAATCGGCCAATTTTAAGTTCAATCTTCCGGTAGCTGCCCAACCGCCTTTTTCGTCAAATTCAGTTAATCTTAATTCGTTAAACCAAACCACTGCATTTTTATCAAGGCCATCATCTTTGCGATCATCATTAGCAGCACGGAGCGGATTTTTAACACCCACCATATATACCCTAACCTTGCTCATATCAGGCTGCCCTTTAACTACAATGGTTCTGGTTCCATCGGTATAGGTAAATGGAACATTTGTAGGCCATGGTTGGCCGTTGGCTTGTTTAGCTACGTTACGGGCCAGCTTGGCATTTTGAAAAAGTGTTAAATCGATATCCATTCTATTGGCTTCTGGCCAAATGGCATCAGGATCGCTTGTACCCGGATTGGTAACCTTTAATGGGATTACATATTCATAATAATTATCCTGGTTATCCGTCCCGATCCGCAAGAATGCCGAAACATCATTATCATTTAAAATTTGATTATTAACAGCCTCGGCATGAATAAACATTTCTAAATGTTTATAAGATCTGAAATCGCTGTAGGCTGTTTTAAATGCCCCTCTACCGTAGCCATCTCTTAACGATTTTACGATAACCGATAGCGATTGCTCATTTAAACGCGTATCGCCACGATAGTTGCTATAGTCGCGCTCGCGAAGAATACCAGGAGGGGTAACGTACGGAATTGGTAAACGTTTTCCATTTTCTTCAATGTTTACCGTCGAAACTTCAATGGTAGAATTATCAGGAGTAAGTGCAGGCAGCGATGGATCGACGATTACTTGTGCAGCTTGGTTCGAAGCATTATATTCTCTCCATTCCCCACGGATCAATTGTAACTTCGCGAAGCGCATTACGGCCGTATCAGCGAAATTGGTCATAAACATCCTGAAAAAACGGATCGATTTAAAATCCTGGATCCCGCCTACTTTCTCCTGGTACTGACCAATTGGGATTCTGAATTGATACCATGAAACAGCCTGGGTATTTCCGTTGGCCAATTTTACCTGCGAGGTAACCTTATCGGTAATAAAATTCTGACCAACATTTAAATCGCCCGGGCGCATCGAAACTTTATACTGAAAATACTCATCACTTTGCGTCATGTTATTATCGCGGTTGATGTCTTCCCCATCCGGCAGAGAAGTGGAAGCGGAGTTTTCAAGTCCTAATTCTTCTTGCGACTGCTGTGAGGTTTTAGAGTTCCCTTCAGTTCCGTTATATTTTTCGTAGCGTTTAAGAATACCCGCATTGATCTGATCTAGCGCCGGTCCCCTGAAATAAGTATAATTATCTGATGATGGGTCGGCATCAATTGCGGCAGAAGCAGTGGCATTTAATTGCGATTTAATCTGCGTAATTGCCGCGGCAAATTTTACTTTTTCGTCTGCATCCGATAGTCCGTCCAAACCCACATCCTGCACCCTACGCGAATTGGCATTGTTATCGAAAGCCTGTATAACAGGTTGCAATTTAGGTACACGCCCCCATACGGTTTCATCGTACTTGCTTGGGTCGTTTGTAACTGGCAAACCATTTTCTAACGATTTTCTACCATCTTTAAGAATATCTTCCGAAATATTCCCCAAGTTGAAATAAATATCTCCACCTGCCGAATTTGGCTTATAAATAAATGGGTCCATTAGCCAAAACTCGATAAAGCCCACATTTAAAGCTTCAAAATCGTTGGTTTCGATTTTTCGCTGAAAACCTCCCCAATTATTCTTAGGCTGCAATAAAGATCCATCTGGCTTAAAGTTGGTCGTACGGAAATTATAAGGCCCCCTAACAGTTGGGTAATAGGCCACATCAAAAGTGGTAATGTTCAAAGCCTGTCCGGTAGCCGTTTCTTTAAACGGAAAAACCTCCTGCTCAATTACCTCTCTTACGTAGTGATTGGAAAGTTCTGACCGGTTGCCTCTGATATTGGCCGGAGTGGTAGAAGCCGCCGAATTATAAAAAGTAGGATCGATGTTGTAAAAGGCAATTCTTGCCCGGTTATAACCGTATGATAAATCGTTAGACTTATCGTATTCGGCGAAAAGTTGAGGAGTACCAGATAACTGCCAGGCAATGGCACTCTTTAAATCGATTACCGATCTCGAGGCCTCGAAATCATCTAAATAACTTACCCCATTTTTACTGCCCGCAAAATTCAGTGCCCTCGGGTGGCCAGGAATTAGTTGAGCAAATTCGCCGTAAAATGTTACACTCGATGGTGCTTTAGTTGAAATGAATGGAAGTTTATCAACCAGTTTTGTTAAAAACCGTGATGGCGAACTATAGTTAATGTCTGCCCCCCAAATGGTGTTCGAGATGGGTTCTTCGCCGATGTTCACCTTTTGAGTTAAAGGTTTTTCGGTCAGGTTCATGATGGTACCCCCAAGATTTAGCTTATTGTTTACACGATAATCTAAACGGGTTCCAAAAAGTGAGCGTTGCTGCAAACCAAAGGTTTCGCTGTTTTCTGTGGTAATCCTAATCGGTTGACCGGATACCAAAAGTGCCTGGTTAATGATACTCACACGGCCGCCCTGGTAATCGACAGTAAAATCTACTCCTTCGGTCAGTGGCATTGTTCCTGCAAAAACCTTTACCGATCCTTCTGGAACGTTAATGGCATTTAAGCTAAATTCAGAAGAGATATCCGACTGGTAATTTACCTTAATGGTATACCTGTTCTGGTTTTGAAATAACTGCTTGGCGATGGTTTGTGTTGAATCGTAAAGCGCTGTAAAAGTATATTTATTGATCAATGCCTGTTCGCTTGGCAAAAATTTTGCCGCCAGATCTTTACCAAATGGTTCAATTACAGGAAAAATAATCCTTCCATTTGCAGGATCGATGGTGATATAACCCGAATTGGTATTGGTAACCAACGAAGTTTGCCCATTGCTGCCAACACCGAACATACTGGCCTGATTGGCATTGCTTGCCGTAGAATAAGATCCAAACGCATTGTTTGCAGCCACAAAATCGAAAATCCCATCGGGTTTCCGCTCATTTTGCTGGTTCAATCGATCGAATTCGGTCAGGGCAATCCACTGCTTATTAGCCGTATTCTGACCTTCGGTCATTACGGGATTATCCACCCCGGTTTCGTTATCAATACGGTAAATATCCAGTTTAAAATTCTGACTGCTGATCTGGTACCCGCCAATAGAGTAAATATTTTTCATCATCAGATCCCACGTTGGCAGCTGGATCTTAGTGGTTTCGTTCTTTAACAATTTGGCATATAGCACTTTTGGGTTAGCCGCATCAAAAGAAACATCGGTAGAAAATTCACCCACCTGATACTCCACCCCGTTATAGGTATAACGGTAGGCAACTGCTAAAACCTCATCGGCATTTAGCGGGTTGTTTAACGATAAATAACCCAGTTGTGGCTGAAAAGTAAATTCGCGATCTGTTAACTTCCTGGCATAAACCAATTTAGCAAAATTATCGGTATTACTGCTATTAGCCGGCGTTGTTTGGAAGAAAGAAAGAACGGCATTAGAATTTGTCTGTCTTATGGCACCACCCTGATAAGCGTTTAACTGCGAGATCAGGTTGTTTGATTGCTGTGGGAAACCTGTAGCGGTAGTTCCTGCCGGCAAGCCAGAAGTTCCACCGGTAATTAAATTATTGTTAAAAGGAATGTTTTCACCCAAATCCATCAAGCCCAGTACATCTCTGGAGTCGGTTGTATTTCCTGCTTTATTGGTAATCCAAACTTCAATTTTGGTAATCTGGATCGGAGAGGTAATGATGGGTGCGTTAGCCAGGTTCTTATTATAGTTATTTCTGAAATACTGCGACAGGAAATAGTGTTTATTTGCTTCGTAGCTATCAACATTCACGGTGGTGGTATTTTGCTGCGCCCCGTTGGTAATTTTAATTTCTCTCGATTGTGATTTTTGTTGGGTATAAACACTCGTTACGTTTAAACGCCCGAATTTTAGTTGCGTTTTTATACCAAAAAGAGCCTGTGTTCCAGTAATCAATGAGGTATTTAAAGGCAAGCTCACGTTACCAGCTTCTATTTTTTGAATAATATCGTCTACGCCACCTGTATAATCCAATTTGATTTGATTTTCAAAATCAAACTGTGCCTCTGTATTGTAATTACTTTTAATTTTTAGCTTGGTACCAATATTTCCAACGAGGTCCATCTGGATCCTTTGGTTAAAATCGAAATTTGTTTGCACCCTTTGCCTTTCGTTAAAAAGCGGGTTTTCATTTTTATTTACACGCCCTAAAAAAGTAAGTTCAGCCTCTCCACGTGGCTGAATGTCGATGGTTGTTCCACCGAATAATTTTTCGAAAGCCTTACTATTTACCTGAATCTGAGGGATTATACCTGTGCTTCTATAATCACTTACCTCTGCATTTGAAATACTGCGCCAGTTGCCACGTTTTATCTCACTGTTCACCAATCGCTGGTATTCATCAATCGTTAAGTATTGCGTATTTAAAACAAATTTTTCGCCGATCAATTCCTTCACCACATAACGTTTGTTCTTAGCATCGTATTCTACAACACGTTTTAAATTATTGGGTGCCGGATAAAATGGATTAACAGCAGGACTGAGTCCTAAACGTTCTTTCTCGCGTAATCCAAAGTTATTTTTGGGGGTAATAGTATCCGCTTTGCTTGGAACAACTTGAGAGAAAGTGTTTTGAGAAGCAATTAAAAAAAGAGGGATGAGAAACAGAAATGTAGATATTCTCTTCAAAGGCGTTAGATCTATAAAGTTTTCAAAGCTTGTTTAATTAAATGCTCTACCGAAAGGTTTCCCTCTGTCACTTTTAAAATCTGGTCTATAGTTTTTTCGGCGGTTTGTTTGGCGAATCCGAGCATTACCAATGCTGATAACGCTTCATCTTTAACAGTATTGTGTTGAGGCATAGAAATTAATGAATCTGCCCCTTCTTTTTTTAATTTATCCTGTAGTTCTAAAACCAGGCGTTGTGCGGTTTTTGCACCCAAACCCTTAATCCGTTGAATGAGCGGCAAATCTGCCTTAACAATTGCAGTTTGAATCTCAATAGGAGTAATGGACGATAAAATCATCCTGCCTGTATTCGGTCCGATACCCGATACCGAAATTAAATGTAAAAATAAACGGCGTTCGCCTTCATCAGCGAAGCCGTATAATGTATGTGCATCTTCTTTTACATGCAGCCAGGTATATAATTTGCACCTTTCTGCATCGCCCAAAGCGCTGTATGTATTTAAAGAAATGTTTATATGATAGCCTATACCTCCGGCTTCAACCACAACGTAAGCTGGGTTTTTGAATGTCAATCTACCATCAATATAGGCGTACATGTAATTCTACTTTTTAGTTGTTTTCCCAAATATACCTTTTCGTTTTGATGTTGCAATTTCTTCTTTTGCTTGCACATCTACAACAGCAATGGTAACCATATTGACGATTTCGCGTACAGAACTGCCTAACTGAACAATATGAACAGGTTTATTCAGTCCTAACAGGATCGGACCAACTGCTTCGGCACCACCAAGCTCTTGTAACAATTTGTATGCAATGTTTCCCGATTCCAGATTTGGGAACACTAAAGTGTTCGCTGGGGCATCAGCCAAAGTGCTAAATGGAAAATTATCTTGCAACAGTTCGTTGTTGATGGCAAAGTTCCCCTGCATTTCTCCATCAACCACAATTTCTGGATGATTTTTATGAAGAAGCCTCACCGTTTCTCTTACCTTATTTGGGGTTACCCCATCATTAGAACCAAAGTTTGAATACGATAATAAGGCAATGCGCGGTTTGATATTAAACTGTTTAACAGATTTATCGATCAACAGTGTGATATCTACCAACTCTTCTGCAGTTGGATCTACGTTTACTGTGGTATCGCCAAAGAAAACAGGGCCTTTTTTGGTCATCATCATGTACATACCTGCAACACGCTTAACGCCTGGCTCTACACCGATTACCTGCAGAGCAGGTTTAATGGTAGCGCCATAATTTTTGGTCAAGCCCGAAATCATGGCATCAGCCTCCCCAAATTCAACCATCGAAGCGCCATAATAGTTACGGTCTCTCAATAGCTTTGTAGCATCACGCATCGAAGAAACTCCCTTACGCTGGCGTTTTTTGAAAAGCGCTTCTGCATATTGCTGGGTCTTGTCAGGATTCTGCATCTGATCGATAATCTCTACTCCCTCAAGCTCCAGCGCATGCTCATCAATAATGGCTTGTATCTTCTCTTTATTTCCCAAAAGAATAGGAATGGCAATATTCTCATCTTTTACAATCTGGGCAGCCTTTAAAATTTTATAATTATCAGCCTCTGCAAATACCACACGTTTAGGCTCCATTTTCGCTTTGGTAGTTACCGCCCTCATGATGGCATCATCCAGGCCTAAACGTTTTCTTAATTCTTCATTATAGGCATCCCAATCGGTAATGATTTTTCTGGCCACACCGCTTTCAATTGCAGCTTTTGCTACTGCAGTTGATACTTCGGTAATTAACCTAAAATCAACAGGTTTAGGGATGATATAATCCCGTCCAAATTTTAAGTTACGCGCATTGTAGGCTAGGTTAACTGCTTCGGGAACTGATTTTTTGGCCAGTTCGGCAATCGCCCTAACCGCAGCTATTTTCATGGCTTCGTTGATACTGGTTGCCCGAACATCAAGCGCCCCACGGAAAATATATGGGAAACCCAGTACATTGTTCACCTGATTAGGATAATCAGAACGGCCCGTAGCCATGATCAGATCTTTACGGGTTTTGATTGCCAGTTCATAGGCAATTTCAGGGTTTGGATTCGCCATTGCGAAAACAATTGGATTTTTGGCCATCCCCATTAACATATCTGGAGAAATGACGTTTGCCGCTGAAAGTCCGATAAAAACATCAGCCCCTTTCATTGCTTCTCCAATATTGGAAATCCCTTTTCTGGTAGTTGCAAAGCTCATGCGGATATCATCCAGATCGGTACGGTGGATATCAATTAATCCATTGATATCGAACATCACCAAATTCTCTTTTTTAACCCCTAAGCTCAGGTACATTTTAGAGCAGGAAACTGCAGCAGCACCTGCGCCACTTACCACAACCTGGATTTTATCTATTTTCTTTTTTTGGATTTCGCAGGCATTCAATAATGCTGCACCAGAAATAATGGCTGTTCCATGCTGATCATCGTGCATCACAGGAATATTCATCTCCTGTTTTAAACGGCGCTCAATCTCGAAACACTCAGGGGCCTTAATATCTTCCAGATTGATCCCTCCGAAAGTTGGCTCCAGAGCTTTAACAATTTTTACAAAATCATCTACATTCTCGGTATCCAGCTCCAGATCGAATACATCGATGTCGGAGAATATTTTAAATAAAAGGCCTTTACCTTCCATTACCGGTTTACCCGCTTCGGGACCGATGTTGCCCAGCCCTAAAACAGCTGTTCCATTACTGATTACTGCAACTAAATTACCTTTAGCGGTATATTTATAAACATCCTCTGTATTGTTTGCTATTTTTAAACAAGGCTCTGCAACTCCTGGAGAGTATGCCAGGGTTAAATCCCTTTGCGATGTTGTTGGTTTAGTAGGTACTACTTGTATCTTTCCGGGGCGGCCTTGCGAGTGGTAATCCAGCGCATCTTGCTTTCTATTCGTATTACTCATTAAGTAACTTATTAGTGACGGCGCAAAGGTACAATTCTTTTTATGAGGCATAAAATAAAAAGCCGTTCAAAAAAGTTAAATATACCTTGGTCAATTTCAGCCCATAAGCATAATGAGTTGTATTTTCATACTGAAATTCAACTCATCATTATTGGTTTGAATAATTTTCAGCTATGAAGATATTGAATTGCCTTGGCTACTTAGTATGGACTGACTTATGATTCAGAAATTAAAATTCAATACCTTTCTGGTACCCCTATTAAGAAGAAATTATCCCTTGCTAATCTTCAGCACCATACCAACTTGCAAACCTGCTTTTGATAAACGGTTGTCTCTTCTGATACTTTGAACGGTTGCACCGTCAAATTTCTCTGCAATTTCCGAAAGGGTATCGCCCGTTTTTACTTTGTAACTTAAAAACGATGATGGTGCTTTTAATGGCGTATGGGTTTTAGCATAGATCTTTAATCTTTGTCCGGGCACCAGGGTTTTGCTTTTTAGTCCGTTCCAAACCCTCAGATCCTGTACCTCCACACCGTATTTATCAGCCACCGTAGTCAGGTTCTGTCCGGCGGTAACCTTATGGTATACGATTGAGGACGTAGCTACACTTTTAGCTTTTTTCTTTCTTAAATCTCTTACATCATCAGTACTGGCAGCCACCACTTTCATGTTCACATCAACTTCCTGATTGTTTAACACATCGTAAATACCGGCGTAATCGATATCCCTTAACTTGGGCATCACTATACGCTTGGGTTCATCATCTGTACCGTTTACAATCTTTTTCTTATAAGATGGGTTTAGGGCCATTATGGCCTGTTCGTCAATATTAAGTGCTTTGGCCAAGGTAGCTAAGGATACAAAACGGGTAGTTTGAACGGTGTCGGTTTTCAGGAACATGTTCGAAGCCTGTGCCGTAATCTGATGTTTGTGGGAATAGTTCATCACATAAACAGCAGCAATAAATGCAGGTACATAATTTCTGGTTTCTTTTGGCAGAAACTGTCTGATTACCCAAAAATCCCTCGATCCCGCTTTATCAATAGCCCGGTTCACATTTCCCTTTCCGCAGTTATAGGCTGCAATGGCCAACAGCCAATCGCCAAGCTCTTCAAAAGCATCTCTAAAATAAGCTGCCGCAGCATAACTAGCCTGGATCGGATCTTTGCGTTCATCCACAAAGTTATCCATCTTTAGTCCATAGGCCTTCCCAGTGCCGAACATAAACTGCCAGATACCTGTTGCACCTACTCTCGAAATAGCATGCGGATTCATCTGCGATTCAACAATAGTTAAATATTTTATTTCCTGCGGAATGTTATAATCCTTTAAGGCCTTATCAAAAATGGGGAAGTAATAGCTCGATAAGCCGATCATTTTACCGAACATATCTTTACGCTTGGCATAAATATCGATATACTGCTGAACGTATTCGTTGTATGGAAGGGGTACCGTTTTAGCGATAGAATCTAGCCTGAGCTTGTAGATAAAGTTCTGCCCCATACTCAATGGGTTCTCAGAAACAACCGGTACAGCAACGGTATCGGTATTGATAAAAATGTTGTTATGAATCTTCGGAAGACTATCCAGTTTGAGTGTTTGTTGCGCGGAAGCGGAAGAAATGTATCCTAAGCAAGCACAAATTGAAGCAAAAAGTATTTTTTTAATCATGGGCTATTGGTTCAAATTTTCATTAACCTTGGTTGATGCACGCACAAACCTTTATACAGATTCCTTTTTCTTTCCATAACAAGGAACAAGAGTAAGAACCTGCGAACCTCCCAGACTACACCTGGGAAACAGTTAATAAAATGCCATTGCTATACTTAACTATGATGCTTTTTTGCATTAAATTGCTTCGTACCTCGCAATGACGATAAAACTATGATAAAAATGCCTGAGAAAAAGCCAAAAGCTTATCTTCCTCAAAATGTTTGGCTGTAAATTGTATACTTAACGGTAATCCTGCTGCATTATTGCCTATTGGCAAAGCAATAGCCGGATTTCCGCTTAAAGAAGGCAACACGGTAAAAATATCGGCCATATACATCACAATTGCATCCTGCACGTTATCGCCGATTTTGAAGGCAGCTGTAGGCGCTACAGGCGATAAAACAAAATCATATTCTTCTAAAAGCTGATCCATTTTTTCACGGATTAAGCGACGAACCTGCTGCGCTTTTTGATAATAAGCATCGTAATATCCGGCACTTAAAACAAAAGTACCCAAAAGGATACGGCGTTTCACCTCTTCGCCAAAACCTTCGGCGCGGGATAATTTATAAAGTTCATTTAACGATTTCGCCTCCAGGTTACGATGTCCGTAATGAACACCATCATAACGCGAAAGATTTGATGAAGCTTCGGCCGTTGTTAAGATATAATAGGCCGGAACCAGATAATCTAACAGATCAAAAGAAACATACTCAACAGTATGCCCATCGGCCTTGAGCTGCTCGATTGATTTTAAAATAGCAGATTTGATTTCGGGATCGAGGGCTTCGCTCTCAATAGTTTCTTTTAATACCGCTATTTTGTGTTTTTTACGCTCACCTAAATGAGCAGGATAATTGGGCACTGCAACCGGAGAAACCGTAGAATCATAGTCGTCTGCACCAGCCAAAACCTGTAAAAGCAAAGCAGCGTCTTCTACCGAAGATGTAATGGGTCCAACCTGATCGAAAGAGGAAGCATATGCAATAACACCATACCTTGAAATACGTCCATAGGTAGGCTTAAGCCCAATCTGGCCGCAAAATGCAGCTGGCTGTCTTACAGATCCACCGGTATCTGTACCTAGTGCCGACAAACACATATCGGCCTGAACTGCTACAGCTGAGCCTCCCGAAGATCCGCCCGGAACAAGGTCGGGATTTGCGGCATTTTTAGCAACCCCATAGTATGAAGTTTCATTAGAGCCGCCCATAGCAAACTCGTCACAGTTTAAACGGCCGATAATAACGGCATCTTCTTGTAACAAACGTTGCACAACTGTAGAAGAATATGGAGATACGAAGCCTTCGAGCATTTTTGACGATGCAGTAACGATATGGCCTTCATAACAGATATTATCTTTAATACCAATTACCATACCTGCCAGTTTACCCGCAGTACCTGCTTCTATTTTTTGCTGTACCGCTTTCGCTTGAACTTCGGCCGATAAAAAAAACACCTCATTAAATGCATTGAGGTGTTCATTATTTTCAATTTGCTTAAAATAATAAGCCAATAAATCGGGTAAAGTTAATTGCTTTTGCGAAATGAGTGTTTGAATCTCCTTAAGAGAGCTGTATTTCTTCAAAACTAAAAATTATTGCAATTAAACGGTTTTATCACGGTTAGATGGATCTACCTGATCGCCATCAACACCATCTTTACCATCTTTAAATTCTTTAACACCTTTACCTAAACCTCTCATCAGTTCAGGAATTTTTTTACCACCAAATAATAACAGTACCACTACCGCAATAATGATAATTTCTGGTGTTCCAAGCATTGCTGCTATTGTTGTATTTAACATAACTTTTTGTTTAAACTTTTTCTTTGTCAGTTATAATTTTTTCGTCAGCAGGCTTACTGGTTTCAGTATGTGCCGCACTTTCAGCTACCTTTTCATCAACATGCGATTCTTCTGTTGGATGATGGCGCTGGCTATGGTTTACCGCTGTTTCTTCTGCTTCCTCTTTATCTAAATCCATTGCGTTAATATTCCTATGGATTTCACGCTTAACACCGTCAGAGGCATCTTTGAACTCTCTGATCCCCTTCCCTAGCCCTCTTGCAAGTTCGGGTAATTTTTTACCTCCGAACAACAATAGAACCACTACTAAAATGAGCACGATCTCCGATCCACCCATGTTTAAAAACTCTAATAACGTGCCTTGATACATCACTAATATAATTTATACAAATATAGACATTTTAACTTGTCTTAAGTTTATTTACTAATCCAAGCTTCAGGATTTAAAGTTCCCTGGCCTCTTCTAATTTGGAATTTTAAAATGGCGTCGTCACCAGTATTTGCCACAATCCCAATAGCCTGTTTGGTTTCAACTAAATTACCTACACTCACACTAACCGATCTTAAGTTTTGGTACACTGTAAAGTACTCACCATGGTTAATTACTACGGCGGTTCTACCCATAATGTTTTGTACCATAACAACCTTACCTGCAAATATACTTCTAACAGTTGCCCCATCAGTTGTAGTGATATCTACTCCATCGTTGGTATAACTTGCCTGGTCTAACTTATGTAAACCAAACCTTTCAGTTATTGTTCCTGTTGCTACCGGCCAAGGTAACCTTCCTCTGTTATTTTCAAAGCCTGCCGATAGTCTGGCGGCCTCTGGTGTAGCAGTAAGCAATTCTCCAGTCGATTTTGCTTTGGCAGTTGGTGCAGTAGGTGCGGTTGGTACAGGCTTATTTTCAGCCTTGGCTTTTGCTGCCGCAATCCTTGCCTCTTCAGCGGCTTTCCTTCTTGCCTCTTCGGCGGCCTTTCTTCTCGCTTCTTCAATAGCGCGCTGAATTGCAGCACTAATGGCCCTGTCTATCTGCGCCTGTTGCTTTTTACGGCTGGTAATATCCTGTTTAAACTGTTTTTCGTCCTTGCTCAGCTTGTTTAATTCTACTGATTGTTTACTTTTATCTTTACTTAAACGCTCACGCTCCCTTTCCTGCTCTTTCAACAGATCACTTTTTTCCCTCAACGTTTTATCCAGAACTTTAATCTTTCCGTTCAGGTCCTGCTGTGTATTTTCAATGTATCCAGCCTGTTTTTTACGGTATTGACTAAACTGCTGTAAATACTTTATCCTTTTATATGCCTGGTTAAAGTCCTTCGCCGCAAAAATGAACATCATTTTGTCGTACGAATTTCTGTTGCGCTGGGCAAAGCGGATCATTCCGGCATACTCTTTTTTAAGATCGCCTAACTGACCTTGTAATGTATGTACGGTATTTGTGTTCTGAGAGATTTGGTTATCCAGATTTTTTATTTCAGAGTTGATTGTACCAATTTTATCCTGGCGCAACCTAATCTGGGCATTTATGGTATTAATCTGCTGTATGGTAAGTTTTTTACCGCTGGCAGTTTTATTCAAATTCTTTTGAAGCTGTTCGATTTCGCGTTGTATAGCTTCTTTTTTCCTTCTGAGCTGGCTTTCAGTTTGTGCAACCGCCGAAAAGGTTAACACGCTTAAAAAAAGGATAAATAGGAATTTTTGTAGCTTCATTAAGCCAAAAGTATAAAAATTTTGCAGTAAAAAATATTAAAATCGAGATGCTAAAGTCATAATTGCTTATTACAGAACTGTCTTCACTCAATCTTCATATACAGTCAAGATTGCCAAAGCCTCTGTACCAACCAGTATATATACTTGGCAAATCATTTATAGCATACAATAAGGAAGTTTTTAAGTTTACTTTACAACTGTAAATCTCTTTGGTACATTAAACGGAAAATCGACCGGAACATTGCCATCAATTTTTACAAATTGAAGGTCGATATTTATTTTTTTCGCTTTAGATAGCGTTTTGATCTGCAATGCACTTGGGAATAAAGATTCGTTTAATTTTTGATAATCGGTATAAGTAACTTTTAAAGCCTGACCATTTTTAGCGTCATTTAAATTAGTTTCCGATACTTTTAAAAGTGTATTAAAAAGCAGTTTGTAATCTAACTCCGATTTACTTCCAGAAACAACCCAAACGCCATTTTCCTGTTTAACATCAGATTCTGGTGTTAAAAATTCGCCCATGGCATTACCTGTTAAAATAGCCTGTAGTGTATTAAAGTTAACTTGTTTGTTGGTGAAATTGTAAATATAATTAAACGGTTTTTTTAGGTATTCACTTTTCATCCGGTTCATAATCTTGATGCTATCAGGCGTAATCAAAGCCCTTGCCACCTCTGCCATTCCACCTAAGGCTGTAACGCTTACCCAAATGGTTTCCTTGTCTTTCATTTTGAAATTCATGGTTACATCGTTTGCATCGCCGGCAATATCTAAAGTTGCTTTTGCTTTTAGAGAAAGTGTATTAAATTTAAGTTGTTTGCTATTTAATAAGTCTAAGGCTTCTGCTTTCGAATTATCTGTTTTGGTTTCTGTTTTGGCAGGAGGGGCTACTACAATTTCTTTTTTAGGTTTACATGCTGAAACACAAATTACAGCTCCTAACAGGAATGCGCTATTTAAAATACTTCTTTTCATTTATCTTTTTAATTAATACTTCTGATCCGTTTCCGGCCTCTTTTGCCTTTTGCCATTGGATTAATGCTGCATCCTTTTCACCTTTCATAAAAAGTATATCGCCATATCGCTCCAAGTAAACACCATTTTTGCTGCTATTGTTTTGCAAAGCCTTTTCAATCCACGTTTTCGCCAGATCGTATTTTTGCTGTTTAAACAGAATAAAGGCATAGGTATCTACAATTGAGGGATTATTGGGCATTGCATTGGCCGCTGTTTCTGCATATTTTGCGGCCTTTGTTAAATCGTCATTTCTTAACGCCAGATAGTAAGCATAATTATTCATGATGAGATAATTATCGGGTTCTATCGAAATGGCTTTTTCGAAAGCTGTTTTAGCCTGTGCAAAATTATTCTGGTTGATGTAGATATCGCCCTGTAGTGCATAAATCTGTGCCTGCAGGCTTTTATTCTCCACATCCAACTGTAACGAGGTTTTTAAATTGTTTTGAGCAGGCTCGTATTTGCCGGTTTTAAACAGGGCATAAGCCATATAATAATATAAACTGGCCTGATTGGGATAAATACTTAAGGCCTCATCGCCAACCTTTATGGCTTCCTCGTAGTGGCCAAGTAATGTTTGGATATTAATGACCTGTTCCCAAACGGCATAAACCTGTTCGTTAAGTTTCAAAGCAGCTTGATATTGTACCAATGCCTCTTTTAAATTATTCTGCTGATAAAGCACATCGCCATAAAGTGCCAACGCTTTTGCTTCAGCCGGATTTTTTTCTGCAACTAACTTACTCAGCTCAGTTACATTTTTGGCAACAACGGGCTGGCTAAGGCTGGGAAAAAGTGCAGCAATAATCTTCACCTTTTCAGCAAGTGGCATTTCATTGCTTTCAAAAGCCAATTTTAAGGAAGAAAATGCAGCTTCATCATTTTTCTGCTTGCGATAAATATCTGCCAAAGCCAGGTTTACTTCAAAGCTATTCGGTTCCAGTTGCTGTGCTTTGGTTAATACCTTTAATGCTTCCGGATCATTTCCCTTTTGTAAAAGTAAACCTGCAGCATATAAATAGTTCTTTACATCGGCCTGATTGCCTTCCAATAATTTTACAATATCACTTTCAGTGGCATTGCCGTTAGATTGCAATCGCTTTCTGGCATTTACCAGATCCCTGGAATCGCCAAATTTACCCTGAATTTCATCGTAGGTCTTTTTTGCAGCATCTAGCTGATTGCCTAAGAACTGTGCATTGGCTTTATCAAAATAATAGGCATCGTTTTCGGGATCCAGGCGGATCAGCTGGTTAAACACTTCAATCAGCTCGGGCATTTTATTGGTGCGTTTATATACCTCTCCGAGTAAGCGCCAGTACCATAAATTGCCAGCGTTTAATTTAATTGCCTGTTTTATATTCTGTTCAGCTTCGGGGAGCTTGTCTAAACGTAGGTTTGCATTGGCCAGCTCGAAGTAGGCCGCGTGGTTATTCGGATCTAAGCCAACAATTTTATTGAAATTGGTAGAGGCAACAACATAATTTTCAGACATTTTCTCCCGTAAACCTGCAAAAAACAATTGTTTCACCATATTGCTATCGCGATTGGTACTTGGCGTAACCGTTCCCTGCCCAAAAGCCCGGAAGCTCACCAAAGTAGCGCCGATAAGAAAATGTGCTTTGTATTTCATATCATTTTATCCATCCAAAAATTAACTCAAAACTGAAAACTGCTAACTCCAAACTATTTACCGGTATGCCCGTAGCCACCCGCTCCGCGCGCTGTTTCCCCTAATTGTTCAACAGTTTGCCAGCTAACGGTTTCGTGTTTTGCGACAACCATTTGTGCAATTCTATCACCATCAACGATTTTAAAATCTGTATCTGATAAATTTACCAATAAAACTTTTATTTCACCACGGTAATCGGCATCAATTGTACCAGGTGCGTTTACAATGCTAATACCGTGCTTATAGGCCAATCCGCTTCTCGGTCTGATCTGTGCTTCAAAGCCAATCGGCAATTCAATAAACAAGCCTGTTGGCACCAATAATCTTTGCAAAGGTTTCAATATCATTTCTTCAGTTATTGATGCCCTCAGATCCATACCGGCTGCATGTGCAGTTTCATATTGTGGAAGCGGATGTGCGGATGTATTGATAATTTTTATTTCCATTTTTTGTGAGATGTGAGATTGGAGAAAATGAGGTTATTTTTTTAACATTTTTATTATGTTATTTTTCTCAAAATAGAAAATACCCAAGAGGAATAGCGCTAAAATGCCATTTCCGATATAAATGTTGCGTTCAAATATCCAAAAAGAAAGATAGACCAAAAATACAGAAACTAACAGATAAGCAACCATACGTTTCAAATTGTAAGGAATTGGATAATGTTTTTGCCCCAGCACATACGAAATAACCATAATGATAAGGTAGGCAAACATTGATACCCATGCCGAGCCAATATAACTATATTTTGGTATTAAAATAATATTCATTATAATAGTAAAAATAGCTCCAACGGAAGATATATATAAACCGAAGCGAGTTTGATCTGATAAACGGTACCAAACCGATAAGTTCATATAAATACCGAGACAAACATAGCCAAACAATAAGTATGGCACGGCACCAAGGCCTACCCAGTAAGGTGGTGAAATAAAATGTTTTATAAGCTCAATATTTGCAGTTAAGCCAACGAAGAGTACGGATAATGCTAATACAAAATAATATAAAATGGTGGCATAAGTTTGCTTGGCATTGGCATTTTTAGCATGACTAAAAAAGAAAGGCTCTGCACCTAACCTAAATGCGGTATTAAAAATACTAATAAAAATGGCCAGTTTACTCACAGCGCCATATATGCCAATGTCATGATCGGCAATACTAGTTGGCAAATATTTACTTAATAAAATTTTGTCGAGTGTTTCGTTAATGATAAACGATAGATTAGCTACAAGCACAGGCCAGCTATAACCAAACATTTTGTTAAATAACGCTCTATTAAACTTAAACCGGATTTCTAAAAACTGTGGAAATAACATTACAAACGTAATGATACTTGCAATTAAGTTGGAAACAAAAACATAACCAACCCATTTGCTTTTATACCAAGAAGCTAGCCAGTGACTTAGAGAACCATCATTTTTAATTAACCACGGAATAACAAAGATAAATAGGAGGTTAAAGCCTACAAAGATGCCAATATTTAAGAACTTAATCAGGCTATAACGAAACGGCTTCCCGTCAGCCCTAAGTTTAGCAAAAGGAATTACGCTAATTGCATCAACAAATAAAATCCATACAAAGTACTTTACATATAATTTCTGGTTAGCTAGTTCAGAAATACTTCCGTTTAAGGTAAACCTGGCTAAATAATCTGAAAAAACTAATCCAGTTATCAGGAAAAGCGTGGAGATAAAAGCTATAACCAAAAAGCTATTATTATACACTTCCTGTTTTTTATCCTCGTGTTTATTTAGATATCGGAAAAATGTGGTTTCCATTCCAAACGCCAAAATCGGATTGATGGTGGAGGCATAACTAAACATCTTGGTAAATATCCCATACACACTTGTTGGATAAACTCTTGTGTAAATTGGGGTTAAGATGAAATTGAATAAACGCGAAAAGATGGTACTTAAACCGTAAATCAGCGTTTGTCCAGCGAATTTTTTATATACAGACATTTATATTGAGATTTGAGTACTGCGTATTGAGATAAGCTCCTTAACAGAACAATATAGCAATCCAACAATTCAGCAATTTATTTTCTTAAAATTTCAAAATTACGATAGTTTTTTACTTCGGCTTCACTTACCACAACATTTTCTACGCGCGAACGATCGGGACCTTCGTGGCACCAGTTTACAAATTCTTCCAGAAAAATTGCTTCGCCTTCTGCTTCGATATATACTGAGCCGTCTTTTTCGTTTCTCACAAAACCATTTACCATCATTTGGTTGGCAATAATCTTAGTAGTTTCCCTAAAACCAACGCCCTGCACTTTACCCGTTACTATTATATTGAGATGTTTCATTTATTGCCCTAAAGTTGAAATGTTTAAAGCTGCAAAGGTAAATGAATTATCACAATTCTTTAGTACTTGTTAACAACGGCATTGAGCTGATTTAACGAAGCCCTGCACAATTATTTGGTTAAATTGTTCTAAAATTCACCGACATAAGTATAAATTAAAGTCGAAAGTATCTGCTACGCTATTTTACAGACTGGCTTCGTGCTTTATAAAGCAAAATCCTCCTAAAAAACGGCAAAATTACCAGTTAAAGCAAAGTTATAATTAGACTGGTTATCATTAACACTATTTTTTCCTGAATAGACTAACATTTAGGTAATTTGAACTTTAAAACGGAGACGATAATGAGTGTACATATAGGATTGATGATCTGGAAAGAAATGAAGACCAAAGAAATTTCTGTTTCCACATTCGCAGAAAAAATGGCCATTAGCAAAACCAAGGCGCAGGAAATCATCAATAGTTCTACCCTGGATGTTTCCTTACTCGCAACTGTGAGTGAAATACTGGGCTACAATTTTTTCAGCTATTACGAAAAGGGGAAGCTATTTTCCGAGCTCAGTCAAAAAGAAACACAAGCATCTGCAGAAGAGATCAAAAGGCTAAAAAGCCTGCTAAGTGAGAAGAACAAAACCATCGAACTTAAAGATAAAATGATCCAAAACCTCTCACACACCGTCTCTTTACTCGAAAAAGTCCAATACCGCTAATTTGAAGGGTGAAACAAAATCGCCTGGAAAAATAATTTTATCCCACACGTTTTGCGATATTAGTGATGGCACGTCTCAATTATATTAAAAGGTTTTTGCTTGTCAATGTTCAAATCGTTCCAATCAATAATTTATCCTCAGATTTCTGATCCTTTTTTAAGCCTTTTGAAATAAATGCACCATAACAGTGTACATTTAAACCGCAAAACAGGAATTGTCCATCGTCTAAGAAAAAAATTAAGATCTTCAGTAGATTTATTTGATTTTTATAAATTTGTGATTGATGCAAGTTGAAAGCGTAAGCGATTTTTATGGCAGGCTTCCCAGCCATGCGCCAACAGAGGTTCCGTTAAACAATGCGGGCATCGGGCATATCAATGTATTCTCGAGGGAGAGCTGTGCTGTGCTGAGCCCCTATAGCCGCCGGGATTTTTATAAGGTGTCTCTAATCATAGGCAGGGGTAAGATCTATTACGCAGATAAATGGATACAGATCGACCGCCCGGCATTACTGTTCTCTAACCCCATTGTACCTTACTCATGGGAGGCAGAATCAGAAGAACAATCGGGCTGGTATTGCCTTTTTACAGAGGAATTCATTCAACATAGCGAACGGGTTTATTACCTGCGCGACTCACCTTTGTTCAAGATTGGCTGTAACCCTATATTTTTTCCTGATGAGGTGCAATTGGCCGAAATTTCGGCTATATTTAAAAAAATGCAGGCAGAAATGTGCTCTATTTATCCATATAAATACGATGTACTGCGCAGCTTTCTCCACCTGTTGATACATGAGGCCATGAAAAATAATCCGGCCACGAATTTCCATAAGTATGTCAATGCCTCCTCAAGGGTTTCTGATCTGTTTTTTGAATTATTAGAAAGGCAATTTCCCATTGATTCGCCCGCATCTATACTCAAATTCAAAAATCCAACCGATTATGCCACTGCCCTCTCTGTACACATCAATCACCTCAACCGCTCAGTAAAAGAGGTGACTGGAAAAACCACTAGCACCCATATTGCTGCCCGGATTATTAAAGAAGCTAAAGCTTTATTGCAGTATACCGATTGGAACATAGCCGATATTGCCTACAGCCTCGGTTTTGAATATCCTTCTTATTTCACTTTGTTCTTTAAAAAACATACCGGTTTGGCCCCCACTCGTTCGCGGCAGGCTGTTTGATTATTATAACGATCTGTTTGATGGTTATAAGTGGTGATTTTATTGCAATATCTACATTTGAGAAAACAAAATATAACAACTATGAAATACAGAAAACTTGGAACAACAAACGAACAGCTCTCTGCACTTGGCCTTGGCTGCATGGGCATGAGCTTTGCCTATGGCCCTACAAATGATAAAGAAAGTTTGGCAACCCTGGAAAAAGCCCTTGACCTTGGCATCAATTTCTGGGATACGGCTGATATGTATGCCAATGGTGCCAATGAAGAATTGATCTCCAAAATACTGGCACCCAACCGCAACAAGGTATTTATCGCAACGAAATTCGGTTTTCGTTTTAAGGATGGTATAGCGGGACCTATTAGCGCTGTAGGAACATATTTTGATGGCTCTCCGGCCTGGATAAAAATTGCAGTTGAACAGAGCCTGAAACGTCTGAAAATTGACACCATTGATCTTTACTATGCCCATAGGGTTGACCCAAATGTGCCTATTGAAGAAACCGTTGGTGCTATGGCCGATCTGGTAAAAGAAGGCAAGGTGCGCTATCTCGGACTAAGCGAGGCTTCTGCTGCTTCCATCAGAAAGGCTCATGCCGTGCACCCAATTGCGGCTCTGCAAAGTGAATATTCGCTGTTGAGTAGGGATGTTGAAAATGGCATATTGCAAACAACCCGCGAACTTGGCATTTCACTTGTGCCCTACTCTCCATTGGCAAGGGGCCTGGTTACCAATACGCTTGATGTAAATATTCTAGCCGATGACGATTTTAGGAGAACTTTGCCACGTTACCAACAAGAAAATGTAGCGAACAACAATAAATTAATAATGGAATTTGCCGCATTTGCAGAGTCAAAAAGCTGTACACCTGCACAACTTGCACTAGCCTGGGTTTTGGCCCAAGGTGAGGACATCATTCCTATTCCAGGAACCAAGAAAAGAAAATACCTGGAAGAGAATGTGGGTGCGATTGAAGTTGAATTAACCGGCACCGACCTTACAGAAATTAATGGGTTAATTAAAAAATATCCTGTAATAGGTGAGCGGTACAGTGAAGCTGCAATGAAAATGGTTAACCATTAGGTGATAAAGCAAAGTAAAATGACTTCTTATAACTCATCATAATTCCGGTTATGAGGGGTCATTTTACTTTGTAAAATTATTTCGGTTGAAAAGATGAGATAAGCCGTTAAATGTATGTTGATTTAGCTATCGAATTCGTTTTGCACTTGAGTAAGGCGGGCAATTTCTACTTTAAATTCCTGCCATATTTCTTCGAGTATAGCCCTTGCAGGTTTAATCTCCTTCAGCATTGCCGAAACCTGACCGATTTCGAGTTCGCCTTTTTCCATATCACCTTCAAACATCCCCAGTTTCGCCCGGGCATGTCCTAAAAGTGCTGCCAGCTCGTTCCGGCTTGCTCCTTCAGCTTCAGCATTGGCTATAGCATTGGCAAATTCATTCTTCAGTAACCTTACCGGAACCAATTTTTTCATGGCTAACTTAGTATCGCCTTCAGTGGCCGCAACAATTTTATGTTTAAATGCCTCGTGAGCAGACGATTCTTCGGCCACAGCAAAAGCCGAACCGATTTGAACCGCATCAGCACCCAAGGCAAATGCAGCAAGCATAGCCTTACCACTCCCGATACCACCAGCAGCGATGACCGGAATTTTAACAACCCCTTTTATCATCGGGATTAAACACATGGTGGTGGTTTCTTCTCTGCCGTTATGCCCACCCGCTTCAAAGCCTTCTGCAACAATGGCATCAACACCAGCATCCTGAGCTTTTATGGCAAATTTTGTATTCGCAATTACGTGAACAACAGTAATACCCTTTTCTTTTAAAAAACTGGTCCATGTTGCAGGATTACCAGCAGAAGAAAATACAATTTTTACCTTTTCTTCAACTACTACATCAATAATTTCCTGAATATTAGGATAGAGCAATGGAATGTTAACGCCAAATGGCAGTTGGGTTGCTAATTTGCATTTTTGAATGTGCGCTCTTAAAACATCAGGATACATCGAACCCGCTCCAATAATACCAAGTCCCCCTGCGTTAGAAACCGCTGAGGCCAATCTCCAGCCACTGCACCAAACCATTCCGGCCTGTATAATAGGATATTTAATATTGAAAAGTTTACAGATGGGATTCATATAATTAAATTAGCCTTTTTACCTGGTCATTTTCAATTTTAAAATCAGCCGACAATTGGATTAAATTCAATCCTGGCTTTTTACCAATTTCTATTGTTCCAATTTGTTGGTCAAGCTCCAAAAATTCTGCGCCGTTTATGGTTGCCCAACTCAACAATTTTTCAAAAGAAACCTGTTTGCATTTTTGTAAGGTGAGCATTTCTGATAGAATATTAAGTTGATGATTGCTAGCCAAACTATCTGTTCCGAGGGTAATCTTTACATTTTCTTCAATTAACAGATCTACATCAGGTAAAGCATTTTCGATATATAAATTGGCCTGCGGGCAAAGGCACCAATACAGGTTGTTGTTGTTTTCCTTCGCAAAGGCTATATCAGCTTTATTCGAAACAGTATTATGCACCAACAAAGTCTTCTGTTCCTTAATATAGGGTAACCAGGTTTGTAGGGATGTTTTTTTTGTGGGAGCAAAAAAAGAAATATCCAGTCCTAAGAATTGATATAGATCTAAAAATTCACCTGTTTTATTTTCAAAGAAAGCATTTTCATCGTCGGTTTCCTGATTGTGAACACTAATAAAAATATTATCTTTTTCTGCTTCCGCTTTTATTAATTTGAATAATTCCGGAGATACCGAATAAGGCGCATGTGGTACAATTGAATTGGGTAAAGTTCCAAAAGCTTGCTTAATGCCTTTAACGTAATCCATTATTGCATCAGCCCGTTCCGGATTAAAGCCCATAGCTTCGATAAAGGTATGGTAGTATATTTTGCTCTGCTCTTTTACTTCTTTTGAGGAAATTTGATTGGAAATATCGCCAACAGCTACAATCCCGTTTTCAAACATTTTCTTCTCGGCAGCGTACATAGCCGCTTTAATCTCTTCTATATCTCCCTGTCTGCTTTTAATAATGTGCTGTACAAATTCTACCAAACCCGTTTGCTCGGGAATTTGGCCCAGTAGGTGTGATAGTTCTAAATGGCAATGGGTATTGATAAAGCCTGGAACGATTGCGCCTTTATATGCTATGATATCCAAATCAAGACTCCCAGCCTCTTCTTTGGTTAACACTTCTTCAATTTCGCCATCTGGATTTACAACTACCACCCCATTTTTAATTGGTGGAGATGAAACAGGAAAGATCCAATCGGCTGAAAAGTATTTTAACATATCGCAAATTAGCGGAATAACCGGATCAAATAAAAATATTTTTCTATACCTGGCTTATTTTGATAGTAAAATGATTTCTTAAATTACTTTTCTAAAGAAATTAGAAAAATGGGGAAGAAAAAGAGCCTCCTATCGGAATCGAACCAATGACCTACTGATTACAAGTCAGTTGCTCTACCAGCTGAGCTAAGGAGGCTTTCAATCGGGCTGCAATGATAGAAAAAAATCTTCTTTTTTAAAAATTGAAAATTATTTTTTTGAAAATATTTCGTGTGCCGTCAGATGTTACCATCTGACGGCACACGAATTTGTTATTAATCATAAAATTTGTAGTCATTCACCCCAAAATGTGGAGGAACTCCACAGCACCAAAATTCCGGCACACACATAAACAGCTATAAAACAACAAATTAAGTATAAAAGTGAATTTGGCATCATTGTGAAACATTAGCAAGTATTGTTACACAAATTAAATTTTTAAATATATACTATGAAAAAGTTCGTTTTAGCAGCTACAGTATTAGCATTAGCAGGATTCTCAACAGTAAAAGCAAGTGAAGCAAAAGATTTTAAAACTACAGCAATTGTTGCAGTTCAAGACAGTGCAGTGAAAACTCCAGTTAAATTGGAAGAGCTTCCTGCTCCAGTTACAACAGCATTAAAATCTGATGCTTATAAAGGATGGACCGCTACTGAAGCTTGGTCAGTAAAAGAAGGTGCCAAAGAGTATTATTTAATCAACGTTAAAAAAGAAGCAGAAACTGGCTCAGTTAAAATCGACAAAGACGGTAAACCTGTTCAATAAATAAAAATCGGTTAGCGCTTCATCATTAACAAGTATTTAACGTAACACGAGTTACAAACCATATTTAAAAACAGATATCATGAAAAAGATCATTTTAGCCGCTACGTTAGCATTCGCAGGATTCACAGCAGTTCAAGCAAGTGAAGTAAATACAATCAAAACCGCTGCAATCGTTGCAGTTCAAGATAGTGCGGTAAAAACTCCAGTTAAATTGGAAGAATTACCAGAACCAGTAACAACCGCGTTAAAATCGGATACATACAAAGGCTGGACAGCTACTGAAGCTTTCTCTGTTAAAGAAGGTACTAAAGAATATTACTTAATCAATGTTAAAAAAGAAACAGAAACTGGTTCAGTTAAAATTGATAAAGACGGTAAACCTGTTCAATAATTTCAAATAAATACGCCGTACAGGCATTAATCAATATAAGCGGGCCTTCGGGCTGCGCATTAAACTAAAAAAAGATACCATGAAAAAATTAATTTTATCAGCTGCGTTCTTAGCTTTTGCAGGATTCTCAGCAGTACAAGCAAGTGAAGTAAATACAATCAAAAATGCGGCAATTGTTGCCGTTCAAGATAGCGCAGTAAAAACTCCGGTTAAATTGGAAGAGCTTCCTGCTCCAGTTACAACAGCATTAAAGTCTGATGCTTATAAAGGATGGACCGCTACTGAGGCTTGGTCAGTAAAAGAAGGTACCAAAGAATATTACCTAATCAATGTTAAAAAAGAAGCAGAAACTGGTTCGGTTAAAATTGATAAAGACGGTAAGCCAGTACAATAAAAACCCAAATAATTACATCTACCTATTACAAGAAAGCCGGATTATGTCCGGCTTTTCTTATTTTTGTTATATGGCGAGAATCCTGATTTTAGAAGACGATACCACATTTGCTCAATTACTGGAGGGCTTTTTAACAAAAAATGGTCATGAGATTACTCTTGTAACCCAGGTAAAGCAATCATTTAAGCAAGTTGAAAACAATGAATTCGACTTACTTTTAATCGATTACCGTCTGCCAGATGGGACAGGGCTCGAAGTACTTACCCACATCCGTAATTTGGGGCTGTTTATACCTGTAATCGTAATGACCAGTTTTAATGATGTAAGAACTGCAGTTAGATCTATTCAATTGGGTGCTTTTGATTACATTACCAAGCCCGTTAACCCTGACGAGTTATTAATGGTGATCAAAAATTCTTTGGCTAAAAAGGATTTAAAAAGCGTTGAACCAAAAGAAACAAACAGTGACTTTATAAAAGGGAAAAGTGCAATTGCAGATAAACTATATGAACATATTAATTTGGTAGCCCCAACAGATATGTCGGTAATTATACAAGGCGAGAGTGGCACAGGGAAAGAATTTGCAGCCAGAACGCTGCACCAGCAGAGTAAACGTTCTGATAAACCTTTCGTTGCAATCGATTGCGGTGCATTATCGAAAGATTTAGCCGCCAGCGAGTTATTCGGGCACGTAAAAGGAGCATTTACAGGGGCCGTAAATGATAAAAAAGGCCAGTTTGAGGCTGCCAACGGCGGAACTTTGTTTTTAGATGAGGTGGGTAACCTGAGTTACGAAGTGCAGGTTAAATTACTCAGGGCATTACAAGAAAGAGTAATTCAGCCTTTAGGCAGCACCAAACAGATTCCTGTTAATGTTCGCATCATTACGGCTACGAATGATGATCTGGCCAATAGTATGCAACAAGGTGAGTTTAGAGAAGATTTATATCATCGGTTAAATGAGTTCAAAATCCAGCTTCCGCCATTGAGAGATAGGGGCGGAGATTTAGAACTGTTTATCAACCACTTTATACAACTATCAAACCGCGATTTAGAACGGAATGTAAAAAGTGTTTCTAATGAGGCAAAAACACTTTTGCTTAATTACGATTGGCCAGGAAATCTGCGCGAGCTTAGCAATGTGATTAAACGCATGGTTTTATTGAGCCCGGGAGATGTTGCACAGATTAGCGCGTTACCTGATGAAATGGTAATTTCTGTCCGCCACCAGTCAGCTCCAGGTAATTCATCCGACCTTAAAGCAGTAAACGAACAGAATGAAAAAGCGTTGATTACTGAAACGCTGATCAAAGTGAGACATAACAAGTCAAAAGCCGCTAAGATTTTAAACATCGACCGTAAAACATTGTATGCAAAAATGGAGCGTTACGGCATAGAATAATGTTACCCGGCATTGGCGTAGTCGATTTCCTCCATAAAGGCAATTAAGCTATCCAGTTTTCTGATCTGTAATAAAACTTCAGATTTGATATCAGCAGTTAAGCCTTTTTCGGCAATTTCTAATTCCAGGGTGCGGAATGCGCTTGCCAAAGTCTTCGAACCCATCTGCGCCGTGCGTCCTGCAAGGCGGTGAACCAGTAACCTGGCCTGATCTGGATCATTATCGATTAAATGTTTTTTCAACGCTGCAGCGTCATCTATAGAATCTTGTTTAAAACGGTTCAATATTTTCTCCAGCATTTGTTGGTCGCCAAAGGTCATTTTCTCAATGGAAGAGAAATCGAATTCAGGCTGCTGGGTTAAAATTTCGGTTCTATCAAATATAGATAGGATATCTACAGCCCTAAATGGTTTCATTATCAGTCCATCAAAGCCCTCGCTCAAAACCATTTCGCGTTCTTCGGGTAAAACCTGTGCAGTAATGGCATAAAATTTAATGTGCGCAGGGAGTTTCTTTTTTAATAAATGACAAAGTTCGAAACCTGTCATTTCGGGCATGCGCATATCAATCAATATGTATTTTAAATCTGGTTCAGGTGCTGCGTGCAGGATATCGGCTACCTGGGTAAAGCTTCTAAACGGGATTTTGTTTTTCTGAAAAATCATTCCACATAAATCCAGAATGAGCTTATCATCATCAATTACCCAAACCGTACCTGGGTTTACAATCGCATAATGTTCTAAATCTAAAGTATCGGTTACACGCTCAGTGGTATTTTCATATTTCATGTAAATATTAAATGTGGTACCAATGCCGGGTTTACTCTTCACATAAATCCTCCCGCCTTGTGTTTCGATCAAAGATTTAACAATAGGTAGCCCTAAACCTGTACCAGCCTGGTTGATAATATATTTTTCAGGAGATTCTATCTGCTCAAATTCATTAAAGATTTTAGGGATATCTTTTTCTTCAAACCCGATTCCGGTATCTTTTATGGTAAAATGAAAATGCAGATCATCACCTTGCTTTTTATACGATACCGAAAGCTTAATTTCACCTTTTAACGTAAATTTTACGGCGTTACCCAATAAGTTAAATAAAATCTGCTTTAGCCTAAAAGCATCACCATTTACAAATTCCAAATCGGCAAGATCAAGTACTGTATTTAACTGAAGTGATTTCTGTTCTGCCAATGGCCGCATTACCGAAACCACTTCATCCAATGCCTTCCGGATATTAAATACTTGGTTATTGAAGCTAAATTCGCCCGAAATAATCCGGTTGTAGTCTAATACCTCGTTAACAATTTGAAGTAAATGAATGGAAGACTGATAAATAGCATCCACATCTTTCTTATCAGGAATATCTTGTTGGGTAATCAGCTCTGCATAGCCTAAAATAGACTGTAGCGGCGTTCTGATCTCATGGCTCATATTGGACAGGAACCGTTGCTTTGCTTTACCATGGTATTCTGCCTCATCTTTAGCAAGTTCCAATGCCCGTCTATACCTGTTGCTCTTTGTAATATCGGCCAAAATTAGATACAGCAGAATAACCGTTAACAGAAAAAAGATAATGATAATGGTTGTAATCTGTGTAATCCCATCGTTAACCACTTCTTTAGCCTGTATACCATTCAAATCTACCTGAGCCACCGCTTCACCTTCAACCTCTCTTAAAATCTGCAACATCTGGGCCGTTAAAGCATTGCTGGCATTTGATAGATCTGCTTCACGTTTTAAAAACTTCTGGCTTTTCTGACGCTGCTCCAGTTCGATATTTTTTAACGAACCCGTCATACTCTTCATAATGCTGTCTTCAGCCTTTGCATTTAAAGTATCGCGCTTTACTTTAAATTCCTCATTAATAATTTTATACACCTCTGATTTCTTCTTTCCAAAAAGTTTACTCAAAAAACCTCTCGATTTCTGTTCTCCCTCAGGCGCAACTGTAGTGGTTGATGTAGTTGTCTCGGTGGTCAGTATCGCACTGTCCGTCTGTCTGGTACGCGTAGCAACAAGCTCATTTAATTTCTGAACCTCATCAGAGAATGATTTGGTGTTCACCAACGTTTCTCTCACCTTTAAGTAATTGATAAATTGTTTGTCGCGGTCGGTTAACAGATTTTTTATCGACTTTATCCGCGCCAACTGGGCAGAATCACCCCTGTACAATTTACGTAACGTATCTAAACTATTCCTTAACTTACGTGATTCCTTAAGAAAACTATAAGTACCTTGTTTATTGAAGGCTTCATCTCTTTGTAACTGATCTAAACGGGCAATTTTATGTGAAAGGTCATTTACGATCCTTAAGCGATCATTTGGGGCCGAAATTTCTTCAACGGTATCCAGCATCCGAGTAAAAGCAAACTTACTGATGCCCCAGGCCAATAGCAATGCAAAACAGGCAAACAGAAAACCTATAATTACTTTACTTTTTATTGCCCGGAAGAAACGCTTTTGTATAACAGCCATTTAATTCAGATTATGCATGATAAACCCTAGTTATAACGGTTTAACTGTAGAAATGATATGTATTTATCTTTTACAAATAACGTACCACAAGAAAAATTGATTAAAAAACTTTAATTTTAATTGCCTAAAAAAACAAACTATGAACCGTATCGACCGACTTTTCGGAATTTTGACCCTGCTTCAATCCAGAAAATACATTAGCGCAGAAAAAATTGCGGAAAGATTTGATATGAGCATACGCACGGTTTACCGAGACATTAAAGCCTTAGGCGAACAAGGCATACCGGTAAGTTTTGAGCAGCATAAAGGCTATTATCTGGTGCAGGGTTATTTTCTGCCACCGGTTTCTTTTAACATGGATGAAGCCAATGCGCTGCTATTGGTTGAAAGTTTAGTAAGTGGATTTGCCGATAACTCTATCCGTAGCCATTATTCTACAGCATTAACTAAAGTAAAGGCGGTATTAAAAACAGGTCAGAAAGAAAAGCTTGAAACCTTAAATCAACATATTAAATTACAGATTCCGGAAAGGTTAAATTTTAATTTCGAATATCTATCACTTATTCAGCACGCCATTGCCGAAAAACACCTCATTGAGCTCGATTACAAAAACAATAAAGAAGAAGTGAGTAAAAGAGAAGTAGAACCAATTGGCTTGATTTTCTATGCCTTTAGCTGGCATTTAATTGCCTGGTGCCACTACCGTAACGAATACCGTGATTTTAACCTCATCCGGATTATCTGCCTTAAAAACTTAGGTATTCCCTTTAAAAAAACACAACACATGCCGCTGAGCGAATACATGCATCTGCTTCCTGTAAATTATTAAAAAAATATTTTTCGCACTGCCATAGGGTTGTCAGTAGGCGCTATTTTCTTTGTGTAACTAAACATCAAAATCATGAGTATAGCCGATTTATTACTAATGGATTTAAACACTTTAGAAAAAACAAAACAGAAGAATATGGATATTATTAAATTATTATTGAAAGAGCTGGAAGCAGAATTTAATACAACAAAAAAATTCCTGGCTATTGTACCTGCAGATAAATTTGACTGGGCACCACACGAAAAAAGTATGAAAATGAAATCGCTTGCAGTTCATATTGCTGATCTGCCAAGTTGGGTTTCGCTGGCTTTAACTACTGATGGACTGGATTTTGAAACAGCACCTTATGTAGAACAACCTGCAGAAAGTGCCGATGATCTGGTTAAAATTCTAGAGAAAAATTATGCACTCGGAAAAGCAGAATTAGAAAAAGCCACGGAAGAAGACCTAAATGGCCGTTGGGTATTAAGTATGGGCAAACAGGTTTTGGCCGATTATTCTAAATACGAAACCATCCGCCATTCACTTAGCCAAACCACTCACCACAGGGCACAGTTAGGTGTTTACTTAAGATTACTCGATATCCCAATCCCTGGCAGTTATGGTCCAAGTGCAGATGATCAAAACTTTTAGTTGTTAATAAGTTCAGAATAGGCTGTCGAAACCTGGTGCGTTTCGATGGCCCGTTTTGAAATGACTTCGCGATTACCAGCCCACCTTGATATTCCATTTTCGCTTTGCTATTTTTAGCAATGAAAAAAATATTGGCAATCTCAGGAAGCACGAAAGCGCTATCAACCAATGCACTGTACATAACAGCTATCTCTAGGCTTTTAGGTGAAGATTTTGAGGTAACAAGCTTTCCATCTATTGCAGATATTCCACATTTCAACCCTGATTTAGATCAGAAAAATCCGTCAAAGGCCATCGAAGCGCTTCGGTCAAGCATCCGGCAGGCAGATGGTATCATTATTTCTACGCCTGAATATGCTATGGGCTTACCCGGCTCGTTAAAAAACCTACTCGATTGGACCGTAAGTTCAGCATCATTTTCTAAGAAGCCAGTTTTAGCGCTGGTTGCCTCAACCCAAGGGGAGAAAGCCTATCAATCTATCATCGATATTTTAACGGTAATTGAAGCAAGGGTGTCGCCCCTACTCATCTCATTTGCAAAAGCTAAAATCACTAGCGAAGCGGTAATTATCGAAAATGAAACTTTAGCTACGCTTAAAAGTATCGTTCATTCATTTGTTGCCAATATGGAGAATGGATAACACAATTTATTTCCGTAAAATTGCAGCATGAACAATAACTCTGCAACCCGTTTAAATAAATTCATCAGCGAAAGTGGATTATGTTCACGCCGCGAAGCAGATCGTTATATCGAAAAAGGTACAGTTTTTATCAATGGAAAAAGAGCTAAAGTAGGCGATCAGGTTTTTGCAGGAGATAAAGTGATGGTTAACGGCCATAATATCGAACCCAAAGAAGAAAGTAATTTCATCCTATTAGCATTTAACAAGCCTGTTGGTATTACCAGTACGACTGAAGGCAGCGTACGCGATAATATTGTTGATTACGTAAACCATAGTGAAAGAATATTTCCCATTGGCAGATTGGACAAAGATTCGTCAGGTCTGATCTTCCTGACCAACAACGGCGATATCGTGAACAAAATTTTAAGGGCAGGGAATAAGCACGAAAAGGAATACGTCGTTACGGTTAATAAACCTATTACCGAAGATTTTATTTTCGAAATGAGTAATGGCGTTCCTATCTTGGGGGTAAATACACGTAAATGTAAGGTGCGCCAAATCAGCACATTTGTATTCAATATTATCTTAATTCAGGGGTTAAATAGACAGATCCGTAGAATGTGTGAGCATTTTGGTTACGAAGTGACTAAACTAGAGCGTACACGTATCATGAATATCAATTTAAAGGGTATTCCGACTGGAGAATTTAGAGAACTTACAGAAGATGAGATGAAAAGCATCACCAAAAGTGTTGAAAATTCATCTTCTGAAGCTAAATCAAAGCCCAAAAGCACTACTAAGAAAAAAGCAAATGCCTGGGAAGAAATCCCTGAACTTAGGGAAGAACAACCAAAAAAATCATTTAAAGCGAAATCATCAGGCCAAAAATCTTCGGGCAAAAAACAGGTTGGTCACGCAGGCTCAAAACCTACCGGTAAAAGTAACACCGGAAACAGAAATTCCAGACCTGCCAAAGGTAAGGCTATCAGCAAGTCAAACTCAAGAGGCAGAGGAAGATAAGCCAACTAATTGTAAAATTTGGCATCTTACAGGCCCCCTCAACTCTCTACCTTTCTGCCTTACACCTTTTTTAAGTACCTTTGCAACAAATGGTAACAGCAAAAAAAACCGATATCCGTGCATTGGATCTACCTCAATTGCAGCAGCACCTTGTAGCAATGCAACAGCCCGCATTTAGGGCTAAGCAGATTTACCAATGGCTTTGGGAGAAATCGGCTACGAGTTTCGAGCAGATGAGTAATCTTTCTAAAGATCTTCGTAAGGTATTGGATGAAACTTTTACCATTAATGCGGTTCAGGTTAATAATTCACAGTTCAGTAACGACCATACCATTAAAAATACTTTTAGGTTAGCAGACGGTAATATTGTAGAGGGGGTTTTAATCCCTTTAGAGGATCGTATGACAGCTTGTGTGAGTTCACAGGTAGGCTGCAGTTTAACCTGTAAATTCTGTGCAACGGGTTACATGGACCGCAAGCGTAATTTAAATGCTGATGAGATTTATGATCAGGTCGTATTAATAGATAAACAAGCGAAACAGAACTACAACAATCCCCTTACCAACATTGTGTATATGGGCATGGGAGAACCGCTTTTAAACTATGCGAATGTATTGAAGTCTATTGAGCGTATCACTGCTCCAGACGGTTTAAATATGAGCTATAAGCGCATTACAGTTTCTACTGCTGGTATTGCTAAAATGATCAAGAAATTAGGTGATGATGGTGCAAAATTTAATTTGGCACTTTCGCTTCATGCTGCTGATGATAAAAAGCGCAATGAGATCATGCCCATTAATGAGGCCAATTCCCTAAAAGCATTGGCAGATGCGCTTAAATACTATTTTGCTAAAACCAAAAACCCGGTAACTTACGAGTATATCGTTTTTAATCATTTTAACGATGAAATTTCTGATGCTATGGATTTAGCTAAATTCTGTAAACATATTCCTTGTAAGGTAAACCTGATTGAATATAACCCCATTTCTTTCGCAGATTTCACCAATGCAGAAGGAGATAAGATAGACGCTTTTTCCAATTATCTAAAAAGCCAGGGAATCAATACCAATATCCGCCGTAGCCGTGGTAAAGATATTGATGCGGCCTGTGGGCAATTAGCGGTTAAAGAAGAAGCAAATTCTTAGTCCTATCATTTGAATCTTCTTTTCACTTAAGTATAGTCTCCAATCTTTTTTTGGAGCGAAGTGGCAGTAACCATTAGTTTGGTTTCTGTCCTGCTGTCCGTTTTACTCCGCCAATGAAGGATCGGCTCCCTGCCCACTCCCATCAGGGCTACAGCACTTAGGGCGGAGGTGTAAAGGGGAAGATGGATCAAGGTTCTGCGGAGATCAGTGTAACCTGCGGGAACAAGCCCCTTAACTTATCTTCACCCCTTAATGGTAGAAATAACAGGAGTTTTAGGAGCGCAGTGGCAGTAGCCTTTAGTTTGGGTTCCGTCCTGCTGTCCGTTCTACTCCGCCAATGAAGGATCGGCTCCGTGCCCACTCCCATCAGGGCTATAGTACTTAGGGCGGAAGTGTAAAGGGAAGATGGATCAAGGTTCTGCGGAGATCAGTGTTACATGCAGGAACAAGCCCCTCTGACTTTTCTTCATCCCTTAATGGTAGAAATAACAGGAGTTTTTGAAGCGCAGTGGCAGTAGCCTTTAGTTTGGGTCCCGTCCTGCTGTCCGTTCTACTCCGCCAATGAAGGATCGGCTCCGTGCCCACTCCCATCAGGGCTATAGCACCCAGGGCGGAAGTGCAAAGGGAAGATGGAATATGCGCTGCGAAGATCAATGTAACCTGCGGGAACAATTCCTTAACTTTTCTCCGCTGCTTAATGCTGAAACGGGGACAGGTACAGCTACAGAAAGGCCTTAAACAAAGAAAACCCTTCCGCATTTCTGCTGAAGGGTTTCTTTTAAGATTTGGCACCGACCTACTCTCCCACGTGTTAC
>NZ_JAAOYY010000004.1:0-5628 GCF_011759615.1 Pedobacter sp. SG908
AAAAAAAGAAGACTATTTTTAACAATAGTTAAAACTGGTCAGCATCTTACAACACATTTTACAATGGAGAGTTTGATCCTGGCTCAGGATGAACGCTAGCGGCAGGCCTAATACATGCAAGTCGAACGAGATTGTCCAGCTTGCTGGGCATGAAAGTGGCGCACGGGTGCGTAACGCGTATGCAACCTACCTTTATCAGGGGGATAGCCCGGAGAAATCCGGATTAATACCGCATAAAATCACAGCACTGCATAGTGCAATGATCAAACATTTATGGGATAAAGATGGGCATGCGTGTCATTAGCTAGTTGGCGGGGTAACGGCCCACCAAGGCGACGATGACTAGGGGATCTGAGAGGATGGCCCCCCACACTGGTACTGAGACACGGACCAGACTCCTACGGGAGGCAGCAGTAAGGAATATTGGTCAATGGAGGCAACTCTGAACCAGCCATGCCGCGTGCAGGAAGACTGCCCTATGGGTTGTAAACTGCTTTTATCCGGGAATAAACCTTTCTACGTGTAGGAAGCTGAATGTACCGGAAGAATAAGGATCGGCTAACTCCGTGCCAGCAGCCGCGGTAATACGGAGGATCCAAGCGTTATCCGGATTTATTGGGTTTAAAGGGTGCGTAGGCGGCCTGTTAAGTCAGGGGTGAAAGACGGTAGCTCAACTATCGCAGTGCCCTTGATACTGATGGGCTTGAATGGACTAGAGGTAGGCGGAATGAGACAAGTAGCGGTGAAATGCATAGATATGTCTCAGAACACCGATTGCGAAGGCAGCTTACTATGGTCTTATTGACGCTGAGGCACGAAAGCGTGGGGATCAAACAGGATTAGATACCCTGGTAGTCCACGCCCTAAACGATGAACACTCGCTGTTGGCGATACACAGTCAGCGGCTAAGCGAAAGCGTTAAGTGTTCCACCTGGGGAGTACGCCCGCAAGGGTGAAACTCAAAGGAATTGACGGGGGCCCGCACAAGCGGAGGAGCATGTGGTTTAATTCGATGATACGCGAGGAACCTTACCCGGGCTTGAAAGTTAGTGACGGTACTAGAGATAGTACCTTGAGCAATCACACGAAACTAGGTGCTGCATGGCTGTCGTCAGCTCGTGCCGTGAGGTGTTGGGTTAAGTCCCGCAACGAGCGCAACCCCTATGTTTAGTTGCCAGCATGTAATGGTGGGGACTCTAAACAGACTGCCTGTGCAAACAGAGAGGAAGGAGGGGACGACGTCAAGTCATCATGGCCCTTACGTCCGGGGCTACACACGTGCTACAATGGACGGTACAGAGGGCAGCTAGCCGGCAACGGTATGCGAATCTCATAAAGCCGTTCACAGTTCGGATTGGGGTCTGCAACTCGACCCCATGAAGTTGGATTCGCTAGTAATCGCGTATCAGCAATGACGCGGTGAATACGTTCCCGGGCCTTGTACACACCGCCCGTCAAGCCATGGAAGCTGGGGGTACCTAAAGTATGTAACCGCAAGGAGCGTCCTAGGGTAAAACCGGTAACTGGGGCTAAGTCGTAACAAGGTAGCCGTACCGGAAGGTGCGGCTGGAATACCTCCTTTCTGGAGTAGCACCGCCTACTCGCCACGCAACATGATATTTCAATAAGGTAAAAGGTTAAAGCATAAAGACCAAAGCTGAAAGGCAGGTTGATAGTTTATACCGGATACTTTAAAAAGCACAAGAGAAAAAAAAGAAACACCCAGAAGACAACGGTGGGCTACTGTAAGGGTAAGCTTAACGGAACTTGAAATGGGGTAAGCCAAAGGAAGCAGTAGCGGTAAGATACTATATACTGCGAACAGCTGCCTGCCTTAAAACCATAGTCCCGTAGCTCAGCCTGGTTAGAGCACTACACTGATAATGTAGGGGTCTCCAGTTCAAATCTGGACGGGACTACATTAAGAGTTTACAATTGGCGGTTTATAGTTTACGGTTTTGATAACTGGAAACTGATGACTGCAGACTGATAACTAACTTTTGGGGGATTAGCTCAGCTGGCTAGAGCGCCTGCCTTGCACGCAGGAGGTCAACGGTTCGACTCCGTTATTCTCCACATTTGAGCATAAAGCTTAAAGACCAAAGCGGAAAGCTTTCAAAAAACACAAAAATACAGAGATTATCGGGATCGGTAATATACATTGACATAAAGATTAAGAAAGAAACGCCATGGGGCACAGATGCACTGAACAGGACATCTGAAACGGTTCGAGACCGCAGTTTTTACTAATAAGGAATAAGCTTAGGCTTAAGGATGGGCACATGACACCCGGACTTTTATACCCTAAGGGTTATACCTTAATAAAGTTCTTTGACATATTGGAAGAAGTTAAAAAAGAAGAGCAAACAACAATAGGCGACTGTTGTGTTTGTGCTCACTTGAAGGAAGAGCAATCAACCAACAAGTATGAGACATCATGACAAGAGCAAAAAAAGCATACCATATGGCGCAAAAGGCATATGAGTAGAAGAAAGTAAAAAAGAGTACACGGGGGATGCCTTGGCTCTCAGAGGCGATGAAGGACGTGATAAGCTGCGATAAGCTTCGGGTATTTGCAAATAGGAAGTGATCCGAAGATTTCCGAATGGGGCAACCCGGCATGTTGAAGACATGTCACATATAATGAGCAAACCTGCCGAACTGAAACATCTAAGTAAGCAGAGGAAGAGAAAATAACAATGATTTCCTGAGTAGTGGCGAGCGAAAGGGAAAGAGCCCAAACCTACCTTGTTACGGCAAAGTGGGGGTTGTAGGACTGCAACGTGGCATTAGCAAACAGAAGTGGAACGGGATGGGAAGCCCGGCGATACATGGTGATAGCCCAGTACACGTATAGAATGCTAGCCTAGCAGTATCCTGAGTACCGCGAGGTCGGAGACGCCTTGTGGGAATCAGCCGGCACCATCCGGTAAGGCTAAATACTCCTGAGAGACCGATAGTGAACCAGTACCGTGAGGGAAAGGTGAAAAGAACCCCGAACAGGGGAGTGAAATAGAACCTGAAACCGTGTACTTACAAGCGGTCGGAGCATCCAAGTGGTGTGACGGCGTGCCTTTTGCATAATGAGCCTACGAGTTACTCTTCTCTGGCAAGGTTAAGTGCTTCAGGCACGGATCCGAAGCGAAAGCGAGTCTGAATAGGGCGTATAGTCAGAGGAGGTAGACGCGAAACCTTGTGATCTACCCATGGACAGGTTGAAGGTGCGGTAACACGTACTGGAGGACCGAACCGATAAACGTTGAAAAGTTTCCGGATGATCTGTGGGTAGGGGTGAAAGGCTAATCAAACTGGGAAATAGCTCGTACTCCCCGAAATGTTTTTAGGAACAGCGTCGGTATTGAGTTATATAGAGGTAGAGCTACTGATTGGGTGCGGGGGAGTCAAATCCTACCAAATCCAGACAAACTCCGAATGCTATATAATATAACCGGCAGTGAGGCGCGGGGTGCTAAGGTCACGCGCCGAGAGGGAAAGAACCCAGACCATCAGCTAAGGTCCCCAAGTTACAGTTAAGTTGAACTAACGAGGTCCGATTGCACAGACAGCTAGGATGTTGGCTTGGAAGCAGCCATTCATTTAAAGAGTGCGTAACAGCTCACTAGTCGAGCGATCGGGCATGGATAATAAACGGGCATTAAATTGTACACCGAAGCTATGGGATTGAAATATATCGGTAGGGGAGCATTCTATATACAGTGAAGGTATCTGGTAATGGGTGCTGGAGTGTATAGAAAAGCAAATGTAGGCATAAGTAACGATAAGGCGGGCGAGAAACCCGCCCACCGAAAGGATAAGGTTTCCTGATCAACGCTAATCGGATCAGGGTCAGTCGGGACCTAAGGAGAACCCGAAGGGGAAATTCGATGGACAACTGGTTAATATTCCAGTACTTTTTATAACTGCGATGTGGGGACGGAGTAGTGACACTGCCGCGATCTGACGGAATAGATCGTTAAAGGCCGTAGGTATATCGATGGTAGGCAAATCCGCCAACGATGCTGAAAGCTGATAGTACGACGAGCCTTCGGGTGAGTTGATAGAGCAGGTAATCAGACTTCCAAGAAAAACCGCTAAGCTTCAGGTTATAAAAACCCGTACCGCAAACCGACACAGGTATCCGGGAAGAGGATTCTAAGGTGCTCGAGTGAATCATGGCTAAGGAACTCGGCAAAATGGCCCTGTAACTTCGGGAGAAGGGGCGCTTGCAGTAATGTAAGCCGCAGTGAAAAGGCCCAGGCGACTGTTTAACAAAAACACATGGCTTTGCAAAATCGAAAGATGAGGTATAAGGCCTGACACCTGCCCGGTGCTGGAAGGTTAAGAGGGGATGTCATCGTAAGAGAAGCATTGAATCGAAGCCCCAGTAAACGGCGGCCGTAACTATAACGGTCCTAAGGTAGCGAAATTCCTTGTCGGGTAAGTTCCGACCTGCACGAATGGTGTAACGATCTGGGCGCTGTCTCAGCCATGAGCTCGGTGAAATTGTGGTCCCGGTGAAGACGCCGGGTACCCGCAACGGGACGGAAAGACCCCATGCACCTTCACTACAATTTAACATTGACATTGGATACAGGATGTGTAGGATAGGTGGGAGGCTTTGAAGCGGCGTCGCTAGGCGTCGTGGAGCCAACGTTGAAATACCACCCTTTCTGTATTCGGTGTCTAATCCCGCCAAGCGGGAGACATTGTTTGATGGGTAGTTTGACTGGGGTGGTCGCCTCCAAAAAGGTAACGGAGGCTTTCAAAGGTAAGCTCAGTACGCTTGGTAACCGTACGCGGAGTGCAATAGCATAAGCTTGCTTGACTGTGAGACATACAGGTCGATCAGGGTCGAAAGACGGATATAGTGATCCGGTGGTTCTGCATGGAAGGGCCATCGCTCAAAGGATAAAAGGTACGCTGGGGATAACAGGCTGATCTCCCCCAAGAGCTCATATCGACGGGGAGGTTTGGCACCTCGATGTCGGCTCGTCACATCCTGGGGCTGGAGAAGGTCCCAAGGGTTCGGCTGTTCGCCGATTAAAGTGGCACGCGAGCTGGGTTCAGAACGTCGCGAGACAGTTCGGTCCCTATCTGTTGTGGGCGTAGGAATTTTGAGTGGGGCTGACCTTAGTACGAGAGGACCGGGTTGGACCAGCCTCTAGTGAATCTGTTGTTCCGCCAGGGGCATTGCAGAGTAGCTACGCTGGGAATAGATAAGCGCTGAAAGCATCTAAGTGCGAAACTAGCCACGAGATGAGAATTCCATATAGGACCGTAGCAGACTACTACGTTGATAGGCTACAGATGTAAAGCTGGTGACAGCACAGTCGAGTAGTACTAATCATCCGAAGCTTTCAAAGCTGGACAGACTGTTGTTTGTTCTTCAAAACTTAACTTCTTTCAATAATATGTCATTTAAGCGGAAAGCTAAAAGACTAAAGACTAAAGCGTGATAGAAACAGCTTTAATCTTTGAGCTTTATCCTTTCAGCTCAAATAAAAATATTTAGGTGCCTATATCGGTGGTGTCCACCTCTTCCCATTCCGAACAGAGAAGTTAAGCCCACCAGAGCCGATGGTACTGCGGTAACACGTGGGAGAGTAGGTCGGTGCCAAATCTTAAAAG
>NZ_JAAOYY010000005.1:0-1827 GCF_011759615.1 Pedobacter sp. SG908
CCTTCATTGGCGGAGTAGAACGGACAGCAGGACGGGACCCAAACTAAAGGCTACTGCCACTGCGCTCCAGATCATCCAAAAATTAATCATCCGGACTAGGCTTAACAAATAAGTTAAACGCCGTAATTAACTGTTTAAAGGGGCTATTTTTCACAACTATATTCCTAATGACGTGTAAATTGATAGATTTATCTGGCCCTACCTATGCAATACTATTTAACCCATATAGCTTGAAGATTTGAATATGATTGTCTGAATCTGAAAAGGATTTAATATTTTGCGGCCTAATTGATTTTAGTTATGGCTTCAGGTTTTTTTGCGATTTTAGATGATATAGGTGCTTTAATGGACGATGTAGCGGTAACAGCCAAGGTAGCTGCCAAGAAGACTGCGGGTATTTTGGGTGATGATTTGGCGGTAAATGCAGAAAAATCAACCGGTTTTCTTTCTTCGAGAGAATTGCCCGTGTTGTGGGCAATCACCAAAGGATCATTTGTGAATAAGCTTATTATTGTTCCGATTGCTTTATTGCTCAATTTCTTTTTTCCGATAGCGATCAAAGTAATCTTGGTTCTAGGAGGGCTATATTTGGCATATGAAGGAGTAGAAAAGGTTGTTGAATATTTTTTTCATCGATCAAAGCCCCTGCATGTAGAGGCAAAAGAAGTTATCCAGGAGGGGGAGGTAGCAGAAAAAGCAAAAATCAGATCCGCTGTCGTTACAGATTTTATTCTATCAATAGAAATCGTAATTATTGCTTTGGGAAGCGTGCTCGAAGAAAAACTGCTTATACAGATTATAACCGTTTCAGCTGTAGCTTTATTGGCTACCGTTGGTGTTTACGGTATCGTAGCCATTATTGTAAGGATGGATGATGCGGGATATCGCTTAATAAAGGCCTCTGGCGAAAAGGGCATATTTTCATTTATCGGAAATCTGCTGGTTCGTTCTTTACCAATTCTAATAAAAGTATTAAGTATTGTAGGCACCATAGCATTGATCTTGGTTTCGGGTGGGATTTTTGCACATAATATTGGCTTTCTACATGATGTTCTTTATACTTTGCCTTCCATTCTTAGAGAATTTAGTTTTGGGTTAACAGCCGGACTTGCTTCAGTACTTGTTGTAACTGCAGGTAAAAAACTTTTAGCTATTATCAGAGCATAAAGAAGGTGGAAACACTCCATTTTTAAGGTTAATTTAGTTATTGTTTTCAGCAAACCAGGTTTCGTGCTACTATACAGGTGTAGTCCCGCTTTCCGTTCCAAGCGCCGCAGAAGGAGCGGCGGCTTTCCATTGCAATCGGGTTTATGTTGCAGGGGCAGTGCAGGGTACACTGTCATGGCGCCCAAAAAAAGATAAAATAGCCTTTCAGCCCTTAATGACCTTAACTGCTTAATGATGAAAAACGCCGGGTTTACCCCTAAAAACCACGTTTAGATAACTGGGCAGCCTTATTGTTTTACGCTGTCCCTAATTATTTCAGGTTGTAAACCAAATACTTACAGTAATCCCTGTGCTATTCGGTAAAAAAGCTTTGGAAGGAAGGATATTTTTTCTACTTTTGCATCCCGCTTCGGAGGAGAGGGCAGCAGACTGAAAAGCGTACAATAGGGATAGATAGAGCGGTATTTATTTTGAAATAAATATTGCGGATGAGGAAAATATTGCTACCTTTGCAGCCCGGTCCGGAAGGACGGGGAGCTGGATAAGACCAGCGTATTGAAATAGAGGGAAAGGGGAAAAAAGAGGGCTTAAAAAAATAAAATTTATTTTATTTGGAAGTTTAAAAAAGATCCTTACCTTTGCACTCCCAACCGAAAGGGA